>URRR01000004.1 GCA_900550365.1 uncultured Prevotella sp. | reverse complement strand
ATAATCACGGAGGACGTTCAGCTTGAACTCCTCGCTGTACTTCTTTGGACTTTTCCTCATAATGGACACATGTTTTTATTGTTTCTATATGTGTCAACTTTTTTCAGGACAAGACATCCGCAGTTCTGGGGCATAATGACGTGAATATGGATGAGAACAGCATTGCAGGCAATATGACCATTATTGTTATTTGTTATTTGTTTTTTGAAAAACATCTCTCATCTGTCACTTTTCTTTATAACGCGCTTATTTTCAGTCGGTTATGCTGTGACAGATATATTCTGCATCTGTCACCGACATTCCTGCGGATTTGCAAAACTGACGGAACGGTGACAGATGTTTTTCGTATCTGTCACCTGCCAACAGTCTGACTGTCAGTAGGATACGGGGGAAAGTGACAGATGAGAGATAAAATCAAAACATTTTGTGTGTTATGTGTATAAGGATTTGTATTCAAGACAAAGAGTTACATAAGAATGAATTCCAGGATTGCAAACCGGTCAGGCTTATAACAGTCCCTGCTGAATGAACATGTCGAGCAGCTCACGGTTGGCCTTGTCGTCTATATAGATAGAGTTATCCATGTCAAACAGTCCGAGTGTGGCGGGGCATTCGCCGCAGATGTCAATGCCGATGACATTCTCATGCTTTAGAATCAGGTGAAGCACATGCTTTATCTCATCGAGAGACAGTGTGCCCTGATCCCAGTCAGTCCGGGCCGAATCAGTGTCGAGAACGTCTTTGTCAATAGAAATATATATTGGTTCTGTTATCGAGAAAGGCCGTTTTTCTATGGTATATCTGTGCATTTGCACGTCGGTGAGCGTTTTTACCTTGTCTTTATAAACGTCAGGAATTGTTTTGATTGCAGCCTCAGGTATGCCCATTATTATGACGTTGACAAGCTGATTGTTGCTGTCGAGCATGTCTTTCACCCAGCCGCCGCACGACAGCATGCCGCCCCAGTGTGACGGTTGCATGTCGGTATGGTGGTCGAAGAGCAACAGTGAGAACGGTTCGGCAATCTTATCAGTCCAGAATTTGGTAACGTAATGATAGTCGCCGGAGTCTATGAAATGTATTCCCCGGGCAGGGTAGGGAGCAATTATGTTACGTATCTCACGCTGTCCGTTTTCGTCGCAGTAGCAGTCAGTGCCGTGCAGACGGGTACAGTCAATATGAGTGAAACGCGGGTTACGGGCGAACGGCTCCTCGTTGTAAATGCCCGAGAAGTTCATTATTATTACCTGCTTGTCCATGTCTTGCAGCTTTATGTGTATGTCTTGCCGTCATTATTCCAGCCGCTTTCAGTGCGGTTGTGTCAAGTCTCAGATATGCCATGGCGGTTTTTGCGGCATGCAAATATACTGAATTATTGATATTATGACATTTATTTCCCTTGTAAAATAACAGTATTTTACAGACTGTCAGCTTTTCTTAACAATGAGTGCTCTGGCGTCTGCCTTTGCTTGCTTTATGATATTATCCATGCCGCGGAGACAGTCTGCCGGTATGATAACTTTCACATATTTAAACAATGGCATGAAATCTTACTGTCGTTACCGTGCAGATAATCTGTAACCAAATAAGCATTGAAAACGACATGTTAAACACATTTTCAGGCAAAAATGTAAAAAATACTCCTTTTAGGCATTGTGTGTAAAATAAAAATATGTATATTTGCGTAAAGTTAAGTTTATTTATTATTAACCAAAACTTATATCATTATGAAGAAGTTGTTAATGATCGCGCTTTTTGCAATAGTTGCAGTAGGCGCAAGCGCACAGAGAAACTTTACTATCTGGTGGGGTGGCAATGTCGCTGACGTAAGCTTTGAAGACCCGATCAACCCGAAGTCAGAGTTCAAGGCACTTAACATCGGTGTTTCTTACACGGCTCCCATTGCCGATGCGTTCGACTGGTCTGCAGGTATCGGTTATGTAACCAAAGGTTGCAAGGAGTGGGATCCGGGCTTCATCCAGCTTGAAGGTAACGCTGCATGGAACTTCGTTAAGGGCGACGACGCTAAGGTCGGCATCTTCACCGGTCCTTATCTCGGATTTGCAGTAGCAAAGGATGATTGGGAGATGAATACCGTAGACTTCGGTTGGCAAGGCGGTGTAGTAGGAGCATGGAAGTTCCTCTCACTGAAATTAGGCTATGAGTACGGCTTCTGCAACATCGTTAAAGAGCTGGATTCTAAACCGGGCGAGTTCTTCTTCCGCGTAGGTGTAAGATTCTAAGTCTTTTTTCTATCATGATACAAAGCGCTGCTAAGTTTTCTTGGCAGCGCTTTTCTTTTGTGAATTTATATAGAGTAGCAGTTTGTCAGGCTTACAGTGAGTTGTAACGGCTTATAAGTTTACGCCGGAAGAAGCGGCCTACCTTCACGTAATCGATATTGTCGAAGGGCGGATAAAAGCGGCAGAAGTTGTCACGCACCTCAAGAAGATAATTGATGTTGATGATATATTTCTGGCTTACCTGCACGAAGCTGTCGTTTATTCTCAGCAGTACATCCTTTGTGACGTTGCGTTTCAGGCGCAGCGAGCGGTCGCATCCGGCTGCTATGACAGTCCATACGCGCGCCTCGTGATCATAATGGAACACACAGATGTCACGTATCTGCACCAGTCTGAAGTCAGCGGCGTTGGTGTAGAACAGCAGTTTGCCGTCGTCGCGCTTCGTCGTTTCCTCCTGCCGTGTGCGGTCGTTGCTTGCGGCGCAGTCAGCGTAAAAGCGGTTCATTATCGTCTCCAGCTCGCCGTCGTCGACCGGTTTCAGCAGGAAGTCAAATGCCCTGTTCCTGAATGCCGGCAGCATATAGTCGTTATAAGCGGTGTATATCACAACGTAGCAGCGGCTGTCCTCCTCGGCCCTCATGCGTTCAAGAAATTCTATTCCGGTCATGTCGGGCAGCTCCATGTCAAGGAACAGCAGCTCAGGGCGGTGTTCCAGCACCTTAGCAATGCCGTCCTCGCCGTTATCAGCCGTGGCTATCAGATTGATGTCGGCATATTTCTCAAGTTTCGCGGCAAGATTATCTATTGCTGCGGGCGTGTCGTCTACGATTATCGCATTCATCGTCTTCTGTTTAATATGAATGTCGGGCCGTGCCCGTTACTGGGCTGTTCTTACTGGTTCTTTCAGTCCCGCCGGTATCAGGAGCGTCACTTCACACCCCTCAATGGTACCGTCGCCGGCATGTAAGTTTCTTATTCCCAGTCTTATCTTGTGTTTGTTGTCTCTGTTGATGACGTTTATCGTGCTGCGGATAACCTTCAGCCCCGTCTTTGTGGATGACGGGTCAGAGTGGCGTATGTCAAATCCCGTGCCGTTATCTGTCACCGTCACCCTGCATCCGGCTTCTTCTTTACTAACGCGTATGCGCAGCCGCTTAGGGCCTTCGCGGCGTTTCAGGCCGTGCTTTATCGAGTTCTCCACGAGTATCTGTATGAACATCGAGGGCACCTTGACCTCTTCAAGCACATCGTCGGGCGGAGTTTCCACCTTGAAGTCGAGTCCCGGGCAGGCGCTGCGGCTCACCACGCTGATGTAATAGCCCACGAAGTCAAGCTCCTCTTTCAGTGAAACATAGTATTTCCCCGACATGTTCAGGTTTGCCCTGATAAGCTTTACCAGTGCCATCAGCTCGTCGGCACCGTCCTTGTCGGTCTTGGCCATGCGGCTGTTCAGCACGTTGAAGATGAAGTGGGGCGATATTCTTGAGCGCACGTTCATCAGTCTTAGCTGCATCAGTTCCATGTACATCTGCAGCCTACGCTTCCTGGCGAAGGTGTAGACGTAAAGCAGCAGCAGCACGAGAGCCAGCAGCAGCAGCGCGCCTATGAACATCACGAAGCGTGCCGAGCGTATGTCGGCATCTTTCTCCTGCATCGCTATCCGGTGGTGCAGTTGCAGGGTGTCCTGCGTGTAGCGCATCATTATCTCAGACGTGCGCATGTTCACTATGTTGTGTTTCAGCGAGTCGTTGCGCTCGTTGTCGCTTACCAGATTCTCGTAGGCCCGCTTGTAGTCGCCACGGCGCACGTAATATTCGCGCAGGTAGCGGTTACGTATGTTGGCCATGTTGAAGTCCATGGTGCCCGTGGCATGCTCTCCGGCCAGTATCCGCCCCACTTCAGCCGTGTCGCCCGCTTTCAGCGCGAGTGCTATCTGCACCGTGTGGCAGTAGTATATGGCCGTCATGTCGCCTATGCGGCCGAAGAAGGCAAGCGCCTCGGCCGCCAGCCGACCCGCCTCAGCCGTGTTGCCGAGATTCATCTCTACGTCGGCCATGTTGATTTTGCACAGGTACATCTCGTAGCTGTCCTGCATCCCCTTGCTCTCCAGCAGCCGTCTCATGCGTGTGAACACGGCTTTCGCTCCTTCATAGTCACCCGTGTAATAGTAATAATTACCGTAGTTGTTAAGGAAGTAGAGCTGCATGTTGAGCGCCAGCAGGTTAAAGTTGGCGTCAGCCACGCGGTAACACTCGTGGGCCGAGTCGAAGTCTCCCAGGTTAAGGTATATCCTGCCGAGCCCCATGTACAGGCTTACGTTGTCCTTGGCGGGCAGCCGTAGCGAGTCTGACAGCAGCAGGGCGCGGCGGTACCATCATGCCGCGCGCGGCATGTCGTTGGCCGACACGTAAGCGTCGCCCATGTTGGCGCATACGTCAGGCAGCCGTTTCTCGCTGTCACTGACTTTCAGCAGTCTGTAAGCCTGTCCGTAGGCGCGTATCGCCTTGCCCGGTTCGTAATGCAGCTTGTAGTAATAGCTGCCCTTTGTATTGAGCAGGAAGCCCAGCATGCCGTTTACTCTCGGCGTGCGTGGGCGTGACGTAAGAAAGTCGTATGCTTTGCCCCAGTGCAGCTTAGTGGTGTCAGGCACGTCGAGCCTTACCGAATAGCGCATCAGGCGCAGGTACCAGTCATAATAGTCCAGACTGTCAGTGGCCTTGCTCATCCCCTCCTGTATCATGCCCAGGGCGTGCGGAGAGCTTACCGCTACGGAGTCGTCAGCGGCGTTGAGGGCTGCCGTCAGGCTGTCAGAGCGTGTGTCGTCAGCGTCTTGCCGGCCGTTACACGATGTCGTTACTGACAGCATTGTCAGTGCCACTGCCGCCGCCAGGGCTGTCATGCGGGCTGCCGGTCGTGGCCGGTCAGCGTCAGGATTGCCGTTCATTTCTTCGTCAGATAAAGCCTTGCAGGCTGTTTTTACCATTAATACAACCAAGCGCAAAATTAATAAAAAATATTTAAAAACATGAATGTTGGTAATGTCAATTTGATTAATAATTGTGTTTTCTGATTGTTTTTTGTAGTTGCAGTTAACGTTATGTTTACATTGTCCGCCTGTCTTCGGCGGGTGTTCTTCATGTAGCAATAGATTTTTCTTCAGCTTTGCGGCCTGCTGCGTGTCACCCGCCTGCCGTGTCTGTGCGCCTTGGAAGCCACATATGCGCCGCGGATGACACGTTGTCCGTAAATTGCTGATAGCCAGATGTTTATCCGGTAGCGTCGTCACGTAATATGAAAGGCCGTCTTTTAGCGTGTAAAAGACGGCCTTTCAGCCTGCGTTTTGCGGCCTTTTGCAATGCAGAAGACCGTCTTTTGTTTTTCCGCCCGTCACGTATGTCCGTGCCGGTAGTCGGTAAGTTGTCGGCGGTCACTGCCGTATGCGGGGCTTACCGCTTATTTCTTCAGTTTTATGCAGTCGTCACAGAGTACTATCAGGTGGCGCTTGTACAGGTCGCCGATGGCCTTCTTATAGTTCTTCTTGCTCACGTTGAACAGCGAGTAGATGTCTTCAGCCGGACTTTTGTCTGTCAGCGGGCATGTGCCTCCGTGGCTTTTAAGATAGTCGAGCAGGGTGTCGCTCAGGCTGAGAGTCATCTGCCGGCCCGTAGGCTGCAGCATTACGTCTATCTTGCCGTCCTCACGCACGATGTCGATATAGCCTGTCATGCGGTCGCCGGTGTGGATATTCTTGAATATCTGGTTGCTGTACACGAGGCCGGGGTAGCGGTTGTCTACTATCACCTTAAACCCGAGGTCAGTCTTCTGCCATACAAGTAGGCTTACTTCGTCGCCGTGGCTGTATGGCGGAAACGACGTGTCAAAGTAATGTTCTACCTTTGCCGAGGCCACAATGCGGTAACTCTCGTCGTCAAGATGCACGTGGACGATGTATCCCTTGCCTTTCTCCATCCTCATTTTCTGCTCCCTGAAAGGGCAGAAGAGGTCCTTCATAAGTCCCCAGTTGAGGAACGCCCCGTACTCGTTGACCCACGACACTTCGAGATAAGCGAAGTCGCCTACCTTGGCCAGCGGCGTAAGCGTGGTGGCAACGAGTCTCTCCTCGTTGTCAAGATATACAAAGACGTCAAGCTCGTCGCCGGGTTTGCATCCTTCAGGAACGTATCTTGACGGCAGCAGCACCTCGCCCTCGTCGCCTCCGTCGAGGTACATCCCGAAGTCCACTTGCTTGACTACGGTCATGCGGTTATAGTCGCCTAATTTTATGAAGCTCATTTTTTTGTTGTTAATGTCTTACTACTGTTTATCTTACTGCTTACTCCGTTTCTTCTGCTGACAGCATGCCGTCTTTCATCGCGATAGTCCGGTCGGTGATGCGGGCAAGGTTCTCGTCATGCGTTACGATGACAAATGTCTGCCCGGTCTTGTCGCGCAGGTCGAAGAAAAGGCGGTGAAGCTCTTCCTTGTTCTTAGAATCGAGGCTGCCCGAAGGCTCGTCAGCCAGTATCACCGCGGGCCGGTTTACCAGCGCACGGGCTACGGCCACACGCTGCTTCTCGCCTCCTGACAGCTCGTTGGGCTTATGTCCGGCACGGTCAGCAAGCCCCATGAAGTCAAGAAGCTCCATTGCCCTTTGTCTGGCCTCGTCCTTCTGTGCACCTGCGATGAAGGCAGGTATCATGATATTCTCAACCGCCGTGAATTCAGGCAGCAACTGGTGAAACTGAAACACAAAGCCTATGCGCCTGTTGCGGAACTCTGACAGCTTCTTCGAGCTCAGCTTGCCTACGTCAGTTCCGTCAATTATTATCTCGCCGCTGTCGGGCTTGTCAAGTGTTCCTATTATCTGCAGAAGGGTGGTCTTGCCGGCGCCGCTCGGGCCGACGATGCTCACCACCTCGCCCTTGTCTATGTGCAGGTTAATGCCCTTAAGCACCTGCAGAGAGCCAAAGCTTTTGGTTATGCCTTTAATGTCTATCATTATTTACTGTATTTGTTGACGGGAGACAAGCCGGCGGACAGACAAGAGGCCCGGCGCATGTCTCTTGTCTTTAGTTAACTTGTTCCTTGTCTGCCGGAAAAATGTTTCCTGATCCACGTTGTCAGCAGGTCATATGCGCTGCGCTGCTCGTGGTGCTGAGGCTCGGTGAAGGTCATTGTGCCTACAGGCTCGCCGTACTGGTCGGGGAAGATTATCATCAGGCTCTTGCCCGCGAAGTAACGTGTAAGCTCCTCAGGGAGCCGCTCAAGTGCCGACTTGTACGATATTGTGCCCTTACGTGCGGTGACAACGACAAACAGGTGGTCGTCGGCCACGACGTCAGAAAGTTTTGGCATGTCTATCCAGTGTGCCATGAAAGTGTATTCGGCCTGCACGCTGGGATGACGGTTCTGCAGGTACTGGTTGATGAGCGACAGCGTCTCGCGCTTGGCGTGGAACTGCATGCGGCACTCAAGGTTCTCCGCCATGCGGGCCAGACGCTCAAGCCAGCGGTAGAATCCGGGCTCAAGCTCAGCCCTTGAGGGTACGGCCACGTGTATGCGGCGTATGGTGTTGAGCGGGCGCAGACAGCGCACTATCATTATCTGACGGTTCAGCCCGGAGAAAAGAGCCGGTATGAACTCGCCCCAGAACTGCCGGGCAGAGTCCTGTCCTGAGTGCATGCCCATGATTATCTCTGAAGCGTTGAACTCCTTGAAGGCGTGCTTTATTCCGTTGGTGATGTTCGTCGCAATGCGCACTTGCGTCTGAACCATCACGTCAGAGTAGTTTGCCACCTTGGTGACGTGTGCCAGCAGGCGCCGCCCCTTCTCCTGATACTCCAGGCGGTTGGTATCGTCGTAGACTATGTTCAGGGCCACAATGCCGCGGTTTAGCTCCCTGTTGCGCATCATGACGGCCAGGCCCACGAGGGTGTCTACGTTCTTGTCGTGCTTCATCGGCACCATTATCTTCTCGTCATCGGCCTTCTCGTCATCAGGTATGTGGGCCTGGTTCTCGAGCGCAATCTGTTTTGAGGCCCGCTCGGTCATGAACGAACTGAATATGCACGTTACCAGGATAAGGATTACCGTGCCGTTGAGTACGTCGTCGTTTAGCAGGCGCTGCCCGTCAGGTGTTATCAGGTTATAGCCCACCATGACGGCGGCGAGCGTGGCTCCGGCCTGCGCGTTACTCAGTCCGTATATGAGTTCACGTTCTATTGCGCGCATGCCGAATATCTTTTGGGTGAAAAGTGAGGCTACCCATTTGCTCGTAAGGGCTACTAAAATCATAACTCCTGCAACCTGGAGAGTGTCAAGCCCGCCGAAGAGCAGCCTGACATTGACCAGCATGCCCACGCCGATAAGGAAGTAAGGGATGAATATGGCGTTGCCGACGAACTCAAGATGAAGCATCAGCGGAGACAGATTGGGCACGTAGCGGTTGAGCACAAGTCCGGTGAGGAACGCTCCGAGCAGTCCCTCCATGCCGATAAGCTCCATCATGCCTGCACCGAGGAACGTCATGGCCAGCACGAAGATAAACTGGGCTACGTTGTCGTCATATCTGTGGAAGAAGTATCTTGCTATGCGCGGAAAGAAGTATATGATGAGGAAAAACACAACGGCAATCTTAAGGAACAGCATTATCCAGAAGCTGCCGGTTATCTCGCCTTTGAACATGCCGCCGACTATGGCGAGCACGAGCAGCGTAAGCGTGTCGGTAATGGCCGTGGCGCCTACGGCTATGGTGACGCTCCGCTGGCGCGTAAGGCCGTATCGCATTATGATAGGGTAGGTGATGATAGTGTGCGAGGCGTACATGCTGGCCAGCAGGATTGACGTCATCAGGCTGTACTCAAGCACTCCGCGGTTGATCACAAAGCCCATGGCCATAGGAATGATAAAGGCCATAATGCCGTGGGTGAACGTCCGCACGCGGTTCTTACGGAAGTTGGCCATGTTCATCTCAAGACCGGCCAGGAACATTATATAGTATAAACCTACGTGCCCGAACAGCTCAAACGAGCTGTCTTTGGCCAGGATGTTGAGGCCGTGAGGCCCCACGGCTACTCCGGCAAGCACCATCCCCACGATGTGCGGGATACGCAGCTTGCCCATGATAATAGGCGCAAAAAGGATAATACACAGCACGACGAAAAATATCATCGTGGGTGATGTTATGGGGAAATATTGTGACAAGCCGGGCATGTTTGTATTGTCAGGTTGTGTTTTTGTATGCAAAATTGCAAAAAAAAATCATGATTTAATAACATTTGGCTTAAAAGTTGTACTTTTGCAGGCGAAATATTGTAATTATGATGCCATAAGATTTTAAAGTGGTCGGGGAGTTAAGGCTTAATGGCCTGCTGACGGCGGAAAGCAGTCTGGCGGCAGGCTGTGGCTGCGACGGCCTTTGATGTCAGTGTCATGTGTTTTTAACTTCCGCGGCTTATCTGGTATCTTTGGCTTCATGAAATATTAAATTAAGCGATAATAAAAGATGAACGTAGCAATCGTTGGCGCGAGCGGAGCTGTGGGACAGGAGTTCCTCAGAGTGCTCGCAGAGAGAGATTTTCCTATTGACAACCTCGTGTTGTTCGGTTCAAAACGGTCGGCAGGCACTAAATACACCTTCAAGGGCAAGGAGTATGAGGTGAAGCTGCTCCAGCACAACGACGACTTCAAGGATATAGACATAGCCTTCGCGTCGGCAGGAGCGGGCACGTCGAAGGAATTTGCGGCAGACATAACCAAGTACGGTGCCGTGATGATTGACAACTCGAGCGCTTTCCGCATGGACGACGACGTGCCTTTGGTTGTGCCTGAGTGCAACGCCGAGGATGCCCTCAACCGCCCGCGCGGCATCATTGCCAACCCTAACTGTACTACGATAATGATGGTTGTTGTGCTGCAGCCCCTCGAGAAGCTGAGCCACATACGCCGCATACACATAGCAAGCTACCAGAGCGCCAGCGGCGCGGGAGCCGCAGCTATGGCCGAACTGCAGCAGCAGTATGAGGAGATAATAGAGGGCAAGCCCGTTACGGTAAGCAAATTCCCTCATCAGCTGGCATACAACGTGATACCTCAGATTGACGTTTTCCAGCCGAACGGATACACCAAGGAGGAGATGAAGATGTTCAACGAGACGCGCAAGATAATGCACAGCGACGTGAAATGCTCGGCAATGTGCGTACGCGTGTCGTCGCTCAGGGCACACTCTGAGTCTGTGTGGATTGAGACAGAGCGCCCGATAAGCGTGGAGGAAGCCCGTGCGGCCATCGCCGCAGCTCCCGGTGTTACTCTTGAGGACGACCCGGAGCATCTTGTCTACCCCATGCCGCTCGACACGGCGGGCAAGGACGACGTCTACGTAGGCCGCATACGCAAGGACCTGGCCGACGAGAACGGACTGACATTCTGGCTCAGCGGTGACCAGATACGCAAGGGAGCTGCACTTAACGCCGTGCAGATAGCCGAGTATCTCGTCAGCGTCGGCAACGTGAAATAAACCGTTGAGGCTGCTTTACGGCTATTATCTTAATAGTAAAGGTATGATATTTTATGAGGAGTCAAGATTGGTTCTTGACTCCTCTTTTTATTGATTGCAAGTCAGGTCATGGCGTTTCTTTACGTCAGAAGGCGCGTTTGTTTTTTCAGGATGCAATTTGAGACGGTACGGCAGACCATGTTTTGTCAATGCCTGCATGGTATGTAAAACGTCAATACTTAACTGACGTATGCACCATACTTTTCACCATGTCTTGTAAAAGGCCGCCTTCCGCTTTGTAAAAGACGGTCTTTTGCCTTGCGTTTGACGGCCTTTTGGAAGCTGAAAGGCCGTCTTTTGCAAGCTCGCAGATACCGGTCAGCGTAAATGTCTGATAATCAGCGATATTGACAAGGCCCGTAAAAACGGTTCATCCGCAGTTCAGGCACATAGTGGATAATATGGATGCGGACAATGAAACAGACGATATAACCATTACAGTCATCTTATTTTCCGAAAACATCTCTCATCTGTCACTTTTCCTTTATAACGTATTTATTTTCAGCCGGTTATGCCGTGACAGATGCTTTTTATATCTGTCACCGGCCAACAGCCTGACTGCCAGCAGGATACGGAGAAAAAGTGACAGATGAGAGATGAAATCAAAAACTTTTTGTCAGTAAACTTTACGGCATACTTTACAGACCTTTATGACGCCCATACAGTTAGGAACGTCTTGAAATATTATACATTTGTACTGCTGACAGACCTGTAAAAACAACGGCGAAGCGCCTTTTTACGCAGCCGTAAGTAACTTTTTTAAAAAAAACGGTAAAAATTTTGCTGATAAGAAAAAATGTATTACCTTTGCACTCGCTTACAAGTAACGGGCATTCTAAGGAGAGATGGTAGAGTGGTCGATTACAACGGTCTTGAAAACCGTCGTGCTGAGAGGCACCGGGGGTTCGAATCCCTCTCTCTCCGCAGTAAAGGTGTAAATCAAGCATTTGCGAGATTTACACCCTTTTTACATTTCCGAATTAATACCTGCCGTTAAAGAGTATGTTGCTTTGCAGCGAAATCCAAATTAGAAGTTACCAACTTGAATATAAAAGGTAAGTTACCTGATTTTTTTAATTGTAGCAGTATCTTCTGTAAAAACTGTGTATCAATGGTTGAAGAACCATCGATACACAGCAATTATTGTTCTGAATCAGTCTGATTCACGTTGTTTTATTTGTACGACTGCTTGTAGATATTAACAATGTCGTCGTCGGTCATCTGCACACGGTCACTGGTGAACATTACACCCATAACGTCACGGGCATTGCGCGTCAGTGTCTCAAACTCATCGGGAGTTATTCCATAGTCTGACATCTTCAGCTCTGCCACTCCGCACGCTTCCTGCAGGCGGGTCAGAGCGGTAAGGAAGTCTTCGGCCTTTGTAGCCTCGGGCATTCCCATTGCCTGTGCCATGCGGATGAAGCGGTCGTCACAGGCGTGGTGCTCGATGAAGTAGCGGTAGTAGGCCTTGCTTATCATAATGAGGCCTGCGCCGTGAGGCAGGGCGGGATGATAGGCTGACAGGGCGTGCTCAAGGGCGTGCTCGCTGGTGATGAGCGTGAGACACATCACTACGCCTGAGAGCGTGTTGCCAAGGGCTACGTGCGTGCGGGCCTCGAGGTCCTTACCGTCTTTTACGGCACGTGGCAGATATTTTGCCAGGTTTTCTATTGCGGTAAGGGCATACATGTCGCTCATCAGATTGGCACCTTGGGCTATGTATCCCTCAGTACTGTGGAACAGGGCGTCGAATCCCTGGTAGGCCGTGAATGTAGGCGGTACGCTCGTCATCAGCTCCGGGTCGACAATGGAAAGTACGGGGAACAGAGAGGCGTCGCCGACAAAAGCCTTCTCAAAGGTGTCTTCTTTGGTTATAACGCCGGAATTGTCAGTTTCTGAGCCGGTGCCGGCTGTGGTTGTGATAGCTACTATGGGCAGAGGTCTGGCGGTAATGGGCTGTCCCTTGCCTGAGCCTATGGTGACATAATCCCACAGCTCACCGGGGTTGGTTGCCATTACGGCTATTGCTTTAGAGCAGTCCATGACGCTGCCGCCGCCGAGAGCTACGAGAAAGTCGCATGCGTTGTCACGGGCAGCCTTGGCTCCGGCGTTGACATCAGACACTGTGGGGTTTGGTGTGGCACCGTCAAAAACGAAAGTCTCCACTCCTGCCTTGTGCAGTTGCTCCTCCGTGCGTGCGAGATAGCCGTTTGCGCGTGTTGACTTTCCATTTGAGATAACGATGAGGGCGCGGCGGCCGGGCATGGGCTGCTCACCCAGTTTGTCGAGCATGCCTGCGCCGAACATTACGCGGGTAGGCACGTACATGTCATAATTTAGATTTGTTTTCATCATTCTTCTGGTATTTAAATTAAGTTGAGTCTGGCAGACGTGGAATTGTTTTTTCCGCTTCTTTGCCAGCATTGTTTTT
The DNA here is from genome assembly GCA_900550365.1 of uncultured Prevotella sp. Classification (GTDB taxonomy): domain Bacteria; phylum Bacteroidota; class Bacteroidia; order Bacteroidales; family Bacteroidaceae; genus Prevotella. Next base: position 129,667 of record URRR01000004.1, on the reverse strand, counting down.
ACAGATGCAAAGATAGCACTGCCGGACCGAAGATGATGTAACTATTTCACGGAGGTTTGTGCCGGTTTTACTGAATGTGCTGTACCGGCGGGCTTATCGCCCCTTCTCGTCAAGCAGACCTGTGTTGCGCTTGATATATTTTATTACCAGATAGGCCGCACCGCAGATAACGGTCATTGTCAGCAGCAGGCTGTCGGGGCTGAGGCCCGTCTGCCAGGCCATGATGCAGTCAAACAGGCTGAACAGCAGGAACAGGGCGAATATGCCGTTCTTCTCCTTTTTGACCACTTTCTTCCATGAGAAGGGCAGGGCTGAAGGCCTGAACCGGCTGAGGCGCGGCAGTAAGGCAGGGGTCGTGCCGGCCCAGTTTAAGTAGGCTTGGCCGAACTTGCGGCGCAGAAACTGTTCTTCGGCGTACATAATGCGCTCGTAGTAAAGCCAGTAGGCAAGGACAAACGAAGTTACAAAACCTGGACTGCACGTGAGCAGGGCTATGCCGAGCCACATCAGGAAATTGCCGAAGTAGAGCGGATGACGCATTACTGAATATATGCCGGTGGTGTTGAGCTTGCTGGCAACTTGCCGTGACGTGTTGCGTCCGGAGGTGCCCGCAGGCGTGTGACCCACGGTGTATATGCGCACGGCCAGGCCTGACAGGCTGACAGCCAGGCAGGCGTATTTATATATCTGCCAATGTGGAAACACGGTCATGAATATCGTTCCGGCTGAGCGGATTGTAAACCAATATACCGCAATGCCGGCCAGCAATACCGTGAGCGGCAACATGCTTCTGTGGCTGAACAGCCAGTTGCCTTGTGTCTCGAAATCTTCTTGTAAAGCCATAATCTATGTTCTTTCAGGTTATGGCGGTAAAGATAAAGCCTGAGTTTGTGTAAAGTCTGAAGCGGCAGATGCAAAAGTGTGAAAAAATATCAGTTCTTACCGGACTTCAGACGGAGCGGGGCAGCGGTAAGAAGTCAACCGTAAAGATATGCAGCCCGTCTTTATACTGATAGGTAACCTTCCATCCGTGGTAATCGCAGATAGCCCGGACTATGGCCAGTCCGAGTCCGTTGCCCTTCACCTTCTCTGAAGGGCGGTAGAAACGGTTGAAGATGAGGCTGCTGTCGAGTGCAGGCTCGTCAGACGTGTTGGAGAAGATTATTCTTTTGTCTTTAACGGCAATCCTCAGTTCTCCTCCCGGCCTGTTGTGGCGTACGGCGTTAACAACGAGATTGTTTACGAGGCTCTCGAGCAGCGTGCGGTTGGCTTTTACGGTCAGCGCGTCGTTGCCGAACTCTTCATATAATGTTATGTCGCCGGCGATGCTTTGCAGGAATGGTGTCGTGTCTTGGAGAAATGCCGTCAGGTTGATGTTCTCCATTCTCTCATACTGGCGGTTGTCTATCTTGGCAAGCAGCAGCAGATTGCGGTTAAGGCGGGCAAGACGGTTTGACACGTCATATAACCCCTGTATCATGCCGGCCTGCTTTTCGGTAAGGTCGGGCTGCTGCAGCAGAAGGTCGAGCCGGCTTTGGAATACGGCGAGCGGGGTCTGCAGCTCGTGAGAGGCGTTCTCGGTAAACTCTTTCTGCATCCGATAGCTCGTCAGGCTGTTCTGCATCAGGGTAAGCAGGGCACGGTTAAGGCGGGTAAACTCTTTTACGCCGGTGTCTGGCAGTGCGGGCAGTCTGCCGTCTTCAAGGCGGAACGCCTCTATCCGGCGCAGCGTCTCGTCAAACGGCCGCCACAGATATCGTGAGATAAAGCGCAGCATAAGAACGATTGCGACTGCCAAAACTCCTACTATGACGCAGAACTGCAGCATGATGCCCTCCATGATGTCTTCCTCAAGGTCAGGCTTGGGTATAGGCTGTCCGTGGTTCACCGCCTCGATGATGTTTATCATGTCTTCGGCGTAATAGTTCTTTGTAAGGTAGTAAAACAGCGGCGTGGCAAGCGTCAGCAGCACTGCTATGCAGACTACGAACAGCGTGAGCATCTTGCGCGTAAGGCTTCTTTTTTTCATAGTTCTATCCATTTGTATCCTGCTCCGTACACGTTCTTGATACAGTCCTTAACGCCGGCCTCGGCCAGTTTCGCCTTCAGGTTCTTTATGTGGGTGTAGACGAAGTCGTGATTGTCAAGCATGTCGGCCATCTCTCCGCTCAGATGCTCGGCCATTGACGCTTTCGACACCACACGGTTCTTGTTGCTGATGAAGAACAGCAGCAGCTCATATTCAGTGCGTGTCAGCACTACGGCTTTGCCGTTTACGCTTACCGCCTTGCCCGGCAGGTCTATCTCTATGCCGTTGCTCCGCAACACGTTGTTTGCCGTGAACTCTTTACGGCGTATGATGGCGTAAATACGCATGGAGAGCTCGGCCAGATGGAACGGCTTGGGCAGGTAGTCGTCGGCACCGATAGCCAGCCCCTTCACCTTGTCGTCGAGCGAGTCTTTGGCCGATATGATGATCACGCCTACGGCGTTATGCCTTGCGCGGATGTCCTGGAGAAGGTCAAGCCCGTTGCCGCCAGGCAGCATCAGGTCGAGCAGCACGCAGTCATAGTCGTATATGTTCACCTTCATCCTGGCGTCGGCGTAGGTGAATGCCTGTTCGCACAGATAGTTCTCTGAACTGAGATAAGCCACGATGTTGTCAGAAAGTTCTCTCTCGTCCTCTATTATCAGCAGCTTCATTTCAATAACATTATTATGCTTCCGCAGGTAATCAGCAGCGCGCCGGCCACTACACGCAGGCTGACTTCCTCTTTCAGGAAAATAAATGACAGCACAATGGTTATTACAACGCTCAGCTTGTCGATAGGAGCCACGCGTGACACGTTGCCCGTCTGCAATGCCTTGAAGTAGAACAGCCACGACAGGCCCGTGGCGGCGCCGCTCAGAATGAGGAACAGCCACGAGTGGCGCGGGATGTCGCGTATCTCGCCCGCATGCGAGCCGAACAGCACGATGCCCCACGTAATGCAGAGAATGACGGCTGTGCGTATGGCCGTGGCCAGGTCTGAGTTAATGTCCTTTACACCTATCTTGGCGAAAATGGCGGTCAGCGCGGCAAAAAAAGCTGACAACAAGGCATAATATTTCCACATGATTCTTTTTTTAGGTACAAATATAGCTCATAAATTTGAAGAAATATTGAAGACAGACCATTATATACACTTTTCATCCCCGCCGGCCTTTATAATGTTATTGTGCCGCATCGGGAAGTGCCTGTATCATGGATATTCATGATTGTTTTTACCGGTTGTGTTTCGCTCCGATAATCCGTGCTTTTCCAAAAGACGGCAGATTGCGTCGCAAAAGGCCGTCAAACGCACGCCAAAAGGCCGTCTTTCGCAAGATGAAAGACGGCCTTTTGCAACATGGCATAAAATCATCGGATTTGCGCCCGATGCAACGTTGCAATATATTACGGCATAAACCTGTCTGACGGTATATAAAATGTACCGCTAAATTATAAACATATAAAAGCTGTTTCTCGTATCATAGGAGGAGAACAAAGCCGTCATACCTATATTTACTTTCAGCGTTTTGCAAAAGATTCAGCAAAGTAATCTGCGGGAAATCAGCAAATCTGCATATCTTAAGAATATATGAAGACATTAATGCCATACTGCCTTATGACAAATAAGAGAAAGAACATCAATACTCCAAAAACATTGCGCCAAAATGTCAGCATCAATGGCACGACTCTGTCATTGGCATACGTTTTGTTGAGGAGTAAGTGGTTTATGATTTGGTTAAAGCCATGTAACCATACAACCGAATAATAATGATAAATAATAAAAAACGAAATAATTATGGGAAAGATTATTGGAATTGACTTAGGAACTACAAACTCTTGCGTTGCCGTATTTGAAGGCAACGAACCTGTTGTAATAGCTAACAGCGAAGGCAAACGTACCACTCCTTCAGTAGTGGGTTTCGTTAAGGACGGTGAGCGTAAGATTGGTGACCCGGCTAAACGTCAGGCTATCACAAACCCGAAGAACACCGTATATTCAATCAAGCGCTTCATGGGTGAGACTTATGAGCAGAGCCGTAAAGAGGCTGAGCGCGTACCTTTCACCGTTGTCAACGAAGGCGGTTATCCCCGTGTTGACATTGAGGGCCGTAAATATACTCCGCAGGAAATCTCTGCAATGATTCTTCAGAAAATGAAGAAAACCGCTGAGGACTACCTCGGACAGGAAGTAACAGAGGCTGTCATTACCGTGCCGGCTTACTTCTCTGACTCTCAGCGTCAGGCTACGAAGGAGGCAGGACAGATAGCAGGCCTTAACGTTCGCCGTATAGTAAACGAGCCTACGGCAGCAGCGCTGGCTTACGGAGTTGATAAGGCAAACAAGGACATGAAGATCGCCGTGTTCGACCTTGGTGGCGGTACATTCGATATCTCTATTCTTGAGTTCGGCGGCGGCGTGTTTGAGGTGCTCTCTACTAACGGCGATACTCACCTGGGAGGTGATGACTTCGACCAGGTAATCATCGACTGGCTGGTTAACGGCTTCAAGGCTGACGAGGGTATCGACCTGAGCAAAGACCCGATGGCCATGCAGCGTCTGAAGGAAGCTGCCGAGAAGGCTAAGATCGAGCTGTCAAGCTCAAGTTCAACTGAAATCAACCTGCCGTATATCACCGCTGAAGGCGGCGTGCCCAAGCACTTGGTAAAGACTCTGACACGTGCTCAGTTCGAGCAGTTGGCTCACTCTCTGATTCAGGCTTGTCTCGTTCCGTGCCAGAACGCGATACGTGACGCCAAGCTGACAACATCAGACATTGACGAGGTTATCCTCGTGGGCGGTTCAAGCCGTATTCCTGCCGTACAGGAGTTGGTTAAGAACTACTTCGGCAAAGAACCGTCTAAGGGCGTTAACCCTGACGAGGTGGTAGCCGTCGGCGCTGCAATTCAGGGCGCAATCCTTAACAAGGAGAGCGGTGTAGGCGACATCGTGCTGCTTGATGTAACTCCGCTTACCCTCGGTATTGAGACAATGGGCGGCGTAATGACAAAGCTTATCGACGCCAACACGACTATTCCTTGCAAGAAGAGCGAGGTATTCTCAACCGCAGTTGACAACCAGACAGCCGTAACAATCCACGTACTGCAGGGCGAGCGTCCTATGGCTGCACAGAACAAGAGTATCGGTCAGTTCAACCTTGAGGGCATAGCTCCGGCACGCCGTGGCGTTCCACAGATTGAGGTAACGTTCGACATCGACGCAAACGGTATCCTTAACGTAAGCGCGAAAGACAAGGCAACCGGCAAGGAGCAGGCCATCCGTATCGAGGCTTCATCTGGTCTGACACAAGACGAGATTAACCGCATGAAGGCTGAGGCCGAGCAGAATGCCGAGAACGACAAGAAAGAGCGTGAGCGCGTTGACAAGATGAATCAGGCAGACTCAATGATATTCACCACTGAGAACTTCCTGAAGGACAACGGCGACAAGATTCCTGCCGATCAGAAGTCGAACATCGAGTCAGCTCTCCAGCAGCTCCGTGACGCTCATAAGAGTGGTGACGTAACGTCAATAGACAACGCAATCAATAACCTCAACAGCGTAATGCAGGCAGCCAGTGCCCAGATGTACCAGAACGCGGGCGGCGCACAGCCTAACGCAGGCCAAGGCTTCACCGGCAATAACGCAAATGCCGGCCAGCAGAGCCAGAACACCGGCAAAACTGACGACAGCAACGTGCAGGACGCCGACTTTGAAGAGGTCAAATGATTCCGATAAGTAAATACATACTAAATCGCAAGCAAAAGCGTGCAGCTCAATAGTTGCACGCTTTTTGTGCTTATAGGCAATGATAGTTTATTAATAATCATATTGTCATATAACATACTTCACGGCATATTCATATACCTCTCCGGGCATTGGATCTTTCAATTTCCATACGATTTGCATTGGCCGACTGCCTTGATAACTTTCCAATGTTACTTCACCCAAATATATATATCCCATTGTTCGGTTAGGAGTGTCTGCAGCTTTAGCCTGTTTACGGACAAAGAGAAGCATTGTTTGTGCTTGTTGAATGTATTTTTGAGCTGTTGGTGATTCCGGACTAACCTTATTCTGCGTTTCCCAATGAAACTTTCTGTTACTTTGCGCAAAATCATTATAGTTCGTATTGGAACCTACTGCACGATCCTTAATTATATCAACAAACATGGCTTCTAAAGGAGTACCGTTTAATACATTTCGCTCGCATCCTTCTCTGTTGGATGATTTTTTTGCTAAAGTTGAAGTGCCGATTGCTACTTGAATCTGAGATTTTGTATATTCTCCGTGCAATTTTAAAGGAAGAACATTACGTAAAGATGAATTGTCATCTTTTTCAAGTGCATTACAGTGGTTCATTAAATATGTAGTAATCTCACATACTTCATTTATGAAGATCGTGTCTTGAGATAAATTATCAAACATAGCTTGTAAACTGAAGTATTTACCGGCCATATCATATAAATCATAATAAAACATCAATGCCATTTTCTTTTCCTTATCTGTAAGCATAGATTCACGTATGCGGAATTGACAGGCAGCAAGTCGGTGAATAAATGTAAAATAGGAGTGTGAATCTGTTGAAAGCCATTTTTTGTTTACAGCGCGTGATAATTCTATATTTAAGTTGGAAGTGGATTTTCTTACACCAGCCAAATACAGTAGTTCATTCCATGTAGTTCCATTATACAGCTTTTCTATTGGAACATGCGTAAGACGGAGAAAAGACGATAACGACAACGGCTCGTCATAATCATTTGTAAAATGCTGAATGGCACTTATAATGCGACTTTTACGGAATCCATTAATGTAGCCTTTAATATTTTCCAAAACGTATGCTTTTGCTTTTTCTTCTAATTGAATATGACAGTTTAATGGCAAATGCGGAAAATCACTTTCAATTTCTTCTTTAATACTCATTGACGTTCTACCAATCAATGCACGGAAACGATCCATATAGTTAAATTCGACCCTTGAATGGCCCACGAAATCAAGTACTGTGAGATATGTCTTACCTTTTGCCTTGCGTAATCCGCGACCGAATTGTTGGAGGAAAATTGTCAAACTCTCGGTTGGGCGTAAAAATAAGATTGTGTCAATTTCTGGAATATCGACACCTTCGTTAAACATATCAACAACAAACAGATAGTTGATTTTCTTTTGTACAAGATTTCTTACTTCTATATTTCTGCTTTGAGCATTATCGCTAATCAATACATCCGATTTCAATCCGGCAAGCGTAAATTTGGCATTCATATATTTTGCATGTTCACGGTCTACGCAGAAACAAAGAGCCCGCACATCATGATAATTAGGAAGATATTTTTCTATAGCTTTAAAAATAATGCCTGTACGTTGGTCATTAGCCGTATAAACCTTGGAAAGTTCTGAAGGAACATAATGCCCTTTCTCCCAACGCACTTCGGCTAAATCAACTGAGTCTGTAATGTCATAATAATGAAATGGAGCCAATAAATTATTGTTCAAAGCCGTGTCAAGACGAATCTCAGCTGAAATATGGTTGCCAAAATACGTTGTGATGTCTTTTGCATCCATTCGTTCAGGAGTTGCAGTAAGTCCAAGAAGAATCTTTGGCTTAAATTTATGCAGAATTTTCTGATAGCTGTCTGCTACAATATGGTGAGCTTCATCAAAAATGATGTAATCATAATAATCAGCCGGCAAAGCCATTTGGTCAATACGATTGTTCAACAAATCTTTTGATGCAAATAAATGAGTGTATGATGAGGCCTCATGTCCGCCATACCACATGTCGCCAAAATTTGGATCATTCAGAACTTGCCTGAAAGTCGCACATGCCTGTTTGATAATTTCTTCTCTGTGCACTACAAATAAGAAATTGGCTCTTTTGTTATTTTCTCTGAATCTTTTATAGTCGAATGCAGCAATAACTGTTTTCCCCGTACCTGTTGCTGCTACCACCAAATTCTTCCAGTTGTTATTATAAATCCGTTCTTTCTCAATCTTGTCCAGCACATCATTTTGATATTCTCTTGCTTCCATTAAATCGAGAACAGAGTAATCAATACCTGCTGCAGGCTGTTCTGATATTCCTAAGGCTGCTTTCAGTTTCCCGTCATCTCGGTTTAAGCAAAAGGTTTCAAATGCTTTATTTTCCCAATACGTCTCAAACGTATTGTTTACCATCGACATTATCTGCGGGAGTTCTATTTGCGTAACTTTAATATTCCATTCCAACCCTTCGGTCAGTGCTGCTTTTGAAATATTAGATGAACCAATATATGCTGTGTGGAATTTTGTATCGCGCAGAAAGATATAGGCTTTGGCGTGAAGGCGGTCAATGTCGCCGTTATAAGAAATTTTTATTTCGGTATTAGGTAATTTAGCCAGACTTTTAACAGCTTTATATTCCGTCGCTGCCATGTAAGTTGAAGTAATCACTTTTAGTTTCCGGCCGGTTTCAGTAAGCTTTTTCAGCTCTGGCAATAATAAATTAACTCCACTTTGGCGAATAAATGACACGAGAATTCGAACTTCATTCGAGGACAAAATCTCCTTCTTTAGCTCACTAATCATATTCACAGAATAGTTAGAACCTGTAAAAAGTGAACATTGTGTTAGTGTAGTGACAGGTGTAATCCGTTGGATATATTTTTGAAGATCAGGATAATCGCATGTCGTCTTGTCGATAATGCTGGTTAATATGGAATTGCTTGCGTCAATTAAATCGTCTTCGTAATGTTCCATTTGGAATTCCGTTCCAAGTTTTTTAATAATGCCATTAATTAACCGGATGCTTCTTTCAACCCCACCATCTGTATCAACAAGTTCTATTACGAGCTTTTGGATAATTCCATATAAGTAATGAGAAAGATAAGCTATTGCTTCTTCTTTTCCTATCTCTTTTATTCCTATATGGTAAATCTTTCTCTCATAGTTATCCAACTTATATCGGAAAAGCTGATTTATAATCTGTTCATATATCCCTGTCATAAAATTTATACTTTTGTTTATTTTTACGAAGTTTACGGCCTTTGTAGAATTAATAGTTCATTTAAATATTCAACAACGGCTGACTGCCCATATAAATTCCATTACTATTTGATTCTATTTGCAAATATACATAAGCACTTTTATAAAAACAAATCAACAAAATAAAATCATTCCTAATATACAAGATCAGTTGAATAAATGTCAAGATTGTGATAAAACGGGTATTCCGTAGTTCAAGTGTACAATATTCAAGACGGTACCCGCCGTTCACACGATTGCAAATCTACAGAAACACATTATACCATGCGGTTAACTTATATAATTTTTTTGATTTCATCTATCATCTGTCACTTTCTCTCCGTATCCTGCTTACAGTCAGACCGTTGGCCGGTGACAGATGTGGAAAAGCATCTGTCAAGTCATAACCGGTTGGAAATAAATGAGTTAGGAAAGAAAAGTGACAGATGAGAGATGTTTTCGGAAAATAAAATAACAAGTAACGGTTATATTGTCTGTCTTATTGTCCGCATCAATATTCTTCTTGGTGTTATGCACCTGACTTGCGGATGAATCCGATTGACGGCAAAACGCATTGCAAAAGGCCGTCGTTTACACGCTGAAAGGCCACCTTTTACAATGTAAAAGACGGCCTTTTGTAACGTGTTGACTGTCAGCTTGATACGCGGGTGCCTTCATGCCGGTGTGTCTCCGGCCTGTATAAGGCGGCAAAGACTGTTGAAATGTTTATCGGGCAGAGCCTGTGACGCCGCGCACGCGGTCGTCAAACGCCGACAGGGCGGCTTTCGCACCTTCGCCCATCGCTATTATTATCTGTTTGTAAGGCACGTCGGTAACGTCGCCGGCGGCATACACTCCCGGCAGCGATGTGCGGCAGTGTCTGTCCACTTTTATTTCCTTTCGCTCTGTGGTCTCAAGCTCATCGGCGAATATTCCGCTGTTGGCAACCAGGCCTATCTGTACGAACACGCCCTCAAGCTCTATCGTCCGTGTCTCACCGCTGTTGCGGTCTTTCACGCTTATCGCCGTCACCTTCTTGCCGTCGCCGTGTATTTCCGTGGTCTGCATGCCTGTATGTATGCTCACGTTGGGCAGACTTTTCGCCTTCTCCTGCAATACGGTGTCGGCTCGCAGCTCGTCGGCAAATTCAAGTACGGTAACCTCGCGGCATATTCCGGCAAGGTCGATGGCCGCCTCAATGCCTGAGTTGCCTCCGCCTATCACGGCGACACGTTTGCCCTTATAGAACGGACCGTCGCAGTGAGGGCAGAAGGCCACGCCGCGGCCGATGTACTCACTCTCGCCAGGAACACCCAGACGGCGCCATCCCGCGCCCGTGGCTATTATCACTGCAGGCGCCGAAAACGTCTCGCCGCCCTTGACATGGATGCGCTTCTCCGTGCCCGACAGCTCTACAGACTCAATGTTGCGGTTTTCGTAAAGGTCTATCTGATACCGGCCGATATGCTCCTTCAGGTTGCCGGCCATTGCCTTTCCCGTTGTCTCAGGCACGGATATGAAGTTCTCTATGCCTACGGTGTCGAGCATCTGGCCGCCTACTCTCTGGCACACCAGCGCCACGCGCAGCCCCTTGCGGGCAAGATATATCGCGGCAGACACGCCCGCCGGGCCGCCTCCTGTTATCACGGCGTCGTGCTCGTGCTCAGTATTTCCGTGGGCGTCGGCATCGGCAGACGTGCCGAAGCGCTCTTCCAGCTTGTCGAGCAGCGCCGTAAGGTCGCCCCGTCCCACGTGAATCAGCTCGTCGCCGGCAAATACCGAGGGCACGCCCTGTATGCCGAGGCTCTCAGTCTCGTCCTGCCACAGCGCGCCGTCAATCACCTCGTGGGTGATGCCGGGATTTGTCAAGGCCAATACGTTCAGTGCCTGCACCACGTCGGGGCAGTTGGTACACGTCAGCGACACATACGTGCGCAAAGCCAGCGGCTGCCTCAGCGAGGCTATGCGGCGGCGAGTGGCGTCGTCGGGCAGGTTTTTCCCCACGCCGTCAGCGTTAAGTATGGCCAGCAGCAGCGATGAGAACTCGTGGCCTCCGGGTATGCCCCTGAACTTTATTCCTGTGCCGGTGCCGTCTTTTATTATTGAAAATTCCAGTTCGCCGTTATCCGCCTTGCTCTCCTCAACCGACAACTTGTCTGAGCATGAGCTGACATCGCTTAGAAACGCGGCCAGCTCTCCGGCCTTCTCATGTGTCGGGTCAATGGATGACTTGAGGATGAAGTCCGACTTAAGGTCGGCAAACAACGACTTCACCTGTTCTAATATGCTGTTATCCAACATCTCTGTGATAATTTGAAGGTTTATGTTTTTTTAGTTCAAGCGTATTAAAGCAGATGGCCCTTTCCGGCCACCTGCCTTTACGGGGCAGTGCAGCGGCAAAGAGCCATGCGCTTTCCTTCAGACTTCCTGCGGCATTTATTACAGTTTGCCGACGAGGTCAATGCTCGGCTTCAGTGTGTCGGCGCCGGCTTTCCACTTGGCCGGGCACACCTCACCGTCGTGGGTCGCGACAAACTGTGCCGCCTCTACCTTGCGCAGCAGCTCGTCAGCGTTGCGCCCGATGCTGTTATCCTGAATCTCGGCAATCTTTATCAAGCCTTCCGGGTTTACGAGGAATGTTCCGCGGTAAGCCACTCCCTCATCTTCCTTCATCACTCCGAAGCCGCGGCTGAGAACGCCTGTCGGGTCTGCAAGCATCGTGTATTTTATCTTCTTTATGCTGTCAGAGGCGTCGTGCCAGGCCTTGTGTACGTAGTGAGAGTCTGTGCTTACAGAAAACACTTCAACTCCCATCTCCTTCAGCCTGTCGTACTTCTCGGCGAGGTCTACCAGCTCCGTAGGGCATACGAAGGTGAAGTCGGCCGGATAGAAGAAGAACAAGGCCCACTTGCCTTTCAGCTCTTCGCTTGTAACTGTCTTAAACTCTCCGTTCTGAAAAGCCTGTACTTTAAATTCAGGCATCTGTGCGTTGATTATCGGTTCCATAGTTCTCTTGTTTTTTATTGTAAGTTAATATTATATTTATCGGTAGCGCCTGTGGCGTTTTTTTACAATGCAAAGATAGTCTCAATATGTTTCCTTTGCAAACAGATTGTGTCTATGGCATGATAGATTTTGTCTATATTCTGATTTAAAGTACTGATATACAGGCTGTTATTGCCGTTATGGCGTAAGCGGGCAGATGCCGCAGGGAATGAAAATACCTATAAATGATGATTTGTCGGAAAAACAAGAGGAAAGCTGACGGATATCCGGATATAATGATTAAATTTGCCCTCATAACGATTTCAGAATCAGAATATGACACTTCAACAAATGGAATATATCGTGGCCGTGTACCGTATGAGGCACTTTGCTAAAGCGGCGGAGATGTGCAAGGTCACCCAGCCCACGCTAAGCTCAATGATTCAGAAACTTGAAGACGAGCTCGGAGTGAAGATTTTCGACCGTTCGGCACAGCCGGTGACGCCTACTCCGGTCGGAAAGTCTATAATAGAACAGTCATGGAAAGTGCTTGTACGTACGCGTAGGATAAAGGAGACGGTGGAAGAGGAGAAGCGTTCGCTTACCGGTACGTTCCGTATCGGCGTGCTGCCTACCGTAGCTCCTTATCTGTTGCCCCGTTTCCTTCCGAAGATTATGGAAGAACATCCGTCGTTGAGGCTCATGATTTCAGAGATGAAGACCAACGACATAAAGCATGCCCTGGCACGTGGAGAACTTGACGCGGCTATAGTTGTGAGCCTTGACAACATGGAACATTTTGTCAGTACACCGCTTTTCTATGAGCAGTTTATGGTCTATGTCTCACGCGGCAGCAGGCTCTTCGGCATGAAGTCTGTACGCACCGCAGACCTTTCGGGCGAGTCATTGTGGCTGCTTGACGAGGGGCATTGCTTCAGGGACCAGCTTGTCAGATTCTGTGACATAAAGAGCGCCGGTGCCGGTAATATGATACATTCTCTCGGAAGCATGGAGACATTCATGCGTATGGTTGAGAACGGCCGCGGCGTGACGTTCATTCCTGAACTCGCCTTGACGCAGCTTACCGACCGTCAGCGTGAGCTTGTGCGCCCGTTCGCGTTGCCTGTACCTGTCCGTGAAGTGGTCATGCTCACGATGAAGTCGGCTGTGCGCCATTCGCTTATCACACTTCTGGCCGACAGCATAAAGGCATGCGTGCCTCAGAACATGCTCAGGCTTAATAACACAGAGCAGAGGATATGACAGAAGCCGTGAAATATCTAAGGCCGAACATGCGGCTGTCTTTATGATAAAGAAAACACTCTGAAAAGAAAGAAAAGGATTTATCAAAATAATCTGACTTTTGATAAATCCTCTTTTTATATTTTATCGGTAAGAAAAAGGCTGTGTGGATTTAGCGTTTCTGCATTACATCATCGGCCCAGCTCCGTATGTCATCACGGCTGACCCCATTCAGAAGTTTGCCTGATTCCCATTTTAAATCGGGATATGTCTTCCTCAACTCGTCTACGCTGCCCGTTATTCCGCTCCCTCCTGACGTGGCGAACGGGATCAGCAGTTTACCTTTCAGGTCATGGCTCTCGATGAATGTGTTGACAATCCGTGGAGCCTGATTCCACCAGATAGGATAGCCGATGAAAATAATATCGTAAGTGCTGATGTCATTCTTTACTTTTTTCAATGCCGGACGTGCCTGCGGATTATTCATTTCCACAGAACTGCGTGACTGGCTGTCGTTCCAGTCGAGGTCGGCTGATGTGTATGCCTGCCGCGGAACGATTTCAAACAGTTCTCCACCTGTTACATCGGCAAGCGTTCGTGCGGCTTGAGCCGTGTTTCCGGAAGCAGAGAAATATACTACTAAAGGCTTGTTACCTGTCTGCATGTTTTGTCCTCCCTTATTTTTTGCGCAGGCGGTAAGGACAAGGGTCATTACTGCTGCCAACGTTAAAATAATCTTGTTCATAGTGCGATATTTTTAATTTGTCATTTGATTTTAAGTCCCGGTATCAGCGGCTTGACGTCCACCAGTTCCAGGTCTTTTACCATGGAGAGCGTGCCTTGCTTGTATTTCTGGAAGTGAGGCGTTTTCAGATGGCTTTCGTAAGCCGAACGGTCGGCATAGATCTCAAGGATGGTCACTTTGTTTGGCGCGTTCTTTTCCGCTGTGGCATACAGTATCAGAACTCCTGGTTCCAGACGCATCGAGGCCTCGATTTCTTCTTTCAGAAACGCGTTGTAGGCATCCAGTTGCGCAGGGTCAACAGTAATCTTTGACAAACGTACCAGGTTGGTCCCTGCCGGAACGGGTCTGGCATATTCCTGCTTGATGATGCGCAGGGCCTTGATGGCGGCAGGAAAACCGATGTAAGGCAGACACTGGATGACAGCAGCAGTCAACATCTCGGGCGTGTTGCCCACGTTGATGTTGCCGTGATAATGCGACTGGAGCTGGCTGTCAGCTTCCATTGTGGCCAGTACGCAGTAACCCAGCAGTTCACGTGTCTGCAAGTCAAGGGCGCCACGGCTGTATATCTCGCCGAAGAAATAGTCTGTAAGGAACTGCTCTACATCCTTGCCCATATCGCCGGGCATACCTCCCATTACCGAAGCGATACCGCCGGGATAGAGCCTGTCCTGAATGGCCTTGCCCGTCTCGTGGCGGTTGTCTTCCGTTACCGTACCCTGCTTCTTCAGTGGAAGGGTGATCCCCCTCTCCTTGAACACCTCGTTTACCGTGGCCACGGCGTTCAGCATCTTCGGAAAGCCTATGAACGGAGCGGTAAGATACATCACCTCGCGAAGCTCCTCTGGCGTTACACCCACATTGAGAGCCGCTCCGGCGTGGGCTTTCAGCTGCGGAAGGGTCTGCATCGTGGCAAGGGTGATGCAGGTTATCATCTCGCGCTGCTTCAAGGTCAGGTCTCCGGTCTGAAACACTTCACCGAAGATAAACTTCTGCAGGATGTCCATCATTTCCGGGTCTGTGCCCTGTCCGGTCAGCGCCTCACCGCCAAACAGTGCGCGGTAATTCTGTTTGCATGCATCAGTTCTGTCCATACTTTTCTCTGTTTGCGCTGACACGGTCGCACCGCATGTCAACACAAATATAAACATTGTTACTAAAAAAGCTTTCATCTGTCAGATAAATTTGAATTTTCTTATCAAAGTCCGGTCATCTTCTCCTGGTCTTCGGGGTAGCGTCCGCCCAGGATTTCAATGCTGTCCAGATGCCGGCGGATGTCAGCCAGCTCGTCCTCCGTAAAGCTGATGTCGGCTCCTCCGATGTTCTCACGGATGCGTTCGATGCGCTTGCTGCCGGGAATGGGGACAATCCACGGCTTCTGTGCAAGCAGCCAGCCGATAGCGATACGGGCCGGAGTAGTGTCTTTCCGTTTGGCCAGCTCTTCCACATATTCCACCAGTTCCATGTTGTGCTTCAGGTTGTCGCCCTGGAAACGGGGGATGGCTGAACGGAAGTCGGTCTTGTCAAACTTAGTATCCTTGTTGAAACGCCCGGTCAGCATGGCCTTGCCCAGCGGACTGAACGGCACGAAACCGATGCCCAGCTCCTCCAGCGTGGGCAGCAGTTCGGCTTCCGGTTTGCGGTACCAGAGCGAGTACTCACTCTGGACGGCGGTCAGCGGGCATACGGCGTGGGCACGGCGCACCGTAGCCGCGGCAGCTTCAGACAGTCCCCAATGAAGTACCTTGCCCTCCTTAATCAGCCCGCCTACGGTCTCGGCAACGGTCTCTATCGGCACGTTCGGGTCTACGCGGTGCTGATAATAAAGGTCGATATGGTCTGTACGCAGGCGGCGCAGCGAGCCCTCTACAGCCTTGCGGATAGTTTCCGGACGGCTGGAAAGCGAAACGGGGCGTGCCGAAGTATTCAGGTCAGGCGTCTCTGAAAGGTCATATCCGAACTTGGTGGCTATTACCACCTTGTCGCGTACCGGCTGAAGGGCCTCGCCCACGAGGTCTTCATTCTTGAAATAGCTGTACACCTCGGCCGTGTCGAAGAACGTAACGCCAAGCTCTACGGCCTCGCGTATCGTGCGTATGGCATCCTTACGGTCGGGATAGGGAGGATAACTCTGCGTGAATCCCATACATCCCAGTCCTACGGCTGACACTTCCAGCCGGTCTTTTCCTAATGTTCTTGTTTTCATTGTTATTTCTCCTTTCTGTATGTTTTTCCGAAACTGGTACATTTGCCTATTGTCTCTCCCGTGCGCAGATAGGTATAGTTAGGCATCTCAAACAGCACGGGCTTCAGCTTGTCATAGTCGGGTTTGCCTTTATCGTTAAGACAATCCTCGTCAACATACGTGTCAGTTATCTTGCAGATGAAGTTGTCGAAGGTGTCAGTCTCGTAGTTGTCCACCACCTCACACTCCATAACCAGCGGGCTTTCATCAATAACCGGTGTGCCGGCCTCGCCCGGATGATAAGCGAACACGCCAGACTTGTCCTCTTTCGCTCCGCTTACAGAGCCTACATAGTCGGCACGCTCAAGCATGGCTTCGTTCACCATATTCACCGATACCTTGCCTGTCTGCCTGATACCTTCGTTAGTGTAATGCTTCTTGAACAGGCTCAACATAATCCGGTCGTGCCCGATGATGCCCACGTGGGCCACGAGCAGCCAGTTTACTTTTCCGTTAACTTCATTACCTACTACCACTGCGGGCGTGGGGTATAGCGCCAATGTGCTTCCGATATTCTTTTTCATAGTTATTTATATTTTAATGTTTCTGATATTTGTCATAAGCCTGAAGGGGCAGCCTTGGCTTCCTGCCGTTTTCTAAAAGACCGTCTTTCAGCTTGTAAAAGACCGTCTTTCGCACGATAAAAGGCCGTCTTTCAGCCTGCAAAAGGCCACCTTTTACAGGCCGGCAGATAAAGTCCTGATAATAAGGCATTTACCACTGAGGCGCAAGTCAGCCCTTAACCGTGGCTGAAAGACCTTTAAGTATCTCTATTTCATTCGGCTCCAGGAGGATCATCTCACCGCCCGATACGTTGGCGGCGGTCTGCGGCTCCCCTATGTGGAGACAGCTCAAGAGCTGCTCAGGCGTAACGTTGTGGCGGTCGGCAATGAAGCGTACCGCCTCATCCGCGTATAACTCTCTTAGAAAATCAGTCTTTTCTTTCATCTTTGTCTTGTTTTTATCTGATGCAAATTTACGTCAGAATAAGAATAACCGTTGTAACCATAAGCAGGCAAATCCTACCATTTTTACGGAAAAACCATTTCTCATAAAATCATTGTCGGCGAAATACATTATCTTTGTATCGGCAGAATGCATAACCTGAAAATCTTATGAGCAAGATATTGAAAGTGAGGAACGTCAATGACTACAGCCGTTATCTGGGGTGTGACAGCCGTCACCCGTTGGTCTGTGTCATTGATTATGCCGAGGTGTCGCCCATACGCCACAGCCTGAACAACTACAGCGTGTACGGGCTTTTCCTGCGTGACGACGCCGATGTTGACCTCGATTATGGCTGCGGCAAGTACGATTATAACAAGGGAACGCTGCTCTGCGTGGCTCCGGGGCAGGTGGGCGGCAAGGAGGACAACGGCGAACAGGTGACAATTACCGGCTGGGCTCTGCTCTTTCATCCAGACCTGTTACACGGTTTTCCCCTTGAGAGGCACATCCGTGACTATTCATTCTTTGATTACCGGGTAAATGAGGCTCTGCACATGACAGACGAGGAACATGACATCCTTGTATCACTGATGCGCCAGATACGCGATGAGCTCGGCAAAAGGCCCGACGGACTTCAGAATGCCATTATCGTCAGCTATATAGAACTGGCCCTGAACTTCTGCCAGCGTTTCTATAACCGTCAGTTCATCACCAGGAAGGTGGAGAACTCAGACATCCTCGTGCGTTTCAATCATCTGCTGCGCAGCTATTTTGAAGACAAGCTCCAGCTTACCCTCGGCCTGCCCACCGTGCAATATTGTGCCGACAAGCTGTGTATGTCGCCCAACTATTTCGGCGACGTGATAAAGAAAACCACGGGCGACACGGCGAGCAACCACATACGGCAGTTTGTCATTCAGCTTGCCAAGAACGGCCTGGCTGCAGGAGAAAGCATTTCACAGGTGTCAGACCGTCTCGGCTTTGAATACTCTCAGCACTTCAGCCGGCTCTTCAAGAAGTATGAAGGCATCACTCCGTCTGAATACTGCCGCAATCTGCATCCCTGACAAACAGCTTTTCAGCATTCTTCCACAGAATAATTAGGATAAAACGTAGATTAGAGCGAATTTGAGTATTCTTGCTGACGGTCAGAGTGTTTAGCTTCGGATGAAACAAAATGGCATAATGATGGGAAAACAGATTTATGCAGATTGCTGAATAGATGCACGGGCCGCATGTTTCGTCACTTCGGGCAGGTGTTTATTAGAAGGCTGTCGGCTTCTTTCTGCCATTAAAATACCGGCATGATATGCCACAGATGTTCTTCCTTGTCAGCCAATAAAGCACGCATTGTATCTGTTTATTGCGGTCGCACATACATTTATGCAATAAGACTTCATGGCTTGTAGCAGACTGTCCGTATGCAACCGGTTAGTCTGATAGTTTCGACAATTTGCTTCTTCCGATCTATGACGCTTTTCCCGATTTGGAAAGCTTCGTAATATATCGGTGAATTATATTTGTGTTTTGACATAATGTGCGTATTTCAGAAGTTTCTGATTAGATTTCCGGAATTTGCTGCCTCTCATACAAAATCGTGAGGGTCATACAGAAAATGGCCGAAACTAATATGATATAACCAACGATAATTTTATGTTGTAATGAGAATCTCGACATTATGTTTTTTCTTTTTTTTCGGCTTACCTGCTTATAAAAAGTATCTCCCTGCTGCTTAATACACAGGGAGATATTTAATTTTGGATGTTTACTTGATCACCTGATTTCCAGTGGACCAAGTAGCTTTTTCCGTCGGCTTCTTTTTGTTGAGTGCCATGACGCCTACCAATTTGTGCGGAATGTACATTTCCTCCAGATAAGCCATATCCTCATCTGTCAGTTTCAGGTCGAGGGCGGCTACAGCACCGTCGATGTGGTGCAATTTTGTAGCTCCGACTACGGGTGACGCAACCTTGTGCAAAAGCCAAGCCAATGCGACTTGTGTCATGGTTACTCCATAACGGTCGGCAAGTTCGGCTACACGGGCAATGATAATACCGTCCTGCTCGGCTGTGGCATCGTATTTCATCTTGGCTACGCCGTCCTCCTCCTGGCGTTTCGAAGTTTCACCCGGGCGTTTGGAGAGACGCCCGCCCGCCAATGCGCTGTAAGGAGTCAGGGCGATATTGTCCTCCTCACAAAGGGGAACCATTTCACGCTCCTCCTCACGGAACAGCAGATTGTAATGCCCCTGCACGGATACGAACTTTGCCCAACCGTTGTGTTCGGCAATGGCATTGGCTTTGGCAAGCTGCCAGGCGAAACAGTTGGAGATGCCGATAGCACGTACCTTACCTGCTTTCACGGCATTGTTCATGCCCTCCATGATTTCCTCGATGGGCGTGTTGTAGTCCCACATGTGGCAGATATACAAGTCCACGTAGTCCATGCTGAGGTTTTCAAGACTCTTGTTGAGCATACGTTCTACATGTTGCTGCCCGGTTATTCCGGCGGCAATCTCATCAGCGGTACGGGGCAGGAACTTGGTGGCAACTACCACGTTTTCCCGTTTGGCGAGGGAGCGGAGAGCACGCCCCACGTACTGCTCGCTTGTGCCGCTTTGATACGCGATGGCGGTATCAAAGAAATTCACGCCCAGTTCCAGTCCCCGTTTAATGATTTCTTTTGATTGTTCTTCACCGATAGTCCAAGTGCATGCCCCTTGTGTAGGGTCGCCGAATCCCATACATCCCATGCAGATGCGTGACACGTTTAAGTCTGAATTTCCAAGTTTGATGTATTCCATAAGTTGATTTGTTGTGTATATAAATGATTTAGTTTTTCCCTGCATAAACTTGTGTCATGCCGCCATCTACCGTCAGTTCAATACCTGTGATGTATTTGCTCAAATCCGACGCAAGGAAGACTACGGCATCGCCAAGTTCCTCGCTTGTTCCGACTCGTCCCAACGGAATTTCAGATGCGACGCGGTCGGCGTATGCCTGCACGTCGGCGGCGCTCATTCCCTGCACTACTTCGTATCCCTCTGTCGGTATCACGCCAGGACTAACGGCATTGACACGGATTCCACGGCTTTTCAGGTCGGTCGTCCAGCTACGGGCGAAGGAACGGACGGCAGCTTTTGTCGCTGCATACAACCCGAATCCCGGCAATCCCATGTAAGCCGTGATAGAGGCGTTCAAGATGACAGATGCCCCGTCACGCAGGATAGACAGCAGGGCTTGTACGGTCAGGTACGTGCCCCATACGTTCACATCGAATGTGCGGTGATAGTCCGCTTCGGTTGCCTCCTCAAACGGGATAGCCTTGCCTCCGCCTGCGTTGGCGAAGATGATGTCAAGCCCGCCTTTATCCTCCTTGATGATGTTTGCCAACCGGAGCATATCGTCCTTGTTGGAAATGTCAGCTTGCACCGCCTTTACGCCACTGCCCAATTTGGCGGCAGCCTGCTCCAATACCTCCTTGCGCCGTCCGGTGATATAGACGAATGCGCCTTCTTCCTTCAGTCTTTTGGCGGTTCCGAAGCCGATACCGCTGCTGCCGCCCGTCACGAGGGCGACTTTGCCTGCCAATAATTCTTTCTGTTTCATAATTCTATTGCTTTTAGAATGTTTATATTCATGCTGTTTCTTTTGCCCTGCTGGTGGAAACCACGTATGCCCCGGCGATAACCAGCACCGCCGCCAGAGGCTTGTCCCATGAAAAACTGTCCTGTCCGACGCAGATTGCCGCCACGGAAGACACTATCGGCTGCAAGTTCATATAGACACTTACGGTGGTCGCCCTCAGATATTTCATGCCGAAAGGAGTGAGGAAATAGGCGACGGAAGTAGCCAATATTGCAACAAACGCCAACTCCCATACGCCGGACCAACTACATGAAGCAGAAAAGAGTGTCTGTTCGGAATATTCAGTACAACCCAATGGAACAAGGATGATTGCCGCAAAGAGGAACATCCATTTCATTTGCGTCACCGTAGTGTATTTTTGCGCCACTGAACGGATGATTATCAGATAGACAGAAAATGCCGTTACGCTGATAATCGCAAGGAATATCCCCCACAGGTTGTTTTTACCCGATGCGGAATTGTCTATCTGCGAAATCATCAGCAATGCCCCGGCAACACCCAACACTACGCCTGCCATTTTCTTCCCTGTAATCGGTTCTTTCAGGAACACTGCCGCAAGCAACATCACGACCAGCGGACTTAATGCTACAATCAGCGAGAAATAAACCGGTGAAGTATATTGTAAGCTGATTGCAGTCAGGGATTGCGACACGACAAATCCCATGATACCGCCCATAGCGATAATCGCCAAATCCTTTGGAGACACTTTTTCCTTGGGTAAGAAACTTTGTATAACCCAGAAGATAATGGTTGCTGCAAGGGTACGTGATGCCATATATCCGAACGGTGTCATCCATTGACTGAGCAGAGCCTTACTTATCGGAATGTTCAGCCCGAATATCAAGTTGGCACACAGGACAGCCACATGACCTTTCCATTTCTCTGACGCACTTCCCATAGATTGGGCTTATTTCTCTTTTCGTGCTTGCAATGTATGTTCCAAGCGTTGCGAGCCGACTTCCGCAGCCTCAAATGATACTTCTTGTTCAATGAGCATCAGTATTTCATGCAACTGTTTCTCCGTCACGCCGACATTCAGCGCACCGCCGTAATGCGATTCCACCATGGGCTCTTTGATAGCGGCAAGGGCAGACACGGTGGTAATCTCCCGCTCGACATACGAAAGCAGGTCACGGGCAAAGAGATCGGCAAACAAATGTTCTTTCAGGCAGAAGTCCAGCAGCGGATTGAAACCGAAGAAACCGCTGCGCAACTGTTCTGCCGTCATGCCTGCGCAAAGCATTTGCAGCCGTTCACCCCGTGCGTATTTGCTTTCGCTCTTGTCAAGGGGCGATGCTTCTCGTCCCTGCTCGTCATATATGCCTTTGCTACGCCGTTCATTCACCAAGTTCATAAACACAGTGGTTGCCCGGCACGCCGGAGCAAAACCCACGTAACAATACAGATGCACAATCTCCTCGTTAATCTCGTTAATGGTCATGCCGAAGTCCAACGCATCTGCCAAAACTTTCTTCAATCCCTCCACGTTGGTGGTGGCGATAGCCGTATGAATGGAAATCAAGGCGATATGCGCCTGCCGTTCCGTAAGATGTTTCAGTTCCATAAATATTTTGTTTTAATCCGATGATGCAAAATTACAGCGTATCTCATAGAACCCCGTTATACTGATTACTGAACGTTTGATACAGATAACTGAAATTTGGATAAAGGGTAAAACTTTTAGAAAACAATACCTTATATTTGCAGAAACAAACAAGAAAAGAAAACTTATGAAGAGGGTAAAAAGAGTAAACATTGATGCATACAATAAATATATGGGTGTGGAAACTCTGCATCCATTGGTGAGCATTATCGACTTTTCAAAACTATCGCCCATACATAGTTTTTTGTTTAATATTGATTTTTATGCCGTATTCCTAAAGGAAACTAAAAACGGCACATTCACTTACGGACGGCAATACTATGACTACCAAGAGGGTAGTATCGTATGTGTCTCACCGGGGCAGGTCATCGGTGCAGAAGCTCCCGGCGAAGTGTTCAAACCACAAGGCTGGGGACTGCTGTTTCATCCTGATTTGATTGTCGGCACGCCATTGGTTGCAAAAATGAAGAAATATACATTCTTTGCTTATGATGTAAATGAGGCATTGCATCTGTCCGAACGGGAAAGACACATTATAATAAATTGTTTTGTCAAGATAACGGAAGAACTCAACCACCCGATAGACAACCACAGCCAGACATTGGTCTGTGTTTATATAGAGTTGCTGCTGGATTATTGCACACGCTTTTACGAACGCCAGTTCATAACCCGTAAGAAAGTCAATACCGATCTGCTGACCCGTTTCGAGAAATTGTTGCACGATTATTTCAACTCCGGTCAGCCGATACAGTCCGGCTTGCCCACGGTCAAGTATTTTGCTACTGAACTTTGCCTTTCTCCTAACTATTTCGGTGATTTGATTAAAAAAGAATGTGGAAAATCAGCACAGGAATACATTCAGGACAAGGTTATCTCCATTGCAAAAGAACGTTTGCTTGATACCTCAAAGAGTATCGGACAAGTGGCTGAAGAATTAGGGTTCCAATATCTTCCTTATTTCAGCCGACTGTTCAAGAAGAAAGTCGGGAAGACACCGGGGGAGTATCGATTACAGGGATAAATGCATATGATTCCAGTTGGTATACAAGAAGTATGAAGGCATCACTCCGTCTGAATACTGCCGCAATCTGCATCCCTGACAAACAGCTTTTCGGCATTCTTCCACTGAAACAGGTCAGCGTATCCTGCCAGCTCTTTGTCAGAGGCAAGTGTCTGCTTGAGTCTTTTCAGATTGGCCCGCAAAACCGCATCGGGCAGATAGGGATAATCAGAACCGTAAAGAATGTGTTCTGGTGTGGTGATGGTGAGCAACGCATGTAATACTTCTGTTGTAGGGCTGCCGGCCAGGTCGAAATAAAGGCGGGACAGATTGACGTCCCAGTCAACAGGCTGCATGTAGCCCTGCTTCACCATTGCGGGAAGTATTGACTTCATGCGCGGCAGGGCTAAAGGCAGAAACGAACCGCAATGAGGTACTACTACTTTCAGGTCTGGATAACGCGTCAGCACATTGCGTGCCAGCATATTCACTACCGCACGGGTGGTTTCAGCCGGATATTCATACATGGCCAGCGGCGTAGTGGCCGTTGTCTTTTCAGGATAAGGCGTGGGGCGGTGAGGATGTATGATGATGACCGCGCCGCGCCTGTTAAGGACGTCCATCAGCGGGTCAAGCTCTTCATCGCCCAAGTATTGTCCACGGCTGTTGGTGGCAAGTTTGATGCCGTCTGCTTTCAATGTGTCAAGCGCATAAACGGCCTCTCTGATGGCCGCGTCTACGTCAGGCAGGGGCAAGGCGGCGCAAAACCTGAACCTGCCGGGATATTGCCGCTTAATCTCTGCCGAGATTTCGTTTACACGGCGGATGCACCCGGCGCTTTCATCCACGTTGCCATAATACGGTTGCGGGGCCGGCAAGGTAAGCACAGAGGTACGGATTCCTGCGCTGTCCATAAATGCCACGTGCCGTCCGGCACTCCATGAAGGCAACGGAAAAGTCTCTTCCAGTTCCGCGCCGTGCGCCTTCAATACTTCTATGTATTCAGGCACGATGATGTGGGTATGTACATCTATGGTCTGTTGGGCCTTGACTGGTATGGCAGACATCAAGACAAACAGCCCTGTGGTAAATTCTTTTCTCACATTCATTATCTCTATCCGCTATTTCTTATTCTCGTTAATCGTGTGTTATGCCGAGCTGTTCCAGCCATGCAGGAATACGTGTACCCATATTACTTAATGTGCCGGACGTAAGCAACAGGGATTCTTCGAACACGGCATCGGGTACAAGCGAGGCCGCATCCCGTTCAGATGTGCTTATTCCGCTGCTTCCGCTGCTTGCGAATAAGGCAATCCGCTTTCCTGACAGCAGGCTTGCATGACTGTGAAGGAAAGTCTGCATTGGTGTAGCCATATGGCCGAACCATATCGGATAACCCACAAACACGATGTCATAATCTTCAAGGCTTTCCACAGAGGTGGTGATTGCCGGATAATTGCCTTGCCCGATTGCGTCCAGCTCGGCCTGTGCACGGTCAAGCATCGCGTTGTAATCTTCATCGTAAGGAGTTTCCGGTTCTACGGCTATCATGTCACAATTCAAAGTAGACCAGATGGTCTGTGCCATGCGTTCCGTGTTGCCTGTACGTGAACAATAGACAACGAGGTAACGGCCATCGGCCCCGTCTTCATTGCCGCCCGGCTCGTTTTCGTCATTACCTTCATCGCTTCCGCCTTCCTCATTTCCTCCTGGCACGGTCTGTTCCTGTCCGTCAGCCAGCGGCTCGTCTTCACTGCACGCAGTTATGGAAACAAGGATTGCCAGCAACATCCATGGAATTAAAAATAACTTTTTCATACTTCTTTTCCTTTTGTTTATTGATTATTCTGATGCCGCAAAGATACGGTGACTTGACGTTTGGCGGTATAGCCGGATTCTCTGTATTTGTAACAATTTTACTGAATGTGTCATTTACCCATAGTTTCCTTCACTTTTGCCAGCAGATTCGGTATGTCCAGATGCTGCGGGCACTTGGCAAGGCACTCTCCGCAACCTACGCACGACGACGCGGGGTCGCCACGCTGGACGGGCGACATCGATACGGTGTAATCGGCCCAAGCCCGCTGTTTGTTCTTGTGCAGGATGTAGTTGTTGTACACATAGGCAAAGATGTAGCCGATGGCGACGTTGTGCGGACAGGGTATGCACTGGTAGCAGCCAGTGCAGTCAATGTGTCCAGGTGCATGGCGGTAAGCGTATATGGCCGCGCCCAAGGCCTCACGCTCAGCAGGGGTAAGCATATTCGGACGGGCTTTGGCGGCATACTTCAGGTTGGCTTCAACATCCGCCATGCTGCCCATGCCGCTGACTGCCACGCTAACTTCTGGTATGTCCCACAGATAATCCAATGCCCATTCAGCATCGGGCTTATGAATGCCGGTAGAGGCAAGTGCCTCGCGCATCGTCTGCGGCAGGTTGGCAAGAAATCCGGTGCGTACGGGCTTCATCACTGCCAGCCCCATACCGTTGGCCGCGGCATACTTCGGTCCGAGTACGCCTGCCTCGTATTCATAATCCAGATAGTTGTGCTGAATCAGACAGAAGTCCCATGCCGGCGTAAATTCCACCACCTTCTTGAACAGTTGCAGGCTGTCATGGAACGAAAATCCCATAAAGCGTATCTTGCCTTGTGCCTTCAGATTCTCCATCTTTTCAATGAGCCTGTACGGCAGTACATAGTCTTTCCACGCCCGGTGCATAATCATGTGGATGTGGTAGAAGTCTATCACGTCTGTGCCGATGGCGCGGCGTGACCGGTCAAAGAACTTCTCGAAGTCGTCAGCGCTTTGCATTTCCCACCACGGCATCTTAGACGTGACATACACACGGTCGCGCCAGCCTCCGGCAAGAGCTTTCCCTACAGCCTGTTCGCTTTCGCCACCCATATATACACGTCCCGTGTCAATGTAGTTTACGCCTCCTTCAATGGCACGGTGTACCATAGGTGTGGTCTGGTCGAAGTCCACGTGCCCGTTTTTCATCGGCAGGCGCAACATGCCGAATCCCAATGCCGACACATTCACTCCCGTGCGTTCCATGGGTCGGTATTGCATCTGCGGATTATAATTGAGGATGTCTTTCGATAATTGTTCTTTCACCGCTTGTTTCTCAGCTTCCTTCGCAATAGCTTTCGGGCCGGCCATTGCTCCTACTGTGGCGGCAAGCAGCCCGCTCTTGATAAAGTCACGTCTGTCCATATATTTTTATTTATCTAAACCTATAAGCCAGGCCGGATTACTCCGCACCAGTAAGTCAATGTCTCTTTGAGAGATGCCTGCTGCCTGCAGTTTCACGATGCAGTCTTTCATGCCCTCGATAGGATGTGGCATTACAGCCTGTCCTAAATCTGTAGAAATGAAACTCCGTGCAGGGTCAATGCGGACGAATGATGTAAATGTGTCTATGCTTTGGCGCTCATATTGCGGCATCTTGGTTCCTTCTCCCCAAAGACAAGGCAGATAACAATATTCTATGTATGCACCGAGGTCAATACATTTTTTGATTTGATCTGCAGTCATTGTCCATATGTACGAATTGGCATGAGTGACGACAATACGTTTTACACCGACTTCATGTGCTTTGCGGACCAGTGTGATGCTTTCATCCGGTGAAGAATGCCCCGTAGCAAATATAATGTCAGCTTCGGCACATATCTCCATTACCTTTATTACTTCAGGCAAAACCTTTCCGTCGCTATCCAATACGGGAATGCCTTTCTCATTGCGCCCTTCGCTCCTATATTGGAAATCGGCATCCAGTGTCGGCATCCAAATGCAACGGCACAGGCCACCGCTTGTCTCAACCGCTTTCCTTGCGGCAAACGGATTTACCTTGTCTCCGTGTACGCGGTTCATGCAGAAACTTCCGAAACATTCCGCACCCGGCAATGCCTGGCGAATGATATATGCACGGTCATGGCAACTGAAATCATTAGACTTGAACATTATCGCACGGTATCCCGCAGCCATAGCATCACGCGTAAAGCCGTATTCATCTACCGAACGTTCCCGAGAGTCAGGGCGGCAATGTAAATGAATGTCGCACACTCCTTTCAGCAGTCCGTTGTCAATAAAGCGGCTGTCCTCCTGCTGTTGATATAGATTTTTGGCCTGTCCCGGAATTGCCGTTGAAACGAGAAATGCCCCTCCCGTTGCAACGGAAGTCTTTATAAAATCCCTTCTGTTTATTTTTCCGTTCTTATTCATGACATCACTTCTTGTTCGAACGCAAAAATAATCATATAGAACGTGAAAGCACGTAACGATTTCACGGAGATTTGTAACGGTTTCACTGATTGTCTTTAAACAAGAGATTTCGCACCGGACTCAGGTGCGTTTATCTCATAACAATGTTAACCCCGCAAGACATATTTGCCGGATGTCTTGCGGGGTGTTGAATGTTTTGTGTTTATGTAAGATTCGTTTACATGGCCTCAAGGTACAGCACGCGGCTGGCGTAGTCGTTCAGCTTGTTGTAGTCAACGTCGTGAGTGTAGGGGATTTCCAGTCCGGTGTCCATCAGGAAGGCGCCTGTGAACGTCTTGCCCTCGAATTTCAGCGGATTGTTGTCTATGCGGTCAAGCTCGTGCACGCGGTAAGTTTTCGAGCGGTCGAGGCCGGCCATCTTTACGCGTGGCAGGTGCTGGTTGACGAAAGTCTCGGTCTTCCACCAGTAGAACACGGCCTTGTTCTTGTCCTCAGACGTGTACATCAGTGACGCTACCCCCAGTTTGTCGTAAGGAGAGATAAGGCGGTAGATGTCGCCGAACTGCACAACGGGCCTTATCTCCTTATATTCGGCAATGGCCTTCTTGCACAGAGCCTTCTCCTCTTCGGTCATATTCTTAGGCTGTATCTCCATTCCGAGGCGTCCGCTCATGGCCACGTCGATGCGGTATTTTATCGGAGTGGTGCGGAATGTCTGGTGGTTAGGCTTCGAGCTGATGTGCGATGCCATGGCGATAGCCGGGAAGAAGTATGATGTGCCCCACTGCATGTAGATGCGTTGCAGGGCGTCGGTGTTGTCGCTCACCCAGAACTCGTCAAAGTAAGGCAGCACACCCCAGTTGGCGCGGGCGCCTCCGCTGGCGCAGGCCTGTATTATCAGGTCAGGATATTTTGCCCTGATACGCTGGCAGACACTCTCGAATCCGCGGTGATAGTTGATGTACAGGTGGCTCTGGTTGTCCTTCGTAAGATATGTAGAGCCGGCGCTCTGTATGCCCATGTTGGCGTCCCACTTGATGTAAGCTATCTCAGGATACTTAGTCATAAGGTTGTCTATGATGCCGAACACGAAGTCCTGCACATCGGGATTGCCCAGATCAAGCATCAGTTGAGTGCCTCCGCGGCCTGTTGCAGGCTCGCGTTTCGGTGCGTTCACAATCCATTCGGGATGCTTCTCGTACAGTTCGCTCGTCGTGTTGGTGGCCTCCGGTTCTATCCATATGCCGAATTTCACGCCGTTCTTCTTGGCGTCTCTCAGCAGACCTTCTATTCCTTCGGGCAGCTTGCGGCGGTCAACGGTCCAGTCGCCGAGCGACGAATTGTCACTGTTACGCTGATACTTGCCGCCGAACCAGCCGTCGTCCATGACGAAAAGCTCGCCGCCCATTGAGGCGATGTCGGCCATCATCTGGTCCATGCCCTCCTGGTTGATGTTGAAGTAGACGCCCTCCCAGCTGTTAAGCAGTATCATGCGCTCCTTGTCGCCGTGCATCAGGCGGTACTTACGTCCCCACCGGTGGAAGTTACGGCTGGCTCCGCTGAGGCCTTCGCGACTGTAAGTCAGTGCGAGAGCCGGCGTCGCGAACACCTCGCCGCGCTGCAGATTATACATCGAGTTTTCCTCGTTAATGCCGGCGAAGAAGTGGTGATACTCACTCTCGTCAGTGTCGATGCGCAGCTTATAGTTGCCTCCGTAACACAAGGCCGCGCCTATCGTGGCTCCCGTGTTCTCCTGAGGGCGGCCGTCAAGAGAGAACATCACTTCGGCGTGAGCCGTGTGAGAGTTGCGTATGCCGTCCTTATTCTTTATCACCTTCATGCCCGGCTCGAGCGGTTCCTGTGCCACCTGTGCCTCGTTGGCCCATGCTCCGTAGAGCGAAGAGAGCCATACCGTGCCGCGGCGTATGGGCAGATAGCCCGAGGCAAACTGGTTAAGCACTACCGTACCCTTCTCGTCGTGACGTATCTCAGTCCATGTCTCTATGACGTCAGCGTCTTTATAAGTCTTGTAGCACACGTCAACGTAGAAGGGATACACCTTGTCCTTCATGCTCACACGTGTTATCGTGGCGTTGCCTTCAGTTGTTGTGGTAACCTTCTCAACGGCCATTTCCAGAGACATGTTGCCGTCAGCATGCTTCACGGCCAGTGCGGTCTCGCCCTGGCATATCGTTCCGTACACGGGATATGCGGCGTACCGGTTACCGCCGGCGTCGTTCAGTGCGGCCAGGTCGGCTGCCGATAGCCTGTCGCCGTAATACAGTTGTTTCAGTTCTTCGCCCTCCGTGGCGTCGAGTACCAGTGCCGTCGAGGGTGTCGACACTGTCACCTGCTCGGCCATTGCGCTGCCGCCGAGTGCCATTGCGCCGGCAAGCATACAGATGATTCTTTTGCTGTTCATGTTAGTCTTATAGTTTTCAGATTATTCTTTCCGGTTGCAAAGTTAAGCAATATATGGCATAATCAGCGGTACTATTTTGCCTGATAATGGTACATTTCTTGCATAATGCGGTCAGACGGGTGATTATGCGCTGTTACGGTGGCCGCCGGTGGTGTCGTGACAGATATTTTACGTTTTTTATCAGAAAAGATAACGCCGGTTGAAAAAATACCGTTATCTTTGTATTATGATATTATCTTAATTTATAACCTTATTATATTATGAACAAAAATACCGCTGAACAACATATCCTTAGAGAGATAACGCCGCTGTCAGAAAAAGACTGTTTCTATATCGTTGACCGCCACAAGACCGAATTTACATACCCCATACACTGCCATGCCGAGTACGAGCTTAACTTCATAGAGCACGGCTCGGGGCTTCAGCGCATAGTAGGCGACTCGGTGGAGCCGGTAGGCGAGTATGACCTTGTGCTCATAACCACGCCCGACCTTGAGCATGTGTGGGAGCAGGGCGAATGCAAGTCGCCTGACATACGGGAGATAACGATACAGTTCTCGCCCCATTTTTTTGACAGTCTTGTGCTCACCAACCAGTTTGACCGTGTACGTACGATGCTCGACAAGGCGCATAACGGCCTTTGCTTCCCCATTCAGGCTATCATGAAAATATACTTCCTGCTCGACACTCTGCCTGAGTCGAAAGGCTTTTATGCCGTCACCCAGTTTCTTACGCTGCTCTACGAGCTGTCGTTCTTCACCGATGAGGCCCGCATGCTGTCCTCGTCTTCGTTCGCCAAGGTCAGTGTACAGGCCAACAGCCGGCGTGTGCTGAAGATACAGGAATACATCAACCAGCACTACCGCGAAGAGGTTCATCTGGGCAAGCTTGCCGAGATGGCCGGCATGTCGCCCGCCGCCTTCAGCCGTTTCTTCAAGCAGCGCACGGGTAAGAAGCTGTCAGACTATATCATAGACATACGCCTCGGCCATGCCGCCCGCATGCTTGTTGACACCACAATGTCGGTAGCTGAGATATGTTATGACTGCGGTTTCAATAACCTTTCCAACTTCAACCGCATCTTCAAGCGTAAGAAGAAATGCTCGCCTACGGAGTTCCGTGAGACATATTTCAAGAAGAAAATCATTATCTGACGCTCTCCGGCCATGCTGTCAGATTGCTGCCATAATGCCGTTTCTGGCTGCATGCTGATTTCCGTTGACGCTTCTATACTGCGATATTCCGGCTGACGCGCTCTTTTGGCCGGAATATCGCAGTTTTTCGTGTGCAGTTGTAAGGTGTTGACTGCCAGTGCTTTTACTTCGTTTGGTGCCTGAATGTGCAATATATTGCGGCCTTCCGTTATGCGAAAGACGGCCTTTTGAAGGGCGAAAGGCCGTCAATGGCAACACGAAAGGTGGCCGTTTACTCATCCGTAAACCGTGTTTTGAGCTGTAAAAGACCGTCAACAGGGTGGCCATTGACGGTCTTCATGCCCCGCGTTGACGGCCTTTTGCGGTGGAAGTTACCGTTTTCTGCGTTGCCGCCGTTCCGGAATGTCCGCTCCGGGCGAGGTTTTTACTTGTGTCATAATGTAAGACTTCAGGCCTTGTCGGCTTACATACTGACATACGGACAAAGCCCTGACCGACGGCAATAAAAAAAGATAAAAAGCCCGCAAATGCGGAAAAGTATTATTATGTGATAAAATTGTACTTGTCGGTAAGCTTTTAAGAATGTATCTTTGCAACCGGAAATCATGCAGAAAACTTGACCTTGGCCGGCTGACATCGTGCAGACCGGCCGGTGTGCGGCTGGCTGGCGGCACGCTGAACGGTAATAACATTTATATCTGACAATTTATTATGAACCTGAAAATTGCAACTGCGTTATTAGGACTATGCCTGCTCGCTCCGGCGGTAGGGCATGCACAGAAATCAGACAGGACACGGGAGGCTTCGGCAATGCTCGACTGTCTTAAGACCGTGGCACGTGAAGGAAAGTTTATGTTCGGCCATCATGACGACCCTGTGTACGGCATCGGTTGGGCAGGCGACGAGGGGCGCAGCGATGTCAAGAGCGTATGCGGTGATTATCCAGCCCTGATGTCGTTCGACCTCGGCGACATAGAGCTGGGCCGCGAGGCTAATCTTGACGGCGTACCCTTTGACCGGATAAGGCGCGAGGCCGTGGCTCAGTATGAGCGTGGAGGCATGGTTACGATGAGCTGGCATGCCAACAATCCCGCCACGGGCAAGAACGCGTGGGACGTGTCAGACTCTTCGGTGGTGCGCTCGGTGCTGCCCGGCGGCGTGAATCATGACAAGTTCATGGGCTGGCTTGACCGTGTGGCTGATTTCCTGAACTCTATAAAGACGGCCGACGGCCGTAAGGTGCCCGTGCTTTTCCGCCCGTGGCACGAGCATACAGGCAGCTGGTTCTGGTGGGGACAGGCTCTCTGCACGGCCGGTGAGTATAAAGCCCTGTGGATGATGACCTACAACCGCCTGCATGAAAAGGGCGCCGACCAGCTTCTTTGGGCTTATTCACCCGGCATAGAGCCGGCTGATGCGGCGGCGTTCCTTGAGCGCTGGCCGGCCGACGGAGTGGTCGACCTTATCGGCGTTGACGCTTATCAGTATGGCACGAAGGCTGACTATATGGCCTCGCTCGACCGCATCATGGCCGTCGTTACAGAGGTCAGCAAGGCCAAGCGGGTGGCCATGGCTCTGACTGAGGCCGGATATGAGTCAATACCTGACTCTACATGGTGGACGCAGACGCTGCTGCCCGTAATATCAAAATACCCCGTAAGCTATGTGCTCGTGTGGCGCAACGCCCACGACAAGCCCGGACATTACTTCGCTCCGTACCCCGGTGAGCCGTCGGCTGATGACTTCGTCAAGTTCTATGACGACCCGCGCACGGTGTTCGTAAAGGACATTGAGGCATGCTGCGGCGGGGCAGCTGCCTGCCGTAAGCCACATACCGCTCAGATAAAGAATAATTGAAACAATAAAAAATAACAGAACGATGAGTTTGTTTGATGAAAAAGTGAAAGCCCTGTTCACTGAATATGAGGCTTTGATAACACGGAAAAACGAGCCTGAAGCTCACACAAACGGTATTTATACACGTTATAAATATCCCATACTGACGGCTGCCCATACGCCCGTGTTCTGGCGTTATGACCTTAACGAGGCTACTAATCCGTACCTGATGGAGCGCATCGGCATGAACGCCACGCTTAACTCGGGCGCCATAAAGTGGCATGGCAAGTATCTGCTTGTGGTGCGTGTGGAGGGCGCTGACCGCAAGTCGTTCTTCGCCGTGGCTGAAAGTCCTAACGGAGTAGACAACTTCCGCTTCTGGGATTATCCCATAACGATGCCCGATGACACCGTGCCGGCCACCAATATCTACGACATGCGCATAACCGCCCACGAGGACGGCTGGGTCTACGGAGTGTTCTGTGCCGAGCGTCATGACGACAGCGCGCCCGCAGGCGACCTGTCGGCCGCTACAGCTACGGCCGCCATTGCGCGCACCAAAGACTTCAAGACGTGGTACCGCCTGCCTGACATCAAGTGCAAGAGCCAGCAGCGCAACGTTGTGCTTCACCCTGAGTTCGTTGACGGAAAGTACGCTTTCTATACACGTCCGCAGGACGGATTCATTGACACCGGCAGCGGCGGAGGCATAGGCTGGGCGCTCGTCGACGATATAACCAATGCCGTGATAACCGAGGAGAAGATTATAGACCTGCGCCATTATCACACAATCAAGGAGGTGAAGAACGGCGAAGGTCCTCATCCTATCAAGACTCCTGAGGGCTGGCTTCACCTGGCTCACGGCGTGCGCAACTGTGCAGCGGGGCTGCGTTACGTGCTTTACATGTACATGACGGCTCTCGACGATCCTACACGCGTTATCGCCGCGCCCGGCGGTTACTTCATGGCGCCGGAGGGAGAAGAACGCGTCGGCGACGTGTCTAACGTTCTGTTCTCAAACGGCTGGATAGCTGACGAAGACGGTACGGTGTACATCTATTACGCATCTTCTGACACACGCATGCATGTGGCCGTGTCAAGCGTCAGCAAACTGGTTGACTATTGCATGAATACCCCCGAGGACGGGCTTACCACCTCGGCATCGGTCGAGACTCTTAAACGGCTGATTGACGGAAACATGGAGCTGCTCCGCCACGACTGAGACACATGACATAACCCTGCGGTACTGTCCGCACAGGCGGCCGGCGCCGCGGGGATGCTGACTGAAAAACACGCCTCCGCCATGAATTACGCTTCAATATTATTACAGGTTAATCGTGAATTATGATTTAAGTACAAGATGATTCGGTTAAGAGAAAAGATAGGTTACGGCTTCGGCGACATGGCTTCGTCGATGTTCTGGAAGCTCTTCGGGGCTTATCTTATGATATTCTACACTGACGTTTTCGGACTTCCCGCCGCCATGGTGGGCACAATGTTCCTTGTGACACGTATCTGGGACTCTGTGTTCGACCCCATCGTGGGCGTCATCGCTGACCGTACGGACAGCCGTTGGGGCAAGTTCCGTCCTTATATACTCTTTCTTGCCGTGCCGTTCGGCGTTGTCGGGGCAATGACTTTCTTCACTCCGCCGTTCGGACTGACAGGAAAACTGGTCTATGCATACGTTACTTATTCGCTGATGATGATGGTTTATTCGGCCATTAACGTGCCTTACGCCTCTCTTCTGGGAGTTATGAGCCCCAATCCGGGCGAACGTAACACGCTGTCAACGTTCCGTATGACCTTTGCTTACGTAGGCAGCTTCATCGCGTTGCTGCTCTTCATGCCTATGGCCAATGCCTTCAGCGGCCACAGCAAGGCGCCTGCCGACCAGCAGACGGGATGGTTCATGGCGGCTGCGGTCATCGCCGTTCTGTGCGTTATCCTCTTTTTCGGGTGCTTCTCGTGGACAAGGGAGCGCGTGAAGCCTATCAATGACAAGAAGACTTCACTCAAGACAGACATCAAGGACCTGCTGCATAACCACCCGTGGTGGATTCTTTTCGTGGCCGGAGTATCTGCCTTGGTGTTCAATTCGATACGAGACGGTGCGGCGGTGTACTACTTTAAGTATTACATCGTTGAGGATAACTTCCATACTGTCAATCTTTTCGGCGTGTCGTTCGTGCTCAGCGGTCTCTTCCTTGCTGTCGGACAGGCAGCCAATATCATAGGAGTGGTGCTGGCTGCGCCGATAAGCAACAAGATTGGTAAGAAGCATACGTTCGCCCTTGCCATGTTGCTGACGGCCGTGTTGAGCGTTATCTTCTTCTGGTTTGATAAGGATGACCTCGTTCTTATATTTGTATTCCAGTGCCTTATCAGCATGTGCGCAGGCAGCATATTCCCCTTGTTATGGTCTATGTACGCAGACTGCGCCGACTATTCCGAGCTTAACACCGGCAACCGCGCTACCGGACTGATATTCAGTGCGTCGTCGATGAGCCAGAAGTTCGGCTGGGCTATCGGTACGGCTCTTACCGGATGGTTGCTCTCTTACTTCGGTTTCCACGCCAATGCGGTGCAGAGTCCCGAGACGATACACGGCATAAAGATGTTCCTCAGCTGGCTTCCGGCCGCCGCGTCGGTAGTGTCTGTGGTGTTCATCCTGTGCTATCCGCTGGGCGAACAGAAAGTAATGAAAATCATTGAACAGTTGAACTTAAAACGTAAACAAGCAAATGAAAGAGATAATAACCAGTCTTTGTAATGAGGTAAAGGCGGAGTTAGAGAGCAATATCCTGCTGTTCTGGATGAACAAGATGACCGACAACGTGCGCGGAGGCTTCTACGGACGTATTGACGGCAATGATGTCCTTGAGCCTGAAGCACCTAAAGGCGCGATACTTAACGGCCGCATACTGTGGACTTTCTCAGCCGCTTACCGCCTGTTGGGCAAACCTGAGTATCTTGAGACGGCCACACGGGCCAAGCGTTACCTTATAGATAAGTTCTATGACGCTGACTTCGGCGGCGTGTATTGGTCGCTTAATGCCGACGGAAAGCCGCTTGACGACAAGAAACAGATTTACGCTTTGGGCTTCGCCATCTACGGATTGAGCGAGTATGCGCGTGCTACGGGCGACAAAGAGGCGCTCGACTATGCCGTGAGACTGTTTGAGACGATAGAGAAATACAGCTTTGACAAAGAGCGTAACGGCTACGTTGAGGCTTTCACACGTGACTGGCAGTCCATTGAGGACATGCGTCTCAGCGACAAGGACGAGAACATGAGCAAGACGATGAACACCCATCTGCACATCCTCGAGCCGTATGCCAACCTTTACCGGGTGTGGAAAGACGCAAGGCTTGAGTGCCAGTTGCGCAATCTTATCGAGCTTTTTATCAAGCGGATACTGAACAGAAAGACTTATCATCTTGACCTTTTCTTTGACAATGACTGGACGGTTACCGATGAGATAATATCTTACGGCCACGACATCGAGGCCTCATGGCTGATACATGAGGCGGCTCTTGTGCTGGGTGACGAGCCTTTGCTGAAGGAGGTTGAACATATAATAAGGAATATAGCGCAGGCTGCCGACGAGGGTCTTAATGCCGACGGAAGCATGATATACGAGACTTTCGTTGACAAGAACAAGACAGACAGAGAGCTGCACTGGTGGGTTCAGGCCGAGAACGTTGTCGGACACGTGAACCTTTACCAGCATTTCGGCGACGAAAAAGCCCTCGACACAGCCGTGAAGTGCTGGCAGTTTATCAAGGAAAAGCTTGTTGACCGCGAGCAAGGGGAGTGGCATTGGAGCATAATGCCTGACGGGTCGGTGAACCGTAAGGATGACAAGGCCGGCTTCTGGAAGTGTCCTTACCATAACGGCCGTATGTGTATGGAGATAATCGAGCGCTTCGGCCACTGATGCCCGGCCTGTGTCCGGCGTTGGTCTGACGGCTCAATGAATAGCTTGATGTAATCATATGAAAAGTGCATTTGGTTTTGTTCGTGCCCTGCCTGCGGCTGATCTGTGGGTGGGGCATGGTATTTTGGAACACCGCAAGAGGCTGCTGCCGTTGCTGTTTGTGCTGTTATGCAGCGTGGTATGTGCACGTGCGCAAGACAAAAACGGTGTGTTCGTGCCGGCTGACGACCCCCGTATCGCTTATATGGGGCGCGTAAGCTGGCGCAATCCGGCCGTCGCCGCCTTCACATATCCGGGCGTAAGCATCTTCGCGGACTTTGAAGGGACGTCATTGAAGATGGCCGCCAAGCCCGGCAGCGGTGACTTTATGATAGAGATTGACAGTCTGCCGGCCTACCGTATGCATTTCTCTGAGACTGACTCTGTCATGACTTTGGCCGAGGGTATGCCTGACGGCGTGCATCGTCTGCGCATCATGTACGCCATTGAAGGCCACGAGTTCAAGCCCCAGTTCAGAGGTTTTTATCTTGATGAAGGCAAAAGTCTTGCCGCGTCTCCTGTGCTGCCAGACCGCCGGATAGAGTTTATCGGCAACTCGATAACCTGCGGTTACGGCGTAGAGTCTGACGACCGCAACGCTCCTTTTACTTATGAGACCGAGAACCATTACTATACTTACGCCGCGCTGACGGCCCGTGCCTTGTCAGCCCAGCATCTTGTGGTAGCCCGTTCGGGCATTGGCGTGTACCGTAACTACGGCGCGCCGGCATCGGGTAGCAAGGACTGCATGCCCGCTATGTATGAACAGACGCTGTTTCTCGATACCACTGAGGTGTGGGACCACAGCCGTTACGTGCCCGATGTGGTATGCGTAAACCTCGGAACAAATGATGTCAGCGAGGATAAGTATGACGTTAACCTTTTAACTGACGGCTACCGAAACTTTGTCAGACATCTGCGCGAGGTATATCCCGACGCTAAGATAGTGATGCTGAGCGGCGTAATGCTCAACGGCAGGCAGCTTGTTGACGTGAAGGCGGCGCTTGACAAGGTTGTGGCAGAGATGAAAGCAGGCGGCGACAACAATATTTACCGCTTCGACCTGACGCCCCAGACCGGCTCTTTAGGCTACGGAGCGGCGTGGCATCCGTCAATGAGGCAGCACCGCAAGATGGCTGCCGAGCTGACAGCTTATCTGAAAAAACTTATGAACTGGTAATAAATCAAAATATATGAAAAAGACGATAATAGCATTATGCCTGTGCGCTTTGGCGCATGGAGGAGCTTGGGCAAAGGTAGATATGCCCGATATTTTCAGTGACAACATGGTTTTGCAGCAACAGGCCGACGCCCGGCTGTGGGGCTGGGCTGCGCCAGAAGGCACGGTGACGGTTACCGTTTCGTGGAGCGGTGAGGCTGTAACGGCCGAAGCTGACGGGCAAGGCAAGTGGTCGGCCACGGTGAAGACGCCCGCCGCAACGTACACTCCGCAGACCGTTACGGTAGCCGACAAGGACGGAGCGGTGACGCTCGGCAACGTGCTTATAGGCGAAGTGTGGTTCTGCTCAGGGCAGTCTAACATGGAGATGCCCCTCGCCGGCTTTGACAACTGCCCCATACAGGATGCCAACGAGGTAATAGCGACGGCCTCACAGTGGAAGGGCATACGCATGGCAACCGTCGAGAAGAACGGCCAGTTGAAGCCCGTTGACCGCTGTCAGGGCAAGTGGAAGGAGTGTAATCCCGAGAACGCGCCGCGCTTCAGCGCCACGGCGTTCTTCTTCGCGCAGATGATTAACCGCGTGCTCGGCGTCCCCGTAGGAATAATCAACTGCAGCTGGGGCGGCACAATGGTAGAAGGCTGGCTGCCGCGTGACACCGTCGCCACGTATCCCGACATCGACCTGAAGCGCGACATACGCAAGGAAGAGCCTCACGACTGGTGGCATTACCTTAGCCCCACGCTGATGTACAACGGCATGCTGCATCCTCTGGCCGGATATACGGTCAAAGGTTTTCTGTGGTATCAGGGCGAGTCGAACGTAGGCAAGCACAAGACCTATGCCCAGAGGCTTGCCACCATGGTAGGACTGTGGCGCAAGGAGTGGGGCATGGGCGAGCTGCCGTTCTATTATGTAGAGATTGCTCCGTTCGGCAAATACGAGGGACGCGCGTCAGCCTTCCTGCGTGAGGCACAGTATAGGGCGCAGTCTTTGATTCCCAACAGCGCCATGATATCCACCAACGACCTTGTAGAGCCTTACGAGGCTGAGAATGTTCACCCCAAGGACAAGCGCTCCGTAGGCTCGCGCCTGGCTTATCAGGCTCTGGCAAAGACCTACGGAGTGAAGGGCATCGAGGCCGACTGCCCCGCATATAAGGCCATGGAGATAAAGGGCGACACGGTTACCCTCAGTTTCATACATGCCGACAACGGCTTCAACCGCATGAAAGACATGCAGGGATTTGAGGTTGCCGGAGCTGACCATGAGTTTT
This sequence comes from uncultured Prevotella sp., assembly GCA_900550365.1. GTDB lineage: Bacteria > Bacteroidota > Bacteroidia > Bacteroidales > Bacteroidaceae > Prevotella. Next base: position 90,151 of record URRR01000004.1, on the reverse strand, counting down.
ATCCGGCCAAGGCTGAGGTGCTCGGTAAGAATCAGATACGCGTGGTATGCGACAAGGTGAAGCAGCCCGTGGCCGTGCGCTATGCCTTTCATGACTATTCACCGGGCAACGTCGCAAACCTTCGAGGACTGCCTCTCGTGCCTTTCCGCACCGATGACTGGGAGTGGTAAATTTCTTAATTCATAATTGCGGTTATCGGGTTATTGGGTTGTGAGGTTATGCGGTTGTCGGATAAACCTTAAAACCGCAAAACCTTCAAACCTTAAAACCTTCAAGGCTTTTGGTTTTAACTTCCAACGCCCTTTAGGGCGTGATGACTTCTCTGACTTCTTTAAATTCTTTCCAAGAGACGGCAAACGGCGTTGCAAAAGGCCGTCTTTTGCACGCTAAAAGGCCACCTTTTGCAGACCAAAAGACGGCCTTTTGCAACGCGTTGATTATCAATGCGTTACGCAGGCGGCCAAAAATGCCTTGCAGGATAGGCTTCTACGGCGTTTGAAATCATAAGAAAATCAATATAAATATAACAATATGAACAAGTTAAGGAATATGGCTGTTTCTACGGTTTTGTGTGCCGGCACCTTCGTGTCAGCGGCGGGGCAGACCGCTCCGGCAATCAAGCCAGACCCTGTTATCGAGGCTAAGATACAGGACTGGCTGGGCAAAATGACCCTTGAAGAGAAAGTAGGGCAGATGTGTGAGATAACGATTGACGTGGTGACCGACTTCGAGAAGAGCCGCGACGGATTCACCCTCAGCGAGGCGATGCTCGACACCGTGATAGGCAAATACAAGGTGGGCTCGCTGCTCAACGTGCCTCTAAGCGTGGCACAGAAGAAGGAAGTGTGGGCCAAGGCTATCCGCCAGATACAGGAAAAGTCGATGAAGGAGATAGGCATACCGTGTATCTACGGCGTTGACGAAATCCACGGCACTACTTATACGCTTGACGGCACTCTGTTTCCGCAGGGCGTCAACATGGGCGCTACGTTCAACCGCGAGCTCGTAAGGCGTGGAGCTGAGATTTCAGCTTACGAGACCCGTGCGAGCTGCATACCCTGGACGTATGCTCCGGTGGTAGATCTCGGCCGCGATCCGCGCTGGCCCCGCATGTGGGAAAACTATGGTGAGGACGCTTATCTGAACGCTGAGATGGGCACGGCTGCCGTGCTCGGCTTCCAGGGTAACGACCCTAACCACATCGGGCCGTACAATGTCGCGGTCAGCGTGAAGCACTACATGGGTTACGGGGTGCCCGTGTCAGGCAAGGACCGCACGCCGTCGGCCATCCCCCGCGCCGACCTCCGCGAGAAGCATTTTGCTCCTTACCTGGCTGCCGTGCGTGCAGGGGCACTGAGCGTGATGGTCAACTCGGCCGTTGACAACGGCATGCCGTTCCATGCCAACAAGGAACTGCTGACCGACTGGCTCAAGAACGACCTTAACTGGGACGGACTTATCGTTACCGACTGGGCCGACATCAACAACCTTTGCACCCGTGACCACATCGCGGCAACGAAGAAAGAGGCGATAAAGATAGCCATCAACGCCGGCATTGACATGTCTATGGTGCCTTACGAGACGAGCTTCTGCACGTATCTTAAGGAACTGGTGGAGGAGGGCGAGGTGCCCATGAGCCGCATTGACGACGCCGTTGCGCGTGTGCTTCGCCTGAAATACCGCCTCGGTCTGTTTGACAATCCGTATTGGGACATCACCGGATACACTAGGTTCGGCTCTGAAGAACATGCTGCTGAGGCACTCAAGGCTGCCGAAGAAGGCGAGGTATTGCTGAAGAACGACGGCAATCTGCTGCCTTTGGCAAAGGGAACGAAGATACTTCTCGCCGGTCCTAACGCTAACTCGATGCGCTGCCTGAACGGCGGTTGGTCGTATTCATGGCAGGGACACCGTGCCGACGAGTTTGCCGGAGCTTACAACACGATATACGAGGCGCTGTGTAACAAGTTCGGGAAGGATAACATCATCTATGAGCCGGGCGTAACATACGCTCCTTATAAGAACGACAACTGGTGGGAGGAGAATGCTCCCGAGACAGAAAAGGCCGTCGCCGCGGCTGCCGGAGCTGACGTGATAATAGCTTGTGTGGGTGAGAACTCTTACTGCGAGACGCCCGGCAATCTTAACGACCTTACCATGTCGGCCAACCAGCGTAACCTTGTGAAGGCGCTCGCCGCCACGGGCAAGCCCGTAATTCTTGTACTCAACGAGGGACGTCCGCGCATTATCAACGACATTGAGCCACTGGCCAAGGCCGTAATCAACGTGATGTTGCCCGGCAACTACGGCGGTGACGCCCTGGCAAATCTGCTCGCCGGCGACGCCAATTTCAGCGGAAAGATGCCTTACACGTATCCTAAGTGGATTAATTCGCTCGCTACTTATGATTACAAACCGTGCGAGAACGTGGGTCAGATGGCCGGAAACTATAACTATGACGCCGTTATGGACGTGCAGTGGCCTTTCGGTTTCGGACTCAGCTACACAACGTTCGCTTACTCGGATATCAAGGTTGACAAGGCGGTCTTTGCTCCGGGCGATGTCATCACGGTGTCGGTAGACGTTACCAACACCGGCAAAGTAGAGGGCAAGGAGAGCGTTCTGCTGTTCTCGAGTGACCTCGTGGCAAGCTCAACCCCCGACAACCGCCGCCTGAGAAACTTTGAGAAGATCAGTCTTAAGCCGGGAGAGACCCGTACGGTGACCATGAAGCTCAGTGCCGACGATCTCGCCTTCGTGGGTTATGACGGCAAGTGGCGTCTTGAAAAGGGAGACTTCGTGCTGTCATGTGGCGGCAAGACCGTTACCGTAACGTGCAATGAGACAAAGGTTTGGGATACTCCCAACAGATAAATAAAAGGCCGCGTTGCCTGTAAAGAGTAAGCAACGCGGCCTTTTAAGCGTATATATCATTGTTTTGTTTTCATACAAGAGTATGGCGCTTATTTGTCGAAGCGTGCGCCATACATTACTTTTGCGCTCCATGCATAGTTTCTTTTGATGCTGCGGAGCAGGCTTTTTACGTTTCTTTTCATAATACCTATTGTTTTTGTTATCCTTAAATTATATTGTCCTTGCGGACCAATCTTTTACCTGTTATCCTTTATTTCTGGTGCAAAGATACTGCCATTATGCTTATGTCAGTGCATTTTGGCAGATGTTTTTTCTGCTGACGGCCACTTTTTTGACGAAGGTCAAAGGATTTAAGAAGAAGGAGTAAGGAGAGAAGTAGTAAAGGAGTAAGTAATAAAGTGGTAAATGGCAATAGTTTATAATTAAGGAAAGGTGACAGGAATATGCATCCTTAATTCCTTCTCTCCTTATTCCTTTACTACTTTCTCCTTACTCCTTTACTACTTTTACTCCTTTACTACTCGTTTTTGAGTTTTTTGTTTTCCTCTTTGATGATAGCCGTTGTAGACGTGTCGGAGCAGAAAACTGAGTTCAGGCCTTGTGCTTCCTGAGCCGGGTCGCCGGTGTAATCGTCGCCAGGCTGCCAGAAATCATGACCTGAAGACAGCTCTGCCGAACCGCCCCAGCCCCAGAAATTGCAGCCGGTAAGCAGTCCGCCGCGGCGTGCCTCCTGCTCTACAAGGCTGAACATGTAGGCATAATAGCTGTCACGGGCTGTCGTGGCGGAGGCTTTGTCAAACCTGAATCCGTCGCGGGGATAGCCGAACTCCTCGATTACGAGCGGCTTCATGTACTTGCGCGCCACGTCAAGATGAGCGTCGACATAAGCCTTTGTTTCCATCTTTGCCCTGCCGACGCATTCCTTCAGACTGTCTTTCGGTGCCCAACCCCAGTTGTACGGCCAGATGTGAACGTTCATATAGTCGACGTGTGGGCACGCATGTATGCGCTCAAAGAGAGCCATGTCCTCCTCGCAGCCGTGCATTCCCTCGCTGCCCGTTGACACAAGCTGATGCGGGGCGAGCGAGTCAATCAGTGCGGCAGCGGACTCCATCCATTCGGCGAACGCCTCTTTGCTGTCTGCCGAGAAAGCCCGCGGCTCGTTACCTATCTGCCACGACATTATGGTAGGGTCGTCGGCGTAGCGTATGCCGGTGTATCTGTTTGTGCGTGTGATGATGTCTTTCACGTAGTTCGCAAATATTTCCCTGGCCTTGGCCGACTTCGGAAACTGCTTTACGAAATCCATAAAGGCCGGGTAGCCGTCCTTTGCCGGCACGGGAGCTTTGCCGTAACCCGCCCATTCGAGATATTGGCCGTAGCCTCCGCTCCACTCCCACGAGTTGTTAAGATACAGCACGGCCACCATGTCGCGCTTTTTCATCTCGGCCAGCAGGTAGTCAAGCCCGGCAAGGATTGTGTCGTTATATTCCCGCGGGGCTGTCTGCAGCGTAGGCTCAACCTTTGTCGGCACGCCACGCTGGCCGTCAGAGCCTACCAGTATGCGCAGGTTGTCAACGCCGATGGCCTTCAGCGAGTCGAGCTCGCGCCTCAGTCGGGCGCGGTTGCCGCCGGTACCTTCAGAGCCGAGAATGGCTCCGTACCACATGTTCGCGCCGATGTAGTAATACGGTTTGCCGTTGCGTATGAATTGTCCGTCCTTAACAGTGATGAATTGTCGGCTTTGACCGGCGCCGCCGTCACGTGCCGTGCCGTGAGCCGCGGTGAGCAGCAGGGCTACGGCGAGCAATAATAATCCTTTCATGATATTAAATTTTACATATTGTTCAGTTATGCAAAGTTACATTATCCGCTGCTGATAATATGACACAATCTTGCCGGATGCTGATACTATGTTTGCAAATTACGGGCCGGGCTGTCCGCTTCCGGTAAAACGTCAGCCGTAATGCCTGATGCCACATGTTGTTCATGGCATGGCACAGCCGGGCATAATCTGTTCCGGCGTGCGGCTGACAGGCAATCCGTGGATATTAAGAAGACATACAGGATTACTGTTTCCAGTGCGGTAAACGCAGGCAGTCGCGGCGTCAGTGATAACTTGTAATGCCGTGATTTCACGGTATTTTCAAGGCGTTTTGTAACTTATTGATATTCAGTGTGTTATGAACGGTGTTCCAAAAGACCGTCTTTTGGCTTGTAAACGACGGCCTTTTGGAACGTAAAACATGGCCTTTCATCGTGTGAAAGACGGTCTTTTGGAAAACGGCCGGACTGAGACGGAGGTTAGGGCTGTCGGGTTTTCAATATCAATATGCCTGAACCGGATATAAGCGGGATTGTCCGGCGGATGGTGCTCAGCCCTGAGCTGAAGGGCATAAGACGGAAAGCCGGCGGGCTGAAAGCAAAAAAATATCCCCGTAAAGCATTGCTTCACGGGGACGGTTGACTGTCTTTGTAGCGGGGGTGGGACCCGAACCCACGACCTCCGGATTATGAATCCGACGCTCTAACCAGCTGAGCTATCCCGCCATTAGTTGTTGTTTTGCGGGTGCAAAGGTAATACAATTTCTTTAAATACCAAAAATTATCGCGATTTTTTGTTGCTTTCTTGCATAAAATTATTATTTTTGTGCCAAATTACTCACAAGACATGATTTATGGAAGCTAATAAAATCAGCCTTGAACGAGAGTTGCGCTCTAAGTCGGCCAATATTATATGGCCGCTGATTAGCACACCTGCAGGGCTTGGCAAATGGATGGCTGACGAAGTGAAGTATGAGGACGGCGCTTTTACTTTCACGTGGGGCAACGTCTGGAGCTGGCATGAGACACGCACGGCGATGATGCTTGAGAAAAAGGATTATGACTATATACGCCTGCGCTGGAGCGAGGACGAATATAGAGACACGTATTTCGAGCTGCGTATGAGCCGGAGCGACATTACCGGAGATTACATCCTGCTGATAACCGACTATGCCCCTGACGGCGACACTGATACCCTTATTGACATCTGGGACGCCAATATGGCAAAGCTGCACAGGTCAACGGGACTTTGAAAGGTGAGAAAGTGAGAAAGTGAGAAAGTGAGAAGGTGAGAAGGTAAGGAATTCTGGAAAAATAAACATATCAGGCACACACTTTCTTACTTTCTCACCCTCTCACCCTCTCACCTTCTCACCCTCTCACCTTCTCACCTTCTCACCTTCCTACCTTCTCACCTTTATATATGCTTTTTTACCTTTAATAATGTTGTTTTCTGATATTTTTGTCGTAATTTTGCAGACTGGTAACAATTACGCCGGAATCAACTGACTGAATAATGCTTCGAATAAAGAAATTAGATAAGTTCATTGCCAAGCAGTTCGGCCTGCTTTTCGTGGGAACATTCTTCATCTGTCTGTTTATCCTGATGATGCAGTTCCTGTGGAAATACGTTGACGAGCTGATTGGAAAAGGCTTGTCGATGGACGTGCTCGCGCAGTTCTTCTGGTACATGAGCCTTATGCTTGTGCCCCAGGCCTTGCCGCTGGCTATCCTTCTGTCATCGCTGATAACGTTCGGTAATCTCGGCGAGAGCAGCGAGCTTACAGCTATCAAGGCGTCAGGCATATCGTTGATGCAGGCTTTCAGGTCGTTGATAGTGATAGTTGTTTTTATCTCATTAGGCTCGTTTTATTTTCAGAACGTCATCGGGCCGAACGCCAACATGTCTTTCTCGCGTCTCCTGCTGTCGATGAAGCAGAAAAGCCCCGAACTGGAAATCCCCGAGGGCGTATTCTATGACGGCATACCCGGATGTAACCTTTATGTGCAGAAAAAGGACCTGGAGACGGGTAAGCTGTACGGCGTGATGATATATAAAATGACTGACAGCTATGAAGACGCGGCAATAATACTGGCAGACTCAGGCATGTTGCAGTCGACGGCGGAGAAAAAGCATCTGTTGCTGACGCTGTACAGCGGCGAGTGGTTTGAGAACATGAAGTCACAGCAGGTGGCGCGCGGCGCCAGCGTCCCTTACCGTCGGGAGACATTTGTACTGAAGAAGATTCTGCTTGACTTTGACTCAGACTTTAATGTGGCCGATGCAGGGGCACTGTCGAACAACTCAAAGGGCAAGAGTATCACGCAGATAAATCAGGATATTGACTCGCTCAACCATGTGTACGACAGCGTGGGGCATGCCTTCTATGTAGACGCAAGGCGTGAGTATTACGCCGTTCCGCCCTTGGAAAAGGCCGACTCTGTGAGGGCGGTGAAGATGGCCGGCACCAATACGTTCAGCTTTGATTCGGTGTATAACAGACTGAATGCCGACAAAAAACTGTCTGCCGTGAACAGCGCGCTTAACAAAGTGAGGCGTGAGATGAACGACCTTGACTTCAAAGGAATGCTCACGGCAGACGGCGACAGGCTGATAAGGCAGCACAAGATAGAGGCAATCAACAAGTTCTCGGTGGCTCTGCAATGTATATTGTTCTTCTTTATCGGCGCTCCGTTGGGCGCGATCATAAGGAAGGGCGGTCTTGGCGTGCCTGTCATTATCTCGGTGTTGGTGTTCATCGTGTTCTTTATTTTCGACAATTCCGGTTATCGAATGGCCCGAGGAGGCATGTGGACAATATGGTTCGGCAAGACGATATCCCTGGCCGTGCTTACGCCGCTGGCCGTGTTCTTTACGTATAAGGCCAACAATGACTCGGTTGTATTCAACTTCGACTTCTACCGCAACCTGTTTATGAAGATGTTCGGCCTGCGCATGAAGCGCTCCGTATATAAGAAAGAGGTTATCATCAACGACCCTGACTATGCGGCAGATGCAGAGAAACTGAAACTCATAAACGAGGAGATAACCAGCTATGCGGGTGAGCATAATCTGCTGACTGCGCCTAACGTGACGAAGGTGTTCTTTAAATACAGTCCTGACCATGTGATAGAGAGGATAAACGAGAAGATGGAGGCAGTCATTGAAGACTTGTCGAACACTAAAGACAAGCAGATACTGGCGTTGCTTAACGAATACCCTTATATGGCGGTAAAGGCTCACACGCGCCCGTTTGAGCGTAAGTGGCTCAATATTGCCGCCGCCGTGATAGTGCCTGTCGGCGTGTTCCTGTATTTCAGGATGTGGCGGTTCAGATTGCGTCTGCTCAGGGATTTGCGCGTGGTGAAGCAGGCAAATGACGGAATAATCAGCAGAATAGAGGAAATGAATCTTGACGGCAGACATAATGTTGCCGTATAATAAATAAGGTGAACTTGAATTATGGAAAAACTGAAAATCAATACCGTTGATGAAGCTCTCAAAGACTTCAAGGAAGGAAAATTCGTCATTGTGGTAGACGATGAGGACAGAGAGAACGAGGGTGACCTCATCATTGCGGCCGAAAAAATAACGGCAGAGAAGGTTAATTTCATGCTGAAGTATGCGCGTGGTGTGTTGTGCGCCCCGATAACGCTTAGCAGATGTGATGAGCTTGACCTTCCGCGCCAGGTGGTTGAGAACACGTCGGTGCTCGGTACGCCGTTCACCGTTACCATAGACAAGCTGGAGGGCTGCTCTACGGGCGTTTCGGCTCATGACAGGGCCGAGACAATAAAGGCTCTTGCCGACCCCGCGTCAACCCCGCAGACCTTCGGCCGCCCCGGTCATGTTAATCCGCTGTATGCCCAGGATAACGGAGTGCTGAGGCGAAGCGGACATACTGAGGCCGCGATAGACCTGTGTAAGCTGTCCGGGCTGTATCCTGCAGGGGCCCTGATGGAAATCATGAACGATGACGGAACGATGGCGCGCCTGCCGCAGCTGCTTGAGTTCGCAAAGGAACATGACCTTAAAGTCATCTCAATAAAAGACCTGATTGCGTACAGATTGCAGCGTGAGTCGCTGATAAGTGTCGGACAGACGGTTGACATGCCTACCGAATACGGCCACTTTAAGTTGGTGCCGTTCCGTCAGACGAGCAGCGGTCTTGAGCACATGGCGCTTATAAAGGGCGAATGGAAGCCTGACGAGCCTATTCTGGTGCGTGTCCACTCGTCGTGCGCTACCGGCGACATCTTCGGCAGTAAGCGGTGTGACTGCGGCCAGCAACTGCATAAGGCAATGCAGATGATAGAGAAAGAAGGCAAGGGCGTGCTGATATATATGCAGCAGGAAGGACGCGGCATAGGCCTTATGAACAAAATAGAGGCATACAAACTGCAGGAAGAGGGGCTTGACACCGTTGACGCTAATGTACATCTCGGCTTTAAGCCTGACGAGCGTGACTATGGTTGCGGTGCCCAGATGCTGCGCCATCTCGGTGTGCATAAGATGAGGCTGATGACCAATAACCCGACTAAACGCGTAGGCTTGGAGGCTTACGGCCTGGAGATAGTCGAGAACGTGCCGATAGAAATCACGCCCAATGAATATGACTATAAATATCTTAAAACAAAGAAAGACCGCATGGGGCACACCCTGCATCTCTGAAAATGAGACAAAAGTAGATTATTTTGGAGACTTTTTTTTGAAAAATGACATAAAAATATCATTTCTTTTATTTTTTAGGAACGAATAAATTATTTAATTTTGCAAAAACAAATTATTTATATTATGGCACAATTATCAGACCGTCTTAATCGTTTGGCTCCTTCGGCCACTCTCGCAATGTCACAGAAAAGTGCTGAGATGAAAGCTCAAGGCATCGACGTTATCAACATGAGTGTCGGTGAACCTGACTTTAATACTCCCGACCACATTAAGGCCGCAGCCAAGAAAGCTATCGATGACAATTACTCGAGATATTCTCCTGTACCCGGATACATGGACCTGCGCAAGGCCATTGTAGCTAAGCTTAAGAGAGAGAACGACCTTGATTATACGGTTAATGAGGTGCTCGTCTCAAATGGCGCAAAGCAGAGCGTCTGCAACACGGTAATGGCACTGGTAAACGATGGCGAAGAGGTCATCATCCCGGCTCCTTATTGGGTCAGCTATCCGCAGATGGTAAAGCTCGCCGGCGGTGAGCCTGTCATAATTGAAGCCGGATTTGACCAGAACTTCAAGATTACACCTGAGCAGCTTGAGGCGGCTATTACTCCGAAAACAAAGCTTATCATCCTTTGCTCTCCGAGCAATCCTACGGGTAGCGTATATTCCGGTGAGGAACTGGCTGCGCTCGCTAAGGTTGTTTTGCGTCATGAGGACCTTTACGTTCTTGCCGATGAAATATATGAACACATTAATTATATAGGTAAGCATCACAGCATAGCACACGTTGCCGGAATGAAGGATAGGACTATCGTTGTCAACGGTGTTTCTAAAGCGTATGCAATGACAGGCTGGCGTATCGGTTACATAGCTGCGCCTGAATGGATTGTAAAGGGCTGTAACAAGTTGCAGGGACAGTACACAAGTGGCCCTTGCTCAGTAAGCCAGATGGCCGCTGTTGAGGCGTACACCGCATCACAGGACTGTGTTGAGGAGATGCGTAAGGCCTTTGAACGCCGCCGTGACCTGATAGTAAGCCTGGCAAAGGATATCCCCGGACTTGAAGTGAACGTTCCTGAAGGCGCGTTCTATCTATTCCCGAAATGCAGCAGCTTCTTCGGCAAGACAGACGGTACACATACGATTAATAATTCAACGGATTTTGCCCTCTATCTGCTTGAAGTAGGACATGTCGCAACGGTTGCCGGCGATGCTTTCGGTGATCCTGAATGTTTCCGCATGAGCTACGCCACCAGCGATGACAACATACGCGAGGCTATGGCAAGGATAAAGGCAGCGGTGGCCAATCTGAAATAAAGAGATGACTTTAGACGCGCAGGCAGCTAAAAGATATGGATAAAAGTCAAAAACATTGTTAAAAACTTCGGTTTTGCTACTTTTATTACCTATAAATTGTTATCTTTGTGTGCTTGTTTAATCGTAAGACACTGTTTATTGAGAAAAACGACACCGTCTATTAACATTAAATCGAAACTTTATAACTTAATAATTAACTAACAAACAAAATTAAATTAAATTATGGCAACTACACAAAAAGCGGCAAGCCCTCAGAAGAAGAACCAGGGCTTCCAAGGTATTAGAGCAGCATTTTGGGTTATCGTTGTATGTCTTATCATTGCGATTTGCATATACAACTTCCTGCTCGGCAATCCTTCTAACTTCGCAGGAAATGACCCCGCAGGTCATCCGACGAACCTTCTCGGAACTATCTACAAAGGTGGTATAGTCGTTCCTGTTATCCACACACTTTTGCTCACCGTCATCGCATTGAGCATCGAGCGTTGGCTCGCTCTTAACACAGCATTCGGAAAAGGCTCTTTGGCTAAGTTCGTTGCTAACATCAAGGCAGCTGTTGCTAAAGGTGACTTCACTGCAGCTCAGCAGATTTGCGACAAGCAGAGAGGTTCTGTTGCAAACGTTGTTTCTGCTTCAATCCGTGCTTATAAGGAAATGGAGACAGCTCCCGGCTTGAAGAAGGCTCAGAAAGTTGCTAAGATTCAGCAGGCTCACGAGGAGGCAACTCAGCTTGAAATGCCTACTCTGCAGATGAACCTTCCGATTCTTGCAACTATCGTAACACTTGGTACCCTTACCGGTCTTCTCGGAACCGTTATCGGTATGATCCGTTCATTCCAGGCTTTGGCTGCCGGCGGCGGTGGTGACTCACTCGCTCTTTCTACCGGTATTTCTGAGGCGTTGATTAACACCGCGTTCGGTATTTTGACTTCTTGGTGCTCAGTTATTGCTTATAACACATTCACAAACAAGATCGACAAGCTGACATACGCACTTGATGAGGTTGGTTATACTATTGCCCAGACATACGAAGCCAACCATACGGAAGAAGCTTAATTTTACTAACCCTTTAAAATTTTATTACTATGGGTAAAGTAAAAATTAAGAGGCAATCCATCTGGATCGACATGACTCCGATGAGCGACGTGATGGTCTTGCTGCTTACCTTCTTCATGTTGACGTCAACGTTCGTGAAGAATGAAGCGGTAAAGGTTGTCACCCCTGGCTCAGTCTCGGAGGTGAAGGTTACAGACAAGAATGTCCTGACTATCCTTATTGACAATAAGGGTAAGGTGTTCTTGGGCTGGGACAAGCCGGGTGACATGGAGACTGCTCTTAGCACCATGGCAGACCAGTTCGGAGTATCACTGAACGGGACACAGATGAAGAATGTACGCAGCGCTACCAATATCGGCGTTCCGATGGACGATATGGGTAACTTCCTTAACCAGGAATCCAACCAGATGAACGCTTATCAGCAGGACAAAGGTATTCCGACTGATAGTATTGACGGCGGTATGAGCGAGTTCCAACTTTGGGTTCAGACAGTAACTGACGCAAATTCAGACATGAAGTTGGCTATTAAGGCTGACGAGAAGACCCCTTACAAGGTCATCAAGAAAGTAATGTCTGAGCTTCAGGACATGAACCAGAACCGTTACGAGCTTATCACTTCTTATAAAAAAGTGGAGGACTAAGGCATGGCAAAAAAGAATACAAGTAGACAGAAGAAAGTCGACCTTCGCGTGGACTTCACCCCGATGGTGGACATGATGATGCTTCTTATCACGTTCTTCATGCTGTGTACGTCTCTGAGCAAGCCCCAGGCAATGCTCTTGACGATGCCTAGTAACGATAAAAACGTTCAGGAACAAGATAAGACTGCGACAAAGGCTTCACAGACAATTACAATCTTTGTAGCCGGAAACGATAAGATTTATTATGTAGCCGGTATTCCTAACTATGATGATCCTTCATGCTTGAAGGAGACAACATGGGGTAAGGACGGAATCCGTAGCGTGCTTATCAATCACGTTACAGAAGATGGTACAGTGCCGGTTGCAGCAATTATGAAGGCTAAGCTGGAACTCGACTCTAAGAAGTTGAAAGACCCGGCTAAGTATCCGGATTCAATTTATAATAAGGAACTTGACAAGTTGAAGAATGGTGAGATCAACGGAGAGAAAATCCCTACGCTGACAATCATTATTAAGGCAACTGACGATGCTTCTTATAAGAATCTGGTTGACGCTCTGGATGAGATGCAGATTTGCAGTATTGGTAAGTATGTCATCGACAACATTACTCCTGAAGACAAGCAACTTCTTTCTAAGAAAGGTGTTCGTGTAAATTAAGGAGTGACAAGTCGTTGGTTAACATTTAAAACGAAAAGACAATGTCAAAAATAGATTTAATATCTAATGAATGGGCTGACCTTGTTTTCGAAGGAAGAAACCAAGCCTACGGAGCCTACAGGCTGCGTAAGAGTACTTCCAAGAGAAATCTTTGGTCGTTGCTCATCGTGCTTATTGCTGCTGTTGTCATATTCTCTGCCATAGCGATCAAGAACGTAATTCAGGCTAATCAGAAGGTAGCCATCACGACTGAGGTTGAGCTCTCAAAGATTGAGACTAAGAAGCAGGCCAAGGTTGAGAAGAAGGCTCCCGTTAAGATTGAGCCCCCAAAGCCGGTAGAGAAAGTGAAGAGCTCTATTAAGTTTACCGCGCCTGTCATTAAGAAGGACGAAGATGTGAAGCCTGAGGAAGAAATGAAGAATCAGGACGAACTTCAGAAGACCAAGACTACCATCGGTGCATTCAACGTTGTAGGTAACGATGAGATAGGCGGTGAAGTCCTGAAGGCCAAGGAAGAGATTGCCCAGCCCGAACCTCCGAAGGAGGAAGAGAACAAAGTGTTCGATGTGGTTGAGGAGAATCCTTCATTCCCAGGTGGTCAGAGTGCTTTGATGCAGTGGTTGAATGAGAATATCAAGTATCCGGTCATTGCAGCTGAGAACGGTATCGAAGGACGTGTTATTGTACAGTTCGTTGTCAGCAAGACGGGTTCTATTTCTGATGTAAGGGTTGTACGTGGAGTTGACCCGTCATTGGATAAAGAGGCTGTCCGTGTTGTAAGCAACATGCCTAACTGGACACCTGGCCGTCAGAACGGTACTACGGTAAACGTAAGGTTTACTCTTCCTGTGACATTCAGATTACAGTAATTCAAGCAAGATGAGAAAAGAACTATTCTACGGTTTAGTAGGATTCACGCTGTTCTTGGGTTTTGTCGCGTCATGTACGGACAAACCCAAGAGCGGTCGGACTGATACTTATTCGTCAGGAGCGATTACTTTCGCTTCTGACGAAAGTTTTAGCCCGATTATAGATGAACAGATACAAGTGTTTGAAAGTATTTATCGTGATGCCAAGTTGACACCGATATATACCAATGAGCTTGATGCGGTCAACATGCTTATGACTGACAGTATCCAGCTTGCCATAACATCAAGAAATTTTACTAAAAAGGAACTTGAGAATCTCAAGGCCCGTAATTATCTGCCCGTAGCAATTCCCTTGGCGTATGACGGCTTATCGCTTATCATTAACAAGGAAAATACTGACTCGTGCATTACTGTAAAGGATATAAAACGAGTGCTTAGCGGGCAGGCCAAGAATTGGAGCGATATCGTTCCTGGCTCAAAGAGAGGAGAAATCCAGGTGGTGTTTGATAACAGCCAGTCAAGTACCGTGCATTTCTGTGTTGATTCAATACTTGATGGCAAACCTATCAACAGTCCGAACATCGTGGCTGCCAAAACGAGTAAAGAAGTTGTTGACCACGTTGAGAAAACACCCAACGCAATCGGCATAATCGGCTCAAACTGGTTGAACGACAAGCGCGACACCACCAATACCACATTCAAGAAGAATATAACAGTGATGTCGGTAAGCAAGATGGACACGGCAACATACGTGAACAGTTGGAAGCCTTACCAGGCATACTTACTTGACGGGCGGTATCCGTTGGTAAGAACAATATATGCATTGTTGAACGACCCGATTAACGGTCTGCCGTGGGGATTCGCGCATTTTATCGAGTCGCCTAAAGGTCAGTTGATAATTTTTAAGTCAGGATTGTTGCCCAGGCGGGGCGACATTACAGTGAGGTCAGTCAATGTCACCGAAGATTAATATTATTGTTTGTCTGTAAGATTTATTTATTAGAAAGTTAGCGGAAAGAAATAACGAAAAAATTATATTTTCAGAGTATGAAAGCAATTAAATATGTATTAGCTGGAGCTTTGATGACAGGCATCTTTGCTCCGACAATGGCTCAGGACGTTAAGTCACAGGTTGAAGCCATCAGCAAAGTGGTTATAGATAACAAGGCAAATCCTGCAGCTGTTGCAGACCAGGTAAAGGATTTCGTGAAGGAAAACAAGAAGAATGCTGAGGCACTCGCCGGTCTTGGCCGTGCTTATTTTGAGATTAAGGATACGGCTTCAGCACGTGAGTATGCCAATATGGCCATAGAAAGAGGTAAGGATAACAAGGGAAAGGCTCTTGCTTATATCCTTCTCGGTGACATCGCAGCATTGAGTGATGAGGGTGGTGGCGCAGCAAGCCAGTACAACCAGGCCATGCTTCTCGACCCGCAGAACCCTTCAGGCTATATTAAGTATGCGGCCGTTTACCGTAAGGTTGACCCGGAAGGTTCTGTCGCAGTACTTGAAAAACTTCGTCAGGTACAGCCTGATTACCCCGTTGACGCTGAGGCAGCACACTTCTTTTATGGTGCAAACAAGTTTGACAAGGCTATTGAGTATTATGACAAAGTAGACCTTAACCAGCTGAAGGAGAACTACCTTACCGAGTACGCTACAGCAGCGCTCCTCATGGCCGATTCTAAGAAGAGTCTGAAGGTATCTTTGTTCGGTGTGAATAAGAATCCGCGTGACGCTGCCATGAACCGTATCACGTTCTACAACTACACTGACCTGAAAGATTATGACAATGCGTTGAAGTATGCAGACGCGCTTTTCAACAAGTCTGACAGCGCCAAGATTTCAGCACGTGACCACCAGTATTACGGTTATGCACTTATGGGCGACAGCGCTTACGACCAGGCTATTGAGCAGTTCAAGAAAGCTCTTGAGCTGAATGACAAGCTTAACGACGTGCGCAAACAGCTTTCTGACGCATATCTGGCAAAGAATGACTTTACAAACGGTCTTGCTTATTATGACGAGTATCTCAGCAAGATAGAGAAGCCTTCAGTGCCTGACCTTGACGGTCTTGCAAAACTATACATGCAGCAGGCTGCAAGCATTGACTCGCTCAACGCTGATAAGGTTAACGCATTCAAGAAGGCTGACGAGATTTACGGCAGAATAATTACCGAATCTCCGAGCAACAAGCTCTATGCTACCATGATGCGTGCCCGCATCAATTCACAGCTTGACCCCGAGTCAACGCAGGGCCTTGCAAAGCCTTATTATGAGGAGTATGCTCAGCTGGCACAGACAGAGCACGCTGATAATCCGAAACTGCTCATAGAGCCTTATCTCTACCTCGGCTATTATTACATCCTCAAGGAGGACAATGCTTCTGCAAAGTCTTATTATGAGAAGGTAATAGCCATTGATCCGCAGAACGCTGTTGCGACTCAGGCTCTTGGTGTGCTGCAGTAATCGTTTAATTTGAGTTTAAAGTAAATATAGGTGCGTCGGTCATTCCGGCGCATCTTTTTTGTATTTATCCGTGCATAAGCACATGATGTATGACCAAGCGTTTATGCTCACTTGCTTTTTGTAAAGACATTTACAATTCGTCGAACTCACTTTGATTTCATTGTCAACATATTGAGTGCGATCGCCGCATACAGCTGCTTTCCAAAGAAGCCGTGTATCAATGTTATGAGAACTATTGACATACAGATTGCCTTGTCTGATTTCGTCAAACTCACGTTAAAACTCTATAAAAATTAATAACTATGGAAGAACATATCCATCTTCCCATACAGGACATTTTCCATATATCTTCCATATCTCCTTTTCTTGTAGTCCTCTAATGTATCCCAATACTATTACAGGATGTAATCTTTTCTTAATTTCAGTTAATGACAAATAAGAATAGTGTCGAAAACTTCCTAATATATACCCTTTTATAAATGCATCTATGTAATCTTGTTGCAGAGTATCATATTTCAATACATACATAACACCATCCATTATATGAGGTTCGCCATATTCTCGTTTTAGAATTTCTACAGCCTCATTTTTTAGCATCTCTTTCACCATGGCTTCCCATTCAAGTTCTTTTGCTTTTTTACGATTATATATTTCCTCTTTCCTCATTTCTGATTGTGATTTGGGTTTTGGTTCTTTTGGTTTAGAATGCGCAATTATATTTTTATTTGCCCATTCTTTGCCCAATCTATAAATAATCCATATTAAAAATCCAATCACCGTAAATATTATTAGGCTTAATAATGTATAGCCATCTATTACAGGAACTTGATATGCAACCTCATCATCATAATAATCATATTGAGTCTGCGCTAAGAGTTTAATGCGAAAAACCAAACTCGAAATAGAGAATATGTAACGTTTCATTTTATAAAAAAAAGTAAACCAATTTATATATAAAAAAGTCCGAAACCACCTTTCACGTTTATCATTTTTATATCAGTATTTTCTGATGTTTCCAAATTAAGAATGGTGTAAATATCTTCTGAAGGTGTTATATTTTCCAATAGACTGCAAATAAACATTTGCAGGCACACAAGTTGCTTGCCAAAGTTATCTTTCGTAGAGTATGATATATATCCCATCATATCATGAGAATCTGTTTGAACTTGCCCTTTAGACAAATAGTAATCTGATGATGAAGACGATAATGAAACTATTGCATTAGGAAGCGAATAATAATTGTCATAATCATAAAAGGGCATTCCGTATTCTCGATTATATTGGGGTACGTACTTACCATAGAAATACTTTTCAATGGTTGTAATTTTACAACCTTCATATATGAACAGATATTTGTTATTTACTTTCAGTTCGTTGAGTTTATCAAATGCATAAAGAACATTCCCAAAAGATCGAGCATCAATTTTAGTTTTAACTTCAATTACAGCAAAAACTGCCTTCGTTGGAACGACTTCAATGTCGCCATAACAATATAAAGGCGCATAATTCATATGGTCATAAAGTATAATGTCACATTGATTAGACAATGCACCATTATATTCAACAAAGCCTTGACTCACTTTCACTTTTGATGGAAGTAGTGTTTTTAAAAACTGGCGGAGAATACTCTCTGTTATTAAGCCTCTTGATAAATTATGATTAGGAATCATGGAATGTGCTTGTTTGAAAGATACAAGAAGTTCCTGCATCTTTAATCGAAAGAATTCATTTTTTAAGATTTTATTTGAATTCATATGTTTTATGTATCTAAATTTACCTTAACGTGAGTTCGATGAATCGTAAATTCCTGTAACTTTGGTGATAAGCGAAAATTGTTGTAACTTTATAGTACTGATTTATAAAGATTTACAAACAACAATAGCTATGATCACTGAGAGCAAAGTTACGGAATTATTCTGTATGGCAGATGATTTCTGCAAGTTTTTTGATGCAATAGTGTCAAAATATACGCTTAAACCTATTATGAAACGTTCATACCACCGTGCCTCAATCATGTGAAAAAGACTGAAATTATGCTTATCATGATACTTTTCCATAACTTCGGCTACCATTGCCTGAAGCATCTCTATATAGAAAAGGCATGCAAGCATATGCGTCACCTTTTTCCAAAAGGTTGATTCTATTCCGTTTGCTATATTCATCAAGAAAGTGCTTTTGGACAAATGCGCAGGCATCAGCTTCATTGACTCCACTCTTTTACGGGTATGCAGGACCATAGGATACATATCCACAAGACATTCAAGAGAATAGCGAAAGGATGTAAATGCTCCAAGTGGTGGTTCTTAGAATTCAAGCTTCATCTCATATGCAACGAACATGGAGAGTTCTGAATTTCATGATGTCACTTTCAGACAGACTTCTTCTATGGAAGTGGGCCATTATCGAATCCGTCAATGACGAACTCAAGAGTATTGTTTAGGTGGAAGATTATTTTTCTCGTTTCGTGAACAACTACCTTCGGCTCGAGACACAGGAGCTTTGATAATTTAATTTTCAACTTCTTGAGTGCAATCGTCAATACTGCTACTTTCCAAGAAACCGTGTGTCAATGTTACGATAACTATTGACACACAGCTTACTTTGTTCTGATTTCATCGAACTCACGTTATATTATCTTGTGGTAGCAGCATTAGACCATGATTTTCAAGTTTTCAAAAGACCGTCTTTCAGCCTGCAAAAAACGGCAAAACGCACGCTAATTGACGGCCTTTTACATTGCGAAAGACCGTCTTTTGTTTTTGCTCTGAAACCTTAAACATATTGAAAGACTGCTGTCCTGTTTTAGACAGATGCCAGTATCGGTTAAATTCGGCTCTTGATGAACGTAATTATAAAACTAAATCAGTTATAAGGGCCTCGTTCAAACCACTCTACGCTATGCACTTTCTGTCGCTTATCTGCCGTATTTCCCGCCTTGACTTTGCCCGTTAAGTCTGAGATGAGTCCGCAACCATTAGGACAACATAAATTATAGAGTGTCTCAAGGTCTATTGACCGCTTTGTATTAAAAAATGACAGCATCCACATTCGAATTGTTAGATGCTGTCAACAGTCTTTTCTTTATTAATCTTAGGCCTGCTTTGCCTCTTCCTGCTGTTCCGTTGAGTCCCCTTCTTTCTTGTTCAACTCAGGATAACTCGTGCGTGTATGGTATATCGCCTTTAAGCGTTCTATCAGCACTTGCTTGGCTACGGCTATGTCGTGGAACGTTATGGGGCATGAGCGGAAGAAGCCGTCTTCTACCTGCTGGTCAATCAGCTTGTTTACAAGGTTGGATATGCTCTCCTCTGTATATTCTTTAAGAGAGCGTGCGGCCGCCTCAACGGTGTCGGCCATCATGAGTATTGCCTGCTCAAGTGTGAACGGGTCCGGCCCTGGATAGGTGAACAGAGTGTCGTCAACTGGCTCGTCAGGGTGCTCGTTTTTATATGATATGTAGAAATACTTAGTCTTGCCCGTGCCGTGATGCGTTCTTATGAAGTCCTTTATCACTCCCGGAAGGTTATATTTCTCAGCCATTTTCAGACCTTCAGTGACGTGGCTTATCACCACCTGGGCAGCGTCTATGCGCGGCATAGCGTCAAGAGGATTGATGCCGCCCATCTGGTTTTCAGTGAAATATGCAGCACTTTTCATCTTTCCGATGTCATGATACAGCGCTCCGGTGCGCACAAGTTGTGCCTTCGCTCCTACTTTGTTGGCTATTTCTGCGGCAAGGTTACCTACCATGACCGAATGCTGGAATGTGCCCGGAGCCACTTCACTGAGGCTGCGCAGCAGCTTCTTGTTAGTGTTGGACAGCTCAATCAGTGTGACATTGGATATGAAGCCGAATGTCTTTTCGATAACCAGCATGAGCGGATAGGCGAAGAGCAGCAGCACGCCGTTTACCGCAAAGTAGGCGTACATGCTGTGGTCCATGGTCAGGATGCTGTTGTCCTGCATCAGCTGCAGGGCGAAGTAGATGCCGCAGCTGCCTATGGTCACGAGCAGTGCGGTCTTGAAAATCTCTGCCCTTTGTGACAGTTCGCGCAGCGAGTAAATGGCGATAAATCCCGCCACGAGCTGTACTATGATGAACTCATACTGATATTTTACGGCGGCGGCGCAGATCAGCACCATCGTTACATGTGCCGTAAACGCCGTGCGCGAGTCAACAAACACACGTATGAATATCGGGGCTATGGCGAAAGGCAGTATGTACACGCTGAGCACGTTGTGCGTAATCATCAGAGACACGAGTATCGGAAATATCGTAATCATTACGTACAG
Organism: uncultured Prevotella sp.; assembly: GCA_900550365.1. Classification (GTDB taxonomy): domain Bacteria; phylum Bacteroidota; class Bacteroidia; order Bacteroidales; family Bacteroidaceae; genus Prevotella. The sequence continues at coordinate 69,479 of URRR01000004.1, read as the reverse complement.
CATGGCTATGCTGCGAGGCTTGTCGAAGTAATCTTTGCGGAAAAGGCGTAAGTATGTGGTGAAAAGGAGAATCAGTGTGCCCACAAACAATACCTGGCCAGCTATCGTTGAGGGCACGGCGCTTGCTCCGGCGCTGCGCCTCTTGGTCTCTCGCTCAAACGAGTTGAGCACCCTGTACGTGCCTTCGTCCACTATCTCGCCTCTGTCTATGATTTTCTGTCCGCCCAGCACCATGCCGCTTGCCAGAGGTATTCCGCTCAGCATGTCGCCCAGCTCGGTCTCGCTGCGGTCCTCATCGTAAATCAGGTTGGGCTGTATATACTCGTTCAGGTTGCACTTCTGCAGTATCTGGCGCTGCGCGGCGAGCTTCGGGTCAGAGAAAAGCACCTCGTATGCCGTCATTGTAGAGTAAGCGCAGGTTATCTCAACGCTCGTGGCCTTTTTACCGTTCACTATGCGTATCATGTTCAGCGTGTCGCTGCTTATCTTTGAATATTCCAGCGCGTCCATGATGCCCGCAATGTAAAGGCGGTGCAGCCTGTCGGCTATTGTCCTTACATAGTCATACGGCAGTCCGGGTATGCCGCTCTTGTATGTGTCGAGAAAGCGCTTTACCTGAGCCTGCTCAACGCTTGCGTCATAATTGTAATACGGTTCAAAAGACTCTGTTATGCTGTCCTGTTCTTCCTTTATCGTGGCCTCCGTCTTGTAAATAGGGAAGTCAAACTTGGCTATTAACGAGCTGTACATCCACGGTTTGCCCACGTCATAACGGAACTGCGGACCGCTGTTGCGCGGCAGGAAGAATACGATTAATGCCACCGTTACTACGACCAGAGCTGTATATACCAGCCAGCGGCCGCGGTGGTGCGTGCTTGTGTTGTCGAATCTGATCATTTTCCGGGTAATGTAACTTTACTCTGCGAAAATACTAAAAATCTGTGCCATTTTGCAGAATTTATTGTATTTTTGCACAAAAATAACTTTATCTTCATTAATATAAATGTCAGAAAGAAAAGTAAGGGTGCGTTTTGCGCCCAGTCCTACCGGTGCCCTGCATATCGGAGGAGTACGCACAGCATTGTATAACTACCTGTTCGCCAAGCAGCATGGCGGCGAACTTATTTTCAGAATAGAAGACACTGACTCGTCACGTTTTGTGCCCGGAGCAGAGGAATATATCATAGAGTCGTTCCGCTGGCTCGGCATTAAGTTTGACGAGGGCGTAAGTTTCGGAGGAGACCACGGCCCGTACCGCCAGAGCGAGCGTCGCCATATATACAAGAAGTATGTTGACAGCCTCCTTGCCGAAGGTAAGGCTTACATAGCCTTCGACACTCCGGAGGAGCTTGAGGCCAGGCGTGCCGAGATAAAGAATTTCCAGTATGATGCCCGTACACGTGGCATGATGCGCAATTCGCTCACACTTTCCAAGGAAGAGGTTGACGGCCTCATAGCCGACGGAGCCCAGTATGTGGTCAGGTTCAAGGTTGAGCCGGGTGAAGATGTACATGTCCATGACATGATACGCGGCGACGTGGTTATAAAGAGTGACATCCTTGACGACAAGGTATTGTATAAGAGCGCTGACGAGCTGCCCACATACCACCTGGCAAACATCGTAGATGACCACCTGATGGAAGTTACTCACGTAATCAGGGGTGAGGAGTGGCTGCCCAGTGCGCCCCTGCATGTATTGCTGTACAGAGCTTTCGGCTGGGAAGATACCATGCCCCGCTTTGCCCACCTTCCGCTGCTGCTTAAGCCTGACGGCAAGGGTAAGCTGAGTAAACGTGACGGCGACCGTCTCGGTTTCCCCGTTTTCCCGCTGGAATGGCATGACCCCAAGACGGGTGAAGTGAGCAACGGCTTCCGTGAGCAGGGCTATTTCCCTGAGGCAGTGATTAATTTCCTTGCCTTGTTAGGCTGGAATCCGGGTACTGAGCAGGAGCTTTTCACGCTTGACGAGCTTGTTGAACAGTTTGACATAACCAAGTGCAGCAAGGCCGGTGCGCGTTTTGATTATAAGAAAGCAATCTGGTTCAACCATGAATATATACTCCGTAAGAGCAATGAAGAGATAGCTAATCTTTTTGCACCGATAGTTGCCGGCTATGGCGTTGACGAACCGCTTGAGCGCATTACTCAGGTTGTGGCTATGATGAAAGACCGTGTAGACTTCGTGAAAGAACTGTGGCCGTTGTGCTCATTCTTCTTTATCCCGCCTACGGAGTATGATGAGAAGACGGTGAAAAAACGCTGGAAACCTGACTCTCCGCAGGTTATGGCTGAGCTGGCAGATGTTCTTGAGGGGCTTGACGATTTCTCTTTAGACAATCAGGAGCACGCCGTTATGGCCTGGATAGAGGCTAAGGGATATAAGCTGGGTGATGTGATGAACGCCTTCCGCCTTGCCCTTGTCGGCATAGGCAAAGGCCCCGGTATGTTCGATATATCCGCTTTCCTCGGTAAGGAAGAGACTCTCCGCCGTCTGCGCAAGGCTATTGAAGTATTGGGAAGTTAGGAATTAAAAGCCATGTTGAAAGGTTCGGGGTAATGTCTCATCCTGTCCGGTGTGATGTTCCGGCTCTGATGTGCTCCCCGGCTGTCAGTCATGCCGCTATTAATCCTTGATTCTTAACTATTAGCTTAAAAGATGTACGAACTCATTATACGCTTATACGCATTGGGTGTGGCTGTGGCTTCACTGTTCAATTCTAAGGCCCGTAAGATGTTGCGGGGCGGTAGGGATACGCTGAAGACGCTTGCCCGGCGGATTGACCACGGCTCCCGTTACGCGTGGTTTCATGCAGCCTCGCTCGGTGAGTTTGAGCAAGGCCGTCCCATTATTGAACGTCTGCGTGCCGAGCACCCTGAGTATAAGATTCTGCTAACGTTCTTTTCGCCTTCAGGTTATGAGGTAAGGAAAGATTATAAGGGTGCAGACATAGTGTGTTATCTGCCGCTTGATACCCGCCGCAATGCCCGACGGTTTATAGAGGCGGCCCATCCGGCTGTGGCATTTTTCGTTAAGTACGAGTTCTGGTGGAATTATCTCAGTCTGCTCAAGGCTGCAGATGTTCCGGCATATAGTGTCAGCAGCATTTTCCGCCGTGATCAGGTGTTCTTTAAGTGGTACGCCAGACCTTACTCGCGGGTGCTGCGCTGCTTTACACGTTTCTTCGTTCAGAACGAGGAAAGCAGGCAACTGCTGGCCGACATAGGCATCACCGATGTTGATGTTACCGGTGATACGCGTTTTGACAGGGTGCTTCAGATAAAGCAGGCAGCCAAGTCTCTGCCGTTGGTTGAGGCCTTTGCAGGTGACGCGAAGGTGTTTGTGGCAGGCAGTAGCTGGCCACCGGATGAGGATATATTTATCCGTTATTTCAACGAGCATCCCGGATGGAAGCTGATAATAGCGCCGCACGTAATATCAGAAGAGCATCTTCTCAGGATAGAGGAATGTCTCGGATGCCCCTCAGTGCGCTATACAAAGGCTACGGCAGATAGTGTCGCGGCGGCAGACTGCCTGATAATAGACTGCTTCGGACTACTGTCCTCAATTTACGGACATGCCACCGTTGCTTACGTGGGCGGCGGATTTGGTGTCGGAATACATAATCTTCTTGAGGCGGCGGTGTGGGGAGTGCCGGTGATTTTCGGTCCTAACAACGCCCGTTTCCAAGAAGCGCAGGAGCTGAAGGCCTGCGGCGGCGGTCTGGAAATATCGTCTTACGAAGACTTTATGGTTCTATTGAATAAATTCAATGCCTCGTCTCAAGCCGTGACGGCTGCAGGACATGAGGCCGCAAACTACGTCAAGGGGAAGGCTGGCGCAACGGATGTTATTCTTAATGCTGTCGCTCCGCTGTTCGGCAACTCCTTAAAATGGCATTAATCAGCCTTAAAAAACTATCTAACCGATGATAAGACAGCAGCGTGCGGCCTATCTGAAAAGGGTGGGCCGCGCTTTTTTTTTCGTATGGATGTCCTGCCGGCGGCTTCACGTTAATCATTATTAATCCGCCAGAGCATGGCTTTTACGTTTTTAATAGTTAACTTTGCAGCCTGCAAAAGATAGCCTGACAGATTGCCTAAAGGTGCTTTTGTGATAATATTCAATTTCTTTTATATGTGGTTCGCGATATTTTTCATTCTTCCTGTGGCAGGCTTTGCTTATGTGTTGTGGCATGTATGGACAATCTTGCCGCTGGCTTCCGTGTACAGATGGTGTGCTGTCGGTGTCGGCATTTTGGCATTTGCCATGATGCTGATGAGCTTCGGCAAGGTTACTGACCATCTGCCTTTGGGTATAGCCAAGGCTGTGTACACTGTCGGATATTCGTCGCTTTTCATCCTGCTTTACCTTGTCATGGCGTTTCTTCTGTTAGACTTGTTACGGCTTGTCCATGTCGTTCCGGCGGCGTGGCTGCGTTCCAACGGCACGGTAGCGGCTGTTATAGCCGTCGTCATGGCGGTTGTTTTCACGGCGGGTTACATTAATTACGGTGTCAAGCGGTGCCGGACTGTCAGCATGTCTACGGAGAAACCGGTAGGCAATGGCGTAACACTTATGATGCTGAGCGACCTTCATCTCGGTTACCACATAGGCCCAGGCGAGCTGACAAGGCTTGTCGAGACAATTAACAGGCTGCGACCTGACGCGGTGCTGATAGCCGGAGACATTGTTGACGGCAACATACGGCCGCTTGAGGAGCAGCATTTAGCCGACATTTTGCGCCTTGTTGATGTGCCGGTGTATGCCTGTCCGGGCAACCACGAGTATTATGCCGGCATAGAGGCTTCGGCCGATTTCATGCGGCGTGCAGGTATAACGCTGCTCAGAGACAGCATGGCCGATGTAAAAGGAATAACGGTAATAGGCCGTGACGACCGTTCAAATCCGCACCGCAAGAGCCTCGGCGCGCTGATGAAAGGTGTGGATAAATCAAGGTACACCGTCCTGATGGACCACCAGCCGTATCATCTTGAGCAGGCCGAGCGTGCTGGTGTCGACTTCCAGCTGAGCGGACATACCCACCACGGGCAGCTTTGGCCTGTGTCGTGGATAACTGACGCCGTGTATGAAGTGTCTCACGGAGAGTACAGCCGTGGACGCACTCATTATTATGTCTGTCCGGGTTATGGCCTGTGGGGTGCCAAGTTCCGTATAGGCACATGTTCCGAGTATGCCGTACTGCGTGTGGCAGGGGCATAAATAAAGGCGGCCCGATTGCTCGAGCCGCCCCGTTGTAATTCTAAATAAATAAATTAGCCTAAGCTAATAGCTTCTGACGGACATACATCCGCACATGTACCGCACTCAGTGCACATATCAGGATTGATTGAATACTTCTCGCCTTCAGAGATTGCTCCTACAGGACATTCGTCGATACAAGTACCGCATGCGATACAATCGTCACCAATTACGTAAGCCATAATGTTCTTGTTTTATTTTAGTTAATAATGTTTTGTACCTACTTTTGTACACTGCAAAGGTAATATATTTATCCTTAATACCTACTTTTAGGTATTCCTTTTTAGATTGTTTAACGCTTAATGCCGATAAAAAGCCTGTAAAAAGAACAGCAGTCAGCGGCGTTCGTTATTGGCGGCCGTGAGTGCTGTTATTGCGTATTGTGTCTGCCGTTATCAGGGACCGGCGCAGGGTGCGTTTTCATTCAAAGTAGAACGATAGTACTATCATCTTGCTGTGCGCCTCGTTTATCGAGCGGGCATACATCTTCATGTTGTCATCACGCAGCCTGTCGGCGTGTTTCGTGTCGAGGCTGTTTATCAGACTGTAACAGAATTTCAGCTCGGGGCGCAGCTTGAAGAATGGCAGGTAGATGTCGCATCCAAGTCCTACTTCAAGGAATACGTCATATCTCTTCAGCTTTACGTAGTCATTGTCGCCGCCCGATAGATTTATCATGGGGCTTACGCCAGCCATGATGTACGGGCGGGCGTTGTCAAGCCGCGGGGCAGCGAACAGCAGGTTGAGCGGCGAGCCTATGTAGATAGTCTTCATGTCCTGCGTCTGCGTTATCGGCTCGCCGTTCTCCAGGTGGTCAGTATGGTTGTATAGGGTCAGGTGGCGGTTGCCGAAATACAGCGTAGGAGCTATGCGGAAGGCAAAGTGCTGGCTTAGCCTGAACTCGCCGAGCACGCCTACGTTGAAGCCCATGTCCCAGCGGTCCTGGTCGCATGTGATGAGAGTCTCCGTCTGCGTGCCGTCGGCGTTGGTTATCATCTGCGGCCCTATGTTGCTGAACTCAATGTCCTGGAAGTGCGTGCCTATCACCACGCCGAAGTGGAACGGGCGCAGGTCAGTGTACGGCCTGTTCTGCACGGCGTTGCCCTGGGCGGCCGCGGCGATTGCCGCAGACAGTAAGATTATTATAGAAAACAGTTTTCTCATTATACTATATAACGGCGATATCCGCTTAATATTTTGTCGGCGGGATGTGAATAGTGAATTTTCATAATTCCAAAAGGCCACCTTTCGCACTGCAAAAGGTGGCCTTTTGGCGTGTAAAAGACGGCCTTTTACAACGCGAAAGGCCGTCTTTGGGAAAAGCGTCAGTATCAGCGGCTTTCGAGATTGACGGTTATCTTTCCTATGAAGATGCCGTGCTTGCCGTTCTGGTCGTTAGGAACGTCCTTGCCGTCAAGGTTTTTCCTGTATTTCAGACTGTCAAAATAAGAGTGGGAATGGCCGCCCAGCACGATATCTATGTTTCTCGTCTGCTCTGCCAGCTCCGTGTCGTCAAGGCCGAAGATGTCCCAGCCGAGATGAGAGAGGCATATCACCACGTCGCATTTCTCTTTCTCCTTGAGCAGCCGTGCCACGTCATTGGCCGCCTTTACCGGGTCGTTATATTTCACTCCGGCACACGACTCGGCCAGCACGAGGCCGTCAAGTCTGGGCGAAAGGCCGAATATTCCTATCTTCACTCCGTTGCGCTTTAATATCACGTAAGGCTTCACGATGTCCTCGAGAGCCGTGCCCGTAAAGTCGTAATTGGCGCATACGATAGGGAAGTCGGCCTTCCTGAACAGGCGCGCCATGTTCTCCACGCCGAAGTCAAACTCATGGTTGCCTATCGTTGCGGCATCATAGCCCATCAGGTTCATCAGTCCTATCTCCACATCTCCTTTATATAAGGTGTAATAAGGCGAGCCTTGCGAGAAGTCACCGCTGTCGAGCAGCAGCAGTTCAGGCTCGCTCCGGCGCTCTTGTCTGATAATTTCAGCGCGCCGTATGAAGCCGCCCCGTCCTGCCAGCAGGGTGTCGGCGAGGTTGGGATTGAGCGGAAATATGCAGCTGTGGGTATCGTTCGTGTGCAGTATCACGAGCTTTTTGCTCCTTGCCTGCATGCCGGCCGTTATGGCTGCGGCCATTATTAATATTGTGATTAAGCGTTTCATCAGTTTTCAGTTTTGATTCGTCCTTCTATTCTTGATTCCACTTCCATTCCCTGATTCATCTTCTCCTTCATGTATCTCATGATGATGAATCTTACGTTGTTGTCCTTGCTCTGCGGCGACTTCACGTCAGTTGATGCCTTGAAAGCCGTCAGGTTGTCATTGCCTTGCGCCAGATAGTCAAGCGTTGCCACACGGTATTTCTTTCCAGTTATTATCTCCCCGCCGTTCAGCCGTGCGCTTTTCAGCCTGCCGTCGTTGGTTATGCGCAGCTCAACGCCGTGGCTGACGCCCTCTCCGCCGGTAGCGGCTATCTGGGCAAACAGCTCAAGCACCTTGTCGCCGGTCAGTGTTAAGAAGCATATTTTGTTCTCAAACGGAGCCACGTCAAGCACGTCGCCGTATGTAACGTCGCCCTTGGCGAAGGCCGAGCGTATGCCTCCCATGTTGTAGACGGCAAAGTCAGGGCGCTCGTCATAGTCCTTGCCGCACCATATCAGAATGTCGGCCAGCAGGTTTGAGAGCGTGCTTTCAGGTCTGCTCGCGCTCATGTAGCAGGCCGTGCGGCCTACAACGGGGCTCATGATGCTGTCTACATGCTGCCTGTAAGGCGTGATGAAGTCTGCCACGTCCTTGTCGGGCGTTGCGTCAGAAGTGCTGTCAACGAGTATTCTTGACCGCTCAAAGCCGGTTATCCTGTAGCCCGACGAGCAGGAGGAGGCGGCCAGTGATAGGGACATAAGTCCGCAGTAAATCAGTTTGTTACGCATATTTTTATCTAAAAAACCGATGCAAAGGTAGCCAAAACGGCAAACAGGGCAAAGAAAAACGCAAAAAAATCAGGTTACATTTGGTCAGCATGCGGAAAATAACTAACTTTGCACCGCTTTCCGCGTAATCGCTGACAGGAAGAAGAGTTGCCTCGTTATGTTGCGCCGGAACGATAAACAAATTTAATTATAAAACAACAATGGATTTAATTAAAGTTGCTGAAGAAGCATTTGCAACCGGCAAGAAGTTTCCTGAGTTCAAGTCAGGTGACACCGTAACTGTCGCTTACAAAATCGTTGAGGGTTCAAAGGAGCGTATCCAGCTCTACCGTGGCGTAGTGATAAAGATTTGCGGCCAGGGTGACAAAAAACGCTTCACAGTCCGTAAAATGTCAGGAACTGTCGGCGTAGAGCGTATCTTCCCGATAGAGTCTCCTAACATTGACAGCATCGAAGTGAACAAGATTGGTAAGGTTCGCCGTGCTAAGCTGTACTATCTTCGCAAGCTGACGGGTAAGAAGGCCCGTATCGCCGAGAAGAGAGTCATTACGAAGAAAGACTAATCAAGGCAACAGACAGAAGCCAAAGGGTGAAGAGAGCCGTGCGCACTCTTCACCCTTTGGCTTTTTATATGCGTCGGCAGCCGTTGTCGCGAGGCATGTCTTCAGCCGTTTGTGGCGGTGTTATGACATACAATAAGGCGGTGTAGTGGAATGAGAAGATAACTTACGTCACTCCGATACACCGCCTTAGCGTATCCTCAAAGACTTTGTTTTACAGCAAAGCCTCGAATTTCTCTTGAAGTTTTGACTTTGTTGTGGCGCCCACGAACTTATCTACTACCTTGCCGTCCTTTATGAACAGGATTGTAGGAATGTTCCTGATGCCGAACTCCATTGCCAGATCGTCATTCTCCTCAACGTCACATTTGCCTACTACCAGCCGTCCGTCATACTCTTCGGCAAGCTCGGCGATAATCGGAGCAATGGCTTTGCAGGGGCCACACCATGTAGCCCAGAAGTCAACTACCAACGGCAGGTTGCCGTTCTTATAGCTCTCGAAGTTCTCGGTTGTGATTGTTAATTCCATTGTCTTTTGTCGTTTTATTGTTAATGAATGAATTCTTGTTTATATATTCAGCAAACATTGTGCCACGGCGGATACCCTCATGACGTGTGACATGCGTCAGTTGATAGTGTATCCGAGGGCCTCGTTGCTTTTAATGAACGCTATCAGCTCCTTGCATACGTCCACTTTCCCCGTCTTGCTGTACAGCGTGAAGGGGCGCGTACTGCTTGTGTCATGTACGCTGAAGTACAGAGCCGTGTTGCCGGGGCTGTCTTTTATCATCGTCACAAGGTCGGTAACGGTTGTGTCGTCCAGCTTCTCTGCATCGATGTTAATCGTCAGCTTTTCTATCTGCAGGTCCTTTACGGTCTGCAGATACTGAATGTCGGTGACCCGCATTTCCTTCATATCGCTGCCGCGGAAGCGCTGCACAAACTGTGCTTTCACCATTACCGTGCAGCCTTCTATGAGCATGCCTTTCCATTTTCCCCATTCCTCGCCGAAGAAAGCCAGCTCACCCGAGCCCTCAAAGTCCTCTATCGTGACGAAGCCGCACGGCTTTCCGGTTTTCGTGAACTTACTTCTTGACTGCGTAACGATGCCTCCCAGTATCACTTCCTGCTTCTTTGCAAGCTCCTGCTTGTCCGCAAGCTCGGCGCAATGGGTGTTGCAAAGGTTGTTGAGTATTACCTCGAAGTCGTCCAGCGGGTGGGCCGACAGGTATATTCCTACCAGGTCACGCTCGCAGTTAAGCCTCTCGATGTTGCTCCAAGTCTCGCCTTCAGGCACCTGCGGAGTGGCAATGTCCACGCTGTCGATGCCTCCGAACAGTGAGTTCTGCGCCTCGTTCTTCTCCTGTTGGTACAGCTGGCCGTACCTGACGAGTGCATCCAGGAACACCTCTCCCTTCGAGTTCTTTGCCAGATAGCTCTCGCGCTTGATGTTGAAGCTGTCAAAACCTCCGCTCAGCGCAAGGCTTTCAAAGCATTTACGGTTACATGCGGCGAGGTTGACGCGTTGTGCCAGGTCAAAGATATCCTTGTACGGGCCGTTCTGTTCGCGCTCCGTTATGATGGCCTCGGCGGCTGCCGAGCCCATGCCTTTTATCGCGGCGAGGCCGAAACGGATAGCTCCCTGCTTGTTGACGCTGAACTTCTGGCGGCTCTCGTTCACGTCAGGGCCGAGCGTCCTTATGCCCATGGCCTTGCATTCGTCCATGAGCTTGGTTATTTCAGTTATGTTAGTGTAGTTGCGGCTCATCGTGGCGGCCATGTATTCGGCCGGGTAATGCGCCTTGAGATATGCCGTCTGGTAAGCCACCCACGAGTAACACGTGGCGTGACTCTTGTTGAACGCGTAGCTGGCAAACTTCTTCCAGTCCTCCCATATCTTGTGAAGCACCTCGTGCTTGTAGCCGTTCTTCTCGCCGCCTTCATAGAAAAGACCCTCCAGGTGGTTCATCTTCTCTATCTGCTTCTTACCCATCGCCTTACGCAGCGTGTCGCTCTGGCCTCGCGTGAAGCCTGCAAGCTGGCGGCTGAGAAGCATGACCTGCTCCTGATAAACGGTTATTCCATACGTGTCCTTGAGGTATTTCTCCATGCAAGGGATGTCGTATGTTATCTTTGACGGGTCGCGCTTGCGCTCGATAAACTGCGGGATGTAGTCCATAGGGCCCGGCCGGTAGAGGGCGTTCATGGCTATAAGGTCCTCAAATACGGTAGGATGCAGCTCGCGAAGATACTTCTGCATGCCGGCCGACTCAAACTGGAACGTGCCTATCGTGCGGCCCTCGCTGTACAGCCGGTACGTCTCCGGGTCATCAATAGGTATCTTGTCGAGGTCAATCACCTTGCCCGTCGTCAGCCTGATGTTCTCCACTGCCTCCTTTAATATGGACAAAGTTTTCAGTCCGAGGAAGTCCATCTTGATAAGACCGGTCTCCTCTATGACGCTACCTTCATACTGCGTACAGAGCAGTTTCTTGCCGGTTTCCTTGTCATCAGCCGTAGACACGGGCACCCAGTCGCTTATAGGGTCGCGGCAGATAATGGTTCCGCAGGCGTGGATGCCGGTGTTTCTGACGTTGCCCTCAAGCATCTTGGCGTACTCTATGGTCTCGTGCAGGCGAGGGTCGGGCGAAGCCTCGGCCTCACGCAGCTCCCTTACGCACTTGATAGCGTTCGTAAGGTTCATCTTCAGACCGTCAGGCAGACGGTCAGGGATAGCCTTGCACAGGCGGTTTGACTCCTCCAGAGGCAGCTTCTCCACACGTGCTACGTCCTTGATGGCCAGCTTTGTGGCCATGGTGCCGTAAGTAATGATGTGCGCCACTTTGTCAGCGCCATACTTCCGGGTTACCCAGTCGAGCACCTTTCCGCGCCCGTCGTCATCAAAGTCGGTATCAATATCAGGCAGCGAGATACGGTCAGGGTTGAGGAATCGCTCGAACAGCAGGTCATATTTTATCGGGTCAATCTTCGTGATACCGAGACAGTAAGCCACGACAGAGCCTGCCGCGCTGCCACGTCCCGGCCCTACCATTACTCCGAGCTCGTCACGTGCGGAGTTGATAAAGTCCTGCACGATGAGGAAGTAGCCCGGGAAACCCATCGTCTTCATTATGTAAAGCTCGAAGTTGACGCGCTCCTTCACCTCGTCAGACAGCGGGTCGCCGTACAGCCTCTTAGCGCCTTCGTAAGCAAGCTTGGCCAGATAGTCGGCCTCAAACTTTATTCTGTATATCTTGTCATAGCCGCCGAGCTTCTGTATCTTCTTCTCTCCCTCCTCACGCGACAGCACAACGTTGCCGTTTTCGTCCTGAGTGAACTCGTCGTAAAGCTGCTCCTCGGTGAACCGTTTGCGGTATTCCTCCTCCGTGCCGAACTCCTCCGGGATAGGGAAGAAAGGCATGATAGGAGCGTGGTCGATGCTGTAAAACTCAACCTTGTCAAGCACTTCGCACGTGTTTGCGAGGGCTTCCGGCACGTCGGCGAACACCTCGTTCATCTCCTCACGCGTCTTAAACCACTCCTGTTTGGTGTAAAGCAGGCGCTTAGGGTCGTCAAGATCCTTGTTGGTTGACAGGCAGAGCAGGCGGTCATGAGCCTCGGCGTTCTCCTCGTCGACGAAGTGACAGTCGTTGGTACATACCAGTTTGATATCATACTTCTCGGCCAGTTTCACCAATATCTTGTTGGCTTTCTGCTGTAAGGGGTAAGTCTCGCGGTTGGCGCGGATGTGCGGGTCCTTTACCTGGTGGCGCTGCAGCTCAAGGTAATAGTCGTCGCCGAACACGCGCTTATACCACTGCACAGCCTCCTCGGCCCCTTCGATGTCGCCCTTAAGTATCTTTGCGGGCACCTCGCCGGCTATGCACGCCGAGCACACTATCAGTCCCTCGTGATAAGTCTCGAGGTCGGCACGGTCAGTACGTGGGCGCATGTAGAATCCGTCTACCCATGCACGGCTGACCAGTTTGATAAGGTTCTTGTAGCCCTTATAGTTCTTTGCCAATACTATAAGGTGGTAACCGCTCTGGTCGCCCATGTCTTTCACCTTGTCCTCTTTGGTGCGGTGGGCCACGTACATCTCACAGCCGAGTATCGGCTTAAACTCAGGTTTGCCCTGCTCTTTCAGCTCGCCGTTCTTCTTCTTGCAGTAGTTGAAAAACTCCTTGATGCCGAACATGTTGCCGTGGTCAGTCACGGCCATGCCGCGCATGCCGTTGGCTATGGCCTTGTCAACCAGCTTCTTGATGCTTGCCTGGCCGTCAAGGATGCTGTAATAAGTATGTACGTGTAGGTGAACGAAATCTTGCATGTCTTGTTTTAGGATATCTCTGTTAGGACCGTCAAAGTTATACTGAAAAAACGAGACGGCCAAAATATAAGTGTGAAAAAATCATTTAAGCTTACTCTTGCAGCCCTTTTGCTCTTCAGCGGCAGGCATCTTGTGGCTGTTAAGTTTTCTTAACCGCCGCATGTTTGACGCTTCTGTAAGGCCGTCGCACGCCGTCAGCCGGTCTCTTGACTGAAAATATGCGGAAAATGAGGCCGTATCTGCAAGTTGTTGAAAATCAGTGTGATAGCGCAATAAGCCGCAGGCGGCAGATTGCGAACGGACGTATTTAATCACATTATATGACTATTCGCAGTATGAAAGACCGTCTTTTAGCTGTCAAAAGACGGTCAAACGCAAAGCGATAAACCGTCTTTCAGCATGCCGAAGGCCGTTAACGGCAACCTTGTTGACCGTCTTTTGTGTGCGAATAGAGTACTGATGAGTATATTGCAGGTGCATTCTCGGTTTCTGACGGATGATTCTCTGCCATGCTGAATTCTATTTCCCGATTTTTATTTGTCAAGATTTCAGACAGCGGTAATCCGCCCGACGCCTTTCCGGTTTTCGTTCCGGCCTTTCCGTTTTATACATCATTGACATGCCGTTATGTTTTTTTATCATTGCCGATGCAATTATTCATTATGCCCGCGTGTTTATATTAATGAAGAACTGAAAGACATACAGCAAATGAAAAAGATATTGATAATCATGATAGCCGTGGCCGCGGGCCTGATGTCGGCAGCCGCGCAGGACAACAAGACAGAAAAACTTACCAAGCAGGAGCGCAAGGCGCTGCGCGCGAAAATGGACAGCCTGATGTTTGTCCAGGCCGAGACGGCGCTGGCAGACAGCATGTTCGTGCTCGAGGCCGACGAGGTAGTGTTCAAGCGCGGATATGTGGCCCACGTCACGTCAAACACTAACTTCATCGCAGTAGAGGGCGACAGGGCCGTCGTGCAGGTGGCCTTCAACGTGCCGTGGAGCGGCTTCAACGGCCTCGGCGGCATCACCGTAGAGGGTCTTGTGTCGAAATACGAAACGCGCAAGGACAAGAAAGGCAACATGTTCGTAGAGATGAGCGTCAGCGGCAGAGGCATCTCGGCGCAGGTGTTCATCACGCTCATGGCCGGCGGCAACGAGGCTTCGGTAAGCGTCATGCAGAATTTCTATTCAGGGCGGATAACCCTTAACGGCGTCATTGTGCCCGCAGAGGACAGCTCGGTGTTCAAGGGCACGTCGCTATAAACCGTGCTTGCGTGCCGTTAATGTCACCGGCGTATTTTTATGACAATGCCTTTAGCCGGTGGCATTAACGGCGTTAACGCCGCTCGTCTCATCTTTGATATTGTTCCAAAATGTCTTATGATTTGAATCAGAATCACTTTTTTCGCAATTCTTAACCCTTGTTTCCTGATAATTTTGTTTACCTTTGCACCACCGGAGCAATCTGAATGAAATGCACAACAGGGACAACTTTACTTTTCTTACAACGGCACCGGTTCATAAGGTGATACTTACCATGGCCGTGCCCACGATTATCAGCATGCTCGTGACGAGCGTCTACAACATCGTCACGACCTTTTACGTGGGGCGCATCAGCACCCAGGCTACTGCTGCCGTGGGCATTGCCTTCTCCGTAATGTCGGTGATTCAGGCCGTAGGCTTCACCTTCGGTCAGGGTTCGGGCAACTATATCTCGCGCGAACTGGGCGCACGCCGGCACGACAATGCCTCGCGCATGGCTTCAACGGGCTTCTTCAGCGCCGTGGCAACGGGGGTGATTGTCTGCTTAATAGGCCTGCTCGTGCTTGAGCCGCTGGCTCTGCTGCTCGGCTCTACGCCCACCATTCTGCCCTATGCCAAGCGCTATCTGGCTTTCATCTTCCTGGCCATGCCGTTCATGTGCGGCGCGCTCTGCCTTAATAATCAGATGCGTTTTCAGGGCAATGCGGCTTACGCCATGTTCGGAATACTTACCGGAGCCGTAATCAACGTGTTCCTTGCGCCCGTTCTTATCTTCTGGCTCGGGCTCGGAATAACGGGCGCCGGACTGTCAACATTTGTCGGAGAGGCGTGCAGCATGTTCGTGCTCCTCTGGATGACGCATAAGGGCGGCACCATACGTATCCACCTGCGCAATTTCAGTCCGCGTCTTGAGCTGTTCAGGGAGATTCTCGCCGGGGGCACGCCTTCGTTTACCCGTCAGGCCATGGCAAGCATAGGCGTGGCCATGCTCAACGTGGCTGCCGGCCGCTTCGGCGACGCCGCCATCGCCGCCATGTCGATAGTGGGGCGGGTTACGTTCGTGGTCTTCGCCGCCGTGATAGGTCTCGGGCAGGGCTTCCAGCCCATGTGCGGCTTCAGTTACGGCGCTCATCTGTATGCCAGGGTACGTCAGGGCTACTGGTTCATCGTGCGTCTGGGCACGGCGTTCCTCGTCGTGTGCGTGATAGCCGGCTTCGCTTTCTCGTCAGAATGCATAGCTTTCTTCAGGCATGACCCGGCCGTTATCGAGGTAGGCAGGGTGGCTTTGAGATGGCAGTTGGTAACGCTGCCGCTCGGCGCGATAGTGATGTACACCAACATGATGATGCAGACCATACGCAAGCCGTGGCAGGCCAATATCCTGGCAGCCTCGCGTAACGGTCTGTTCTTCATACCTCTTATAATAATATTGCCCCACTTCCTCGGGCTGCAGGGCGTGGAGATGTGTCAGGCCTGTGCCGACGTGTGCGCGTTTGTGCTGGCTGTGCCCATAGCGATGAGCGGCTTCAGGGCGCTGAGAGACTGACGCCGGGCAATAACAGGGGCTGATGAACGTTTAATAAGAATAAATCTTAATACAAATAAACCACTATTTAATTAACCTAATCATGAAAGAAAACAACTCCGGCAGCAAGGCTTACCTGTTCTCGATTGTGCTCGTTGCTGTCCTGGGCGGACTGCTTTTCGGTTATGACACCGCCGTCATTTCTGGTGCCGAAAAGGGATTGCAGGCGTTCTTTATAGGCGCTGAAGACTTTACTTACACTGACTCGTGGCACGGCTTCACGTGTGCCAGCGCGCTGATAGGATGTATTATCGGCAGCGCCGTGTCAGGTTATCTTGCCTCTAACTGGGGCCGTAAGAAGTCGCTTATCTTCGCGGGTATAATGTTCTTTATCTCCGCTCTCGGCTCAATGGAGCCTGAGTTTCTCTTCTTTGAGCACGGACATGCCGACTTTCCGCTGCTCATAGCCTTCAACATTTACCGCGTAATCGGCGGCGTGGGCGTAGGTCTGGCGTCTGCGATATGCCCGATGTACATCGCTGAGGTGGCTCCGTCGAACATCAGAGGTACCCTCGTGTCGTGGAACCAGTTTGCCATAATCTTCGGACAGTTAGTGGTCTATATGGTCAACTTCTTCATTCTCGGCGACCATACCAATCCCGTCATTGAGTCGATAGGGCAGGGCGTGAGCGCCGTTATGCCCGGCAGCGACCCCTGGACGATATCTACCGGCTGGCGCTATATGTTCGGTAGCGAGGCCATTCCTGCCGGACTGTTTGCCATCCTGATATGCTTCGTGCCCGAGACTCCGCGCTATCTCGTAATGGCAGGCCAGGACAGCAAGGCTCTTGCCGTGCTCTCAAAGATTAACGGAGAGGCTGAAGGCCGCAACATTCTTGAGGAGATTAAGAACACCGTGACTGAGAAGACCGAGCGTGTGTTTACTTACGGCGTGCTGGTGATATTCGTCGGCATCATGCTCAGCGTGTTCCAGCAGGCTGTCGGCATCAATGCCGTGCTGTATTACGCGCCGCGCATTTTCGGCGACATGGGCATGGAGAACCCCATGATGCAGACTATCATCATGGGCGTGGTCAACATCCTGTTTACCCTTGTTGCCATATTTACTGTTGAGAAGTGGGGACGCAAGCCGCTGCTTATCACCGGTTCAATAGGCATGGCCGTCGGAGCGTTTGGCGTGGCGCTTACTTTCGGCCACGCGGGGCTTGAGCTTGTCACCATGCTCAGCATCATGGTGTACAGTGCTTCGTTCATGATGTCATGGGGCCCGATATGCTGGGTGCTCATATCTGAAATCTTCCCGAACACTATCCGCGGCGCGGCTGTGGCCATAGCAGTGGCTTTCCAGTGGATTTTCAACTGGCTCGTGAGTGCCTCGTTCGTGCCGATGTTCAATATGCGGACGGCCGGTGACCCTGACTTCGGCCACTGGTTCACTTACTGTCTGTATGGCGTGATATGCGTGCTCGCCGCCGTATTTGTATGGAGACTTGTGCCCGAGACCAAGGGAAAGACCCTAGAGGACATGACAAAGCTCTGGAAGAAGAACTGACAACAGCTTGGTGGATAACACTGTAATCCCTGCTTTCACTCTGCGTGAATGCAGGGATTAACCGTTATGCCGCTGTATAAGAAAATTAAAAAGACTGACTTTTATCGGCCTTTTGGCATGTTATAAGTGGATTTTTAGTAAATTTGCACCGATTGACTGATAAGAGGAATGAAGTTCAGCGACGTAATTGGACAGGACGAAGCCAAGCGAAGGCTTTTGCAGATGGTCGCCGAAGACCGTGTGCCGCACGCTATAATGCTGTGCGGCCCTTCGGGTTGTGGCAAGATGGCGCTTGCCATAGCCTTCGCGTCATATCTCTTATGCAGTAACCGTAGGGACGGAGACTCGTGCGGTGTGTGCCCGCAGTGCGCGATGACGGCCAAGTATGCCCACCCCGACCTGCATTTCTCTTATCCCGTAATACGTCCTGCCGGCACCGGCTCAGAGCACAAGATGTCGAGCGAAGACTTCATGTCGGAGTGGCGGCATATGCTTGACGGAGGCCCGTATTTCAACATTGACCGCTGGCTTGATGAGATGGGCGCTGCCAACCAACAGGCTCAGATTGGAGTAGGAGAGAGCGACCTGATTCTGAAACGCCTCAGTCTGAAGTCAAGTCAGGGCGGATACAAGGTCGTGATAATATGGTTGCCGGAGCGAATGAACGCCGAGTGCGCCAACAAGATACTTAAATTGCTTGAGGAACCGCCGCATGAGACGGTATTCCTTATGGTCTGTGAGGAACCTGAACGCCTTATCGACACGATAAGAAGTCGTGCCCAGCGCATTGACATTAAGCGTATTGACACGCAGGCGATGACCGACGCGCTGACAGAACGCCGCGGACTGGATGCTGATACGGCCATGCGCGTGGCGCGTGCGGCTAACGGCAGTTGGCTGGCTGCGCTCGAAGAGCTTGACGCCGACAATGAGAAGAGACAGTTTCTCGAGATGTTCATTTCACTGATGCGCCTCGCATATATGCGCAAAATAAAGGATCTGAAGAAGTGGAGCGACACCGTTGCCGGCTACGGACGTGAGCGCCAGAAGCGCATGTTGGCGTATTTCCTGCGGCTGGTGAGGGAGAATTTCATGTACAACTTCCATATTCCGCGTCTCAATTACATGACGCGTGAGGAGGAAAACTTCTCCCGTAACTTCTCTCCTTATATCAATGAGGCCAACGTTATAGAAATAACCGCCCTGATGAACCGTGCCATACGCGACATCGGACAGAACGCAAATGCCAAGATTGTGTTCTTTGACATGGCAACGAACATCATCGTTGCTCTGATAAGAAAGCCTTGACGGCATGCTTTCCGGCATGTGTCTGGCTGATAAGTGCCGGCCGGCATTAAAACAGAAAACAACAAAGCAGCGTGGCATTAAGGTCTTGTGCCTTTCCGCCTTTCCGCTTTTATATATAAAAGAACTATTGTGTAATGGATTATAATAATAAGAAATTTCTGATATACAACGGTTGCGACCGTGGTCTGTGCATACGAGGCTGCGGACGGCAGGACCGCCAACTCAACACGTATGACTGGCTCGCTGACGTTCCAGGCAATGCTCGGAGCACCAATCTTGTGGAGGTTCAGTTTAAGAACACACGCAAGGGATACTATCATAACGTAAATAATCTTGACCTGAAGAAGGGCGACATCGTGGCGGTTGAGGCCAATCCAGGCCACGACATAGGCGTAGTTACGCTTACGGGAAGGCTCGTTGAGCTGCAGATACGTAAGGCAAACCTCAAGTCTGCGGATGATATCAAGCGCATTTACCGCATCGCCAAGCCTGTGGACATGGAGAAATACCGTGAGGCCAAGAGCCGTGAGCACGACACGATGATACAGAGCCGCCAGATAGCAAAGAACCTGAACCTGCAGATGAAGATAGGAGACGTAGAGTATCAGGGCGACGGCAACAAGGCCATTTTTTACTATATAGCTGACGAGAGAGTTGATTTCCGCCAGTTGATAAAGGTGCTTGCCGAGACGTTTCATGTCCGTATAGAGATGAAACAGATAGGAGCGCGCCAGGAAGCAGGCCGCATCGGCGGTACAGGTCCTTGCGGACGGGAGCTGTGTTGTGCCACATGGATGAAGAACTTTGTGTCGGTAAGCACCGGCGCGGCGCGTTATCAGGACATATCTCTTAATCCACAGAAACTCGCCGGCATGTGTGCAAAGCTGAAATGCTGCCTCAATTATGAGGTTGACAACTATATCGAGGCGAGCCGCAGGCTGCCGAGCAAGGAGGTAGTGCTGCAGACTCAGGACAATGATTACCACCTGTTCAAGAGTGACATACTCGCAGGCATGGTGACATACTCGACCGACAAGAAGATGCCGGCTAACGTAGAGGTCATCACGGCGAAGCGTGCGCTGGAGGTGATTGAGATGAACAAGCGTGGAGAAAAGCCTTTATCGCTTCAGGAGGACGGTGCGGTGAAGAAACAGGAACGGCCCGTAGACCTGCTTGAGAACGAGAGTCTGACCCGCTTTGACAAGAATAAGAAGAAGCGTAAGCCCAAGAACCGTAACGGTAAACAGGCACCCAAGGCGCGCGGAAAGCAGCCTGAGGCGCAACTGAAAAAAGCTGTTGAGGCTGACAAGAACGGCAAGGGCGGAAAGGAATAATGGCTGTGTGGCGTACGATATCCAGGCTCTTGGCAGCCATGGCCGTGTCAGTGGCATTGTCGGCATGCGACAATGACGTGGTATATGACGGGTTCAAGCCCACTCCGAAAGAAGGATGGGAGAAGAATGACACCATGATATATACCGTGAAACGTCTTGCCCACGGCGGTGTTTACAGACAGGAGGTAGGTGTGCGGATAACCCGTGAATTTCCGTTTACCGGCGTAAGCCTTCTTGTAGAGCGGACTGTCGAGCCGGGGCACACGGTCACCGTGGACACGCTTAACTGCCGGCTGTATGACGTTAAGGGCAATATCAAGGGGCATGGGATAAGCCATTTCCAGTATGATTTCCTGCTTTCAGACGTTGAGATGAGAAAAGGAGACTCGCTGACGGTGCGCATACGTCATTTGATGAAGCGTGAGATACTGCCCGGAATAACAGACATCGGCTTCCGGCTTGAAGCCTTACGTTGAGTAATGGTTTACTTGTCAATACATGAAATGCGGCTGACAATGCCGCATTTTTTATTTTATAATATGTGATAAAAAAGCGGAATGCCTTTTGTTTGCTGACATTCCGCTTTTATTTTTTGTGTCTGTTGGCACGTTGCTCGCGATATTTCGCTTTCTGGCGGGCCGACCCGCTGCCGTGCGCTCCGGTGATATACTTCTTCTTTTTGGCCTTGGTCTTCACCTTGCCTTTACCGTTGTCGTTGTCGCTTTTTGCCTTGCGGAACACTATTCCGCCTCCGGCAATTATGTCATCTATGTCTGCCACTATGGAAATCAAGAATTATTTTTATAGTAGTAAAGGAGTATTGTAGTAAAAGTAGTAAAGATAAGAGGTAAGAATTAAGAAAATCTGCAATACGATTAACGGCTTTACTGTTTTTCTTAATTCTTAACTCTTAATTCTTAACTGAATCAGTGGTGGAACAGACGCACGCCGGTGAATGCCATTGCGATGCCGTACTTGTCGCAGGTCTCAATCACATTGTCGTCGCGCACTGAGCCGCCGGCCTGAGCTATGTACTCAACGCCGCTCTTGTGGGCGCGCTCTATGTTGTCGCCGAACGGGAAGAAGGCGTCGCTGCCGAGCGCCACGCCCGTGTTCTTGGCTATCCACTCCTTCTTTTCCTCCATTGTCAGCACTTCAGGTTTCTCCTTGAACAGGCGCTGCCATGTGCCTTCAGCCAGTACGTCGTCGTGCTCCTCGCTGATGTAAACGTCGATGGTGTTGTCGCGGTCAGCGCGGCGTATGCCGTCAACGAAAGGCAGATTCATCACCTTTGGGTGTTGGCGCAGCCACCATATGTCGGCCTTGTTGCCTGCCAGACGCGTGCAGTGGATACGGCTCTGCTGGCCTGCGCCGATGCCGATAGCCTGTCCGTCCTTGACGTAACATACAGAGTTGCTCTGAGTGTACTTCAGGGTGATGAGGCTGATGATGAGGTCGCGCTTTGCCTCGGGGGTGAAAGTCTTGTTCTTTGTGGGGATATTCTCAAACAGGGCGGGGTCGTCCAGGCGCACCTCGTTGCGTCCCTGCTCGAACGTTATGCCGAACACCTGCTTGTGCTCGATAGGAGCGGGCACGTAGTCAGGGTCAATCTTGATTACGTTGTAAGTGCCCTTGCGCTTCTGTTTCAGTATCTCGAGCGCCTCGGGAGTATAGTCAGGAGCAATCACGCCGTCGCTGACCTCGCGCTTGAGGAGCGTCGCCGTGGCCTCGTCGCACGTGTCGCTCAGGGCTACAAAGTCGCCGTAGCTGCTCATGCGGTCAGCTCCGCGGGCGCGGGCGTAGGCACATGCCAGAGGCGAAAGCTCTATCTTCACATCGTCAACAAAATAAATCTTCTTCAGCGTGTCGCTGAGCGGCAGGCCTACGGCGGCTCCTGCCGGAGACACGTGCTTGAAGCTGGCAGCCGCGGGCAGGCCTGTGGCTGCCTTAAGCTCCTTTACGAGCTGCCAACTGTTGAGCGCGTCAAGGAAATTAATGTAGCCGGGACGGCCGTTGAGCACCTCTATTGGCAGTTCGCCTTCCTCCATATAAATACGCGAAGGCTTCTGGTTCGGATTGCATCCGTACTTTAATGCTAATTCTTTCATATTCTGTCGGTTTGCTTTTCTGTGTGCAAATTTACTGCAAAATCGGCTTAATTCAAAATAAAAGAACCGGAAACAGTCCTTTTATTCCCTTTGCCTGTGCCGTGGTTTGCGGCATTAGATATTCTGGCTGTATGCGTATTTTGCTGACGCATGTCTTGCCCGCCTGTAACATGCTGATAATCAGCGGCTTTGCAAAAGGCCGTCTTTTGGCCGCTAAAAGACGGCCTTTTGGCGTGCGTTTGACGGTCTTTTGATGACCAAAAGACCGTTTCTTGCAAATCAATTAATCCTTATTATATCTATTGCAGATTGCTTATTACCGGAAATTTTCTTAACTTTGCAGGGGCTAAATTGCGCCGGTCAGGTGGCTGCTTGCTAAATGACTTGATGTGGAGAGGCGTTACTCTGCCGGCGTAAGATAATATAACAAAGAATGACTGACGATAATTTTGATATAAGAAACAATGCGCTCTCGTCGGCCGAGAAGGAGTTTGAGAACGCCCTCAGACCGCTGAGCTTTGACGACTTCAGCGGTCAGCAGAAGGTAGTTGACAATCTCCGTGTGTTCGTAGAGGCGGCCAAATACCGCGGCGAACCGCTCGACCATACCCTGCTGCACGGTCCTCCCGGACTGGGTAAGACCACGCTTAGCAACATCATCGCCAACGAGCTGGGCGTAGGGTTCAAGCTGACCAGCGGTCCGGTGCTCGACAAGCCGGGCGACCTTGCCGGCATACTGACCTCGCTTGAGCCTAATGACGTGCTCTTTATTGACGAGATTCACCGCCTGTCGCCCGTCGTTGAGGAGTATCTCTACTCGGCAATGGAGGATTACCGCATCGACATAATGATAGACAAGGGGCCGTCGGCACGCTCGATACAGATTGACCTTAACCCCTTCACTCTCGTGGGAGCGACCACCCGCAGCGGTCTGCTTACGGCTCCGCTGCGTGCCCGCTTCGGCATAAACCTGCACCTGGAATACTACGAACCCGAGACGCTCACGAGGATACTGAAGCGCTCGGCATCGATACTTAAGGTGCCGATTGACGACGACGCGGCCGTTGAGATAGCCCGTCGCAGCCGCGGCACGCCCCGTATAGCTAATGCCCTGCTGCGCCGTGTGAGGGATTTCGCCCAGGTGAAGGGCACCGGGCGCATCGACACGGCCATTGCCCGGATAGCCCTTACGGCGCTCAACATCGACCAGTACGGACTTGACGAGATTGACAACAAAATCCTGCTGACCATCATTGACAAGTTCCGTGGCGGTCCTGTGGGCATAACAACCATTGCGACGGCAATAGGCGAGGACGCCGGAACGGTGGAAGAGGTGTATGAACCGTATCTTATAATGGAGGGATTTATCAAGCGCACGCCGCGCGGACGCATGGTGACAGAGCTTGCCTACAAGCATTTCGGCCGCACGATGTACGGCAGCAGCATTGCAGAACCAGACCTGTTTAACTCATAAAACAACAAGCATGAACTGTCTTCCATTGCAATTATGAATTAAATAAGTCCTCATTACCAATAACGTCACAACCTTATAACCTCATAAACCCATAACCTCATAACCTCAATTATGAATTATGAATTAAATAAAAGTGTACTGCGGACCGCCGTTTTCGTAGGCAGTTTCGACCCGTTCACCGTCGGTCACGACGACATTGTGCGCCGTGCTCTGCCCATGTTCGACCGTATCGTGATAGGCGTGGGCGTCAACGTGCGCAAGAAATATCTTTTTGGCGCGGATGTCAGGGTGAAAGACATTGCACGGGTGTATGCCGATGAGCCTAAAGTTGAGGTAAAGTCGTTTGACGGACTGGCCGTAGACTTCGCCCGTGAGGAGGGTGCCCGCTTTATCATAAAGGGCGTGCGCAGCGTCAAGGACTTTGAGTATGAGCGTGAACAGGCCGACATCAACCGCCAGATAAGCGGCGTCGACACAGTCTTTATGTTCTCAGACCCGCGCTATTCGAGCGTTTCGTCAAGCATGGTACGCGAGCTTCTGCATTTCGGTAAAGACGTGTCAGAGTTCCTGCCGGAGAGGTTGGGAGTGAAGGATTGATATGAAAGAAAATGTGTCTGGGCAGGTTCTCTGCTGATTTTAATCATTTGTCTTAGTTTCTTTACTCCCTTACTCCAATACTCCTTACTACATACTCCTTTATTACTTACTCCTTTATTACTTACTACTCTTTCTTAATTCTTAACTTAAAAAATGATTACCTATAACACTGACGGCGTGAAGATGCCGAAGATAAAGAAGCGTGAGACTACGGCGTGGATAAAGGCCGTGGCCGCAAAGTATGGCCGCAAGACGGGCGAGATAGGCTATATGTTCGTCAATGATGACAAAATACTTGAGGTTAACAACGAGTATCTCGGCCACAACTATTATACTGACATCATCACGTTTGACTATGATGAGGGCGACGTTATTAACGGCGACATCGTTATTTCGCTTGATACGGTGCGCTCAAACGCCGAACAATTAGGCAAGGAATATGACGAGGAGCTGCACCGTGTGATTATTCACGGCATACTGCACTTGTGCGGAATCAACGATAAAGGCCCCGGCGAGCGTGAGATTATGGAGCAGGCTGAGAACGAGGCGCTCGCCATGCTTAAGCGTTGAGACGGCATAAGGGTCCGTAAAAAATACGGGGCCAACAAGGCATTGTGGCTGCATCGGCATCTGTGCCGCATGCCACGCGTGTCTTGTTGGCCCCGTTCCGTGTTTTATTATGTCACTGCCGCGCCGTCGACAGTTCAATGGCCTTCTTCACGATGTCGCTCGTCTCATTGATAATCTGGAAGTATTCGCTCATGTCAAAGAGGTCGCGCGCCACGAGAGCCTTAAGCTGCGCCTTCAGATAAGGCAGCGTTTTCTGCAGCTCGTCGTCGTCTTTCGGCTTTATATTCTGCTTCTCCGCCTCCTTCATTATCTCGTCAATAAGCGATTGGGGGATATTGAATCCGTCACGGAAGGTCTCAAACGTCGGGAACAGAGTCTGCAACTGCTTGCGGTGATCGTCAATGTAGCGCAGGTCAGTGTTGATTACGATGCCCTTCAGTACGAGCTGGCGGTGGAACTTGGTGTACTGAAGCGTGTCGAGCGGAACGAACACGTCAGGCATTATTCCGCCTCCGCCGTACACCGGGCGGTGCTCGCGCAGCGTGTAGAACTTCAGCGAATCGGCGAAATGTATGCTGTCACGGTTGGTCAGCTCGCCGTGTTTCAGGCGCTTGTCAAAGTCAAGAGCGTAGTCCTCAAGGTCTCCCTTGGTGTACGGTTTCTGTATGCAGCGGCCCGCAGGAGTGTAATAGTGGGCTATTGTCAGACGTATCATAGAGCCGTCAGGCAGGCCGATCGGACGCTGGACAAGTCCTTTGCCGAACGTGCGGCGGCCTATTATGGTGCCGCGGTCCTGGTCCTGTATGGCTCCGGACACAATCTCTGCGGCTGACGCCGTGAACTCATTGACGAGCACATAGACGTGTCCCGACTGCATTTTGCCGTTGCCCCGCGCCTTGTAGTCAGTGCGGTCAACGCGCCGTCCCTCGGTATATACTATGAGATCGTTCTTTGGAAGAAACTCGTTCGCTATCTCCACAGCCGCCTGAAGATAACCTCCGCCGTTGTCCTGAAGATCGAGTATGAGGTCACGCATGCCCTTGTTTTTCAGTTGTTCGATGCCTTGCATGAACTCGTCGTAAGTCGTTGCGCCGAAGTTTCCAATCCTTATATATCCCACTTCGGGGCGAATCATGTACACGGCGTCCACGCTTTTCACGGGTATTTTGTCTCTCTTGACGGTAAACTTGAGCACTTCGGCTACGCCGCGGCGCACTATCCCGAGGTTGACTTTTGTGCCCTTAGGCCCTCTTAGGCGGCGCATTATCTCCTCCTTGCTCATCTTCACGCCTGCTATGGCTGTGTCGTTGACGCTCACAATGCGGTCTCCGGCCATGATGCCGACCTTCTCTGACGGCCCTTTGCTTACCGGTTGGATTACGAGCAGCGTGTCGTCAACCATGTTGAACTGTACTCCTATGCCCTCAAAGTTGCCTTGCAGCGGCTCGTTCATTGCCTTGACCTCCTCCGGAGTGGAGTAAGACGAGTGAGGGTCGAGCTTCTCTAACATTCCACGGATTGCGTCTTCAACGAGCTTGTTCTCGTCAACGGAGTCTACATACAGATTGTTTATCGCCAGTTCAGCTATCTGCAGCTTGCGCATCGGACTGTCACCGGAGAAGTTGATTGTCATCTGCGCGCTTGCCGGCAGGATGATAAAGAGGCATAAAAGCAGAATAGATATAACTTTATTTTTCATAAGATAACAGGACAAATCAGGCGTATAAGACAGCCATACGGTCTTTCTTAAATCGCCATTGCACCTTTTTTATTTCTTAATTTGTTACTTTTTATTTCTTAATTCTTAACTCTTAATTCTTAATTACTCAAACTCTTCCTCCTCAGGCCGGTCTTCTTCGATGACAAGATTGTCGATGATGAAGTTCTGACGTTCGGGTGTGTTCTTGCCCATATAGTACTCAAGGAGCTTCTGTACCTGATCTGTCTTGTGCAGAGTAACCTGCTCAAGACGCATGTCAGGCCCGATGAAGTTGCGGAACTCGTCAGGACTTATCTCGCCAAGACCTTTAAATCGGGTAATCTCAGGGTCCGGACCGAGGTCTGAAATGGCGTTAAGCCGCTCCTCCTCGCTGTAACAATAGCGGGTGATAAAGTCTCCCTTAGAGCCTTTTGCGGCTTCAAGAGTCTTCTTGTCCTTTATTTTTGAGCGGCGGTTACGCACACGGAAGAGCGGCGTCTGCAGCACGTAGACGTGCCCTTTCTTTATCAAATCGGGGAAGAACTGCAGGAAGAAAGTGATTATAAGCAGGCGTATGTGCATGCCGTCGACATCTGCATCGGTGGCCACAATCACCTTATTATAACGCAAAGTGTCAAGTCCGTCCTCAATGTCGAGAGCTGCCTGCAACAGGTTAAACTCCTCGTTCTCGTACACTACCTTCTTTGTCAGGCCGTAAGAGTTTAGCGGTTTGCCTCTGAGAGAGAACACAGCCTGAGTGTTTACGTCACGGCTTTTGGTGATAGAACCGCTCGCCGAGTCGCCCTCGGTTATGAATATAGAGCTTTCCTCCTTGCGGTCGTTCTTCACGTCGCTGAAGTGTATGCGGCAGTCGCGCAGCTTGCGGTTATGCAGATTGGCCTTCTTGGCGCGTTCGCGGGCCAGCTTTGTAACGCCAGCCATCTCCTTGCGTTCCTTCTCCGAGGCCTGTATCTTCTGGAGCATGACCTCCGCCACGTCAGCGTGTTTGTGCAGATAGTTGTCCACTTCGGTCTTGATGAAGTCACCAACGTACTTGTTCACGCTGACACCGTCGGGCGACATGGTGAGCGAGCCGAGCTTGATCTTGGTCTGACTCTCGAACATCGGCTCCTCCACGTTTACCGCAATGGCGGCCACGAGGCCGTTTCTGATGTCGGTATATTCAAAGTTTTTATTGAAAAACTCCTTTATTGTCTTGGCTATGTGCTCCTTGAACGCGCTCTGGTGAGTACCTCCCTGCGTGGTGTGCTGGCCGTTTACGAACGAGTGATACTCCTCTCCGTACTGGTTAGTGTGGGTGAAGGCTATCTCGATATCTTCTCCCTTGAGATGTATTATGGGATAAATGCCGTCGGTGGTCATCGTGTCGTTGAGCAGGTCTTCAAGTCCGTTGCGGCTCAGGATACGGCGCCCGTTGAACATGATGGTCAGCCCCGTGTTCAGGTAAGTGTAGTTACGGAGCATCGTCTCGACAAAATCCGTATGGAAACGGTAGTTCTTGAACAGCGTGTCGT
The DNA here is from genome assembly GCA_900550365.1 of uncultured Prevotella sp. Taxonomy (GTDB): domain Bacteria; phylum Bacteroidota; class Bacteroidia; order Bacteroidales; family Bacteroidaceae; genus Prevotella. Next base: position 41,399 of record URRR01000004.1, on the reverse strand, counting down.
CTGGCTCGAAGAACACGTATGTACCGTTCTCGTCATCGGTTTTCTCCGTCTTGTCGCCCTTCATCACGCCGCGTTCAAACCTCACTGAACGCACCGTGCCGTCGCGGAATGACTTCACTTCAAACTTTGAGCTGAGCGCATTGACCGCCTTTATGCCGACACCGTTGAGGCCGACGCTCTTCTTGAACGCCTTAGAGTCATACTTTCCGCCGGTGTTGAGCACGCTCACGGCTTCGATGAGTTTGCCCTGCGGAATGCCGCGGCCATAGTCGCGCACGGTCACACGCAGGTCGTCGTCGATGTCAATCTCGATGCGTTTGCCGGCGTTCATCTTGAATTCGTCAATCGAGTTGTCGATGACCTCCTTCAGAAGGACGTAAATTCCGTCCTCCGGCATTGAACCGTCGCCCAACCGGCCGATGTACATGCCCGGTCGGGTGCGCACGTGCTCCATGTCAGACAGGTGCCGGATGTTCTCGTCAGTATAGGTAATTTTATTCTCTTCGTTCATGAAATTCCAATTAAAAAGTAAAAATTAAAAGTTAAAAATTAAACAGCTTTGCACGTCGTGGCTGGTTGAAGACACTCTTGTTGTTTAATTTTTAACTGTTAATTGTTAATTATTTATCCGTCGGTTTGCCGACGGATAAATCACAGCCACTTCTTGTAGCAGCGGCGGCGCTTGTGCAGTTTCGGGTCGAGATACTGCCACTGGCTCTGCACGTTCTCGTTAGTCTCCATTTCAACCTGGCTCTCGCCCCACTTGAAGCCATAGGCCTGATAGCGCGGAATGAGGTCAGAGAACATCAGGGCGTTGGCTCCCTTCATGCGGTATTCAGGCAGAACGCCCAGCAGGAGCAGGTCTACGCCCTCAGTCTTGTGCGCCTTCAGGGCGCGCAGGATGTGCCACCAGCCGAAGGGGAACAGTCTGCCGCGGCGGCATTTCTGCAGCGCGCGTGAGAGTGACGGGATAGTAATGCCCACGGCAACGGGCTTCTTCTCGGCGTTCCAGTCCTCCACAACGGTCACCAGACTGAGGTCGGCCAGGGGAAAGTACATGTCGATGTACTGCTTTATCTGCTTGTCTGACAGCTCCGAATAGCCGTAAAGGTCTTTGAAGCAGGTGTTTATCAGGTCAAACATCTTCTTGCCGTAACCTCCCTCGAACACGTCCTTCTTAGTCAGTTTGCGCACGTGCAGATTGTAGCGCTTCTGTATCATTTCGGCTATCTTGGTGTATTTCTCGGGCACGGTGTCGGGCACCATCATCTTGAACTCCACGTAGTCGTTGTCTTTCTCGAAGCCTCCGAGGCGCTCCATGTGCTCCGGATAATACGGATAGTTGTATATCGTGGGCATCGTGCCTAGCTGGTCGAAGCCCCATGTGAGCATGCCCTCGGGGTCGAGGTCGGTAAATCCGAGCGGCCCTATCATCTCGTCCATGCCCTTGGAGCGGCCGTAATCCTCAACGGCTTTGAACAAGGCGCCGGACACGTCGATGTCGTCAACGAAGTCAATCCAGCCGAAGCGCACGCACTTACGCCCCCAACGCTTGTTGGCGCGGTGGTTGATGATGGCCGCCACGCGGCCGGCCATGCGCCCGTCGGGATAAAATGCCATGAAGTATTCCGCCTCACAGAACTCGAAGGCGGCGTTTTTTGTCTTGTCGAGTGTTTTCATCTCGTCGCTGAACAGGTTGGGCACGTCCTGCGCGCAACCCTCGTAAAGGTCGTAGTGGAAGTCAATAAACCTCTCCAGGTCTTTCCTCGTGCGTACCTTTTTTATTGTTATTGATGACATTTTCAGTTATTGTTAAGACTACTTAATCATGCAAAGATAGTTCTTTTGCCGCTAATATGGAAATTTTTGATTGTTAAAGTAACTTTTTGCGTAAAGCTGACGAGGGAGTCTTCGTCGGCAGACAAGACACGTGCAGGCAGGCAAACGGGGAAAGGCACTTATGAAATTAAGAATTAAGAGCTAAGAATTATGAAAATACAGTAGTAAGTAATAAAGCAGTAAGGCAGTAAAGGTGTCGGCTCATTTCAGTCTTTCTTAATTCTTGGTTCTTAATTCTTGATTTGCCAAGCTTCTTTAACGCTTTTCCAAAAGGCCGCCTTTTGGAAAGCAAAAGACCGTCAAACGCACGCTAAAAGGCCGTCTTTTGGCGACCAAAAGACGGCCTTTTGTAACGCATTGAATATCAGTGCGTTATGCGTTCGGTCTGCGGACGTTGTATAAAAGGCGGTTACATTTGTTCCGAAAAAGGACTTTCAGATAATTTATTAAGTGTTTTAGATAACGCATATGTCGCTGAAAATGATTTATTTTGCACAAAAATTGAAGATATGGACATAATGGATAAAAGCATACAAGACCCTGATGTACAAGGCCGTTTGACGTACAGTAATGGCAGATTGGCGCTTGTCGACCGGCTTGAAGAAGTTAACACTGATTATGCTGTGCGGCTTGACGGTGTGTTTATCATATTGTGCGTCGCCGGCAAAATGTCCCTTCATATCAGTGGTGACGTGTATGAGGCTCATCCTAACGACATAATCATAAGCGTGCCGCAGACTATAATCGGCCGTGCACAGATGAGTGATGACTTCGAGTTCCGCTGTGTGTTCATGTCTTCTGAGTTTGCTTTCAAGATGCTGCCGATGTCGGCTCAGGGCTGGAGTCTCCGCATGTTTTTCGAGCGTTATCCAAAGCTTACGCTTACATCAGCTGAGGTCAAGGTGTTCTGCCGGTATTACGAGCTGCTTAAATCAAAGTTTGCCGACAGATATAATAAGTACCGTGACAAGGTGCTTGACTCTCTGATGCTTGCCTTTGTCTATGACTTCGCTTCGGTGCTCGACCGCTTTGTGCCCTTGATAAAGCGTCCGTTAACGTCGGCCGAGAATATTTTTAGCTTGTTTATCGACATAATTTCGTCGTCATATCCAAAGCCGCGTAGTGTAGCTTTCTATGCCGACAAGCTGCATATCACGCCAAAATACCTCTCCGTAGTGTGCCGTAAGTCGTGCGGCAGAACGGCCTCTAAAATCATTGACGCTTACGTTATTAAGGACGTTGAGTTCTTGCTGAAGACCACACGCAAGTCAATCAAGGAAATATCCAACGAGCTTGAGTTCCCCAATACGTCGTTTTTCGGCCGCTTCGTAAAGAAATATCTTGGTGTTACTCCTAACGAGTACCGCCGCAAGAACCAGTAAATCTTCTTTTATCCGGCCGCCGTCGCAGTGCTCGCTGGCGGCCCGGTATGTTGCGTATTTATACCTTTATTATTGCCATTGTCTGCCATTTGGCAGACTGCGGCTCGGCAAACGCAAGATTGAAAACTTCGTTTTCTCTTGGATTTGCTCTCGCCTTTCACTATCTTTGCAGGCGAAAAGCTGACCGGCAAACCGTACAACCTTATACCGTAGACCGTACAACCTTGTACCGTAGACCGTACAACCTTGTACCGTAAAACCGTAAAAACCTTGCCAATGGCTATATGAAATACGTTGATGTTATGCTCCCTGTGCCGCTCGACGGCCTTTTTACCTATTCCGTTCCGCCTCAGTTGGAGAGCAGTGTGGAGCGGGGCAGGCGTGTACTTGTGCCTTTCGGGCGCAACAAGACGCATGTGGGGCTGATAATAAAGGTGCATGACGTTAAGCCGGCTTTTGCCGTAAAGGACATAAAACTGGTGCTTGACGACAGCCGTATCGTTACAGACATACAACTGAAACTTTGGCGTTGGCTCTCTGATTATTACATGTCTGCGCCAGGAGACGTGCTTCAGGCGGCTTTGCCGGGCGGCTTGAAGGCGGTGGATACATATAAGCCTAAGACGGAGACATGCCTTGCCCTCGCTCCCGCTTTGCGTTCGGAACAGGCTTTGCACGTAGCTCTTGACATGCTGAAGCGCGCCGACAAGCAGCTGAAGGCTTTTACCTGCTTCCTCTCTCTCAGCCGATGGGACACCGTTGAAGGCTCTGCCGTCAGCGGACAGGTGGCTGAGGTCACCCGTGACGAACTGCTGAACTCTTCACATTGTACGTCGGCGATAATCAAGAGTCTTACTGACCGTGGCCTGCTTGTTACATACGACCGTGAGGTGGGCCGCCTCAATAACGGCGGCGAGCCGCATTTTGAGAACATTAAGCCCCTCAACGAGGCGCAGCAGGAGGCCTACAACAAGATAATATTCTCGTTTCTCAGCAAGAATGTGGTGCTGCTTCACGGCGTCACTTCAAGCGGAAAGACCGAGATTTACATACATCTTATCCGGCAGGCGCTGGAGCGTCATCAGCAGGTTCTTTACCTTTTGCCCGAGATTGCGCTTACAGTGCAGATACGCCAGCGCCTCCAGCGTGTGTTCGGAGGCCGTCTCGGCATATACCATTCTAAGTATTCTGACGCCGAGCGGGTTGAGGTGTGGAAGAAGCAGATGTCGTCAAATCCATATGATGTGATACTCGGCGCGCGCTCTGCCGTGCTCCTTCCGTTCACCCGTCTGGGGCTTGTCATCATTGATGAGGAGCACGAGACGTCGTTCAAACAGCAGGACCCGGCCCCCCGTTACCATGCCCGTTCGGCGGCAATAGTGCTCGCCGCCATGACCGGAGCCAAGACTTTGCTCGGCTCGGCCACGCCATGTCTTGAGAGCTGGAACAACGCCCGCACGGGCAAATATGGCTACGTGCGCCTTGACAAGCGGTATAACGACATACAGATGCCCGAGATCACCGTGGTCGACATTAAGGACCTGCAGCGCCGAAAGATGATGTCGGGCCCGTTCTCGCCCCTCCTTCTCTCGTGCATACGCAAGGCTTTGGACAGCGGCGAGCAGGCTATTCTCTTCCAGAACCGCCGAGGTTTCGCTCCGATGATTGAGTGCCGTGAGTGCGGTTGGGTGCCCCGTTGCGAGTCATGTGACGTCTCCCTTACTTATCATAAGGCCTTGGGACAGCTTACCTGCCACTATTGCGGCCGCACGTATGCCGTTCCTGATGTGTGCCCTTGTTGCGGAAGCCGTGATCTCCGGGGGCGTGGCTACGGCACAGAGAAGGTCGAGGACAAGATTATGGAGCTGTTTCCAGACGCCCGCGTGTCACGCATGGACCTTGACACGACGCGTACCCGCACGGCGTATGAGCGTCTGATTAACGACTTTTCGGCACATCGCACCGACATACTCATCGGCACTCAGATGGTAAGCAAGGGTCTTGACTTCGACCGTGTGTCAGTAGTTGGCATACTGAATGCCGACTCCATGCTTAATTATCCTGACTTCCGTGCGTATGAACACGCCTTTATGATGATGGCGCAGGTGGCCGGACGTGCCGGCCGTAAGGGTAAGCGGGGGCTCGTTATATTGCAGACCAAGAGCCCGGAGCTGCCCGTCATAACGCAGGTGGTGCGCAATGACATTGACGGATTTTACTCTGACCTGCTTGAAGAGCGGCAACTGTTCCGCTATCCGCCGTTCTGTCACGTGGTGTGCGTTTACCTCCGGCATAAGGACAACGCCACGGTAAGCATGGCGGCCGAGGCTATGGGCACACTGTTGCGCTCCTGGTTCGGCGACCGTGTGCTTGGTCCTGACAAGCCGTCGGTGGCCAAAGTCAAGACGATGAACATCCGAAAGATTGTCATGAAGATAGAGAACGGCATTGACAAGGCCAAGGTACGCGAGTATCTTAACCGTGGAAAGTACACCGTTTTGCGTGATGATAGATTCAAAACGGTGCAGGTTTATTTTGACGTGGACCCGGATTAAGGGAAGAACTAAAAGTGAAAAGTGAAAAATCCATGTGCTAAAGAGTGAAGAACTAAAAGTGAAAAGTGAAAAATCCAAATGTCTTATCGCTTATTTAAGCACATGGATTTTTCACTTTTCACTCTTCACTTTTCACTCAGAATGCCATTGGATTCTTCACTTTTCACTCTTCACTTTTCACTCATTTATGTTTATTTTTCCGTCATTAGATATTCTCAGTTTGCCTTGAGGAATATCCTCGGCGGTAAGTTCAGCGATTCTTTTTATTACGACGCCGGTCGTGTCGCGCCGCGGTCCGAGGCCTCTGCGCTGTATGAAGGGGTGGATTGTGCCGTTGAGGAAACGCCCCTGGCGGTCGGTCTGCACCTCTATCACCGGGGCGTAGCCCGATATTCCGAGGATACTTATGCCGTAAGGAGTGCAGAAGTTGCCGAGACTGTAGGCGATAAAGCGGCCCCGGTAAGTCTCAATACAGCGCACTACGTGAGGGCCGTGGCCGTAAACGATGTCGGCGCCGTTGTCTATGCAGAAGCGGGCGAACTCTCTCAGAGACCCGCGGTTCTCGTTAAGAAACTCCTCTTTGCCGTAAGGCAGATGGCTGTAAGCCGAGCCTTCAGCCCCTCCGTGGAACGAGACGATGACGATATCGGCCACGCGTTGCAGCGAGTCGAGTATGCTCCTGACCTTCGAGGGGTTGTCCATGCGCAGCGTGTGGGCATTGTGTCCGAAGGCGCACAGACCGAACTTTACGCCGCGACGCTCAACGACCGCCAGCTCGTTATGCCCCCTTATTCCGGCGAAACTGATGCCGAGGCGGCTCAGTTCGGCCTCCGTAGAGCGTATGCCGGCCGGCCCGAAGTCGTTCGTATGGTTGTTTGCCATGCAGAGAAAGTCGAATCCTGCCTCCTTCAGAAGCGGCGCAAATTCGGGCGGCATGCGGAAAGCATAGTTGTATTCAGACGTTTTCTTTCGTGTGGAGTAAGTCGTGTCGCAGATTGTTCCCTCAAGATTTCCGGCGGCGATGTCGGCCCGGCGCAGTATGGCCTGCACGTCTCTGAACAGTGCCCGGCCATTGTCCGGCGGCAGCACGCTGTCAGGATACGTCGTGCCCATCATTATGTCGCCCGTCAGAGCGACGGTAAATATGTCGTCAGAAGGCACGGTGTCCGCCTGAACTTCAGCCTTGTGCTGTGGCGGTATGCTGTCAGTGGCGAGGTCATGAGCCTCCTTTCCGCCCGTGCGTGAACACGAGACAGACGCTGCGGCAAATGCCGTTAAGACAAAAAGCGTGTGGAAATACATTGCAGAATATAAAGAGCCGGAGAAACGGAGTTCAGGGAACGTTCAGCGAAAGTAATCAGATAAAATAACGTTGCCTTAACTCTATGTCTCCGGCTTACGGTTTACGTGTCATTGCATCACGCGGCGTGCGCCCACGTAACGGCGTGCGTAGTATCTCTCGTCAGAGTTGCTTACCTTTACACCCTTTATGCTTGCGTGGATGAAGTTGAAGCTGCCGTCAACCTTGTCAACATCAACAACGATGCCCACATGGCCTATCGGCCCTCTCGGACTTGAGCCGGTGAAGAACACGAGGTCACCCGTGCGGAGGTCGTTCTTGCTCACTGCCTCGCCCTGAGTGTACTGGGCGCGTGACGAGCGGTTAAGCTCTATGCCCATGTTCTTGAACACATAGCTCGTAAAACCGGAGCAGTCGAAGGCGTTAGGCCCTGACTGGCCGCGGCGGTAGCGCGCGCCGAGGTGAGAGAAAGCCTCGTCGAGCACATCATCAATCAGCGAGAACTCAACGTCTTCGCCGTTGTTCTCGTTGTCGTATATAAAGTCGTAATTGTCTATTTCTTCGTATTGCTGTTCTTCATTGCCGTTGTTGTCGTTGTCGGCCGCCGCCGGAATTCCGGCTGTGAGCATCATCATTGCAACGGCAAATGTCTTGAGATATTTCATGTTTTACTGGTTCTGTATATAGTATGAAAGGGGTTTTAAAATGTTTTCGATTGCGAAGTTAACAAAAAAAGAGCGTAATTCAAAGCCCGTTTACATCTTTTGGGGATTAGCAAAAAGCGTGCCAGATGTACCTTCGCGGCGCGTTATCGTCTGTTATATTGCATTTTACGGCAAAATACATGAAATAAAACTTCAAGCCGATGCGTTTACATTCTTTAAGAAACAAGTGTTTCCTTTTTTAGCACATGGCCGCCGTCGGTGCGCCTGACGTTTGTCTGCCGTATTGCCGTTAATGCTTACACAATGATTTCTGGTGACGCTTCTGTTTCGCGTTATTTGAAAAAATAAAGCCTTCGGGCGTAAATATCGCAGAAAAACGTGTGCAGATTTATATCCTTGACGTTCAGTGGTTTAAGCCTGTGAGACGGTAAGGTGTGCAGTGCCTGACGGCCGCTTACGGGCTAAAAGACCACCTTTTGCATGCTGAAAGATGGCCTTTTGCATTGCCGATGGCCGTCTTTCGCAATGCCAGTGACCGTCATTTAGAGGCGCGTTGGCCGTCTCCGCAGGCACGAAAGAGCGTGTTTTGAGACATTTCGGGCTGTCGGCGTTCCGCTAAAGGACATGCCGTGAGCCCGCGTTTTTTCTATTTCAGCAGATTTTCCGAACATTTCCGTAGTGACATTTTGTAAGGTTTTTACGTTTGAATGATACCCTGTAAATATACGAACAGGCGTATATTATATATTAAAAAGGTGTATATGGTTGCGTAATGATATTGAAAAACAATCGTCAACGATTGCTAACGGCCAGGAAACTTCATTGAAATATTGACTACGTACCTTTGCAGCGGAAAAATGAATAGGATTGTTTTTATGAAGGTAAAAAGCAGATTTAAGAAGATTATCAGCGCGGCTGCGCTGATGTCCGTTATCACGATGCAGGCTGTTGCCGCAGGCGTTAATGACGTAGACGTGGACATCAAGGGCTGCATTAAGGACAGACAATCGAAGGAACCGCTTATCGGCGCTACCGTGAAGGTAGTGGGCAGCGACATCGCGGCCGTGACCGACATTGACGGTAACTTCAGCCTCTCGGGACTGAAAGACGGAATTTATGACATCGAAATAAAATACGTAGGATATAAGACGGCCGTTAAGCGCCAGGTGAAGATTGAGGACAACAAGGTTACCACGCTCGACTTCGAGATGGAAACGGACAACCGCCAGCTGGCAGGAGTCGAGGTCGTTGCCAAGGCCAACCGTGAGTCAGAGAACGTTACGATGATGGAGCAGAAGCGCTCTGTCGTTGCCGTGCAGACTATCGGAGCGCAGGAGTTGTCGCGCAAGGGCATCAGCGACGCCCAGGCAGCCGTGACCAAGATTTCAGGTATATCCAAGCAGGATGGCGTGAAGAACGTCTTTGTACGCGGACTGGGTGACCGTTACAACATCACCACGCTCAACCGCTTCCCCATTCCGTCGGAAGACCCTGAGTATAAGAACATCGCCCTCGACATGTTCTCTACCGATATTATACAGTCGATAGACGTCAACAAGGCCTTTTACGGCAATACTCCGGCCGACGTGGCGGGTGCTGACATCAACATAACATCCAAGGAACTTACCGGCGACGGCAAGCTGAGCGTAAGCGTCTCGGGCGGTTTCAACTCGCAGACGCTGTCGTCAGACTTCCAGAGGCTCGACGGTGTAAACGCCTTCGGCTTCGCTGACAGGAGCACTCCGGGTGATAACCTCGGCTCGTACAGCTTCAAGAACTCTCTCGACCCGAGCAGACAGAGCCTTCAGATCAATCAGAACTACACAATTTCGGGCGGAAAGCGCTTCATGTTAGGCAACAATCCGCTTTCTTTCTTCATAGTAGCGAGCCATAACAAGGACTACACCCATTACGACGAGGAGGTGCGCAACTCTACCACCAGCGGCCGCCTGTCGCAGGATATGGACGGAGACATATCCAAGGTGAGGACAAGTCAGGTGGCAATGGCCAACATCGACTATTCTATCAACCGTAAGCACAATATCGCTTACAACTTCATGCTCGTGCATTCTACCGACGAATCTGTCGGCGATTACCTCGGAATGGACTCGAAGTATGAGTCGTCAGACACTTACGAGGGCTTCATGCGCCGTCAGCAGACCAACGACAACATGCTCATAGTAAATCAGCTCGACTCTAAATGGCAGCTCGGCAAGATGTTTGACCTTAACGCCGGCGTGTCATATAACATAATCAACGGCTACGAACCTGACCGCCGCATCAACAATCTGGTGCTGACAGATGACGGATACGTGCCGATGAAGGGTACGGGAATACAGCAACGCTACTTCTCAACACTTGACGGCAACGACCTTAACGTGCGCGCCTCGCTGACATATAAGCTGAAAGACCGCTTCGAGCAGAAGTCTAACGTAAAGTTAGGTTACATTGGACGCTTCGTTGACGACGGCTTTGAGGCCGTTGAGTACGACATGGCCGTGGCACGACAGAACGTCTTTGACATCGCCAACGTCCGCTTTGACGACTACTTCAACAATGATAACTTCGAGCAAGGTTACTTCCAGCTCGACCGCAACGTTGACGAGTATGACGTAAACAAGAACATTCACTCAGCCTACGCGGAGGGCACTTACCAGTTTACTGATAAGTTCATAGCTAACCTCGGACTGAAATATGACAACGTGAACATGAAGGTTAAATATAACGTTAACCGTGGAGGAACGCAGGGTGAGCAGAAGATAGACAAGAACTACTTCCTCCCCAGCCTTAACCTGCGCTACAACATAACAGAGGATCATGCTCTCCGACTTGCCGCAAGCAAGACTTACACCCTGCCGCAGTCAAAGGAAATATCTCCTTACCGCTATGTCAGCGTAAGTTTCAAGAGCCAGGGTAACCCCAATCTGAAGCCCTCTGACAATTACAACGTTGACCTGAAGTGGGACTGGTACATATCTCCCTCTGAGCTGTTCTCAATCACCGGCTTCTATAAATACATCAAGAACCCTATCTCTCGTATCGAGATAGCCAGCGCAGGAGGATACCTGTCGTATCAGAATATCTCTGACCACGCCATTGCCGCAGGTGTGGAGATGGAGCTTAAGAAGCATATCTTCTCGCATAATCTTGAGAACGAGGGTCTCAGCAGACTTACGTTCGGCTTTAACGGAGCATATACCTATACCTGCGCCAAGGTGCCTTTGGCAACTGACGCGTCAGGCTCGCAGCTCGAAGGTGCGGCTCCCTGGCTTGTAAATGCTGACCTTACTTATCTTCTCCGCAAAGGTTCCAACTCGTTTACGGGCGCTCTCGTGTTCAATTATTTCAGTGACCGGCTCTACACTGTGGGCACTCAGGGCTATCAGGACATCATGGAGAACGGCATTCCTACGCTTGACTTCGTGGCCTCATCACAGCTCGGCAAGCACTTCTCTATCAGTCTGAAGGCACGCAATCTGCTCAATTCTGCCCACCAGCTTACCCGTAAGGGCAACGCCGACAACAATGAAGTGGTGCTCAGCAAGTACAAGAGGGGCATGGACTTCAGCATCGGACTGACATACAATTTATAAAAAAGGTAATATAAACGGATAACAATTCATCAACTAAAATTATTTAGCAACATGAAAAAATTCTTTCTTACATCCATGGCTTTGCTTGCCATGATGAGTGCAGTGACACTGACTTCCTGCAGTGACGATGATGACATTGACAACAGCGGAGAAGGAGACGGCACGGACAACACCGAATCTTTAGTGCTCGGAGGTACCGTTCAAGGTACGCTGACACTTGACGCGTCAAAGGAATATCACCTTACCAGCGCGCTGATTGTGCCCGACGGAGCTACTCTCGAGATACCAGCCGGAACTGTAATCAAGGCCGCACAGGGCTTTGGAAACTACATCCTGGTAGAGCAGGGAGGTAAAATCGACGCACAGGGAACGGCATCTCAGCCTATCGTAATGACCGCAGACGCAGACAATGCGACAGCAGGCTATTGGGGAGGACTTATCATTAACGGTTATGCTCCTATCTCAGGAGAGAGTGAAGGCACAATAGGTTATACTGAAATAAGCAACACTGTGCCTTACGGAGGTACTGACGCAGCTGACAACAGCGGTATAATTGAGTACGTAAAGCTGCTCTATACTGGTGCTAACCAGAATGATGAGATAGAGCATAACGGCCTTACTCTCAATGGAGTAGGTAACGGAACTACTATCAACAACATATATATTGCTGACGGTGCTGACGACGCGATAGAGTTCTTCGGCGGAACAGTTAACGTAAGCAACGTTGTCGCTGTTAACTGTGATGACGACATGTTTGACTTCACTCAGGGCTATTCTGGCACACTGAGAAACTGCTTCGGCATCTGGGAAGAGGGCTTCGTAAGTTCAGAGGAAGACCCGCGCGGCGTTGAGGCTGACGGTAACCTTGACGGTAACGGTCCCGACCACGTTAACCAGTCAGACTTCACTATCGAGAACATGACTATCGTTAACAACTCTTCTGCCCAGTCAATGCAGGACGCAATCAAGATCCGCCGCGGCGCTAAAGCACACATAACGGGTGCTGCAGTTTACGGAACAGGCGCTATCGAGAACCTCATCGACCTTAATGACAGCAAGGGCGGAGCTGACACCGGCTCAGAAATCAGCGTTTCAAACAATGCTTACTACATCACTGACGCTATGATTAACAGCGGCGACGGAAGCTATGCAAACGTCAATGTTGAAGCAGGCAACAACGGCGCTAACGTGTCAGACCTCAGCTGGACCGGATATACCGTACCTCAGCTGCAGACAACTGAGTTCTTGGCAGAGGGCAATCTGCCTACTGAAATCACTACGGCTGTATCTCTCGAGGCCGGAAAAGAATACTTCATTGACGGTTCTGTACACGTTAAGGAAGGCGGCGTGCTGGTTGTTCCGGCCGGAACTACGGTTAAGGCACGCAACGGTTTCGATAACTTCATCCTCGTAGAGCGTGGCGGAAAGATATATGCTACCGGTACCGAAGACGCTCCTGTTACATTCACTGCTGACACAGACAATGCCGGTGCAGGCTATTGGGGCGGTATAATCGTAAACGGATATGCTCAAATCTCAGGCGCAGGTGACGGCGTTCACGAAGGAACTACCGAGATAGACAACAACGTTCCCTACGGCGGTGACAACAACGAGGACTTCTCTGGAGTGCTGACTTACGTTAAGATACTATACTCTGGCGCGCGCAGCTCTGCTGACATAGAGCACAACGGACTGACTCTGAATGCTGTTGGTAACAGAACTAAGATTGAGAACATCTACATCGCTGAAGGCGCTGACGACGCTATCGAGTTCTTCGGTGGTTCTGTTAACGTTGAAAATCTGCTCGCTGTAAACTGCGATGACGACTGCTTCGACTTCACTCAGGGCTATTGCGGCACGCTGAGCAACTGCTACGGACGCTGGGAAGCTGGCTTCACAAGCACTGAGGAAGACCCGCGCGGCGTTGAGGCTGACGGTAACCTCGACGGCAACGGCCCTGACCACACTCCGCAGGCTAACTTCACGATAGAGAACATGACTATCGAGAACCTGTCAAGCCAGGTGATGAACGATGCCATCAAGATACGTCGCGGTGCTACGGCTCACATCATCAACGCTCTTGTTAAGGGCAACGGCTCTGCCGAGAACCTTGTTGACCTTACCGACGGAAAGGGTGATGCTGCTACAGACACGGAGATTAGCGTTACCAACCAGCTCGGTTCTATAACCGACGGAGAGCTTAATGCTAACGAAGAATATCCCGGTGTGACGGTTGTTGACGGCAACACTGGCGCTGACACGGGTGTATTCGGCTGGACAGGATATGCTCTTTAATACCTGAAAAGTAAACAGTTTGACATAAAATAAGGAACGTCCCTGCTGACATTTGTCTGCAGGGACGTTCTCATTATATATAATATGTACGCGCGAGGCCGGCTCTCAGCCGGTCACGGCGCGGCTATTCTTCCTCAAGATACCACTTAGAGTACTCCACGTAGTGGGCCGCGAAGCTCTCGGCCTGGCCGGGGCGGGTCTTCTTTATGAACTTTGCTGGCACTCCGCCCCATATCTCGTGTTCGCCTATTTTTGTGCCTTGCAGCACCAACGCGCCTGCCGCCACGATTGCGCCCGTGCCTATCTCGGCGTTGTCGAGCACCGTTGCGCCCATGCCGATGAGTGCTCCGCGGCGCACGGTGCAGGCGTGTACCGTGGCGTTATGGCCTATGGTCACGTCGTCTTCAAGAACAACGGGGCCTGTGGTGTTGGTCACGTGCACGCACGCACCGTCCTGAACGTTCACCCGGTTGCCCATTGTTACGGGGGCAACGTCGCCTCTTACCACCGCGCTGAACCATACAGAGCACTCGTCGCCCATGGTAACTTCGCCTACGATAGCGGCCGTCTCGCTGAAATAACAGTCCTTGCCCCACTTCGGCGCAAGGCCCTTTACTGTCTTTATAACTGCCATTGTGTATTCCGTTTTGTTTTGATTGATGATGCAAAGGTAGCTATTTAATTAAGAATTAAGAGTGAAGAGTTAAGAAAAAGTAGAAAGGAGAGTAGTAAAGTAGTAAAGGTAGTAGAGTAGAAAGTAGTAAGGAGTAGAGGAGACAGTAGTAAGGAGTTAAGGAGAAAAGTAGATAGGAGTTAAGGAGTTAGAGGGAGTTAAGGAGTTAAGACAAATGCCTTGCCGATTATTTGCCATATCAGTCCTGTTAGTCTTATCTGTTTTTCTTAGCTCTTAATTCTTCACTTTTAATTAGCTAAGCTATTGTCTTAACTCCTTAACTCCCTCTAACTCCTTAACTCCTATCTACTTTTCTCCTTAACTCCTTACTACTTTCTCCTTAACTCCTTACTACCTTTCTTAATTTCAATGACGGTCAATGGCTTTGTAAAAGGCCGTCAACCGCAAGACAAAAGGCCGTCTTTTGGCGGCTAAAAGACGGCCTTTTATATTGTAAGAGATTTGGGGTTGTGAGGTTATAAGGTTTTGAGGAAACACGGTTTTACGGTGTAAGGTGTAAGCGTTACGGGATGTTTTGCTTACAGTTTTTGTGCGCCTTGCGTCTTGAATGCGTCTGCCGGTGCGCCTTAAGCTCACGGGTTAACTAATTTTATGTCTACGCATTGTTGACTGTCGCGGTTTTTTTAATACCTTTGTAATTGCTAACTCAGGATACGGTTTAAGTTTTTAATGAATAATATTAGACGCATATTGACGGTTGTTGTGTGCGCCGCTGCAGTTTCAGCGGGTGTGCACGGGCAGGAGCTTTACGACGGTCAGACCTTCGGAAGGCCTGGTTACGACATGCCTGTGCGGTTCAGCGGCATTAAGAGTTACGAGCATTTCCGCGACTCCATGACGTTTGCCCGCCGCCTTAAAGACTCGTTGTGGCTGCGGCCCGTAATCCAGTCGTGGAGCATGACGCAGGTCGTCCCTGAAGTTCCGGCGGCTGTCAGTCGCGTTAGCTCTGTCGTTCCGGCCGGTGGCGGCATGCCTTTTACGCATTATCCTTATGCCTCAGACTATCGCCGGGGTGGGGTGATTGCTGCATGGCAGGGTGGTGCGCTGTTCGGTTCGGGCTCGCATACGTCAATGCCCGGACTTATGTCGGTGCAGAATGCAACGCTTGGCGTCACCCAGACGTTCGGTAATCTTACGGTTACGGCCACTGCTTCGGCCGACCGTGCAGGCGTATGGCGGGCGGGAGCGATGCCCTACGGTGCGGCCGCCGGCATGAGCACGCTTCGCCGCGGCACGTATTACACGTTCGGCGGAGCCATGACTTACCGCTTCAACGACAACATCTCGGCCACCGTCTTCGGCCGTTACAGCACTAACCGGTCGTTTTATTCAATGGCCGCCCTGCCTTATATGGGCACTTCGGGCTATGGAGGCTTCCTTACGTTTATGGGCGAGACGCTCGGCATGGATGTCGGAGTGGAGCGTTATTACGATGCTTTTTCCGGCCGTTGGGTGACGTCGCCTATCGTAACCCCTAAGATACGGTTCAGCGAGAAGTTTACTTTGGAATTGCCTGTCGGCCCTCTTGTCAAGGACCTTATTGACAATGCGGTGCATAACAGGAAAAATCGCGGCGGCCCGATGATTATGCCTCAGGGGCTGCCTAGTGTCGGCGATATACCTTTCGGCACGCCGGAAATACCAAGATGAATTAAGAAAGAAGGAGTAAGGAGTAAAGATGTAAGTAGTAAGGAGTTAAGGAGTAAGGGAGTAAAGGAGTTAAGACAAATGCTTTTTTAGTTAAGAATTAAGAGTTAAGAATTAAGAAAGCAACCTATGCTTTGGTACGGAGAATGTCTTTCTTGATTTTTAATCAACGCAGCATTTGTCTTAACTCCTTTACTCCCTTACTCCTTAACTCCTTACTACTTCTCCTTAACTCCTTGTTTAATTCAATAGCCCTTCACGAAAGGTTGTGCTTTTACTTCGTCAAGAGGTGCAGACTTATACTTCGTCTTGGCAAAGTTTATGCCGTTAAGGTCAATCAGACGGATTGCACTGTTGTACATCGTGCGGTAATAAATCTTGCGTCCCGTCATGTCGGTGGCCGATGTCCACTGCGTCGCGCTGGGTATGTCTACCGCCTTTTCGCCCTCGGCCGTCTCGATGCCGATAGGGATATCAAAGTTATTCAGTATCTGGAAACATTGCCTTACGGTGTTGTCCGCCGTGGCGAGGACGGGCGCCGTGGTCTGATACCATGCCGCACGGACAAATCGTGAGGGCGGTGTCACGTCGCCGGGGATGCCTAAGAAGCCGCTGCCCGCGCCGAAAGAGGTGAGCTGAGTGTTGCCGAACTGTCTTTGTTTAGCCGTTCCCGGATAAAGATTGACATAGTTGTTGAGGTTCGTCATCTGCCATTTGAAGTCGGGCGAGTTGGTCAGTACGCCCAACGTATTCTCATGAACGTTCACCTTCCGGTCAACTATCTCAATCACGATTTGGCGGCCTGACGGGTCAGCCACGCGCCAGTGAGCCGTCGAGGCACGCGGGTCTACGGCTATTACGTGCACGTCTTTCAGTCCTGTTATAACCTCGTCAACCGTCTTAAAGCTGCCGAGTATCCACGAAACGAGCTGCAGGTCGGCAATGCTTTGCGCCTTGTCAGCCTCGCTGTAGTCCTCATACAGTCCGTAACGAGGAAAGTAAAACAGTCCGGCCGACAGCCCTTGCTCGTTCAGTCCTTCGGCAACGAACTCCTCCTGTTCCACTGACAGCCCTACGTATCCGTATCTGGCGGTGAACGTCATGCCGCCCTTTACGCCGCCGGGGACGTAAGACTGCTGCTTGTAACCCCTCGGAACGATGACGTAACGGCTGTTAAGGTCGCTGCCGCCCCATTCTATTGTGCGCGCCAGAACAGTGCTCCCGTCCTGACTTTTCAGCGTAATGCCCGTGCAGGCAAACGCCGCATGCACGGCAAAGAGCAATGCGATAGTGAATAAATAACGTGTTTTCATAAGCAAATTGTTTTAAAAATAAAGAATTAAGAAAACCTTTTCTGCATGTAAAAAGCCAAATACGTTTTCTTAATTCTTCCCTCTTGATTCTTAATTATATCGGTAATGGTCTTAATACCTCTACTACTTTACTTCTTCTCTCCTTACTCCTTCATTCTTACTTCTTCCCTCTTAATTCTTAATCTAATTAGAGTTTTGCCTTTTCGAGGGCAGCCTTGCGCATCTTCTTGAGCAGGTCTGAGGCGAAGATAAAGTCTGTGAGCTTCTGGTTATCCGACCCCATTACGTCGGCGCTTACGCCCTGCCACTCCTTATGTCCTTCGTAAATGAAGATAATATTCTCACCGATGCCCATTACGGAGTTCATGTCGTGGGTGTTGATAATTGTCGTAATGCCGAACTCATGGGTAATGCTGTGGAGCAGTTGGTCGATGACAAGTGATGTCTTCGGGTCAAGACCGGAGTTAGGTTCGTCGCAGAACAGATACTTGGGGTTCATCGAAATGGCTCTGGCTATTGCCACACGCTTCTGCATTCCGCCTGAAAGCTCGCCCGGAAATTTATGGTCCGTGCCCGTAAGATTTACCCTGTCGAGGCATGTCTGGGCACGGTGGATACGCTCGCGGAGCGTCATTGACGAGAACATGTCAAGCGGAAACATCACGTTCTCGAGAACAGTCATCGAGTCAAAGAGTGCCGCGCTCTGGAATATCATGCCCATCTCACGGCGCAGTGAGGCTTTCTCTTTCTTGTTCATTGCCACGAAATTACGGCCGTCATACAGCACTTCGCCGCTTGTCGGTTCAAGAAGTCCCACGAGATTCTTTATCAGAACGGTCTTGCCCGAGCCGCTCTGACCGATTATCAGGTTGGTTTTTCCGCTCTCAAACACGGCGCTGATGTCTCTCAGCACTTCCTTGTCGCCGAACGATTTATATAGATTCTTTATCTCAATCATATTTTCTTATTAAGTGTTAAGCCGTTATCCGGCCGTCATTTGCCGTCAGGACAGCAACTGAGTAAGGAACAGGTCAGAGAACAGTATCATCACACTGCTCGTCACAACGGCGTCGGTGCTCGACTTTCCAACGTTCACCGAGCCGCCCTCAACGGTGTAGCCGTAGTATGACGGGATGCTGGTTATAAGGAAGGCGAAGAACAGACTCTTGATAATACTCATGTACATAAACCACGGGTTGAAGTCATATTGCAGACCTATGGTCAGGTCTTCAGGGCTTAGTACATGCCCGATGTAGGCCGTTGCGTAAGCTCCTATTATGCCTGAGGCCGTACTGAAGATTACGAGGAACGGCATGAGGGTCATCATTCCTAGTATCTTGGGCAGTATGAGGAAGTTGGCTGAGTTGACGCCCATAATCTCCAGCGCATCAATCTGCTGTGTTACGCGCATCGTTCCGATTTCAGACGCGATGTTAGAGCCTACCTTTCCCGCCAGAATCAAGCACATTATTGACGACGAGAACTCGAGAAGCATAATCTCACGGGTGACGTAACCCGTGACAAACCGCGGCATCCAAGCACTCTGCACGTTAAGTTTTATCTGGATACAGATTACCGCACCGATGAAGAAAGATATCAGCAGGACTATTCCTATGGAGTTAACGCCAAGGGCTGACATCTCCTTTACGTATTGCTTCAGGAACATCCTGAAGCGGTCAGGACGGTTGAACGCCCTGCCCATGAGCAGCAGGTAGCGGCCGAAATTAGTAAGATATCTCTGTAAAAGCATACTTCCTTTATTTTAGTTTGCAGGCAGACAAGACGCTTGCGGACGTAAACTCATGTCCTCACGGCCGGCTTGTATGGATACAGCGACAGCCTGCGGCTTGTAAGCTTGTCTGTTCAGGAACTTATGTTCCATGCCGCAAAAGTAACCAAAATAACTAAAAAAACCGTGAAGCGGGCAAGAGTTTTTACATTAATAAAGTAATATTAAGCGCAAAATTACTACTTTTGCAACAAAAACAAGCACTGATGGACAAAATGAACAACAATATGGAGGCTGCCCACGGGGGCGACATGGTGCTGCGTACGGAGGGCCTCGTGAAGCGCTACGGCCGACGGACAGTGGTCAACGATGTGTCGATTAACGTGCGCCAGGGCGAAATCGTGGGGCTGCTCGGCCCCAACGGAGCCGGCAAGACCACGTCTTTCTACATGACGACGGGCCTTATCGTACCTAACGCAGGCCACATATATCTTGATGATAAGGACATCACCGACTTCCCCGTTTACAAGCGTGCGAGGGCCGGCATAGGATATCTGCCGCAGGAGGCGAGCGTCTTCCGCAAGCTGAGTGTTGAGGACAACATCCTCGCCGTGCTTGAGATGACGGGGCTGTCGCGTGCCGCCCAGCGCGAGAAACTGGAGAGCCTGATAAAGGAGTTCCGCCTCGAGAAGGTGCGCAAGAACACCGGTGACCGCCTCTCGGGCGGTGAACGCAGGCGTACGGAGATAGCCCGATGTCTGGCCATCGACCCTAAGTTTATCATGCTCGACGAGCCTTTTGCCGGCGTTGACCCTATCGCTGTTGAGGACATCCAGCACATAGTGTGGCGCCTGAAGTACCGTAACATCGGCATACTCATCACCGACCACAACGTGGAGGACACCCTCTGCATCACCGACCGTGCGTATATGCTCTTTGAAGGGCGCATCCTTTTCCAGGGCACACCTGAAGAACTGTCTGAAAACAAGATAGTACGTGAGAAGTATCTCACCAACAGTTTCGTTCTCCGCAAGAAGGATTTCCAGGTTATCGACGAAGAGAAAAAGGCACGCGAGGCCGAAGAAGGATAACCGTTTTATAATATTTTACAACTCAGAAACAGCCAAGGGAGCTGAAGAAAAACGTCTTATAGACTGATTGAAACTGTCTGAACGCGACGCATCTTCAGCTCCCTTGGCTGTTTGTTTATGTATGTTTACTTCCTTACTTTTTTACCTTTTTACTCTTTCTCCTTACTCCTTCCCTCCTTACTCCTTTCCTACTTCCTTCTTACTCCTTTTCTCCTTACTCCTTCCCTCCTGTTTTTCATATAAAAAGCGATGACCGACAGCGACGTAAGCAGCTCGGCCACGGGCATGGCGAGCCATATTCCGTGATTGCCGAGCAGCCCGGGCATAAGCATGAAGCTGGGTATCAGCAGGATAAAACCACGCATCAGGGCAAACGCCGTGGCCGGTCTTACCCGCTCTACACTCTGGAAATAGCCCACGGCCGTAACGTTGAAGATAAAGAAAAGAAAGCCCGCCGCAAAGTAAGGAAAGCCGTCAACGGCTATGCGTGCCGCCCCGTTGTCAAGGCTGACAAACAGTCCTACGAGCCATTCGGGCAGCAGCACGAAGGCCGCCGTAACCGACAGACCGCATATCGCGGCAGTGGTTATGGCCGTGCGCTCGGCCTGTTTCACACGGGTCTGCGCTCCGAGGCCGAAGTTATAGCTGATAATCGGCTGGGCCGACTGCGCTATCGAGTTGCCCACCATGAAGATAAAGGGCGTGTAATAACATGCAATGCCGAAGGCACCCACGCCGTCGTCGCCGAGATAATGCATGAAAACGAGATTGCCCATCAGCAGAAGCACGCCCATGGTGGCCTCGCCCAGCAGGGCCGACGAGCCTATACGGCACTGGTAGCCGATGTTTCTTGTGCTCAGCGCCATGCTCTTGCGGCTCATCTTCAGCCGTGCGGGGCGCAGCCTCTTGGCGTAGCCCAGAATGTAGATAATGGCGATAAGCGTGCCCGAGACGGTGCTTATCGACGTGGCGAAGGCGGCTCCCATGATGCCCCAGCCAAACGGAAACATGAACAGCCAGTCAAGAAATATGTTCATGACGGCCGACACCAGACTGCTCGTCATGGCCAGCTTGGGCGCGCCGTCGAGTCTGATGACAAACAGGGCCACGGCCTCCCACACCATGAACAGCCACGAGGGCACAAACCAGAGCAGATATTCTCTTACCAGGGGCAGCAGATGTTCCGACGAGCCGAGCAGCCTTGCGGTGCCGTCAGGAAAGCCGAGCATAAGCGCGATGGGCACCGCCGCCACGAGGGTTACGAACAGAAAGGCCTGCGTGACGTTAAGGCGTGCGGCCTTGTCGCGCCCCTGTGACAGGTGGATTGACGCCACCACGGAGCAGCCCGTGCCTATCATAAGCCCCAGACCTGTAAGAAGCATCATCGGCGGACAGATGATGTTGACCGCCGCAATGCCGTCACTGCCCACGCTGTGACCGATAAAGATGCCGTCGATAGCCGTCATTGCAGACATGCCGAGCATGCCCATAAGCGTGGGAAAGAACAGTTTTCTGAACAACTTTGGAACGTTAGCAGTCCCGAAATCAATCGCGTCCTTACTCATACTTTATGTCTCTTTTTAGCCGTTAATATGTAAAACAATATTCTGATCTCTCACTTTCTCACCTTCTCGACCCCTCTTGATAATCGTAATGCCGGATAAGACGGCTGGTCTCCCCAAGTCATCTTATCCGGCATCAGTGCCCTCCGATGATGAGTAAAAAACTCTCTTCGTAAGTTCTCAGATTACGCCCGTGTCCCGTTCCGGTGCCGGGCGTCAGCTTCAGCGGATGCAAAGGTAGGTATTTAGATGCTCACATACAAATCTTTTCCACTGTTTTTATTGTATAATTGATGTGCGTTATAGACTTTATGTGAGCTAAGGTAGCTGTGGCGTTTCAGTGATTTGCAGGAGAAATAGGAGTTGTCGCCCGCTTCGTTCATTGTAATTTGTGTCTTGATGCTCTGCAGATTAAGAGTCAACGGCAACCTTTTAATATGCATGCCAGTATGCTTAAGTCTGCACGGGCTGTAAAAACTGTAAGCAAAACGCCTCATTCTGCTTACACCTTACGCCGTAGGACCGTATTCCCTAGCAACCTTATAACCTCACAGCCCCAAATCTCTTACAATCTAAAAGGCCGTCTTTTAGCGGCCAAAAGACGGCCTTTTGTCTTGCGATTGACGGCATTTTGCAAAGCCATTGACCGTCATTTGAAATTAAGAAAGATAGAAAGGAGTTAAGGAGTTAGAAGGAGTAAAGGAGTTAAGACAAATGCTTTGCTAATTAAAAGTGATGAATTAAGAGCTAAGAAAGATTGAAAGGAGTTAACTCCTTTACTCCCTCTTACTCCTTAATTCCTTACTCCTTATTCCTTTTCTTCATAATTCTTAACTCTTAATTCAATATGCAATTCTCCTTGTTTGCTTGTCTGCTCGTCTCTTGTCTGCTAATCAAACGTGTTAAAAAAACAAATTTTCGGCATTTTTCCTTTTTATATTAGGTAATTCCGCTGATATTCCGTAATTTTGCAGCTCGCATTCGATAATTATTAAAAATAACATAAAATAGCGAAGATGAAAATTTCATTTGAAAATCCAGACAAGGTTAACGGACTGATTACCTTGACCGTAGAAGAGGCTGACTATAAGGACAATGTCGAGAAGACACTGAAGAACTACCGCAAGCGCGCCAACGTGCCGGGCTTCCGTCCGGGTATGGTGCCTATGGGCATGATAAAGAAGCAGTTTGGCACTACCGCCAAGGTGGACGAGATTAACAAGCTGCTGGGCGAGGAGATATATAAATATGTAAAGGACAATAACATCCAGATGTTGGGCGAGCCGCTGCCTTCAGACAAGCAGGAGCCGGTAGACCTGGAGAAGGATGCTCCTTATACGTTCATGTTCGACATCGCCGTTGCTCCCGAGTTTGACGCTACCCTGAGCGGCGACGACACAATAGACCACTACACTATAGCTGTTGACGATGACGTCATCAACCGTCAGATTGACATGTTCGCCTCACGTGCAGGCCACTATGACAAGGTGAACGAATATCAGGAGCACGACATGCTGAAGGGCGACCTGCGCGAGCTGGACGAGAACGGAAACACCAAGGAAGGCGGCATCACTGTCGAGGGCGCCGTCCTGATGCCTGAATATATTAAGGTAGAGGACCAGAAGAAACTGTTCGACGGCTGCAAGCTGGGCGACATCATCACCTTCAACCCCAAGAAGGCTTACCCCGACAGCGACATCGAAGTGTCTTCACTGCTGAAGATTAAGAAGGAAGAGGTAGCTGACATGAACTCAGACTTCAGCTATCAGATAACTGAAATATCACGTTTCGTAAAGGCTGAGGTTAACCAGGAGCTGTTCGACCAGGTGTTCGGCAAGGACAACGTGAAGAGCGAGGAGGAGTTCCGCACGAAGATAGCAGACGGACTGAAAGGCCAGTTCGCCGTTGATACCGACTTCAAGTTTATCCAGGACGTACGCAAGTATCTGGAGAACAAGGTGGGCACGCTGACTTATCCCGACGCTCTGCTTAAGCGAATCATGCTGAACAACAACAAGGACAAGGGCCAGGAGTTTGTTGACAAGAACTATGACCAGAGCATAAAGGAACTGACATGGCACCTCATCAAGGAACAGCTCGTAAAGGCCAACGGCATAAAGATTGACGACGCTGACATCAAGGAGACAGCCAAGGAGGCCGCACGCGCACAGTTCGCTCAGTACGGCATGACCAACATACCCGAGGAATACATTGACAACTACGCTACAGACATGCTGAAAAAGAAGGAATATATCGACTCTTTCGTTGACCGCAGCATTGACCGTAAGCTGACTGAAGCTGTCAAGAAAGTGGTTAAACTCAACGAGAAAACAGCTACTCTCGACGAGTTCAACAAGCTGATGCAGGGCGAATAAATATTTTTTAGCAAAAAAAACTTCCATAATTATAAGGAGGTTACCGACTTTTTTATTATCTTTGTTCCAACGAACAGGCGTAAAGGGTCGGCAACCTCCTTTCGCTTGTAATAATAATTAGGTGGAAAACGTATGAGGAACAGCCGCAGACGGCCATGAGGCGGGCTGATGCCGGCAATACTTATGGTGGCGGACGGCTCACGGTTCATCATCATCCATTATTAATTTTAATATAAAATGAACGACTTTAGGAAATATGCAACAGGCCACCTGGGCTTGAACGGAATGATGCTTGACGACGTAATGAAGGCCCAGATGCAGTATCTCAATCCTTATATACTTGAGGAACGACAGCTCAACGTAACTCAGATGGACGTGTTCTCGCGCCTGATGATGGACCGCATCATCTTCCTCGGCACGCAGATTGATGACTACACGGCCAACACATTGCAGGCTCAGCTGCTCTACCTTGACTCGGTTGACTCGGGCAAGGACATCTCGATATACATCAACAGCCCCGGCGGCAGCGTGACGGCAGGCCTCGGCATTTATGACACCATGCAGTTCATATCGAGCGACGTGGCTACTATCTGTACCGGCATGGCCGCATCAATGGCCGCAGTGCTGCTCGTATCGGGCACTGAAGGCAAGCGCTCGGCGCTCACTCACAGCCGTGTGATGATACATCAGCCCCTCGGCGGAGTGCAGGGACAGGCCTCTGACATCGAGATTGAGGCTAAGGAGATACTTAAGTTCAAGAAAGAACTTTACACGATCATATCAGAACACTCGCATACTCCTTATGAGAAGGTGTACAAAGACTCTGACCGTAACTACTGGATGACAGCCGAGGAGGCTAAGGAATACGGCATGATAGACACCGTACTGGTAAGGAAGAAGGATAACGCGACACCAAATAACGCAAATGGCAACCAAGAATAACAGGACTGAAAAGGTCTGCAGCTTCTGCGGAAGAAGCGAGAGGGACGTGCAACTGCTTATTACCGGACTGACGGGATATATCTGTGAGGACTGCGCTGCGCAGGCTTACGAGATAGTGAAGTCGACCGGCGTGCTTGACGTAAACAAGCAGAAACACAGCGATAAGTTCCAGTTGAAGCGGGTCCCTAAACCTGTTGAGATAAAAGAATATCTTGACCAGTATGTCATTGGTCAGGATGACGCTAAGCGATGCCTCGCGGTATCGGTGTACAACCATTACAAAAGGTTGCAGCAACCGGCCGACGACAACGGCGTGGAGATAGAAAAGAGCAATATAATAATGGTGGGCAGCACCGGTACGGGTAAGACATTGATGGCCCGCACGATAGCCAAGCTGCTTGATGTGCCGTTTACTATTGTTGACGCGACGGTCTTTACTGAGGCCGGTTACGTGGGCGAGGACGTTGAAAGCATATTGAGCCGCCTGCTTCAGGTGGCCGACTATGATGTCGAGGCTGCACAGCGGGGCATAGTTTTCATTGACGAGATAGACAAGATAGCACGTAAGAGCGACAATCCGTCGATCACCCGCGACGTAAGCGGTGAGGGCGTGCAGCAGGGTTTGCTGAAACTGCTCGAGGGAACAATGGTCAACGTGCCGCCCCAGGGCGGGCGCAAGCATCCCGACCAGGAGTATATCCACGTGGACACGAAGAACATCCTCTTTATCTGCGGCGGTGCCTTTGACGGCATTGAGCGCAAGATAGCCCAGAGAATGAATACCCATGTGGTAGGCTATAACTCGGTGCAGAACGTGCGGAACATCGATAAGAACGACCTGATGAAGTATATCATGCCGCAAGACTTGAAGTCGTTCGGCCTCATACCTGAAATCATCGGCCGTCTGCCGGTGCTCACTTATCTCAATCCTCTTGACCGTAAGGCACTGCGTTCGATACTCGTTGAGCCTAAGAACTCAATAGTAAAGCAGTATCAGAAGCTGTTCGAGATGGACGGGATAGAGCTTACCTTTACTGACGAGGCACTTGACTTCATTGTTGACAAGGCAATGGAGTATAAGCTGGGAGCACGCGGACTGCGCTCGATTGTCGAAAGCGTGATGATGGATGCGATGTTCGAGGTGCCGTCAAAGAAGGTGAAGAAGTTCGAGGTTAACCTCGACTATGCACGCAAGCAGCTCGAGAAAGCACACTTTGACAAGTTGGAAAGTGCCTGAAAAAACAGGCCTGTGAACTATAACAATTTAAAAGTTATTCCTATATCTATATGTACCATGACGTTAATCTTACCGAAAAGCTGAAACAATATTTCGGCTTCGACAAGTTCAAAGGTAATCAGGACGCTATCATCCGTAATCTGCTTGACGGCAAAAACACGTTTGTGCTGATGCCGACCGGCGGCGGAAAATCGTTGTGTTACCAGCTTCCTTCTCTCATTATGGACGGTACGGCGATAGTCATATCACCGCTTATTGCCCTGATGAAGAACCAGGTGGACGTGATTAACGGCATGACAGAGACCGACGGAGTGGCGCATTATCTTAACTCATCGCTCAACAAGTCGGCCATCGACAAGGTGAAGAGCGACATCCTTGAGGGCAAGACAAAGCTGCTGTACGTGGCTCCGGAGTCGCTGACAAAAGAAGATAATGTTGACTTTCTGCGTGGAGTGAAGATCTCGTTCTACGCTGTTGACGAGGCACATTGTATCTCTGAGTGGGGTCATGACTTCCGTCCGGAGTACCGAAGGATACGCCCCATTATTAACGAAATAGGCGATGCGCCCGTTATTGCACTTACGGCGACGGCGACAGACAAGGTCCGCACGGATATAAAGAAAAGTCTCGGAATACTTGATGCGACTGAGTTTAAAAGCTCGTTCAACCGTCCTAACCTTTATTATGAGGTGCGTCACAAGACCAAGGACATTGACAAGCAGATAGTGAAGTTCATCAAGCAGAACGCCGGAAAGAGCGGAATAATCTACTGCCTGTCGCGTAAGAAGGTGGAGGAGCTGGCCGCCGTGCTGCGTGCCAACGACATTAAGGCCGCCGCTTATCATGCAGGTCTTGACTCAGGAACGCGCTCAGCCACTCAGGACGACTTCCTTATGGAGCGTATTGACGTAATAGTTGCAACCATTGCGTTCGGCATGGGCATCGACAAACCTGACGTGCGTTTCGTCATTCACTATGACATTCCTAAGAGCCTGGAGGGATATTATCAGGAGACAGGCCGTGCCGGACGTGACGGCGGAGAAGGAAAGTGTATAGCTTTCTATTCATACAAGGACCTGAAGAAGCTTGAGAAGTTCATGGAAGGCAAGCCTGTGGCAGAGCAGGACATCGGCCGCCAGCTGCTGCAAGAGACCGCGGCGTATGCAGAGTCGTCGGTATGCAGACGCAAGATGCTGCTCCATTACTTCGGCGAAGAGTATGACAAGGACAACTGCGGCAACTGCGATAACTGCCTGCATCCCAAGACTAAGATAGAAGGAAAGGACGCTTTGCTGGTGGTATTGAATGCCATTGCCGCGATAAAAGAGGACTTCCGTACCGATTATGTGATAAATTTCGTTGAAGGAAAGGACACAAACGACATCGTTGCCCACAAGCATGATAAGCTGGAAGAGTTCGGCTCCGGTGAGGATATGGACGAGAAACTGTGGAATCCGGTGATACGTCAGGCACTCATCGCGGGCTTCCTTAAGAAAGACGTTGAGAACTACGGAATACTGAAACTGACGCCGGCCGGCAAGAAGTTCATGAAGAAACCCGAGTCGTTCATGATTGTGTTGGACAATGAGTTTAACGATGATGACGACGAAGACGTTCACGAGGGAGTAAGCTCGGCACTCGACCCGACGCTTCATTCAATGCTGAAAGACCTGCGCAAGAAGGTCAGCAAGCGTGCAGGTCTGCCTCCATACGTCATCTTCCAGGACATTTCGCTTGAGCAGATGGCCACCGTTTATCCGATAACCCTTGAGGACCTGCAGAACGTGCAGGGAGTGGGAGCAGGCAAGGCGCGCCGCTACGGCAAGGAGTTTGTTGCCCTGATAAAGAAATATTGCGAGGAAAACAATATTGAAAGACCTGAGGATTTACGCGTTAGAACCGTCGCGAAAAAGTCTGTATTGAAAGTAAAGATAATACAAAGCATTGACAGACACGTCGCGCTTGACGACCTGGCAGAGGCCCAGGGACTTGAGTTTGACGAGCTGCTCGACGAGGTTGAGGCTATCGTTTACAGCGGAACGAAGATAAACATCGACTATTTCCTTGAGGAAGTGATGGACGACGACCGTGTAGATGAAATCTACGAATACTTCAAGGAGAGCGAGACTGACGACCTTGAGGCGGCTATTGACGAGCTTGGTGACGACTGCACAGAGGAAGAAATAAGGCTTGTGCGTATCAAGTTCATGTCAGATATGGGTAACTGATGCCGTCAT
The DNA here is from genome assembly GCA_900550365.1 of uncultured Prevotella sp. Taxonomy (GTDB): domain Bacteria; phylum Bacteroidota; class Bacteroidia; order Bacteroidales; family Bacteroidaceae; genus Prevotella. The sequence continues at coordinate 12,943 of URRR01000004.1, read as the reverse complement.
CAGCAAGAGATATCATCCCGGCCGGAGCGGAGACGCACGGCCGGGATGTTTTTATGTTAAGGTCAGTGTAGCTGTCAACGGCAGTTAATGATATTATGGTTTTCAGCAATGTAAATGTCTGAAAATCATAATTTTTTATGTCTTAAAGTGTCAACTTGTTGTTAAAAACGTTATATTTGCGGAGAAATATGCCTTGAACGGTGTATAAGAAAACAAACTACCGGCAGTCAGCGTGTGTCATGATACGTTGCTGCATTTTATTGCAGACACATTCACAACTTACTAAAAACAAATTAATACTATTATGAAACTAATTGCAAAAACAAGTTCAAGCATTGTCAGGACATGTCTTCTCAGGCAGTTTATGGTCTCACTGCTGTTATGCGGAGCCGCCGTTACGTCGGTGGCTCAGGTTGTTGACGGCCGTGATTTCGGTATTGACGGCTTTGCCGCGCTGCCCGGAGAGCCCGGCACTAACCATTATCTGGAAAACGGAACCACCGGAGGCGCCGCAGGCAAGGTGGTCTATGCCGCCAGTTTTCAGCAGTTGAAAGCCTATCTTCAGGCCGAATCACCCTATACGATAATTGTAGACAAGGATATGGATACCGGCATAAAATGCTGGGTGAACAGCTTGTCTGAAGGTCAACTCTGCGACAGACAAGACGGTTCGGAGGGTGTGGAGACCACTTATGGAGAGCGCGTCATGGTAGCTTCAGACAAGACTCTGGTGGGCGTTGTCAACCCTTCTACGGGCAAGGCGCCGCTGTTCTCGCGCATTTCGTTCGTGTTGCAGTGCTCAAGCAACGTCATCATACGTAACTGCAGGTTCACTATGGAAGGCGTGCCGATTCTGAAGTCCGGCGAAAACAAGATTGTTGCCTATCGCGACGGTGCGCAGAAAGAAGTCGGCGACCCTGACTGTATCAGCATTCAGGCCGACGAGAACAGCGCAAAGACCGACTGGGGCGGCCACATATGGGTAGACCACTGCGAGTTTTTCAACGGAGATGCGGCAAATAAAGACCGCTATGACGGGCTGCTTGACTGCAAGAACAATGTGCAGTGGCTGACGTTCAGCTACAATCACTTCCACCATCACGACAAGGCTTGCCTTTTCGGAAAAGGCGACAGCGATGTGTTTGACGGCTGCCGCACGATATCCATGCACCACAACTGGTTTGACAACATAGCCGGTTCACGCCTTCCGTTGCAGCGCGGAGGCCACCTTCATTACTTCAACAACTATATGGTAGGCAGCGAGGACGGCTGGGACGTGCGAACCAAGGCCGTCGGGTATATCCAGGCATGTTACTTCAAGGACAGCAAGGCGCCAGTCCGTTCTGACCGTGAAGGCTCGCTTAACATCGACAAAAGTGAAGGCTATGACGTGATATATGAGAACTGCCGCAGACTGATGGAGGATTATAAGAACATTGACGGCACGAAGGTTGACAAGACTCTGTCAGTAAATTACACTGACTGGGTGCCCGCCCAGACCGATGATAGCTACAAGGTGAACAATCTTGACAAGACCGCCGACGTGCCCGCAATAGTTCAGAAGTATGCCGGAGCGGGTAAGATAGATATATATAAGGTGTACACTGACGAGATTCCGGCAGAAGACATAAACGAGTATGCGGCTGCGATTGACGATAATCCGACGGAATACGTGTATGACGGCGAGGGCAACCGCATAACCGAAGTGTCTACGGGCATTGAGCACATGCTGGCAGGCAACGTCGTGTCAACGCGCTATTATTCGCTCGACGGAGTGCGTCAGCCGTCGCCGTCAAAGGGCGTCAGCATAAAGCAGGTTGTATATTCAGACGGCCATTCGCAGACATTCAAAGTGCTTATGAAATAATGTGGCTGTAAATAACTTTTTCAATCCGTTTCCAAAAGGCGGTCTTTCGCATTGCGAAAGGCCGCCTTTTATCGTGCCGTTTGCCGTCTTTTGCAAGCTAAAAGACGGCAAATTGCGACGGCGTTTGCAAGTGGTTGATTTTCAATGTGTTACATACGGTCGCGCAAAGCCTTGCCGTTTGGCGGCCGGTCAGTCGTGTACGTTCTGGATATAGACATAGTCCGCAGCCGGCGCAGACCACAGCTTACAGTTCTTAAGCAAAGCCTTAAGCCGGCAGTTCAGCATGAGGGCGGCAGGCGTTTTTCACATTAATTAGGCAAGAAAATAAGCAAAGACGTGGCATGTATGGAATTTTTTTCCTAAATTTGCACGCAATAAATTTTCAAGTTATATATGTCATCATTTGTTGCAGATAAAATTGTAATGGACGGATTGACTTTTGACGACGTCCTTTTAATCCCGGCTTATTCTGAAGTATTGCCCAAAACGGTAGAGTTGCAAACCAAGTTCTCGCGCAACATCAGGTTGAATATACCTTTTGTTACCGCCGCGATGGACACCGTTACCGAGTCGGCCATGGCCATAGCCATTGCCCGTGAGGGCGGTATCGGCGTTATCCATAAGAACATGTCGATAGAGGAGCAGGCCCGCCAGGTGGCAATTGTGAAGCGTGCCGAGAACGGAATGATTTACGACCCTGTGACTATCCGCCGCGGCTCAACCGTGCAGGACGCGCTCAACATGATGGCCGAGTACCATATCGGAGGTATCCCCGTGGTTGACGACGATGACCATCTGGTAGGCATCGTGACTAACCGTGACCTGCGTTTCGAGCGCCGTCTTGACCGGAAAATTGACGAGGTGATGACCTGCGAGAATCTTGTCACCACACACATGCGTACCAATCTTCTTGACGCCGCACAGATATTGCAGGAGAACAAGATAGAGAAGCTGCCCGTGGTAGACAGCGACAATCATCTGGTAGGCCTCATTACGTATAAAGACATAACCAAGGCTAAGGACAAGCCCATGGCCTGCAAGGATGAGAAGGGCCGTCTGCGCGTGGCTGCCGGAGTAGGCGTTACGGTGGATACGCTCGAGCGTATCCAGGCGCTTGTTGATGCCAATGCCGACGCCATAGTGATAGACACGGCTCACGGCCACTCTAAGGGCGTCATCGACAAGCTGCGCGAGGCTAAGAACGCGTTCCCCAATGTAGACATAGTTGTAGGTAACGTAGCAACCGGAGCAGCCGCAAAGATGCTTGTTGACAACGGAGCTGATGCCGTTAAGGTAGGTATCGGCCCGGGCAGTATCTGCACTACGCGTGTCGTCGCAGGTGTAGGCGTGCCCCAGCTGAGCGCTGTTTATGACGTGGCTTGCGCCCTCGAGGGTACTGGTGTGCCCCTTATCGCTGACGGCGGACTGCGCTATTCAGGCGACATCGTCAAGGCTCTTGCGGCAGGCGGACACAGCGTGATGATTGGTTCGCTCGTGGCAGGAACTGAAGAAAGCCCCGGCGACACCATAATCTTCAACGGCCGTAAGTTCAAGAGCTACCGTGGCATGGGCAGTCTTGAGGCAATGGAGAACGGTTCAAAGGACCGTTACTTCCAGGCTGACACTAAGGAAGTCAAGAAACTTGTGCCCGAAGGCATCGCCGGCCGCGTTCCTTATAAAGGCACGGTGCAGGAAGTCGTATATCAGCTCGTGGGCGGACTGCGTTCAGGCATGGGCTATTGCGGCGCCAAAGACATCACCGCGCTGCATGACGCTAAGTTCGTGCGCATAACTAATGCCGGTGTACTGGAGAGCCACCCGCACGACATCACCATCACGAGCGAGGCTCCCAACTATTCAAGGCACGAGTAATTCAATCATAAACGGGCGGTGAGGCACGGATGATACCCTGCATGGCTTCTACCCGTAAAACTCGTCAACTTAAGCAGTATGAAGTTAACGACTCTTATAATGGCCATGCTCCTTTGCGGGGGCATGGCTTATGCACAGGAGACAGACCCCGTTATTATGGAAATCAACGGGGTGCCTGTGTCGCGCTCCGAGTTTGAGTATTCTTATAATAAGAACAACTCGGCCGACGTGATTGACCGTAAGACGGTTGACGAATATGTTGACCTCTTTATCAATTACAAGCTGAAGGTGGCTGCTGCTTTAGACGCACGGCTTGACACTCTTGAGTCTTTCAAGAAAGAGTTTGCCATGTATCGTGACCAGGAAGTGCGCCCGGCGTTTGCTGACAGTGCGGCCGTACTGGCCGAGGCGCGCGCCATTTATGACCGCACAAAGGAGCATATCGGTCCTCGCGGACTGATAAAGCCTGCACATATTCTTATATATGTGGAGCAGAAAGCACCTACAGCCAAGTTTGAAGAGGCCCGTCAGAGGGCAGACTCACTGTATAGAGTGCTGAAAAACGGCGGTGCCGACTTTGCCGACCTGGCGCGTAAGTACTCGCAGGATCCGGGCTCGGCCAAGAACGGAGGCGAGTTGCCGTGGCTCCAGCCGGGGCAGACGCTTAAAGAGTTTGAGGACGCAGCCTACGCCCTTGATAAGGGCGAGATGAGCGGAGTGGTGCAGTCGCCTGTCGGTTTCCACATCATTTTGATGAAAGACCGCAAGCAGCTTGAGCCTTTCGACTCGCTGAAAGCTGACATCCTGCGCTTCATCGATGCACGCGGTATCCGCGAGCGCATCATCGACAAGAAGATAGACGAGCTGGTGGATGCCTCAGACGGCAAGCTGACCAAGGAAGACGTAATCAGCGATAAGGCAAAGGACATGGCTGTAGCTGACCCTTCGCTTCGTTATCTTATTATGGAATACCATGACGGTCTGCTGCTTTACGAGATAAGCAACCGCACCGTCTGGGAGAAGGCTGCGGCTGACGAGGCCGGTCTTGAGGCTTGTTTCAAGAAGAACAAGAAGAAATATTCATGGGCCGAACCTCGCTATAAAGGCATGGTTTACCATGTCAAGCAGAAGTCAGATGTCAAGGCTGTAAGGAATTGTGTCAAGGGAGTGCCGTTCAGTAAGTGGGCTGACGTGCTGCGCTCCACGTTCAACAGCGACTCTGTGTTGCGCATACGCGTAGAGAAAGGCATATTCAAGGAAGGCGACAATGCCTTTATTGATAAGCTGGTCTTTGATAAAGACACCGTTGTTACGCCGGTTAAGGATTTCCCCATCGACGCCGTTTACGGTAAGTTACTCAAGCGCCCTGACAGCTACGAGGATGTACGTGGCCTGGTTACGGCCGACTATCAGGAGATGCTTGAGAAGCAATGGGTGGCCGAACTGCGTAGGAAATATCCTTTCAAGGTGTATTATGACGTGTTGAAAACAGTAAACAAGCATAGCAATTAAACTTTATGATACTAAGAGGCAAAACTGCTTTGTGGCTTGTCTTATCGGCGTTTCTGTTTGCCGGAGTCAGCGCAAGCACTGTAAAAGGCGGCGTGGCTGAAAGCCGTGCCGCGTCTGTGGACGTTAAGGCTCCGGCCTTTGCGGCGGCTGATGATTCGGCTGCGGCTGCCCAAAAGGCAGACTCCTTGGAAGAAGCGCCCAACCCTGCAAGCGTTGTCGACGAGGTTATATGGGTTGTCGGGGATGAACCTATCCTGCTTTCTGATGTCGAGAACTTCAGATTGCAGGGCGAGATGGAAGGCATTAAGTGGGACCGTAACCCTGACTGCGCCATACCTGAACAGCTTGCCGTTCAAAAGCTGTTTCTGCATCAGGCTGCAATCGACAGTGTGGAGGTAACCGAATCAGAGGTCGCTCAAAGTGTTGAGGAGCAGATAAACTTCTGGATTCAGAGAACAGGAAGCAAGGAAAAGCTCGAGGAATACAAGAACATGAGCCTGTCAGAGCTGCGCCAGACGTTGCATGACGATTTCCGTAACCGTCTGCTTATCGAGCGTGAGCGTCAGCAACTGGTTGCCGACATTGCAGTCTCTCCGGCTGACGTGCGCCGCTATTTCAGCGAATTGCCCGAGGACAGCCTGCCGATTATCCCCACAGAGGTTGAGGTTCAGATTATAACACGTGCCCCGAAAGTGGAGCAGGAAGAGATAGACCGCGTCAAGAACCAGCTGCGTGAGTACACGGAGCGTATCACTAACGGCGAGACTTCATTCGCGACACTGGCCACATTGTACTCGGAAGACCCGGGAACGGCACGCCAGGGCGGTGCTTTCCAGGACTATGTAGGCCGTGGAATGCTTGACCCGGCGTTCGCGAACGTGGCATTCAACCTCACAGACCCTAAGAAAATATCAAAGATTGTGGAAACAGAGTTCGGCTTCCACATCATCCAGCTTATCGACAAGCGCGGCGACCGTATTAAAGTAAGGCACATCCTGCTTAAGCCTAAAATTACCGATGAGGCGATAAAGCTGGCTTCATCACAGCTCGATTCGATTGCAGACAACATCCGTGAAGGCAAATTCTCGTTTGACGAGGCCGCCACTTTCATCTCAGACGATAAGGATACGCGAAACAATCACGGCCTTATGGCAAACATGGGAGACGACGGACGCATGACAAGCCGGTTCCAGATGCGCAATCTTCCGCCTGAAATAGCACGCGTGGTAGATACGATGAAGGTGGACGAAGTGTCTGCCCCGTTCCAGATGATTAGTCTGAAGAACGGCAAGACAGTGTGCGCCATAGTGAAACTGAAGAACCGTGTGGAGACCCACAGGGCCACTATAACCGAGGATTTCCAGACGATGAAGGATATAGTGCTGGCCAAACGCCGCGAGGAATTTATCGACAAGTGGATTAAAGACAAGATAAAGACCACGTATGTGCGTATTAATGACCGTTACAAGGATTGTGATTTCCAATATGAAGGTTGGATAAGATGACAACAGACAACAGACTGAAGACCTTATTTAGCGGGCATAGGATTCTCATTGTTGTAATCCTATGCCTTTTTGGCCTTAGCTTAGTGCAGTCGCGCCAGGCTCCGAAAAAGAAGCCGAGGCAGCAGACCAACGAGCGCGTTTACCTCATCCATGCAGACAGGCTGCGCTTTGACCAGTTCGGTCCCAACCCCACTGCACAGATATTAAACGGCAACGTGGCGTTCCGTCACAAGGGAGCTAAGCTATATTGTGACAGCGCTTACTTTTACCAGGAGTCAAACTCGTTCCGTGCTTTCGGCCATGTGAAGATGTATCAGGGCGACACTTTGTCGCTATTCAGTGACTATGCGTATTATGACGGTAACAACCAGATGGCTGAGGCGCGCCACAATGTTGTGCTGAAACACAGGAAGACCACGCTTTACACCGACAGTCTGAATTACGACAGGCTGTACGGCATCGGCTATTTCTTTGAAGGCGGAAAGATGATTGACAAAGACAACGTGCTCGTATCAGACTGGGGTGAGTATGATACGGAGACGCGTGACGCCGTGTTCAACTACAGCGTGAACCTGAAGAATCCAAAGTTCGTACTGACGACAGACACCCTTCACTACGACACCAGAACCTCGATAGCACATATCGTGGGGCCGTCAAAGATAGTGTCGGGCGCCAGCGTGATACATACTACGCAGGGATTTTACGATACTAACAAAGACTTCTCGCGCCTGTATGGCCGCTCTACACTGAGCAATAACGGCAAGACACTGACAGCCGACAGCCTTTTCAACGACGACAAGACCGCCGTAAGCGAAGGTTTCGGCAATGTAGTCTATACCGACACGGTGAACAAGAACGAGATGAACAGCCAGTATTTCTGGTATGACGACAGCACCGGCTACGCCTTCGCGACAGACAGCGCCGTGCTGAAAGACTATTCACAGGGCGACACCCTTTATCTCCATTCAGACACGATGAAGGTCTACACCTTCAACATCAACACCGACTCGGTCTACCGTACGATGCACTGTTACAATAAGGTCAGGGCCTTCCGCACCGACGTTCAGGCCGTATGCGACTCGCTTGTGTACAACACGCGCGACTCCCTCATGACCATGTACAAAGACCCCATTACCTGGAACGCCAACAGACAGTTGCTGGGCGAGGTGATAAAGGTGTACATGAAAGACTCCACCATTGACCGGGCGCATGTAATAAACCAGGCTTTGTCAGTGGAGCTGTTGTCTGACACGGTGAAGTTCAACCAGATTTCCTCGCGTGAGATGTTCGGATATTTCAACAAAGGACAGCTTTACAAGACCGAGGCCATTGGCAACGTTCAGTGTATTTACTATTTCCAGGAGGAGAAGGACAGCTCGTTTACCAACATGGCCTACCTTGAGACCGACACCATGCGCATGTTCATGAAGAACCGCCAGCTGCAGTATATCTGGACGTGCAGGCAGACAAGCCGCATGTATCCGATAACCCAGATACCGCCAGAGAAGAAAAAGCTGCCGGCGTTCGCATGGTTTGACTATGTGCGTCCGCGAGATAAGGACGATATATTCAACTGGCGCGGCAAGGCCGCAGGCACCGAGCTGAAAGACATCGGGCGGCGCTCGGCACCGCTGCAGTTCATAAGTCAGGGCGGAGTAGTGTCTGACCGTGTGACCGACATTGTCCCGACAGGACCCGACAGCCTGCAGGCGGCACCCCCGGATACCTTAGCCGGCAAGGCGTCAACGGCCGTTGTGCCGGCAGGTCAGCCTGCCGCTGCCGCCGATAATGCCTCTCCTGCCGGAGCTGCTGACGCTTCAGACAGACAGCCGGAACGGTCAGGAAACCAGCCGGCAGCCGTCGCCGCAGATGAGAACAAGGCTGCCCTGCCCGAAGAGCAACAGTTAAAGAAAGCGGCGCCAGACGATAAGTAATGATATAAAAGGTACGGTATGGGACTTTTCAGACAACCTAAACCACGGCAGTTCAGTCACGGCTATATGTTCGTTGACGAGCGCAAGGACCGCCTCAAGCAGATAGAGGACAAGGCAAAAGCTGAGCTCGGCATGAAGACCGACGGCCACGGCAGCCATGAGGAGCTGCGGGGCATGTTCTTCAATGCTACCCGTCATGCCCGCCGGCGCCGTGAGCGCAAGCTCGCAGGCGGCTTTGTCTTCAGCTATGGTGTCATAGTGGTGCTGCTCATACTGCTCTTTATAATATGGAAAATGCTGCTGACCATGTAGCACCCTCAAGCCAAACGGGCGGTAATATCATGACGCTTTGCTGCCGTTTGCCAACTCATTGAATATCAACAGATTACCGCAAGCCATGCAAAAGACGGCCTTTTGCACTGTAAAAGACCGTCTTTCATGCGGTAAAAGGCCGTCTTTTGAAGACCAAAAAGCCACCTTTCGCAATACAGCCGGCGGCTCACTGCCGGATAGAGAGGTGTGACGGCCGTTATTAAATACTGAAAGACCATGAGCGATATCATACAACTTTTACCTGACTCGGTGGCAAACCAGATAGCTGCCGGTGAAGTGATACAGCGTCCGGCATCGGTGATAAAGGAGCTTGTAGAGAACTCCGTTGATGCCGGAGCCAAGACTATCAACGTTCTTGTGACCGATGCCGGCCGCACGTCGATACAGGTTATCGACGACGGTCAGGGCATGTCGGAGACTGACGCACGCATGTCGTTCGAACGGCACGCCACGTCAAAGATACGCAAGGCTGACGACCTGTTCGCCCTTCATACAATGGGCTTCCGCGGCGAGGCCCTCGCCTCGATAGCCGCCGTGGCTCAGGTGGAGCTGCGTACACGCCGTGCTGCTGATGAGATAGGCACCCACCTGTCAATAGCCGGCTCAAAGGTTACGGGGCAGGAACCCGTGTCGTGCCCCGTAGGCAGCAACTTCTCCGTGGAAAACATATTTTATAACGTGCCGGCGAGAAGAAAGTTCCTGAAGTCGAACACCACCGAGCTGAACAACATCCTGACGGCTTTTGAGCGTATAGCCCTTGTATATCCAAAGATAAACTTCACTTTTCACAGCAACGGAACTGAGACTCTCAACCTCCGGAGCGGCAGCCTGCGCCAGCGTATCGTTGACATTTTCGGAAAGAAACTTAACCAGGACTTGCTGCCTGTGAACGTTGAGACCACGGTTTGCAACATCACCGGGTTCATCGGCAAGCCCGAGGCTGCGCGCAAGAAAGGCGCTCACCAGTATTTCTTCGTTAACGGCCGTTACATGAAGCATCCGTATTTCCACAAAGCCGTGATGACCGCATACGAGCGGCTTCTGCCTCCGGGAGAGCAGGTGCCTTACTTTATCTACTTTGAAGTGGCTCCTGAAGACATCGACGTAAACATCCATCCTACAAAGACAGAAATAAAATTTGAGAACGAGCAGACGGTGTGGCAGATACTCATGGCGGCCGTAAAAGACTCGCTCGGACGTTTTAACGACATACCTTCAATAGATTTTGATACCGAGGGACGCCCCGATATTCCCGTATATGACCCTGAGCAGGGGGCGGCGAAAGCGCCCAAGCTGGACTTTAATCCGTCATATAACCCCTTCAGGCAGACGTCCTCTTATGTTCCCACAGACCGTAAGGAGCCGGCTGCCGGAAACTGGGAGAAGCTGTATGAAGGCCTCGGCGCGGCTCACGGCGAGCCTGCCGACATGCCCGACGACAGCCCGACAGACCTCTTTCCGCTGCCCGCCGACACAGCCGGAGACACCGCGGCCGTGGAGGAAAAGTCGCCGGCCCATTATCAGTACAAAGGCCGCTATATAATGACTGCCGTAAAGTCGGGACTTATGATTATAGACCAGCATCGCGCCCACATGCGCATTCTTTATGAGAAATACCTCGCCCAGATAGCCGGGCACAGCGGTGTGTCACAGCAGATGCTGTTCCCGGAGATGGTAAACTTCACTCCCTCGGAGACCGTCCTGCTGCAGTCAATGCTGCAAGACCTCGCAAGTCTTGGCTTTGAACTGACCCCACTGGGCGGCGGCAGCTATTCAATCAACGGAGTTCCGGCCGGCATTGACGGTCTTGATTACGTGCGTCTGCTTAAAGACATGGTGGCCGAATACGGCGAGACGGGCACTTCAGCTGCCGACGGCGTCAGCCGTACTCTGGCTCTCCAGCTTGCCCGCAGCGCGGCGGTCCCATACGGTCAGGTGCTCGGCAACGCCGAGATGGAGAACATTGTAAACGAGCTGTTCACTTGTTCCAACGTAAACTATGCTCCTGACGGTAAACCGATAGTGGCCATGCTGAAGCAGCAGGATATAGAGCATCTCTTTGTCTGATATCTCGCTGAAAGTGGTAAATTGTTCGGTTTTCGGCCACTAAAATGTAAAATAAATGCCGCAAAAAGTTTTTTTATTAGAAAATATTACTATATTTGCGGTGATAGACCCCTCATTTAAAGAGGTGGCAAAATTTGTTTTATTGATTGTTTAATATTTAGAGTTATGAAGAAATTATTTATCGCATTGATTTTTGCGTGTGTCTCTGTGACCGGAATGGCGCAGAACGCAGACATTACGGAGAAGTACAGTGTTGCGACTAACTCGTTTTGGAGCAACTGGTTTATCCAGGGCGGCGTTACCTGGGAAGCCTGGTACGGCAATTACGAGGACGGCATGGGCCTGTCAAAGAGCCCGTTCAAGAAGTTCCGTTCTAATCCCGGCGTGTCAATCGGTATCGGTAAGTGGTTCACTCCCGGCCTGGGACTCCGTACAAAGCTGCAAGGCATATGGGGTAAGTCTGTATGGGACGGCGACAATGACGGCAACGGCAACAAGTACTGGATTCTGAACGAGCAGGTACTGTTCAACCTGAGCAACCTGTTCTGCGGCTACAATGAGGACCGCGTATGGAACTTCATTCCGTTCTTTGGTGCAGGTCTTGGACGCTCTTGCACTTATAACGCATACGCAATGGGTCTCAGCGTAGGTATCCTGAACGAGTTCTGGGTTAACAAGCGTCTTGCCATTAACTTTGAAATCGGCTGGAACCGCTATGAGAGCGACATCTGCGGAATGCCCGCTGATGTAGGTGCAGGCATCATGAACCACCCCAACCATGTATATGCTGAAGTCGGCGTAACGTTCAACCTCGGCAAGAGAACATGGAACAAGGTGCCCGATGTTGACGCTATCAAGGCTCTGTCACAGTCACAGATTGACGCGCTCAACGCTCAGCTGGCTGACGAGAAGGCAGAGAACGAGCGCCTGAAGAACGAGCTGGCCAACAAGAAGACCGAGCCCGTGGTTAAGGTTGAGAAGGAATACGTAACCACTCCGGTATCTGTATTCTTCAACATCGACAAGGCTAAGATTGCTTCAAAGAAAGACCTTGTAAACGTACAGAACCTTGCTGACTACTCTAAGGACAACAACGCGAAACTCGTAGTAACAGGTTATGCTGACAGCGCAACGGGCAATGCTGACTACAACCGTGAGCTTTCTCAGAAGCGTGCAGAGACTGTTGCTGACGAACTCGTTAAGATGGGTGTCAAGAGAGAGAACATCAAGATTGAGGCTATGGGCGGTGTTGACACGCTTGTTCCTCCTTCGTACAACCGTCGTGCTACTGTAGAGGTTGCCAAGTAATCAGCTTGTGGATATTGACTTAATTAAGATGCCGTGCTGTGGTACGGCATCTTTTTTTATTGTTTTTTGCAAAAAGTCGTCTGAAAATTTGGTGGTTTAAACAAAAAGGCATACCTTTGCACTCGCTTACAACAAGTAAGGGCGCATAGCTCAGCTGGTTTAGAGCATCTGCCTTACAAGCAGAGGGTCGGGGGTTCGAATCCCTCTACGCCCACAAGTCAGTCCCGTTGCACTTTGTGCAGCGGGATTTTTTTATTTGCTTATTCATGTTCTGCGTGCCTTTACGTTGCGTGCCGGTTGGCGGTAGATGCTTGCAATGTCATGCCGTTTCATGCTGATAATGGTTTCAGGCGTATTGTTACCTTATATGAATAACCGCCGTAAGGATGATTTTTACATAAAAATGAAAAAATCATTGATAAAATTTTGCGGAATAGAAAAAATGCAGTATCTTTGCACTCACTTACGACAAGTAAGGGCGCATAGCTCAGCTGGTTTAGAGCATCTGCCTTACAAGCAGAGGGTCGGGGGTTCGAATCCCTCTA
>URRR01000003.1 GCA_900550365.1 uncultured Prevotella sp. | reverse complement strand
CTGACGGCCATCAACATAAACAAGAAGAACCAACTGCTGCTCACGGGGCGGATGAACAACTGCGGAATGAGCCTCGAAGGCATGACGCGCAGCATGGACAACTACACCGGAATGTACGCCATGGAGCCGCTGCCACAGCCGTTCCTCTATTCGCCTACGACGCAGACACCGCCCGTGTCGCAGCTGTATTACCTTAGGAACAAGTCATATTACGCCGGACTGAACTACCTGCACGCCTTCACTCAGGAACAAACGCTGCGCCTGAACGTGCTTTACTACCGCGACCACAGCCTTGACCGGGACAGCATCTTCAACCGATATACAACGGGAGAAGACACCGTCGCCATATTCGAAAACAACGACATAAGCGACAAACAGGAACTTGTGAAGGGGGCATTGCGCTATGAGCTGAACTCCAAAAGGCTGTACCTTACGGAAGAAGCGCAGGCCATGCTCGGCATAGGCAACGCCCTGAACCGGGGCGGAAGCAACCTCGGCGCATTGCGGGAGGGCGTAATGCGCAGGCAGTATGACGTGCAGAACGTGCTCGAAGCCACCGTAAACACCAACACGCTGCTGTTCGACGTGTCGTCAATCGTCCGCTTTTACGGTTCGAGGGAGCGGCTCGGCGTGACCTTCGACGACGGCAACGGCAGCGCGGATTACGCCGTAAGGCTGCGCAACCTGTTCACGCGCAACCGCATAGGCACCAATGTCGGCCTCTTGGGAGGCAGCCTGAGCCTTGGCTATATCATGGAATACAAACGCAACTCGGCCAGCGGCGGCGGTGCGGAAGGCAAGTGGCTGAGCAGCTATTGGCTGCATACCTTGGAGCCGCAATACGAACTCAACATGCCCGACGGCACGCTGACGCTCACCCTGCCGCTTGAATACATCTCGTATTCCAGCCCCCGGCGCGGCGTAAAAATACGCAAAGTGATGTTCTCGCCGATGCTTGACATCGACTACAGGCTCGGCACAATGGCGACAATCGACCTGAACATAGGCATAAACCGCAACGCCGACACGCGGACAACACCCTTCGGCGACGCCATAGCCAACAACTACCGTACCGTAACCTTGGGCACTGACAGCATGTCGTTCAGCCGCACCGCCATGGCCGGAGCGCGCCTGTCGTGGCTTAACACGGCCACTATGCTGTCGTGGAACGTGTACGTTGGCTGGCAGCAGGAAAAGGCCGACCGTTATTACAGCTACCTTTACGCAGGCGACATGACCGTGATAATGCCCGTATGGCGTGACAACAGGCACACGTCATGGAGCGCGGCGGCCAATGTGAAAAAGGTGTTCCGCAGCGCAAGGCTTACCCTGAGGGGCACTTGCAGCTATTCATACAACAAGGCGTTGGCCTCGCAGAACGGCACGGAAGGCTACCTGCGGTACAGCGCGGCAAGCGTGCAGGCGGGCGCATCGTGGGACAAGCTGAGCTGGATTGCGGCCAACCTCGCCTGCGCAGGCAACATTACGTGGAAACGCCGCGACGTTTTCTCGCTCTCAAACAACGTCCTGAAGAACGCATACTGCTCGCTGCGGCTCGACTTCATGCCGTCGGCCAAGCTCCGGATATATGCCGACGCAGCCGGGACAACCTGCGAGATAACCCACGGGCGTTACTCCACCGACTTCTTTGTAAACGCCGGAGCGCGCATGGAAGTGATGAAAACGCTTGCTTTCACGCTGTCGGCCGTCAACCTGCTCGACCGCAAAAGCTACGAGACATCGGCCTACCGGGGCGCAAACTACAGCTATTTCAGCGTGCCGTTGAGGGGCAGGACAGTAATGTTCAGCGCAACGCTGAAGTTCTGATACGGTCGTCAAGCCAACAATAAAACAGCAAACAGAAAGACAGGCATTAGCCAGGCGCTTTGCAAAAGGTGGCCTTTCGCATTGTAAAAGACCACCTTTTGCACGCCAAAAGAGCACCTTTTGCAAGGCAAAACACGGTCTTTTACAAAGCGGCATTCATGCCGTTGTAAATCAAGCATATACAGACGGCCAAAACAAAAGATTGCTTTCAGATTGTAACCTTCCGTAACCCCTCTATTTGCGAGGCGTGTTTTACAAAACGTAAGAGGCTGTGGCGATTTTTAGTTAAAAATCATTTCAAAAGCCAAAAGGCGCACAAAAAAAGGCGGCAAACGTTTTTCTGTTCGGAAAAATTCCTATTTTTGCAGCAAGTTTAACATTATTTACGCGCGCCCCGGAAAGGCCCGTGCAACCAAAAAAATCTAATTATGAAAAAGAAAATCCAATTCAGTCTCGTCTATCGCGACATGTGGCAGTCTTCAGGCAAGTTCCAACCGTTAAAAGACCAGCTCGAGCGCATCGCCCCGGCAATAATCGACATGGGGTGCTTCTCGCGCGTTGAGACCAACGGAGGAGCCTTCGAGCAGGTGAACCTGCTCGCCGGAGAAAACCCCAACGACGCGGTAAGGGCTTTCTGCAAGCCGTTCAACGAGGTGGGAATAAAGACACACATGCTCGACAGGGGACTGAACGCGCTGCGCATGTACCCCGTGCCCGACGACGTGCGCCGGCTGATGTACCGCGTGAAGCACGCACAGGGAGTCGACATTCCGCGCATATTCTGCGGTCTTAACGACGTGCGCAACATCATACCCAGCATAAAATGGGCCAACGAGGCGGGCATGACGCCGCAGGCTACGCTCTGCATCACCACCTCGCCCATACACACAGTGGAGTATTACAGCGGCATAGCCGACCAGCTAATAGCCGCCGGAGCTAACGAAATTTGCCTCAAGGACATGGCCGGAATAGGCCAGCCCGCCATGCTCGGCAAGCTGACCAAGGCGATAAAGACGAAGCATCCGGACGTCATCATACAGTACCACGGACACTCAGGGCCGGGCCTTTCAATGGCGTCAATACTCGAAGTGTGCGAGAACGGAGGCGACGTCATCGACACGGCCATCGAGCCTCTGTCGTGGGGAAAGGTGCACCCGGACATCATCTCGGTGCAGAGCATGCTGAAGAATGAGGGCTTCGAAGTGCCCGAAATCAACATGAACGCCTACATGCAGGCACGCACGCTGACGCAGGAGTTCATCGACGACTGGCTCGGTTACTTCATCAACCCCGGCAACAAGCTGATGAGCTCGCTTCTGCTTGGCTGCGGACTGCCGGGCGGAATGATGGGAAGCATGATGGCAGACCTTGCCGGCGTGCACCGCTCCATTAACTCAATACTCAAGAGCAAGGGGCAGCCTGAGCTGTCAACCGATGACCTTCTCGTGAAACTCTTTGACGAAGTGGCTTACGTCTGGCCACGTGTAGGTTATCCACCACTGGTTACTCCGTTCTCACAATATGTCAAGAACATAGCCCTTCTGAACCTGCTTACAATGGCACAGGGCAAGGGACGCTTCGTAATGATGGACGACTCGATGTGGGGAATGATACTCGGAAAGAGCGGAAAGATACCCGGCGAGATAGATCCGGAGCTGGTAGAGCTTGCCAAGAAACAAGGACGCGAGTTTACGGATGCCGACCCGCATACGCTTGTTCCTGACGCATTGGATGACTTCCGCAAGGAAATGGAGGAGAACGGATGGGACTGCGGACAGGACGACGAGGAGCTGTTCGAGCTTGCAATGCACCCCGAGCAGTACCGTGACTACAAGAGTGGAGCGGCGAAAAAGCGCTTCCTGGCCGACCTGCAGAAGGCTAAAGACGCAAAACTCGGAGCTACTCTCACGCCGGAAGAGCTCGCGGCGTTCAAGCATGCGAAGGCAGACGCTATCGTGTCTCCCGTGAAAGGACAGGTGTTCTTCGACTTTGAGGGCGGCAGCGAGTGCACGCCATGCCTTGAACCGTACATCGGCCAGCATTACAAGGAGGGCGAGACGTTCTGCTATATACAGACTCCGTGGGGCCAGTTTGAACCTATTCCTGCCGCACTTGGCGGTAAACTGGTGGAGATTGCGGCAAAACAAGGCTCGAAAATCAACCGCGGCGACGTGATTGCATATATCGAACGCGACTGGATTAACGCATAAACAGATAAGTGAGAAATGAAAAGCGGAAGGTGAGAAGGCCATGTATCCTGTTAATCAAGGCACATGGATTTTTCACTTTCCGCTGTGTTTTTATTACTGAAAAACGTCAGTTGATGGATTATATAACGATTATTGATAAATATTATAAAGATAACAGCGAACTGAAAGATATCCTGCTGAAGCACAGCAGGGCCGTAGCCGACAAGGCACTGGCTATTGCTGATGCTCATCCAGAACTGCATCTTGACCGCGATTTTCTGGTTGAGGCTGCGATGGTTCATGACATCGGGATAATCAAGACGGATGCTCCCGACATTAAATGCTTCGGCACTGAGCCTTACATCCGCCACGGTGTGGAGGGTGCGGAGATAATGCGTGCCGAGGGATATCCGCGTCATGCCCGTGTGTGCGAGCGCCATACCGGAGCCGGGCTGTCGCTCAAAGAGATTGAGGAGCAGGCTCTTCCGTTGCCGCACATTGACCTTCTGCCCGAGACTTTGGAAGAAAAGGTAATATGTTACGCCGACAAATTCTTCTCAAAAACCAAGCTTGACCGTGAAAAGACACTTGAACAGGCCGAGCGGAGCGTAGCCAAGCATGGTGAGGACGGACTGCGGCGCTTCAAGGAAATGGAACGAATGTTCGGATAAAAGTGAGAAGGTGAGAAAGTGAGAATGTGAGAAAACTGGAATATGTGATGTCTCACCTTCTCACTTTCTCACCTTCTCACTTTCTTAAAATCTCACCTTCTCACTTTCTCACCTTTTATTTTACTCTTACAACTTCATACTTCCTCGTGCCCAATCCGATTTTCTCAGCATGAGCGAGGCACGACTTATACTCAGTGTTAGGGTTGGTGTTGTCAAAGTGGTCGTGGTGGTCGCAGAAGTGTGGGGCGGCCATTGCCTCAGTCAGTTGGCTGCCCGGCAGGGGCGTCTGCTTAAGACAAGCATCGACGCAGGCCTGGTCGAGGGCGAGCGGGTCAAACGAAGCGAACATGCCTACATCAGGGATGATGGGCACATCGTTGCCCGAATGGCAGTCGCAGGTAGGCGAAACGTCGCACACGAGCGACACATGGAAGTTGGGACGGCCGTAAACCACGGCCTTTGTATATTCCGCCATGCGGCAGTTAAGCTCCTTAACGGCAGCGTCGTTGGCGAAGGATATGGCGTCAAAGTTACATGCGCCGACACAGCGTCCGCACCCTACGCAGTTATCCTGGTTTATCGTCATCTTCTTGCGTTCAGTATCGAACACGAGGGCATTGTTGGCACATTCACGCAGACAACGCCTGCATCCGCGGCACGCATCCTGGTCAATCACGGGCTTGCCGTTGCAGTGCTGGTCCTTCTTGCCGGCTCTTGAGCCGCAGCCCATGCCGATATTCTTAATCGTTCCGCCGAAGCCGGTCATCTCATGTCCCTTGAAGTGGGTAAGCGATATGAACACGTCAGCGTCCATTACGGCGCGTCCGATTTTCGCCTCCTTTACATATTCGCCGCCGACTACGGGCACGCTGATGTCGTCAGTGCCCTTAAGGCCGTCGCCGATGATGACGGGGCAGTCAACGGTAAGCGGCGTAAAGCCGTTCTGCCACGCGCAGTAAAGATGCTCTATGGCGTTCTTACGGCTGCCGGGATACAGCGTGTTGCAGTCTGTGAGAAATGGTTTTCCGCCGAGCTGTTTCACTATATCAACAATGGCGCGTGCGTAGTTGGGGCGCAGGAAACTGAGGTTACCCAGCTCGCCGAAGTGCATTTTTATGGCGACAAACTTGCCGTCCATGTCAATCTTATCAATCCCTGCTGCCTTGACGAGCCTCTTCAGTTTGTCGGCAGGCCCCTCATCAGGGCGGCAACGAAAGTCAGTAAAGTAGACTTTCGCTGTTTCTTGCATCTCGTTCATTATTGTTTCTCCTTGTTCGTTATGTCTTTGTATAAATGTAAACGCCACGGTTTACAACGGCAAAGGTAGTGAATTTTTTTGAAACAGGGCAGCGACGCATGGCAATATATTCCTTTACTTTTTATACGTTGATTATTAACCGTTCTGTAAAGGACCCGTGGTGCCGGGTCTGTAAGTTAGAACTGTGAAAACACGATGAGGCCGGGCACATCCGTGATATGAGCTACGCCCTATCACAGAAATATGGTGAAAATAATGAAAATACAGCCAAATCCTTTGCTGTATGATACAAATGTATTATATTTGCGATATAAAGTATTACAGATATGGAAGCTCCAGTTGAAAGAAAACAGACATCATTCCGTTTAAGTACAGAACTTTTAAGGAAATTGCGTATTGCAGCTCGCCGTGAGAACCGCAGTCTCAATAATTATGTTGAAAGCACTCTTATGGATGCCGTGTACAATGAGCCTAATGAAGAGACTGCTGCGGCTATAGCGGAAGCACGTTCTGGCAAGTTTGCCGGAACTGTTGATACAAGCAGCATGGAGGCGTTAATCAAATCCTGTGAATAATGAAGAAGTTGCGTTATTCCACCCAGTATAAAAAGGACTTCAAAAGATACAGGCACGATATTCAGAAACTTGAAAAACTGCTTGAAGTCCTTCGGATACTTGAGAGGGGCGAGACACTTCCTACTCGTTACAAACCGCATTGGCTAACGGGCAACTATAAGGATTGTATGGAGTGCCATGTTGAAGGAGACTTTCTGCTGATTTGGTTTGATGATGAAAACGAAACCGTTGAACTTCTCAGACTTGGCAGCCATTCAGAACTTTTCGGAAAATAAATAATAAGGTGATACTGGAAAAACGTATCACCTTATTTTTTGTATCTCTAAATAGTCGCATGAAAACAGAAGAACGGTCTTTTGAAAGACAAAAGGCCGTTAATCGCACGCTAAAAGGCCGTCTTTTGGCGGCTAAAAGACGGTCTTTTGCAACGCACTGAATATCAAGTAGTTACAAAAGCAGCTGCGAAACACCCCGCAAACGGCCTTTTTACGGGTATTCATGGTCTGCCATGAGGCTGGCCGACGGCAGCCAGGCAGACATGTTACGGCCACGTCAGGAGTCATCTGCGGCGGCAGGCCAAAACGTTAAATAATAAAGAAAAAGGAAAATTTGGTGGGCTATTAAGTTTTTATTCCGTAAATTTGCACCCTGCATTGCAATGAGAACGAAAACCGTCATATTCATTCTGCTGTCTGCTTTCATATTTGTGATGGCAGAACCTACTATGCCTTTTTTGCGGGACAACGGCCGTAAGAGCGCTGAAAAAGACTCTGTGGCCGTGGGCGATACGGCTATTGCTGATACCGTTGCCGCCATTGCGGACAGCCTGACGCAGCCTGAGGGGCCCGATACGACCAAGATGGATTCGCTCACTCTTGCCATATACAAGCACAACAAGCATGTTGACGACTCTATAAGGCTGGACAGCATCAACCGGAAGAAGTCTAACGGCCTTGACGCCCCGGTAGACCTCTCGTCAGAAGACTCGCTCGTTTATGATGCCATTACACGCCGCGTGAAGCTGTACGGAGAGTCAAAGGTGAAGTATCAGAACATGGACCTCAGCAGCGACCGTGTGCAGATGAGCCTCGACAGCAGTCTGGTGCATGCCACTGGAACCGCCGACTCAACGGGCGAAATTGAGGGAAAGCCCGTGTTTGTAATGGGTCAGGACACATACGAGAGCGACACGATGTCGTTCAATTTCAAGACAAAGAAAGGCTTTATCAACAGCGTTTATACGGCTCAGCAGGACGGATACCTGTCAAGTGCGCAGTCAAAGCGCGACTCCAGCGGCGTACTCTATCTGCAGCACGGCCGCTATACCACGTGCGACCAGGAGCATCCTGACTTTTACATAGCCCTTTCACGTGCCAAGGTACGCCCCGGCAAAGACGTTGTTTTCGGTCCGGCCTATCTCGTTGTGGCCGACGTTCCGCTGCCGCTTGCCATTCCTTACGGCTTCTTTCCGTTTACAAAGAGCTATTCGAGCGGCTTCATCATGCCCAGCTACGGTGACGAGAGCTCGCGCGGATTCTATCTGCGTGACGGCGGATATTACTTCGCCATGAGTGACAAATGGGACCTTAAGCTGCTCGGCGAGATATATACCAAGGGCTCGTGGGGCATCAGCGTGGCCTCAAATTACCGCAAGCGTTACCGTTACAGCGGCAGCTTCTTCTTCAGTTATCAGAATACCAAGAACGGCGACAAGGGCATGCCTGACTATTCAGAGCAGACCAGCTTCAAGCTGCAGTGGAGTCACCGGCAGGACTCTAAGGCCAATCCGTACACCAGTCTGTCGGCAAGTGTCAACTTCGCCACCACCGACTATGAGCGCAACAACCTCAACAGTATGTACAATCCGCAGAGTTACACGCAGAGTCTGCGTACATCAAGCGTAAGCTGGAGCTCCACTTTCTCAAGTCTCGGCATGACTATCAGCGGTACGGCCAACCTCAGTCAGAACATGATTGACTCTACAATAAGCCTTACTCTGCCTGACCTCAACATCTCCGTGAGCCGTTTTTATCCCTTTAAGCGTAAGCACGCGGCCGGCAAGGAGCGCTGGTATGAGAAGATTTCAATGAGCTATACGGGTCAGCTACGTAACTCGATTGACACGAAGGAAGACCTTCTCTTCAAGTCAAACCTTATCAAGGACTGGCGTAACGGCTTCCAGCATCAGATACCGATACAGGCCAATTTCACCTTGTTTAATTATATAAATATCAACCCTTCGTTCAATTTCACCGACAGGATGTATTCCAACAAGATAATGCGTTCATGGGATACAGCCACTCAGACGGAGAAAGCTGATACGGTGTATGGCTTCTACAACGTGTACGATTGGCGCATGAGCGTCAGCGCTTCCACCAAGCTTTACGGCTTTTGGGTGCCCAGCAAGAAGATATTCGGTGACAAGATACAGGCCATACGCCACGTCATGACGCCGCAGGTAACCTTTGCTTACGCGCCCGATAACGGCTCGCGCTACTACGAGACATACCAGAAGACCGATGCGGAAGGCAATGTCACGCTTGAGACTTACTCCCCGTTCCAGCACGGATTGTTCTCTCTCCCCTCACGTGGAAAGACCGGCAGCCTTACATTTGACCTCTCTAACAATATCGAGATGAAGGTTAAGTCAGACAAAGACTCAACCGGTGTGAAGAAGATAAGCATCATTGACGAGCTTGGTTTCAACATGGGATACAACATGGCGGACAAAGAACGTCCGTGGAGCGACCTTACCGTGCGCCTGCGTCTTAAGTGGTGGAAGAATTATACGTTCAACATGAACGCCGTGTTTGCTACCTATGCTTACGAGCTTGATGAGAACGGCAACCCTTATGTAGGTACACACACCGAGTATAGCAAGGGCCGTTTCGGCCGTTTCCAGGGTATGTCGCAGAACATATCGTTCACTCTTACGCCTGAAAAGCTGAAGAAATGGTTCGGCGGAGGTGACGATAATGACAAAGAAGAAGATGAGGAAGACGATGAATATGACAATACCGACATAGAGACAAACGTTGACGACGACCTCGTAAGGGGACAGCACGGTGCCCGCAAGGAGGAAACCGGCAAGGCTGAGACTGACGAGGACGGATACATGAAGTTCTCAATGCCCTGGTCACTTACTATCGGTTACGGTATCTCCATGCGTGAGGATACAAGGCGTGAGAAGTTCAACACGAAGACAATGCGCTATCCCTACCGCTTTACCCAGACGCTTAACTTCAGCGGAAACATACGCATCAGTGACGGTTGGAACATCAGTTTCTCGTCCGGTTATGACTTCGAGAATCACGAGATGTCCATGACCACCGCCTCGCTTCAGCGTGACCTGCACTGCTTTAACATGAGCTGTTCGGTGGTGCTTGCCCCTTATACGTCATATAATTTCTCGTTCCGATGCAATGCGGCAACGCTTACTGACGCCCTCAAATATGACAAGCGAAGCGGTTTCAGCAATGCCGTACAGTGGTATTGAGACAGTTAAGAATGAAGAATTAAGAGTGAAAAAAGCATGACCTGAAGGCTTGTTTAATTCCCGTTTCAGGGGATACAGCCTTCAGGTCATGCTTTCTTGATTATTATGTAAAGTCTTAATGCGGAACGGATAACTCTTAATTCTTCATTCTTAGCTCATAATTCATCAGTTGTCTTTACTGAAACGCTCAAGATCCTCCTCTTCTCCGACAATCCAGATGACGTCACCTTTCATCAGTTTACGTGACGGACTGACCGACGACAGGTTCTCTTTCCCTTCTTCGAGGCCTACCACCATGCAGTTATATTTGTCGCGTATGCCGCCCTCCTTCATGGTCTTTCCTGTGAAGGCACCGTTGCCGCTGATGACTATCTGGCGCAGTTTCATCTCACGTTTCTCTATGTCCGGGTCTTTCGTCTGTACCTCGCGGTTAATGGCAGAGCTCAAGGCGGTGAGCTGTTCGTCACTTCCTATGGCCTGAATCTTGTCTCCCGGAAAGATTATTGTTCCTCCCTTGGGGATGTTGATGCGCTGTATGCCGCGCAGAATGCTGCTTATGTGCACGCCGTAACGGCTCCTCAGCTCAAGCTCACGCAGCGTCTTGCCGGCCCATAGCGAGTCTTCAGGAACTTCAAAGTCGGTAATATGTATATCACGGTCAAGCAGTTTGCCCTCATACAGCGGGCGTTTGCGGCCCATGACCTCGGCCTCTATCTCGCGCGAACGCAGGTTCTGCATGAACATCCGCTCCATTCTTATGCTGCGGTTCTTCAGCGAACGCGAGATAATCATCAGTGCCACGGCGGCCACGGCGATGCTTATCATCAGCGCGTTGGTGAACCGTGTCAGGTAATTACATATGTAAAAGACAAACGCCGAGGCAATGACGAGCCTGACAAGTATGGTGAACACCAGCGGAAAACGGTTGTACAGGCTCTCTGTCCACAGTGCCTTGAACTCCTCGCTGTGGTTCTTCTTCATGACGATAGCGCGCAGGAACGGAGCGATGATGAGCAAAGTGGCGGCTCCGCACACGCCGTTGGCCCACCAGTGGGGCAGGATATGCCGTATGAACGGCAGGAAGAACGTGAACATAAGGGCAATAGTGGCTCCTGAAAGGATAGAGTATATCACGGTGATACGCGTCATCTGCAGCAGCAGACTTTTCCACTTGCGCCCCGTCTGTACGGGTCTGCGGCTCAGGGTGATGTTGTTCAGCGCGGCAATCCAGCGTCCGGGCAAGTGCCGTTCAAGAGCTGAATAACACGGGTTGGCGGCCCGTATCATGTAGGGAGTAAGGAAAGTGGTGATTACAGAGACCGCAACGACAACGGGGTAGAGGAACTCGCTGATGACGCCGAGCGACAGACCGAGTGACGCTATGATGAAAGAGAACTCGCCGATTTGCGCCATTGAGAATCCGCATTGCATCGCCGACTTGAGTGACTGGCCGCTGATGAGGAAACTGAGCGAGCCGAACAGGGCCTGCCCTACGATGATTGTGAGCACCAGCAGGCCTATCGGCAGGGCATAATCAACGAGCACTTCAGGGTCGACAAGCATTCCGACGGACACGAAGAACACTGCTCCGAACAGATTCTTTACCGGCTCAACGAGCTTCACTATGCGCTCGGCCTCGATTGTCTCGGCAAGTATTGAGCCCATGACGAATGCTCCGAAGGCGCTGCTGAAGCCTACTTTTGTAGACAGGACTGCCATCGCGCAACATAGTCCGAGCGACACGATGAGTAATGTCTCGTTGTTTATCAGCTTGCGCATCGACCTCAACATCCAGGGTATCAGGTAAATGCCGACAACGAACCAAAGAACAAGGAAGAAGCCTATTTTCATCACGCTGCCCAGCATCTGTCCGCCGTCAGGGTTGCTGCCGTTGGCCAGCGCCGACAGCATCACCATGAGAACAATGGCCAGGATGTCCTCAAGTATGAGCACGCTCATCACTATTCCGGCGAAGCGCTGCTGGCGTAGGCCGAGGTCATCAAGGGCCTTGTATATTATGGTGGTTGAGCTCATGGCCATCATTCCGCCGAGAAACATGCAGTCCATGCGGCTCCAGCCGAAGGCATGACCCGTGACAATACCGAGCATTATCATGCAGAACACTATCGAGCAGGTGGCTATCACGGGTGACATGCCCATTTTCAGTATCTTCTTGAACGAGAAGTCAAGTCCCAGGGAGAACAGAAGGAACATTACTCCGATGTCACCCCACGTGCTGATGTCGCTGCGGTCAACCACTGACATTGTGTAAGGCATGTGCGGACTGACAAGGAATCCGGCCACGACATATCCCAACACGAGCGGCTGCTTCAGCTTCTTGAACACAATGGTGACCACGCCCGCCACGATAAGTATCAGTGCAAGGTCTTTTACAAGGTAGGGAAGTTCGGACATATCAGATAAAAGTGAAGAGTTAAAAGTGAAGAGTGAAGAATTAAAAGCAAATGAAATTAAGAGTTAAGAGCGATGAAATTAATAATTAAGAGTTAAGAATTAAGAAAAACACTCTTGCCCGATAAAGTGCATGGCATATTTTCTTAATTCTTAACTCTTAATTCTTAATTATATTGTTAGTCGTTGAATTCTGCTGTAATCTCGCAAATCTTGACGATTACCTGCATGGCTTTTTCCATTACCTGTACGGAAACAAACTCGTAAGGTCCGTGGAAGTTCACGCCGCCGGCAAAGATGTTGGGGCAGGGCAGACCCTTGAACGACAGCTGGGCGCCGTCTGTTCCGCCGCGGATAGGCTCCACTTTGGGCGGCACGCCGCAGTCTTGCATGGCCTTGAGCACGATGTCAATGACGTGCATGTTGGGGTCAATCTTCTCCTTCATGTTATAGTACTGGTCGTTCACCTCAGCCACGACGGTGCCCTCGCCGTACTTCTCGTTCATCTTGCGGGCGCACTCCTTGATGAAGTCCTTGCGCTCCTCAAAGCGGTCGCGGTCATGGTCGCGGATGATGTAAGACATCTTGGCCTTCTCGATGTTCGACTCTATGCCCAGCAGGTGGTAAAATCCTTCATATCCTTCAGTGGTCTCCGGAGTCTCGTCGGCAGGCAACATCGTAGCGAACTCTGCCGCCAGACGGTTGGCGTTTATCATCTTATCCTTGGCGTATCCCGGGTGAACGCTTATGCCGCGGATTGTTATCTTGGCCGAAGCGGCGTTGAAGTTCTCAAACTCGAGGTCGCCAAGGTCACCGCCGTCCATGGTGTAAGCCCACTCGCAGCCGAACTTCTCAACGTCAAAGTGATGCGCGCCCATGCCGATCTCCTCGTCAGGATTGAACGCCATGCGTATGTCGCCGTGCTTTATCTCGTCATGGTCGCGCAGCCAGCACATGGCCTGCACAATCTCGGCTATGCCCGCCTTGTCGTCTGCTCCCAGCAGAGTATGCCCGTCGGTCACGATGATGTCCTCGCCCTTATGCGCCAAAAGCTCAGGGAACTTCTTTGTAGAGGATATGATACCGGGTGAAAGCTCAATGTCGCCGCCGTCATAATTACGTATGATTCGCGGCTTAACGTCCTTGCCCGAGCAGTCGGGAGACGTGTCGTAGTGGCTGATGAAGCCTATCGTGGGCACGTCTTTCTTGGTGTTGGCACTGAGGGTGGCGTATATGTAGCCGTTGTCGTCCATCTCAACGTCGTCAAATCCCTCGGCCTTCAGCTCGTCCTTGAGGTATTTTGCGAACACGAGCTGCTTGTCAGTACTCGGCACCGTGGTGCTGTCTTCGGCTGACTGGGTGTCGAATTTCACATAGTTTAAAAATCTTTCAATTATGTCCATTGTGTTATTTTTGTTTTATTTTAAGTCGCATTAGGTGTCTTTCTTTATACAGCGGTCAGCCAAAGGCGCCGCTTTTATGTCTTAATGTTACTTAGGCAGGCACAAAGATAACACTTTTATTTCATTTTACCGTGTTGTATCCGCCTTGATTTTTTTCCGAGGGTGAAATCTTCTTAAAATCATGCAGGCTCTTTCCTGTGTGGCTGATGCGGGGCAGTGGCCGTAAGTCTGGCGGCTTTTGATAAATGGCTTATTATCAAGCAGTTACGTAAAAGGACATAAGTCCGTTTCCAAAAGGCCGTCTTTTGGCTTCTGAAAGACGGCCTTTTATCGTGTAAAAGACGGCCTTTTACAATGCGAAAGGCCACCTTTTGCAAAACGCCTGTCCACGAGGTGTTCTGCTGCCGGTCGGCAGTGAGGTGATATTGGGCTGTCAGACTTTATTCCGGAGGATACGGAAAACGCCCCTCACCGGCCGTTATGTAGGCCGCATGAGAGGCGTGTCAGTGATTATGTAATTTGCGTTATGTCAGAAGTTGAAGGTGTGCCGGCCGCTGCCTACACTCTTTTTCTCTCCGTTGGGCAGTGCTATTACGGCGTCGCTGCCCACGGGTATCTCCACGTCGAGGCGTGAGCGGGTGCAGTGTACGCTGATTTTGCCGTATAGAGACATGGTTGACGCCTTGACGTATTGCAGGTCGCCTGTTAGCGTCGGGGCTATCAGCAGGTGGCGAAGGCCGTATGTCCCGGGCTGGTTCTGTATGCCGGCGAGGGTCTTGAACAGCCATTCGTCAAGCTGTCCCATCATGAAGTGGTTCAGCGACGAGCCTTGCCGCGGGTCCCACTGCTCGGTAAGCGTCGTCGCTCCGTGGCGCAGCTGGTAGCCGTATCCCGGCGTCTCGTAGTGGTTGAACATAGTGTAGAGCAGCTCGTTCTGTCCGTTTTGTGCCAGCGCCTGTATCATGTAGCGGTTGCCCACGTCGCCCGTTGTCAGCCGGTTGCCGTGTTTCTTTATGTCGTTGATGAGGCTTTGCATTACGGCCTGCTTGTTCTCGCCCGCCAGTCCGAGGTACAGCGGCAGGGCGTTGGACGTCTGGCTGCTCGTGCCGTAGGTGCATGAGTCGGGCTTGTAGAACTCCCGGTTGAAGGCTTCTGCCACGTCTTTCAGCAGTGCTGAGTATTTCTCTGCGTCAGCCTTGCGCCCCGTCATTTGCGCGGCACGCGTCAGCAGCTTCAGGTCGAATATGTAATGAGCCGTCGCAACGAGCGGTACGGGCGTGTTCTTGGAGAATCCCGCGCGCCACGGACCATAGTCATACCAGTCGCCGAGGCCGTGGCTTACGATGCCGTTGTCGGCCCGTGACGTCAGATAGTCCACATATCGGCGCATGGGCTCATAGTTTTCGGTTATCAGAGTGCTGTCGCCGTACTGCTCGTAATACATGAACGGCAGTATTATGAGCGTGCTGCCCCACTCGGGCGAGTCGTCAAACAGATTGCCGAACGATATGTATTGCGGCGCCGTTGTCGGCACAAGGCCGTCTGATTTCTGCGTGTCGGTTATGTCGCGGATTACCTTCGGCGCGTATCTTGTCATGTCATAGTTGTAGAGAAGGCTCGGTCCGCACAGGTGGTCCTGCTCTAACCAGCCCAGTTTCTCGCGGTGCGGGCAGTCAGTCAGTACGCTCTGCATGTTGCTGCGCTCAGCTCTTTCTATCAGACGGTGCGTCGCCGTGAACAGCGGATTTGAGCATTCAAACGTCGATACCTCCTCAGCCGAGTTGTAAATGAAGCAACTGCTCAGGCTCTTCAGCACCGGCAGTCCCTGCGGATTAGGCTCTCCCTCGAGCACGGCGCCCTCCACCTGGATGTAGCGGAAACCGTAATAAGAGAAGTGCGGGTGCCATGTCTCCAGCCCGTCGCCCTTCAGCGTGTATTCGTAATAGTGCTGGCGGCCGGTCTGTTTCTGGTCACATGCTCCCTGTCTTGTCAGTTTTTCAGCCACAATCAGCGTCACCTTCTGTCCCCGTTTGCCGCTTACGGTGATTTCAGGAAAGCCCGCCAGGTTCTGTCCCATGTCCGCAACGAAGGCCGAAGGATGTATCTCGCGCTTCGTCGCCTTGCTTGCGGCGGCGAGAGAGTCGGCCGGAAGATAGCTGAACGACTTTATTCCGTACCGCTCCATGATGCGCACCGGCTGCACGGTCTGCGGCGTAAGCCGCCCCTTAGGCCCTTCGGTAATCACAACATTGCTCCATTTTGAGTCGTCAAAGCCGGCCTTGTCTATGCCGTCTTGCTCCAAACGGGCGTCGTATGACTCACCTCCGTAAATACTGTTGAATGTTATCGGGCTAAGCGAATACCGCCAGTCGGCACCGCTCTTGATTACCTGCTGCGTGCCGTCGGCGTAGTTTATCTCAAGACGAAGCAACAGTTGGGGCGGTCCGAAGCTGGTCTGCAGCTTGCTGTAGCGGCCCATGCGCTGCACGTTGAAGAAGCCGTTGCCCAGCAATACGCTGACGGCGTTGCCGCCACGGGCAATGAGTCCGGTTACGTCAAACACGTTGTAGTACACCGTCTTGTCGTATTCGCTCCATACAGGGGCGAACTCCGCGTCGCCTACTTCAGTGCCGCTGATGTTCAGTTTGTAATGACCCAGTCCGCAGACGTACACCACTGCGTCTGTAATACGTTGTTTCTTAGCTGTAAACTCCTTTCTAAGTATTATGCTCTTGGCTGACAACGGGTCGACGTCAGCCCACTTTGCCTTGAACGAATCCTTCTTAAACACCGTGTTCGGGTAACGTCCTTCAGGTAGTTTGGCGGCCTTCCGCGTTATGGCTCCTATCCATTCGGCGTCTATCCTGGCAGGAACCACACGTATGTTCTGCCTTCCGCTCAGGGCTGAAGGTTCTCCCTTGTCGTTCCATACACGCACTTGCCAATAGTATCCGTGCCTGTTCGGCTTCAGCGCGGGTACGCTTACGAGCTGGCTTTTGTCAGACATTACCTTGCCGGAGGCGTAAACCTGCCGGTCGGTAACGTTCTCTTTGATGGTTATCTCGTAAGCCGTCTGTCGTTCGCCGTTGGCCGTTGCCGTCATCTGCCAGCCCAGACGGACAGGCCCTTCGGTAACGGCGGTCTGGCTTGAGGCCGTAGTTTCGGTCAACGGAAGGTTACCCTGATAGTTGCAGGTGAGGCGTGTTATGGTGAGCTTTGCGCCTGACGGCGTTGCGGAAAGTAAGGCTAATGAGGCCAATAGGCCGCTTAATATCGTTCGTCTTGTCATGTTCAGTGAGTTTAAGGGTCATGCTTCGTGGCATGACAGGTAGTTGTTTACTTATTTTTGGTTAGTATCTTATGAGTTATCTTGCCGTCTTTTATCGTGGCGTCAACGGTTCTTCCGCCCGTAGCATGCAGCCTGAAGCTCGCCTCTACGTCCTTCGGCCATGCGGGGAAGAGCAGGAGTGAGCCGTCAGGAGCTTCCTGAAGAAGCATCTCCTGGAGGCCAATCATCGCCGCACCGGCGCGGTTACAGTCAGGTGCCCAGTCGTAACCGGGGTCAAAGAAGGCAGGGAAGCGGTAAGGCCCGTCGGCAAACTTCTCGCCGTTTAGCCGTACGGCTTCTTCCGTCAGACCGAGACACGCCGCCCAGATGTTGTCCTGTTTCCATCCTTTTGTTGACCGCATATCTACGGCATGAGGGTCTTTCATGTAAGTATTTATCGCCGTTTGCAGACCGGGTCGCCCCAAACCGTACACCCGCCACGGGAAAACGGGATAGAGCTGTGGTGTCTCCACGTTCTGAATACGCTCCCATACGACGGCCGGAGCAATACATGTGTCACCGCCGATGGTGTGCAGCGGTATCTCCGGAAGCCTGTTCTTGAAAGTCGAGTCGAGGGCGAATGCCGAAAAATCAGCCGCTGATTTGCCTTGCTTATACCGCTCAAACTGCTCTGTAACGACACGAAGCGCGGCCACGACGCTCGACGGATTGTAAGCCATCTTATACGTCTCGCAGCCTGACGAGGGGAAAATCACTAACTTTCCGTCGCCGTTCAGAGCTTTCACTCCACGCTTTTTGGCGAGGTACTGATAATGTTCGTCAAAGAAAACGAGGCTTTGCGTGATGAGAGGTTCATACTTCGTAATGTCCATTCTGGCGTAGAAGTGAGCCTGAAGTATCATCGAACAGAATTCAAGAACCGTGTCCCACTGGTATTCCAGCCATGCGTTGCGCTCCATTCCGGGGTCATCGCCGGGCTTATGTTTGCCGTATTCAGCCGGATTAGGCAGCCCGAAGTTCTCTATCTGCTCGCAGAACGACGCCCCGCCGTGCCCCCAATAGTGGCGTGTACGTGCCGTCGCGGTAGGCAGAAGACGCAGATATGTGTCAAACTGGGCGGTCATCATGTCTGTGTCTCCACTCTTAAGCATCGGCCAGTAGACAAGTCTTTGGTTCTGTGCGGTCATCGTTCCGCCGCCCCATTTGCGGTAGTCGGGCGTGAACGGAGCCTTAGGGTCAGCGTAAACGGGGTCGAATGTGAACAGTCCGCCGTTGAATTTGGTCGGCCATTCGCCGTAAGCGTTGCATCCGAGCATGTATCTGAACAGCTCGTAATTGCGTGCGGCGCGGGCCAGCGAAGCCCCCTCAACTTCCCCGGTGGGGGAGCTTTGGATAGTCTTTCCGGTTGCTTTTTCACCGTCGTTAAAGGCTACTGATATGTGGCTGCGCTGCCAATAGTCGTGCCACCACTGTGCGCTGCGCCTGCGCGACACCTTGGTTGACGGAACGTCTTGCGGCGCGTCGCCTGTGTAGAGGCTGATAGTTACGGTAGACTTCCTTATGTCTTCAGCCTTAAACAGCCATGCACGGTAGTCTGTTGAGGCATATTTGCCGTCACTTGTGCCGGTGAAAGTGAAGCCGGGCGCTGACATACGGCCGCCGAAACACAGTCCGCCTATCGGGTTGTATAGCTGCTCCTTGATAGCGTCAAGCTGCTCGCGGCTCACCGTGAAGTCAAAAACTGTCTGTTGGCGGTTCTTGTGCCAGAAGTCAAGAGTTGACCCCGCGGCACGTATAGAGTCGGCGAAGGTGGTGCAGTCTTTGGGCAACACCCACTTGTAAGAGCATTGCTGACACTCGGCTTTGGTAACCGGCCTGTCCTTATACCGCCAGCTCTCGTAGCTTAGCGTGGCGTCAGTCTTCCGGTCAGACGTTATCTCCATGTAAACAGCAGACGTGTAGACATCAGCCCAAAGGCGCACTTCGGCACCGTCGCCTTTGATATATACTGCTCCGTCGTCAAGTCTCAGCGTCTGCGTGAACTTGCCGCCGTCGCCGTTGAACGGTTCTGACGACAGGCTGAGGCGCCATCTTCCGGCCTTGAGCAGCGTGTTGTTCTCGTCGAACATGCCGCTGCGTGCCACGTAAAAGAGCACGTCGCCGTTCTCAACCCACACGTTCATGCCCACGTCGTGACCGCCGCAGGGCATCGACTCAGACGAGTTACGGCTCGGCGATGTCCACACATAGTCTGCCGGAACGTAATCATTGGAGTAAACGTAGGCGGTGAACGTCATGCTCAGCATTACAGACATGACCGCCCGGATGGTATGTTTCCTGATAAGTTTTATAAGCATTGTTATTTAGGTAAAGACTCTGTTGTATGTTAAGCGGCATGTTTCCGCATTTTAAATTAAGGTCGGATAATTTCCGCAAAAATACGAATTTATACCTTACTGTCAGAGTGTTGTTAATAAAAATATAGTCGAAAGCTCAAAAAATAAAGATGATTTACAGGCTTGCTGACAACCTCCGGCTGTATGCCTGAGGCCCTTCAGAGTATGTCGGAGTGGCCGGCTGGCATACTGCAGCATGATATCATAATTGTAAAAGGCCACCTTTTACCGTGCAAAAGACGGCCTTTTGTCTTTCAAAAGACGGTCTTTTACAACGCAAAAGGTGGCCTTTTGTGCAGCTGTATGTAACTGGCTGAATGTCAATGCATTATAAAACGCACAAACAGTCAGCTGCAGATAGGCGTTTTTCTGTTGTTATAAGACGTTTACCAGTTGTCCGTACGGAACGAGCTTACAGGCAGACCGTCGCAGTAAAGGTCGCCGTCAGCCCAGTCCTTGAAGGCGTAGCGCACGGCCACGGGATGAGCCACGGCATCGCTCTTAACGTACACTTTGCTGCGCTCAATCCATGCTTTTGCAGGATGGAACACGCGGTCTTCGCCTGCAACTTCAAACAAATCACTCTTCAAGCCGTTGCGTCCGTACACCCACATGTCGGCACGCTCGAAGCGAACAACGGCTGTGTCGTTCTTAAACTCCACGTCCTTGTAGTAAGCACTTTCGGCTTTCAGGCCCTCAATGCCATACGTCTTGTTTAGCGCGAGCAGTGCGAGGCGCAGTCCGGCAAGGTTCTTTTTGCGTGGATGTATGCCGTATTCGAGGCCCGCGTCCATAAGAACGGCCATGCCAGAGTTAGGTATCATCAGCTCTGCCTTCGACTGCTGTTCGCGCAGCAGGGCACTGTTTACGGTCCAGTTGATAATGCTGTAATCATAAGGAGCTATCTGGCAGAAGTAGAACGGGAAGTCTCCCTGTCCCCATTCGGCGCGCCAGCCCTTTACCATTGCAGCCATCATATCGGCGTAAGTCTTGTAACGGGGCACGTTGTCTTCGCCCTGATACCAGATAACACCGCGCATCGTAACGCCGATAAGGGGATGAAGCATGCCGTTGTAAAGCACCGTCGGAGTGCGGTTTTTTGACTTTATGTCTTTCTCCGAGGCAGGAATCTTTGCGTCAGGAAAAGCCTTCAGCCAGTCGGCTTTCATCCAGGCCTCGCATGCCGAGCCGCCCCATGACGTAACGATAAGGCCTACGGGCACACCGAGCATGCGGCGCAGCTCGCGGCCGAAGTAGTAGGCAGTTGCGCTGAACTCACGTACAGAGGCCGGACAGGCGGCCTTCCACGAGCCGCTTACTGTGTCTACGGGTGCGAACTTGCTGTTACGCTTCACCGTAAAGAGGCGGAGCGCGTCGTCAGTGCTGTGCATCACGTCCTCAACAGCGTTCTCTACGGGCTGGTTCTTGAAGCCTTTCATCGGCATTTCCATGTTGCTCTGGCCGGAGCAGAGCCACAGTTCGCCGATAAGGATGTTGTCGAGCACGGTCTGTTCGCCGTCGGTCAGCGTTATCTTATACGGTCCGCCGGCCTTAGGAGTCTGCACGGATGTTTTCCATTTGCCGTCCTTTCCGGCTTTTACGCTGTACGTCTTGCCGTCCCACGAAGTTGTTATCTTCACCGTTGCAGACGCGTTTGCCGTGCCCCATAGGTTGGCGTTGGTCTCGCGTTGCATTACCATGCCGTCGGCAAACATCTTCGGCAACGATACTTTTGCGCTCATGCTTGTTGCTGCAAGCAGGGCAGTCAGTAAGAATAATGACTTTTTCATATCTCTTGATTGTATTTTTATAAAGAATGTATAGATGTCCCTTTATGGTTAAAAGCCGGCGGTTATCCTCACCGGACCTAACAGTCCGGCAGGCATAAGCTCTGTTCCGGCGCGGCGGAACTTGCCGTTTGTCCATATTCCTTCAAACGGAGGAGTGCCGAGATCGTTGCCTTGCAGGGCGTTGGCCCATGTGTTTACGACGACAATCTTCAGCCTGTTGTTGCCTCGTTTTACGGCGTCGGTTATGTCGACGGCATACGGAGCAGTCCATGCCGTGCCGCATTTACGGCCGTTTACATAAACGGTGGCGGTGCTCTCAACGTCGCCGAGGTCGAGCATTATGCGTCCCTTAGGCTTGCGTTTCAGGCGGAACGACGTGTTGTATATGGCATGGCCGGAGTAATATTTTACTTCGTTGGCGTCAGACTTGCTCCAGTCGAAAAGGCTGTTGACGGTCATTTTCTTGCCCGTTTCCTCAAAAGTGACGTTCCACTTGTTGTTGCTCAATGTCAATAAAGTGGTGTTAATGACGGGCTTTTCAGACACTTTGGCAGGTATCGCGTCGTCAGACAGAATATAAAATATTGAGCCTCCTACGGGCAGAGTAATGCTGTTGCCGGCCAGGTAGACTTTTCCGGTAACGGCATCGGCCAGATAACGGTTGGCTCTTTCTGCCCTGAAAACGGGCGAGAAGGTCATAGTGGAGTCGGTCTGGTTGCTCAGGAAGTAGATGTCAGCTCCCTCGGCTGTGCGGTGAGTGAAGTCGATGCCTTCAGGAATGTCCACGTCTTTCTTTATTCCGAGGCTTGTCAGGTCGGTCTCTTTCCACGGTTCACGGATGACAGGAACGCCCCATTTGGCTATTGAGTCAATGGTGTTCCAGCATGAAATGACGCGCTCTGGGTTCATCTTTCTTGCCTGCGGAATGACGAGAGCAGAGTATTCGGTGCCTGCCGGAGTGACAAGACGGCCGTTCTTTACCTGCGATTTGCCTAAGACATCATGGTTGAACGAGTCGTAACGGTAACCTCTCAGCGGATTAACCCAGTGCTCGGCCTTAGTCATGTTGGCCGTGTGGGTTACTTTCACGGGGCTTACCTCGAGCGGCTGGCCCACGTTTGCGAGTCTGATGCGCTCGCGTTCTTTCGTAGCTTCGCTGTAAAGGCCGGGCAGAGATGTTATCAGACGCTCAGGCAGAATTGAGCGGCGGGGCGTCTCGTCACCGGTATATACGGCAAGGTCGATGACCGGGCGGCCGTATTGCAGCAGTGCCTGGCAGCGTGAGATATAGCTTGTGAAGGCCGGCATTTCCCTCCACCACGTGTTGTCCCGCTGGAAGAACGTGCCTATACCGTCAAGTGTCATGCCGGGTTTGCGGTCGGTCCAGGGATTGAGAACATTCACATGGAAAACTATTGCATTGATACCGATACAGTAATTGCGGTCGAGCAGAGGTTTGAGCAGGGCAAAATCCTCATCCCATGTGCCGCGTATTTCAGTGAATCCTTCGGCCTGTATGATGTTTTTCCCGTATATATGGGCACCGCTTACGGCGTCAAGCATGTCGTTAAGTTTGTCGTGAGTGGGGCTGTTAAGCCAGAATTCCCCCATCGGATAGTCGGCATACTGATAGTGAAGGAGCCCGTCGCTGACCATTGTCGGCGCGACGCATTCGGCCGAGAACTTAACTCCATACTGCTTTCCGAGTGTCGAGACTTCGTCAAAGAAGACATCGTTTATCAGTTCGGCGATAGTCTGACGGATGTCACGGAGCACCTTCTCAGACTTTGACGAGGATGCAATCGGAACGCCGGCGTAAAGCGGAAGCCACGGCGTAAGGTCGTAACCGCGGCGGTATCTGAACTCTTCGGCGAAGTTGTCGCTCCAGTTCTGGCTGCCGCATTCCCAACTGTCGACGTGTATTCTAGTGAGCACACGTTTGGCAATGTCTTTCGGAATATGGTTGTAGATGTTGGCAAACCAGTTGTCAAACTGCTTCTTTATTGCCGCACGTGAGAACTTATCGCACTCTAATCCGCGGCCTCCGCCACCGGTAGCGTTGACGTGTCCCGTTGTGGTATGGCCTATACGGAGAATGTGCCAGCGGCCTTTCGGCAGGTTGATAGAAAACGGTTTGTCAAGAAAATCAGATGAAATCAGCTTGCCGGTGAGGTTTATCAGCTTGTCAGGAGACAGGCATTCGTTGTCTGCCACGGGGAAATATTCAGACACGCGCCATACCTTTCCTGATTTGCCTTCATACCCGTCGATGACAGGCTCAGAACCGAGTACAAGCCCGGCGATTTTTAATGTCGGTTTCCATTTTGCCGCATCCATGTCTTCTGAGCCGGGGTCGCTGCCCTCAGGTGTCCAGTGGAACTTGAAGAAACGTGCCGTTGTGGCGGGTATCGCGTAGGTGGCGTAAGCGTCAGTGTTCTGCCAACCTTGTCTTGCGGGGCTTATTTCTCTAATAAAGCGGTAATTCATTCCATCGTCGGAAGCATAGACCTTGAACCTGTGTGCCTGATAATTGTTGCCTCCGGTGACGATTTCCACGCTGCGCAGAGTGTAGGGCTCATCGTATGACATGATGATATCGCACGGTTCGGTGGCACGGAACGGAAATTCAACTGATGCTTCAGGTTTCCTCGGGTCATAATATTCTGCAGGATAAGCGAAGGTCGTTATATCCTCATAATATCCATGTTGGCCAGCCGGGCGGGGCAATGTTATTTCCTGTTTGCCGCCTTCTACGATAGTATCAGACCATACGATGCGTTGCATTGACTCCTCTGGCGTAATCCAGGGACCGCCTCCGAGGGCGAAGCCGTCAGAGAAATGGATGCCTATCTCCATGCCTAAACTGTCGGCGGTGGTGAACGCAGTGTCAATCATCCGCCACCATTCGGGCGACAACTGGCGTGCCTTGCCTTCGTATTGAGGACCGTCACTCACGTCTTTTATCGGCATAAGGTAACATCCTTTTATGCCTGCATCATGCATGGAGTTGAGGTCAAGGCGTACACCTTCGTCAGTAACGCACCCGTACATCCAGTACCAGAAGGTCCAGGGAGCGGTCTTTTCATCAGGCGACATAAAACGCTTGTACCATTCAGGAGTTGTCTCCTGAATGGTATTTTGCGCTGTTGCAGACGCCATAGCGGCGCATGCGAAGATTATGGAAAGAAGTTTTTTCATGGTTATTCAAAATGTATTGTTACTTCACCGGTGTAAGTCCCGCGTGCCCATACAGGCAGAGCCGACGGGCCGTTGAGGTCAGTGGTGTTCACCTTGTTGCGTACAGCCGGGATAACCTGCATCAGGCTGATGCCGGTTTCAGGCAGTGTGTATAGCAGTTGGTCACGTCCGTCTTTGGGTTGGAACACACCAACGTAGTCCTTATCAGTTCCTGGCTGCAGCGTTATGGTGCCGGTCTTTGTATTAAGTTTCATCCATTGCACTCCGGCAAAGTATCCTTTAAACTCAGGATAAATGAAACTTTCACCCGGAACGGGGTCGTTGTAGTCGTTGCTCCATATCCCAAGCTGCGGGCCGTGCACTCTGTTCTTCCATACACGGTAAGGACCGTGACCGAGCCATTGCTTGCTTTCAACATCAGATTCAGGCAAATCAAACTTCACTCCCATAAGATCTACAACGCCGTTGAAGCAGTATGTATAGACAAGACGTGCCCCGCCGTCAGGCGCGATGTGCCATTCTGCCTTCTGAAGTGAGCCGAGTGAGTATTCGGCAGTTACCACAATGGTGTCGTTTGTGCCGTCACTGCTTGTTAATCTGACGAACTTACCTTGGTCTGTGTACTCTGTATAAGTCGTTTTTTTCTTCTCAGCCTCAGGGTCATCGTGGTTATAGAACTGGTCAAAAGACCTGTCCGCACGGCGGTAAGCGAAGAATTTCGGGCCGCCGTTGAACTTGTATTCGCCTTTTCTGGTTGTCACTTTAGCCAGTGTTCCGTCAGTTTCAGAGAAGGTATAGGTCACGTCTCCAGCCTTCACTGTATTGCCGCTGATTGTCGGTTTGCTGCCTTTTGCGCCACCTTTATATATATTGCCGGCATCTTTCAGCTTGAAAACCCATGTGAACAGTTCCTCTCCGTATTGGTCAGTGGCCATTATGCTCAGAGCGTCAGCTGTTTCCGGAGCCGTCGGTATGCTGATAGTTCCCTTTGAATCAGGGGCTATGTCCGCACCGTTCACAGTTCCTTTCTTTATTATTTCAGTGTTCGCGCCGTTGTATTTCACGTAAGAATAATCAAACTTACACTTGTCGAGAGACAAGAAGTTGTAACGGTTCTCAACGTTAAGCGTGCCGTTGAAGTTATCAGGCATTGACACTTGCACGGGGCTCCAGATTTGTTTTACGGTGTAATAGCTGCCCTCTTTCTCGTGATGAGGCCCTACAATGCCGTCAGCTCCGTAATTTCCTACGTTGTCAATCATGTTGTTAAGGTCGGTGCGCACTACTCCTTCATCTGCATAAGCCCAGATAAATCCGCCGGCGCAGCGCGGCCATGAACGCATCAGTTCCCAATAATCATACAGGCCCGCGCCAGCTCCGCCATCGTAAAGGGCGTGCAGGAATTCCGTAGGCATGAATATTTCGGGCTTGCGCATGTACTCTTCACTTTCACCGTAAGAGCGGTAATGCATTGTCTCATAACCTCCGAAGTTGCCTTGGGGATGAAGAACGGGGCGCTTCTGGATGTCCCATTTGTGGAACTCTCCGTCAAGTTCGGTGTTCCAACCCTTCTCGTTTCCGTTGCTCCACCATATCACGCAAGGATGGTTTACGTCACGTGTCACCATCTCCTTGATAAGTTTCTGTCCGTTGATAGTCTCGTGATGACCGTGCCAACCGCTAAGTTCGCTCATGACGTAGAGGCCGAGACTGTCGCAGGCATCATAGAAGTCGGGGTCTGCCGGATAGTGAGACAGGCGCACGGCGTTCATGTTCATGCTCTTGATAAGCTCCACGTCGGCAATGTTGAGCTTCTTGTTCAGCGTGCGTCCGCTTTCCGGCCAGAAGCTGTGGCGGTTCACTCCGCGTATGTTTACCTTCTTTCCGTTGATATAAAGGCCGTCACCGGCACGTGTCTCAATGGTCCGGAAGCCGAACTTGTCACGCTCTATGTGCAGCGTTTTGCCGTCAGCATCAATCAGAGCGAAGGCTACCTGATAGCGGTTTGGTGTCTCTGCGTTCCACAGTTTGGGGCTGTTCACCTTGAATGACACGTCAGCATGGTCGCTGCCCTGGCGCACATTAGTAGTGTTTTCGGCCACCTTCTTGCCGCTCATGTCACTTATTGTGGTGCGCACTTTGGCGCCTTCAAGCGTATGATTGAGCAGTACGTAAGCATTGAACGACCCATCTGCCTTGGCGTCAATAGCCGTGCGTTCGATGTTGATTGCAGGTTTGCAGACGATGAAAACGGGGCGGAATATACCGCCGAAGTTCCAGTAGTCGGCGCGGCGTTCAGCCAGATTTACGCCCTTATTGGTGCTTTCCTTGCTTACGGTTACCTCAAGCAGGTTTTTCTTATCACCGAAAAACACGCGGTCAGTAACGTCGTAAGTGAAGCGATAGAAAGCTCCCTGATGCAGCGAACCTGCCTTCCGCTTGTTTATCATCACCTCAGTGTCGGTCATCGAGCCTTCAAACACAAGGTCGATGTGGTGGTTTTCCCATTCCTTAGGCAAAGTAAACTCATATTTGTACATACCTTTCTCGTCAGCAATGCCGTCAGGAAAGGGCTTGCCATAGAACTTCATGCCATACTGATAGGTGCCGAAGCCCTGCAGTTCCCAGCACGAAGGCACGCCGATTTTAGTCCACTTGCCCGAGTTGTTGCCACCGGTGCAATAGAAATCCCACTGCACCATGTCGTCACTTCCTTGTCCGCTTAGGTATTGGCGTTGCGTGTAGACGCTGCCTTGAGCCGACGCTGAAGTTGCGACAGAGGCCAGCATGAGTGCTGAAATCAATAGTTTCTTCATCTTATTCTTGTTTATTTATATTTTGTTCTTTATGTAAATGAGACGGAATTTGTTGTGAACTGTAACTCTGATAAACATTCGAACCGCCTTCTTCGTTATCTAATTCTCGTGAAACGAACGTGCAGAGTGTGCGGCTTTTGCGGTATGCTGTATTTTGTCAGCACGCCCGGACCGCAACTGCTGTTGCCTAATCCCATTACGGCAGCATCTATGTCAAGGTAAACATTATCCTCAACTGTGAGGTCGCAGTCGTGTGCCGTGGTGTATAATTGCTCCGTAGAGTAGGGCAGGGCGGTGAACGAGAACAGCTTGTCTCCTTCCGCCGTGATGCGCCATCCGTGGCCTTTCCTGTCGGTGATGGTAAGCTCTGCCGTCTGCTCATGATTGCCTGAATACTGCGGACGGGCATAATGCACGTACTGTTCAGCCACATTGCTGTTCCAGCGGCCTGTCGAAGCAGCCTCAAGGCGGTCAGGATATGTGTCCTGCAAGCCCATTCCGTACCAGCTCAGTTGTGTCATATCAGCCGGTAAAACAAAAGTGTTTCCCATGCAGGGAAGAGGCGGCAGCGAGCCTTCGGGGGTATATGTCGCACTGAAATCAACATTTCCTTCGGCGTCCATTGTATAAGTATAGTCGGTGTGTATGCTGCCGTTGAGATATTTGTTTACGGTCGACATGGTTACGGTTACCGTGCCGTCGGCATTCCGTACAGCGTTTAGCGGCTTCGCGACGGTTACCTCTGCCGAGTCAAGACGGTTCTTCTTCCAGTCCTTCGCAATCCAGTTGCCGAAGCCTTTGTCGTTGTCCGTAGGCGCATGGAAGAAGTGAGGACGCACCATGTCAAACCATTTTTTTGCCTCCTCGATGTCCGCCTGGCGGCCCGTTTTCAGCTTCTTAGCCTTGAAAGCGGTGGTAATGCGGTCATTGATGGCAAACTGTTCGCTGCAAACCTCATGTCCGGCATCGGCCCACATGGCGTCGTTCTTCAGTCGCACGCTAATGTTCAGTCGCACGTCTTTGTTCTCGTCATATTTAAATGCAGGCAGAGTAAAATCCTCTACCACGCCTTTCTTCGTTACTTTGCCGTTCTCTGTTATGTTCCAGAGGAAGGTGTAATTATCCAGATTGGCGTGTTCGTCACGCTTTATTACGTTCAGTCGGTTGCCGTCAAGCTCAAGTTTAAGCGGTGTGTAGACAGCCTTAACCTCATAGTATTTAGGCGTAGGCTCGCAGTTTGACGTCACGATGCCCTTTATGCAGAATGCTCCGAGGTTGGGAGCATCGCCGAAGTCGCCGCCGTAAGCCACCATAGTCTTACCGTCGTCACGGCGTTTGAATATGCCTTCGTCAGCCCATTCCCATATAAAACCGCCCAGCATGCGCGGGTGGCTGTATATCTCGTCCCAGTATTCCTTGAAGTTTCCCATGGCGTTACCCATTGCATGGGCATATTCACTGGTAAGCACGGGGCGCGTGTCGTTGGTTTTCTGTGCTATGGAGAGCAGGCGTTCCCAGCGTGCGTTCTCAGGGCGTTCCATGTTGTTGTCCTTCACTCCGGGGTTGAGATACTCCTCCTGAACGCGCGGATAGAAGCGGCTGATAACGTCAACGGTGGCCGGGTCTTTGCTGTCAGGCCCCTGAGCGCCCTCGTAATGGATAAAGCGTGTGGGGTCATACTCCCTTATCCATGCGCCCGTAGCCGCGAAGTTAGGTCCCCAGCCAGACTCGTTTCCGAGCGACCAGAACACTACGCAGGCATGATTGCGGTCACGTATCACAACGCGCTGGGTGCGGTCCATGAAGGCGGCAGCCCACGTCGGGTCGCTCGCAAGCTGGCCGCGCAGCCCGTGTTCCTCGATGTCCGCCTCGTCCATTACGTATATTCCGTACTTGTCGCACAGCTCATACCAGCGCGGGTCGTTGGGATAATGGCAGGTGCGCACGGCGTTGATGTTACATTGTTTCAGGAGTTTTATTTCCTTCTCCATGCGCTCCATTGTCATTACCTTGCCCATAACGGGGTCCATCTCGTGGCGGTTCACTCCGCGGAAGCGTGTCGTCACGCCGTTTACAAGGAAGCGCCCGTCTTTTATTTCGAGGCGGCGGAATCCTATTTTTGTCTCCACCTGCTCTATCTTGTTGCCCTTGCTGTCGATCAGAGCCAGCCTCAATGTATAGAGGTTAGGCGTCTCTGCGGTCCACTTCAGCGGGTTTTTCACTTCCGCTTCAAGCCATCCGTAGGCGGCATAGCCGCGCTGCGGGTTGCGTGCATTCATTATTTTGCCCTTATGGTCAAGGTTAAG
Source organism: uncultured Prevotella sp. (assembly GCA_900550365.1). Taxonomy (GTDB): domain Bacteria; phylum Bacteroidota; class Bacteroidia; order Bacteroidales; family Bacteroidaceae; genus Prevotella. The sequence goes on along the minus strand of URRR01000003.1, from coordinate 114,885 downwards.
CATGGGTACGGCGTCCTGCTTCAAGGTGCTGTCGAGCACGGCTTTGCCTGACGCGTCGAAGAGCTGTGCCTCGACGTGGTAGCCCTCGCCGCGCTGCCCTTCGACAACTGCCAGCTCGGGATGGATTACAAGTCGGGCGTCACGATAATCGTCATCGAGCAGCGTGCGCACGCCGAAGTCGCGTATGCGGATTTTCGGTGTGGCGTAGAGATATATGCTGCGGTGTATTCCGGCGAGGCGCCACATGTCCTGGTCTTCAAGATAACTGCCGTCAGAATACTTCAGAACTTTCAGCGCAATGAGGTTCTCGCCCTTTTCAAGGTAGGGCGTAAGCCGGAACTCGGCAGGCTCCATGCTGCCCTCTGAGTAGCCGACCATTCGGCCGTTGACATAGACGTAGAACGCGCTTGCCACCGAACCGAAATGTATGTAGACTTCCTTGCCGTCCCAAGCGGCAGGCACCGTGAACGTGCGGCGGTAACATCCGGTAGGGTTACGCTCAATGAAGGCCGTGTATTTGCGCTTCGGCTCTTTCATTACGAACGGCGGGTCAATCTTGAAGGTATAGCCCGAACTGCTGTATATGGGCGTTCCGTAGCCGTTCACCTCCCAGTCGCCGGGCACGTTGAAGGTAGTCCACGACGTGTCGTCGAAGTCTTTCCGGTAGAAGTCGGCAGGCTGTTCGCCGGGCGTCTTGGTCCAGTTGAACTTCCACATGCCGTCAAGCGACATCTGTCTGTCGCCCGGCGTGCTTCCGTAAGGAACGAATGAGGCACGTGCCGGTTCACGGTTTATCGACATGACGTACTGGTTCTCCCATTCGTTTCCCTGTCCGGCGGCCATTGCCGAGCACAGGGCGAGCGCTGCTGTCAATAGTAAATGTCTCATTATAAATAGTGTCTTTTTTTGTTCAGAATGATGTATTTCAGTATGCCGTGTTACCGTCTTTGTTATGAAAGGCCGTGTCTTACGTTATAAAAGACGGCAAATCGCGTTGCAAAAGACGGTCTTTTACACGCTAAAAGGTGGCCTTTTGCACGGTAAAAGACCGCCTTTTGCAACGCGTTGAGTATCAGGTGATTACGCAAGCGGTTATGAAACGCTATTCAATCGTGAGTTTTTCGAAGAGCATTTTGTCAAGTCCCTCGCCGCTGAGCGTCACGATATAGCTGCCCGCATTGATTTGCGAGCCTGTGGTTATGCTCGTGTTGCGGCGTTTGGTCTTCTTCTCGGGTGTCTTAACGAACGTGATGTCGTCTTCCTTATACACAACGCCGTTCAGGTCAGTAACCTTTACGTGCAGCGTGCGCTCGGCCTCGGGATTGTAGTAACGGAAGCGCATAGCGTAGACCTTGGCCACGCCTACGTTGAAGTTCCATGTCAGCGTGCCGTCCTTAACCATGCCGTCCACCTCCATTGCGCTGCTTGTTCTTGGCGGCAGAAGGCTGTCGGGCATCTCCACGAGAATGTCCTTGTCGAACTTAGCCCACATGTCCTTGTCCTTTATCTCGGGATAGTCAGCGGCTGCGTCGGGGGCTTTTGATGCTATTGCTATGGCTGAGATGATAGCCTGACCGGCATTGACTCTGGGGAAGTTTATCTTTATGCTGTTACCCGGAACGTGAACGTTCACCACGCGTTTGTATGGTTTTGCGTAGCGGGCCTGTGCCCAGATGTCGAGGTCACGGATGCAGGTGCTGTCGTTGATGGCCACGTCAAAGAGGCGCAGTCCTTCATAATCGGTGGTCTCACTGGCGCCCGGACCGTACCAAGGCTCGATGAAGTACAGCTCAACACGGTAGTCGCCGGGGCGTACGGGGAACGTATATGACAGCTCATGACGGCCGAAACGCGACGTGCGGAACAGCGGAGAAACGGGCAGCAGCGGGCTGGATGTCTGGCTGGCCATGTAGGGGCTTGCCTCCTTGGGGAATCTGTCACCCCATGAGTGTGACCACTTCGTGTTGTCCTGGGTCCACTCCGTAGCGAAGATATCCGTGTAAGTGTCGCCGCCGCAGTTTACGTTGTACAGGTAATAGTAGCCCTCGGCGGGTTTCAGTATCTGCTCGTTCCACGTGCGGAACGACGGCATTGCCAGCGTGTCGGCAGCCGCAGGACGGCCGTTGCGGTAAGCCGTAGCGATGAGCAGGTCGCCTTTCAGCTCTACGTCATGCCACTTGTAAAGTGTCGTTCCGGCGTCTCTCGTCTTCTGTTCTTTCCACCACCCGCAGCTCAGCGCCACCGAGTCGCAGTTGCTGTAAACGCGTATGCTGTCCGTTGAGATGTTCGGCACGATGTAGACCATCGGCTCTTCAGCGGCCGGTGTGTAACGTGACTTGTACATATAGAACGCGTCTGTGGGCTGTTCCCACGCCGTAAAGATGCCTTTGTGGTTGAACGGGCCTACCTTGTCGATGCGCCTCAGTCCCTCGTCGGGCTGCCGGCGGCCGGGGTTGTCGTGGCTTTGCAGTATCCACTGGAACTGTCCGCACACGCTGTCTTTCACGCTTTCGGCAAGCTGTGCCTTGCGCTCAAGTATGTCGCAGAACTTCTCCTCGGTGTAGCGTTGCCCCGTATGGTTGCCCACGGTGCGCCATGCGCCGTACTCTCCGTTGAGCAACTGGTCGTTGCGTTTCAGTTCGTTGCCGTAGTTTTCAAGTTTTCCGCCATACGTTCCACTCCAGTTCTGCACCACGTTCCAGTCTGTTCCGTCGCCTCCGTTGCAGGTGGTGACGAGACGCATCGTGGCGCACATCGGGTCCATACGCTTTATTATGTCCATACACTCCTTGGCGAAGTCGGCCGGCAGAGTGCTCTCGTTCTGCAGTCCCCACAGTATTATCGAGGGCGAGTTGCGGCGTTCCTTTACCCATTGCACAAGGTGACGCTTGAAGCTCTCGCGGAACTGGGGCGTGTCATACCATATATGGGCCGAGAACTGAGGCCACCACAGCAGGCCTTCTCTGTCAATCAGGTCCTTATATCGCAGGTTGTGGGGCTGGTGAGCGTCGCGGAACGCGTTGAAACCGGCGTCCTTCACTTCCTTTATTCTGGCGTCAATCTGGGCGTCAGAGAAGGCATGGCTCTGGCCGAAACGATGCTCATACTCGCATACTCCGTTGATGAATACGGGGCGGCCGTTCAGGTAAAAACGGTTGTCGCCGTCCTTCCTGTTGAGCGGCCAGCTTGAAGTGCGCACGCCGAAGGGCGTCGCCAGGTCGTCAGTTGCCTTGTTGTTGCGTTTCAGTATGGTGTTCAGCGTGTACAGATACGGGTCGTCCACGTCCCAGAGGTGGGCGTTCTGTATGGCTGTCTGCTGTCTTACGGTCTTCATCTCGCCGGGTTTCAGCACGATGTTGTCAGTCAGACGTATCACCTGCTTGCCGCTTTTGTCGCATATTTTGCTGATAAGGCTTATCGTGTCTGCCGTCTGTCCGTAGTTCTTCACTTCCGTTTCGATGAACAGGCTGTCGGCCGTTGCGTTGTTCCAGATGTGCGTGCCGAACGGCTCAACGCGTGTCTTGTCTGTCACTTCAAGTACTACGGGGCGGTAGATGCCGAACGGTTGGGAGCCTTCACTGAACCCCCATTCAGAGCTGCAGCCGCCGCATACCCACGGCATGTCGGTTATCCCCTTCGGATGTGATACTCTTACGACAAGCTCGTTGTCGTCACCGCGGCGCACGTATCTGGTGATGTCGATAGTCTTGGTTGTCCTGCCGATGTCGTAACGGCCAATGCGCTTGCCGTTGAGCGTTACTTCTGCGTAAGTTCCTACGCCCTCAAAGCGTATGAAGTACTGCTTGTCCTTCATGTCGGGAGCGGTGAACGTCTTGCTGAAAGTAGCCCTTCCGTGCAGGTTGCCGTGCTCTTTCTGCAGCGCGCCGTAGTAGTCGTCAAGGTTATAAGGTATGTCTTTGACGAACGTCTTGCGGTCGAACGTAATGGTCCAGTTGTCGTTCAGCGATGTGATAAAGCGTTTCCCGGTGGCATTCGGACGTGGAAAGCTGACCTCACTTTTGCCCATAGGCTTGCTCGTTGCCACGGCTATGCCGCGCTGGTCGTGGTTGTTCACGGCGCAATAGAAGTGGTAAACCACTCCGTTATGGTTGATTACGCAGCTCTTGTGGGCAAACATCTCGTCGTAAGGTTTCGACGGAATGATGAGGTCTTCGCCCTGCCAGTCGGTCCAGTGGATAAGGTCGTAACTGGCGGCAAAGGTGTTGTAGGCATTGTATTCACGTGTGGGATTGAACGCCGAGAAGTAGAACATCACGTAGAGGTCGCCCATCTTGACTATCTGTGCGTCACCGGTTATCGTGCCGTCGCTGTCGTGAGCGAATACGGGATTGCCTTCATAGCGCGTCCATTTCTTCAGGTCGTTGGAGAAAGCGATGCCCACACGCTCGCCTTTTGGATGCGTGGCGTCCTTTCCGGCGGCGTTGTAGAACATCATAAACTGGTATCCGAACTTCTTTTTGTCTACCATGTAGACGGTGCTTTTGTATTGAGTCAGATGCTCCCACCACTGCGCGTTCTTGTCGTTGTATGACAGAATGGGTTTCTTGTAGGTCTCCCAGCGATGCGCTTTTGTGACGTCTCCTTCGGTTGAGGCAAGCCCGATGCTCAGCGGGGCGTTGACTGACTCGTAGCCGGTGCCCGCTCCTCCGATGTAGGTCATCCAATAACGGTCCTTGAATTTCTGGATGTTGTAGCTGCCGCCCCACTCAAAATCAATCAGTGAGGGGAAGCCTCCGCGCTGGTTCATGTCCCAACCCTCATTGCCGAAAGCAAGTACACGGCCGAGAGTATGCCAGTGAAGAAGGTCCTTACTTTCTGCAATCCACGTCTCATAACCGCGCCCGTTGGTGCCGTTTGAACCGTTATAGCATACGTAAGTCATGTACCACATGTCGCCATGGCGGAACACCGTGGGGCAGTCTACCTTGCGGTCGTTGCTCTCCGGGGCAACGACGAGTCCATATTTATAAGGCGTTCTCACCTTATTATATATATTCCGCATTGTCTCCTGGCTTACTACGGTAGGAACGGCGGGCGTTGTCTTTGCGCGCTTACGGTATCTGCTTTGAGCCTGTGAGTCTGCCGCGACGAGCAGCAAGAGTATTAATAAGAAGTTCTTTAACATTGTTTCTTCAGTTATTTCATGAACAGCCAGTCTACTTCATCACTCAAACCGTTGAGCCCGGCGTCACGTATTTTCAGGTCGGTTGTCGTAAATCCGGCTACCATTATGATACCTTTGGGCAGACGTATCGTGTGCCTTCCGGGCTTCATGTGGTAAGCGTGTATGTTCACAATCGGCATGTTTGACATGCTGATAGCGTTCATAATGATTGGTTCGGCCTGGCCGAACTCATTGCCGGTAGCGTCGGTTTCGAGTTTAGGAGGACTTGCGAATTTGTTCTGGTCGTCAATGAAGAAGCCCACAAGCATCTTCACCGGTTTGTCAGTCTCAAACTCAACGGTGCCTCCGTTGATGCGTGTAGTGTCGCGGTTCATTACCAGCGCCTCTAATCCTTCAAGCTCGGGAGCGAGCGAGTCGATAGCTTCGTCGCGGTTTTCGAACAGCTTTGCGCCTTTAGTCAGCTTTATTCTCTTGTAGTTGCTGATAAGTTTTACGTCGGCATTGACGGCCTTCGTAATATCCTCTTCCTGGCTTTTCGCGTCTTTGGGTGAAGTCAGTTTCACGATGTTTGCCTTCAAATTGGCGAGTTCTTCAGCGTAAACCGGCTGCATTTCGGTCCATGTCTTGAACTTGCCTTCATCTCCTCCGACGGGTATTCGGCGCTGAGCCGTCTGCATGCTGTTGGCGTAAAGATACGTGTCCCGTGTCCTTTCAACGAGCTTATCGTAGTATCCGTTGCTCTTTTCGAGCAGAGGTACGGCCTTGTTAAGATAGTTTATGTCCTTGCTCCACTTGTAGTTGAGCACCTGTTGGGCGGCCAGAACCTTGTATTTGAATGAATAAGCGAAATCCTTGTAACAGTTAATGTCGTTCACGAGACGGCCGAACTCATCCTTGTTCTTTGTTATCTTGCCTGCAAGTCCGCTTATTGCAGCTACTGCCTTGTCACCATGTGCGACGCACTGGTCCACAATATCCAGCGGAAGTTCACCCTCGTGCTTCTGGTGTTTCCATTCTTTCTCTACATATTCGATGAGCTTCTCACCCTTAGGCCCGCAGCTTTGATAAAACTCTTCGTAAACGGTGTACTTGTAAGGGTTGACAAGCTGGCTCATCTTCATACCCAAAAGAAGGGTCTGACGGTTGCCTTCCGTGATGCCGAAACGCCTCAACAGCTTCGGCGCAATCTCTCCGCTTTCGTCATAAGCGTCAAGAATGCGGCCTGCAGTAACGGTGTCTGTGCCGTAATAATCAGCCAGACGGTTCACCCAGTAGCTCTTATCCGCACCGCGATGGCAGTTCCATGAATAGCGTCCCCATGCCGCATACCACATCCAGTCGCGGTCAATCTGCAACTGACGCCGGCCTTCGGGCAGCTTGTCGGCCGTGTATGGCCAGTCCCAGTAACTTGCCTGAGGGTACAGATGCAGACCGTTGGCGCCGTGAACACGGTGCATCGCCTGCACGGCTTTCTGTGTAAAGGCGGGTGAACTCCAGCGGAACGGCTCAAGGTTGGCCAGGATGTGTACGTTGCTGATATGTATCGGGGCAACGCTGCTGAGCTGTCTTTGCGTCTCTCCCCACGGCCCGCCCGGCTCATACGTCGTCAACGATTCGCCGTTATACTTCGTCATGGTGTAGATGTTCTTGTAAAGCGGCAGCGAAGCCTTGAGCACACGCGGCCCGTCGGTGTCGTGTGAGCGCAGGATAATCGGCGGTTCGTCGGTGCGTCCGGACGCTTTCAGACCGTCCTTGATGCCCGGAATGATTGTCTTCGTCATCCATTCAACGTCGTCTTCGATAGTTGCCATGGCCTCGCCGAGGCACACAAGGAAGCCCACATTAGGATATTTCTGGATGAAGGCGGCAATACTTTTACGCGTGTAGTCGCTTATCACCGGCGTGATAGGGCGGTTGCGGTCTTGCGTGGCTATGCCGTAATGGTCGGCGAAAGGCTTTGATACGATGATGTTGTAGAACATCTGTATTACACGTATGCCACGTTTCTGTGCCTCAGTGGTAAGGAATGAGAACATTTCCTGGTTCTTTTCCATTGTCGCATCGTCAACTTCCACGGCGAAGGGGTAATCTTCGAGCTTTACGAGCGAGGCAAACGGATGGCCGTTCCACAGGAAAACGGCGTTCATGTTGTCTGCTGCGAGCATGTCAAGATACTTTATCCACAGCTCCTTGTCGTAAAACCACGGAAAGTTCTCTGGTGTATAAGGATACTCATACACCTTGTGTCCGGGCAGATATACCGTTTTCTGCAGGCCTACGCATGCTCCGCGGATTTTCATTTCGGGAGCGTCTACGATAATCTCGGGCGTCTCAAGGTTGCCGTATTGCGTGAAATATTCAAGCAGACGGTTAGTGCCGTATATCGCTCCGGCGGCATCGTTGCCCGTAACTGTTATTTTCTTGCCTTTTCTTTTTATGGTAAATCCCTCCTGTTCAAGGCCTGTCGTGTCATCGGTTACGCCGATGTTGATTTTATACCCCTTTTGCATTGAGGGAATATAGTTCTCTACAAGCGATGCCGCATATTGTGTCTGCGGCAGTGCCTGCTCGGTAACTACCTTGGTTGTGGTGCTTCCGCATCCTGCCAGGGTCATCGCAATGCCTGATATCAGTAGGTTGCGTACTGTCTTCATAAGTTTATTTTAGTTTCTTTTCCGGGTAAGATTTCAAATTTTCTCTCGTTCTCCTTGCTGCCGATAATCAGTGTTCCGTGGCCTCCGTCGCTCTTTACAGTCACGGTATCTTTGTCTATCCTGACGTTTACCGAGCCGAAAGGAGTGGGCACATTGCCTTCCATCCAGTCAAGTCCGCCGAGGTTCGGCCTTACGGTGTATTCCTCATAGCCGGGCTTTACAGGCTCTACGCCGAGGTAATAGCGGCCCAGCAGATATATGGGGCTTGCTCCCCAGGCGTGGCATAGGCTCTTGCCGTAAGGACGGCCGTACATAGCAAGGCGTGCCCTTCCGTGCTCGTCGGGGTTATATTTCTCCCAGAACGACGTAGCGCCTTCCTTCAGCATGCCGCCCCAGTATGCTTTCATCTCCTTCATTACGCGGTCCTGCTCACCGAGCATGCACAGCGCCTCAAGTTCGTAAAAGCGCATATAAGGCGTCGTTATCCTGAGAACGTCATCGTTGAGGATGACCGACCGCTTTACCTGTTCTTGCTTTTCTTCGTCAAGATAACCGTACATTATGGCGAACATGTTGGCGTAACGGAACACCTCGCCGCTCAGCTTGCCGTCGCGGCGGCTGTGCATCAGAGCCTGTTTGTCGCTGTTCCAGAAGTACGGCAGCAGCTTTTCGCCCAGTTTTCCGGCAAGTTCTTTATATTTTCCGGCACCGTTGTCATCACCTGTAAGTGCTGCAACGGCAGCCGTAACCTCAAGAGATTTGCAGAACAGAATCTGCTCGAAAGCCAGTTGACCCTGCTTGTCCATGGGCTTGTCTGCCCAATCAATGAACACCCAGTCGCCCGGCAGACCTTCCACCATGCCGTCTTCGTCAGTTCGTCCGAGGACATAATCCATGTAAGTCTGCATCGTCGGGTAGATCTGCGTCAAGAAATGGCGGTCGCCGCTGTACATGTAATAATCGTAAACGGAGATAAACCAGTAAAAGGTATAGTCCATTATTGTGTTGATATGGCTTGTAACGGGAGTCTTGCCGGCCAGCAGCCACGTGGTGCGCTTTACCATTTCGTTGTCGTTGAAGAGGTAGTAGTTCATCAGGTAGCTCTGTGACGCGTCGCCGCTCCATACCCAGCGGTCGCGCTTTATGCCGTCAATGAAAAACTCGCGGGCCGTGAGCTGCATTGTGTATGCGCCTATTTCCCAAATGCGGTTCAGCTCCTCATCGCTGCATCTGAACGTGCCTTTCTCAGTCTCAGGCATATATTCGTAGTCAAGTTCCACGCCGTCAACGGTGCAGCCGTCGGTCTCTATGTAGACGAATCGCAGCGCCTTGCTGTTCAGCATGACGTATTCCGCTGTCAAGTCAGCTGTCTTATTAGTTGCGAGGTCGGTTATTTTACCGTCCTTAACAACGAGCTTGTCCAGTGTCTCGCAGTAGTCTTTGTCGCGTGCCTCCTCTTCGCTTTCACCATAATATATGTCTATCGTGCCGTTACCTTTTATTCCTTTGAGCACGGCGTAGCCGAAAGTCTCACGGCCGAAGTCGTACAGACTGCCGTCGGTGCTTGCCGGGCTGATGCGCTTACGGCTGAGACTGAATGCCGAGGGGCGCTGCTCAGGCGTATTGAAGTTCCAGCATCCGGCAGACATATAGACCGTTGACGATGTGTCACTGGCCTTTCCGCTCTCGTCAATCCACTCCTTGTCCTCAAACGTTACGTTCCATGTAGAGTCGGTGCAGACGGTTTTTCCACTTATAAAGAGTGCCGGAGGCGTGGCCTGGTTGTGTACTTTTATGTTTATGCGGTGGTCACCTGCGCTGAGGGTGAACGTTTGCGGCATGCCGAAGAGCATCTTGCCGTCTATCTTTATGTTGTAGTCGCCCTCTGTCGCTACGGTCAGTGTCTCGGCTTCAGTCAGGCTTACGGCCTTGCTGAACTCAACCGTCACGTAGTGGCTGTCCTGCTTCCAGAACGGAGGGAAGTAAGCGCCGCGGTCAGTGCGGCGGTTGTTCATCTTGTTGCCGAGCCAGATTTCATAGTCGCCCGGATACCAAATCCATGTAGCTTTAGATGTCGTCGCCATATCTTTCTTTTGTTATTTGTTCAAGAGTTTTTCCACGGGTCTGCGGTGTCCAGATTGTTCCGACAATCATGGATATGAGCAGCAGACCCATCATGATGTATGCCGCGAGGGTGAAGCCCTCACCGTTCTCGCCGTAGATGTAGACGAAGCCGAGTCCCCACAGCGCCGACACGCCGCGCACGATGAAGAACATCACGCCCTGGGCGGCGGCTCTGTACTTGGCCGGGAACAGCTCTGAAGCCCACAGAGCATAGAACGACTGCACCGAGACACCGGCCTGTATGCCCCATATCAGCGTGAAGAAGAGCAGGCCGGCAATGCTGTTGATGCCTATCGTGACGATGATAATCCATGCCAAGACGCCCATTCCTACTCCGAAGCAGTACAGCCAGCGCTGGTTTACCTTGTCAACAATCATTGAGAAGATGAACGTAGTGATGATGATAATCACCCACTGAGCCACTGACAGCATGTTGGCATGCTGGTTAGAGAGGCCTCCGGCCGTCTCATATATATGCTGCTGGAAGAAGCCCATTACCGAGCTTACCAGGTTCCACGTCAGATAGATGCCGGCGAGGAAAAGTATGGTGCGGATGTTGACCTTGTTTGTGAACAGCGAGCCGAACGAAGAGAACGTTCCGCCCTGATTTCCTGCGTTGCCCTTAGCCTTCTCAGCCTTCCACTCGGCTGACTCGTCGAGCCTGCGTTGCAGGTTCCATGCTATGAAGGCCACGATGAATAGCGAGGCGAATACCAGACGGCTGCTGAACACGTTGAGCGCCGTGCCCTCGGCAGAGCCGCCCGTCAGCAGGTCGGCAAGTGTCTTTACTACTGGAGCAAAGAGCAGGCCTGCACTGTCAGCTCCGCCTGTTGTGGGCGGCGCGAGCAGTGTTCCGAGTATGAGGATGATAGTAGGACCGATGCCCCACGCCATCTGAGAGATGCCGATGTTGCGTCCGCGGTTGCCCACTTCAGAGTTTTCTGATATGTAAGTCCATGATGCCGGCACGCCTACTCCTACAGAGATGCCCGTGATGAGAAAGCCGGCGAGCAGCATTGGAAAGTTGAATGAGAACATGATGAGCGCCACGCCAAGCATGTAGACCAGCATGTTGTATGTGTAAATGGCTTTGCGGCCGTATTTGTCGGCAAGGAAACCGCCGATGATTGCGCCTATCGCCGCGCCGAGACAGTTGGCGCTTATGGCGTTGAGCAGGCCCAGATGACCCTCAGTGAGACCGAGATAGTCCTGCCAGAGGGTTAGTCCGCTGGCGCCGGCTACTATTGCTCCGGCGTCAAGATAGTTTGTCAGCGACACCGCTATGGTGCTTTTCAAGCTGCTTTTTGTCTTTTCCATATATTAGTTTCTTGTTATTTAGTTACCTAAGGTGTATTCTCCGCCGGGTCGGCAGACCGCATTTTCACGCAGCGGGTAACCCGGATTTTTGCTACGTCAGTAACCGCTTGATAGTCAGGTGATTATATTGTGTATTGCAAAACACGGCCTTTTGGCTTCTGAAAGACCGTCTTTCAGGCTGTAAAAGACGGCAAATCGCAGTGCAAAATGCCGTCTTTCGCAAACCCGGATATTTGCTTTACTTTTTCTGTATGCCGGCGGCTGCCTTTATGCTGTCGGCCACCATGGGACCGTTGTTCTCCCATGTGTTGCCCGGACCGTTGGCGTTCTTGAGGAATTTCTCAGCCGGTGTCCAGTTGTTGCGTACCGTTATGTACGACGAGCCTTCGTCTGTGTACAGATAGAACCAGTGGTTCGGGTCGTGGGCATAGCTCGGAGAGTAGATGTCACGCACCACGTTTCCCTCGATAAGTGAGTGGGGCTGCGAGCCGAGGGTGTATATTCCGGCCGTGTCATACATGTGCTTTGCGTAGTGATGTATCAGGTTGCCGCTCACCAGATTGTTGGCCATTGAGCAAACCTGCTGGTTCCATCCCCAGCCCATTGATATGCCGGTGTATGACACTTCGCTTATCTCGTTGTGGCATATTCGTATGTCCCTGACGAAACCCGCGCCTATCCCGACGCATCCCCAGTCGTCGTTGCTGACGTCAGTGATGAGGTTATTCGTTATGCTCAGGCCCGTGCAGATTATGCGGCGGTCGCTCGGGTCGTAGGGGAGATGTGCCTCGTGAGCCTCCGGACCGAAGCTGCCGGCCAGTATTCCGTTGCCGCCTATATCGCTGAAGGTGCAGCGGTCAACCGTTCCTCCTTTTATATAAGTATGGTAGTCGAGACCTGTCGAGGCGTTGTGCTCGAAGGTGCAGCGGCTGAACGACACGTTTTCGGCACAGTCAAGGCTTACGGCTGCTGCCGGGCGGCCTACCCATCCCTGGTTGTCTAACTTGTGGTCGCCGTTTGGGCGGTCCATCTTCGGGCGCAGTTTGTATGCCTCTGTCATGTACATACCGGCCTGCAATGGAGCGTGTCCGCTGACCGAGGGACGCAGCCATGTGGCATGACTGAACGTGATACCCTCGAAGGTAACGTCGCGTACGGGGTCGTCCGGCGTGCCGCAGACCTGCATCAGCGTCTCCACTGCCGGCGCAATCACCTCGGCACGGCTCATGTCCTCACCCTTGCGGGGTATGTAATAAAGTTTTGACTGGCGTGCGTCGAGATACCATTCGCCCTCCTCGTCCAGGAGCTCCTTGGCGTTTGTCAGATAGAAAGCTGAGTTGTGGCCGTCTGTAGTCACCATTGGCGACGGCCAGGGGTGCATGAAGTGTACGTGGCTCTCAGGCTGATGAAAGGTTACGGCGGCGCTGTCGCCCTGTATCTTTATATTCTTTATTCGTAGATTAGCTATGCACCACATTTCGTGGATTACCATTTCAGCGTAGCGTGCGTTGACAATCTTCTTCACCGCTTTGGCCGGAACGTACAGTGTCTCGTTAGGTTTGTCAATGCCGCGGATGCGGAACATGTCGTCAAAGTCGGCCACGTCGCGTGCCCTAACAGCCTTCTTCCCGTTTACCCAGAGCTGTCTGAACTCCAGCGGACGGCCGTTAAAGTCGGGCACGTCGGCAACGTAGAACCGGCCTTCCTTCTTCCAGCCGCTGATGCTTACGCCTCCGCTGACGGTCACCTGGCCGTCGGCTACGATGCGTGTGCCGCTGTCCTCGGGTCGTACCGTTATCGGCTGGTTGAGCCGGTAGGTGCCTTCCTGCAGACGTATGCACACGTCCTTGGCACCGTTAAGCCGGCGTTCCTCACGTGCCTGCTGCAGAGCTTTCTCAATAGCGTATGCGCCCGGCTTGACAATCAAGTCGGTCGCATACGTTGTAAGGCCGATTGTTACGGCAAAGATTGATGTTATCAGAGTTCTACGGGTATCCATACGGTCATCTCGCTTTTGCCTCTGTTGCCCCACGCATAGTAGGGGATGAGGCGTATTTTTACGGTGTTCTTCTTCTTGCCTGCTTCGCGGTAGAGGGTGTTTGTCCATTTGCTTTCGCCGCGGTCAACGGCTTCGGTCTCCAAAGCCATTATCCTGCTGCCGGCGATATTCGTCTCAACGGGGGTGAACTTGGCGTCAGCCGGTATCGCGATGTTGTCGATGTCGGCGCCATTGAGGTCGTTGCTCTCGATGCAGTAGAGTATCGGGCCACGCTGAACGGCCACCTGGCCGCGGCATTCCTCAACCAGCGGGTTCGCCTCCATGAGCTTGGTGTCCATCGGCATGTCTAATGTTACAACGTCGCCTTTCTTCCACCGGCGGGTAATTGCGGCGTAGCTGCCGCTCTTTATGTCGGCGTTCACGGGCTCGCCGTTGACGGTTATTCTGGCGTTGTCACACCATTCGGGTATTCTCAGCTTCAGAGTGAAGTCCTTCTTGCCCTTCAGCCGGGCCACGGTCAGCGCCACGTTGCCGTTCCAGGGATAGTCAGTTGCCTGCTCAAGGGTAATCTCTCCTATGCCGTCAAGCTTGGTTGTGAGAGTGTTCTGGCCGTACAGATTGACGTAAATCTCACCCTTACCTACGCTGTAAGCATAGTCCTGAGCCTCACAGAGGGTGCGCAGCGTGTTGGGAGGACAGCAGAAGCAGCTGATATACTTCATGCGTTCGTTGGGCCAGCGCAGGTCATACGGCAGTTCGTCAGACATGCGCAGAGGGTTGGTGTAGAAGTATTTTGTGCCGTCAAGGCTTATTCCGCACAGTATGCTGTTGTACAGACAGTTCTCCACCAGACCTGCATACTTGGCGTCGGCCGTAGCCTGGAACATGCGCCAGTTGAGCAGCATGTTGCCTATGTTGGCGCAAGTCTCGTTATGAGCGGTGGAGTGGGGCAGCTGGTAAGGTCGTCCGTAGCTCTGGTGAACCTTCTGGATGAGATCCGGCTTGTATTCGGTGCCGTCAGGAGATGTGCCGTCATAGAGGGCACCGCACGCTCCGTTGATGTACATCTTGCGGTAAACGATGTCGTCCCAAATGGCGTCAAGATTCTTCTTAAGCTGTGCCTCGCCGTCCTCAACGTACAGATCGGCTACTCCGGCGTACAGATAATTGGCGCGCACGGAGTGTCCCATGGCGTTATACTGCTGGCGGAAGGGTATGCGGTCCTGATTGTCGTCAGTGCCGTTCTTCACGCTGTCGCGGATGTTGATTAGCTGTTTTGAGAGTTCAAGGTATTTCGGATTGCCTGTCTCGCGGTACATCTCGGTTATCGCCATGTAGTGAGACGGACAGATGACGCCCTTCTCCAGAGCGTCCTTTGACGGGTTCATGTAGAAGTCGTAAAGGCAGTCGGCTGCCTTCACGGCGCAGTCGAACAGGGTCGTTTTGCCCGTGGCGCGCTTGTGGATGATGCCAGCGGTGATGAGGTGGCCCATGTTGTAGGCCTCGAAGTTCAGCGGATTGCCGAAGCGTCCGTCGCCGCTCGTGCCTACCTTGGTGCCTATGTTCTCGTTCTCCTTGGCCTCGTCAGACGCTATCTGCGACGTCTGCGCCCCTGCCTTCAGCAGGTTGGCTATGATGACGGGCGTGTGCAGATAGCCGTCGGGGCGTTGAGCCTTGGCTATCAGACCTATCACGCGGTCCATTATTCTGTCAAGTTCGGGGTCTTTGTTTACCGCATAGACGGCAGCCACGGCCTCAAGCCATTTGTACATGTCGCCGTCATGGAAGGGCGGGCCGTGCCGCTTGCCCTTCTTCTCACCGGCGGCGATGAGGAAGTTGTTGAAGCTCTTGCCCTCGTCAGACTGCCACGTCTCCCACATGCTCTGCAGGGACGTGCCGCTGAACACGCCGAAGCGCTCGCCCCAGAAGCCGCCCGTCCACTTCACTGCGTCAATAGGCGTAGAGTTGATTACGGCGTACTTGCTGTTGCGGGTGTCTGTGATGCCGCTGTGCTGGGCTGCGGCGGGCAGGGCCACGGCCGCAGTTGTCACTAAGGTCAGTAATGTTTTCTTATTCATAGGTTGTAAGTCATGGATTTACAGAGAGCCTCCTCTTGCCTTTACACGCTCGGCCCAGGCCTCGCGTTCCTTCTGAAGGTCATATCCGCGCTTGCTAAGATAGTTGTTGATGCGGCCCTTGTACTTGCCGAAGGCCTCATGCTTCTTCTTTGAGCTCTCGGCGTCAACGGCAAACTCGCGCGCCTCCTTGAGCCACGCCAGTATCTGGGCTTTCTCCTCGGCGGTGAGCGTAGGTATCATGTCGCACTGCGCGTCGTAAGTCACCTTCACCACGTTGTACGTCATGACGTCCTTCACCGTCTCTATCTGGGCTGCGTCGAGCAGCAGTGACAGGTCAGCGTCGAAGGCGAAGTGTGAGCGGTACAGCTTGCTGTCCTTCAGGCTTTCGGCATATGCCTGAGCCTGTTTCTTGGTGTCGCCGGTAAGTGCGGATGCAGCCTTCTTCAGGCTGTCGCGCTCCTCGTAAATGTCGTTAAGTTCAAAATATCGGTTAGCTACGATGTTCATCACCTGCTCGCCCCGTGCCGTACCCGTGATGCTGAGGGCGTCGGTAACCTTCTTAGCGCGGCCCAGTATGGTCTTTACGTATTCGGGGTCGCGCCCTTCAGAGTCGAGGCTGAAGGTTTGGGCGTTAACGGTACTTAATGTTATTAGCGATACAAAAATAGTTAAAATAGTTCTCATTGCATTATTTCTTTTAGATATTTAACATTTTCACCGTAGTTCAGCTTCACGTTCCTCACCTGGTTTACGTCACGGCTGCGCTCTACGAACAGCCAGCCCTGCCAGCCTATGGCGTCGAGCGCTTTCTTTATCTTCTTCATGTTCACGGCCTTGTCATGGCGCAGCCACACGCCGTCGGTGTTGCTTGCGTGTATGGCGCATATGCGGTCTTTGCCCAAGGTCTTTATCTCCTTGGCTATGTCGCGCTTGTTTTCTATTGCGGTCTGGAACTTATAGAAGATTTTTATGCCGTCAGAACCGATCTCGTTGAGCAGCTTTATGTTGCCCTCGGCGTCGAGCGGGGTGTCAATACCGATTACTTTGCCGCGCTTGCGGGCCATCTCGCCTACCTCGTGAAGCCGCCATACTATCTGCCGGCGCAGGTCGGTTGAGTCGGCCCAGTTGTTTCCGCAGCCGCCGAGAGGCAGGAAAGCGACCTTGGCGCCGAACACGTCCATGGTGTTGAGGCAGTCCTGAATCAGCCAGCGCCAGCTCTCTTTCTTGGCGAAGCTCTGGCCGTAGAAGCCCGACATGGCCACGGCGCCAACCTCGATGCCGAAGCTGTCGGCCATGTGGGTGAACACGCGCACCGACTCAGGGTCGCGCATCTTGTTGTCAAACGACGTGCGCTTGCCCAGTCCGCCCATGTCCATCTCGATGCCGTCGCAGCCCAGTTCGTGAGCCAGCTTGAACTCTCCCAGCTTCTGGCGCTTGAGCACCATCCAGTCGCACACTCCGATTTTGTAGCGCTGCTGCGCAATGATCGGCTCGCAGGCAAGCAGCCCCGCCGCCAATATCAATAAGGTGATAAAATAACGTTTCATGATACCAATTAGACGTTCGGCGGCGTCTTTTGTACTTACTGTTTACCCCTTAAATGTGATATGAATACCACGTGTTTTGCGAAAGACGGTCTTTTGGCTTTTAAAAGACGGTCTTTTACACGATAAAAGGCCACCTCTTGGCGTGCAAAAGGTGGCCTTTTGGAAACGGCTTAGTTATTGAGTGAAAAGTGAAGAGTGAAAAGTGAAAAATCCAAATGACTGACTATGCAAATGGATTTTTCACTTTTCACTCTTCACTCTTCACTTTTTGTTATTCACTCTTCCTCTTCCTCCATGTCTTCGGCTGCTTCTTCTTTCCATATACTGCCGTCAAACTCGGCGCCGATGTCCTTGCCTGCTATTCCGTCGCAGAAGCCCTTGTAAGCCAGTTTGCGGCCATAGTTGGCGTCAAAGAGGTTGGGGCTGTCGCCGTTGAGCCAGTATTCGTGCTCGTCAGCGGCGTCAGACAGTGTCCATATTACGAATCCGCCACGCTGCTCTGCAGGCACGTTGGCCTTGTATGACTCGATAATCATCTGGTAAACGTCTGACTGCAGCTGCAGATCGTCCTGCGTGGGTGACGATGTGCCGAGGGCTACGTCAAGCTCGCTGACACGTACCAGCTTGCCCGTTGCGGCCATGGTCTGGAACATCTGGTCAACCTGCTCTCTCGTGATGTTGCTTGCCTGGACGTGCATCTGTGTGGCTATGCCGTCTACCTGGGTCGAGCTGTTCTCGTCGATGTAGTTAACAAACTCTATGAGCTTCTGCAGTTTGGCAGGGTTGGTCTCAAGGTTGTAGTCGTTGACGTACAGCTTCATTCCGGCCGGAGCATACTTGCGGGCAAACTCGAAGGCCTTTACGGCGTAGTCCATGCCGAGGTAATAGCCCCAGTAGAAGTGTCCGCTGCCCCAGTTAAGGGTAAGTCCGGTGGCGGGGTCTTCCACGGGTGCCGAGTCATATTGCGTCTGGCCGTTGTCGTCCTCCCAGCTTCCGCCGAAGTTGTTGTCTATGCCGCGGTATGCCGGTGAGCCGTCGGTGATGGGCTCGTTGATTATGTCCCAGCCAACGAAGCGGTTGTCGCCGCTTACGTGCTGCAGCATGCCGCCTATCCAGTTCTCCATTGCGCCGAGCAGGGCGGTGCGCTTCTCCTCAGCCGTCTTGAACTTATAGGTTATCGTGGTGGCGCGTGTCTGTCGGTTAGCCTGTGCCGCCTCTCCCTCACTGATGCGTGTGCCGAACTCGATGTTGTCGATGTAATACGTGTTGGCCGCCTTGCCGAAGTTTATCAGCACTTGCTGGGCATCGTCCTTGGTGCATGTAGCCTCATGTTCCACGGTTATCCAGTCGGTGCCGATGTTGTTGAACTTGTGGTACACTTCACCGTTGCCAAAGTTGAGGTTCTGCCATGCGAACTGCACCGAGCCGCCGGGCTGTTCGGCACGAATCTGGAACCTTATGACGTATGTCTCGCCGTTCTTCAGAGGCTCGGTAAGGTTATAGACAAACTGAGCCGAGTACTCGCTGCCCGGGTCGGGGTTATACAGCTTGGCTGCATACGAGCCGTCAACGCCTTCACCGGCTACTACTTCACGGGTAGACTCGCCGCCCCAGCCTGTCCAGGGCGAGAGCTGGCCGGTCTCAAAGTCGCCGTTCTGAATCATCGTGAGGATGTCGCCGTCAGTCTCTACAATCATTTCCGGGGCGATAAGTGACAGCAGGTAAGTCTGCTGCTGCTGCGTATGCCAGATAAAGTTGTGGCCGAAGAGCTGCTTGTCAGCCGGAACTTTGGCCAGATAAGCGTCGAGCTTGGTGGTGTTCAGCGTACCGTTGCTGTTCACCATGGCGTCCATCTTCATGGCGTTGCCCGTTACGAACTGCTGGAAGTGGGCGTTGCATAGCGCCGCGTAGTCAGGGTCGTCCTCGTCAAGATACTTGTCGGCGCTGAGGCCTATGCCCACGGGCGTCTCCGGCATGTACTGGGTCATGTAGTTCATGATGTCGTCATAGTGGTCGATTTCCTCCTGCAGCTGCAGCGGTATCTCGTCTGCCGTCACCGGATTATGCCCCTCGGGGGTGTGCCAGTCCATTTTCTCGTCATAGCATCCCGTAAGGATGAGCGAGCCGGCCAGCACCGGTATGATCATATTGTTCAGTTTCATGATATTCAGTTTAACAGTTTTGTTTTTATTCTTCCTCGCTCTCCTCCTCGTCAGGGAAGTCTGATACGGTTGTTGTCTCATAAGGCACCACGCGCCAGTTGTCGATGTATATCTCCTGGGTGCATACCGAAGAGATAACGTCTACGCCGTCATAAGTAAAGTCGGTGTTGACGAAGCCCATGCCGAAGTTGCGGTAGGTGGCTGAGTTGCGGTCGGCAACCACCTCGGCGAATGTCGGCGTGTTGCCTTCCTCTATCTCGGCGGCATACTTGCCGAACTGGCTGAACGGTACGGTAACCGTCATCCAGCGGCCTCCGGTAGTGAACGGTACCACCTCGCCGCCCGTAATCCACGGGCAGTAGAAGGCGCACTGCTTGCTGTCGGCGTCGTCGTCAGAGCCTATGCCGCCGAAGTTGAAGTTGTTTATCAGGCACAGCTGTATGTGGCCCGTGCCGCTCCATGGATTGGGTACATAGATGTCAAACTGGAAGGCAACCTCGGTCAGCGGTGTTGTCTCGGGTATGTACTGATACATGCGTGACCAGTCGTCAAGCTCGTTGTCGTTGCCCGCCGTCCAGCATTCTGTGGCGCGTGCCTTTCCGGCAGCTATGCCTCCGGCGTTGATCAGCCGGTCAGGTATCAGCTTGAGCACCTTGCCGCGGCCTGTGCCCAGCGGGTCGTCAACCAGGTCGGTGGCGTCAATCATGCTGCCCGTCTCGCTCCAACTCCATGCGCCCTGGGCGCCGTTGCCGTCAAAGTCGAGCACCATGCAGATGCTGAAGTTGAAGCAGTTGGGCGACACGGCTGTACCGTTGGCGCAGGTTACGGTTATCGCTCCTGCCGCCGTCACGCCTGCCGGCATCACGAACGAGAACCACTCGCCGTCCTCCTCCTCGTCGGTGGCGTTGGTTATGTCGGTAATCTGAGTGCCGTCGGCCAGCGTCACGAGAGATGTCTCCTGCAGGTTCTCGCCGCGCACAATAACCGTCTCGCCCGGCATCGGCAGAGAGTTCTCGATGCTTGTGATTACCGGCGCCGCGGCACGTATCGTGAACTCGTGCACATACTCGCCGCCGCTCTTCACGAAGCGTATGGTGTTACGCTGCCCGGGGTCAGCCTCGCTTACGGGCGTGTCGGTGTCAATCGAAACAATCATGTTCGTGTTAGTGACGTAAGCCACGTTGAAATACGTCTTGAAGCCGTTGATGTACAGCTCTCTCACTCCCGTGAAGCCCGAGCCCTCGATGCGTATTGTCTGGCCGAGGCGGGCAAAGTCTACGGGGCGGTCTTTTACGGTGGCGTCGGCCCTCTCAAGGTAAATCTGCGTCACGGTGACGGGTGAGCTGTCGGCAGCCTCGTCGTCGTCGTCGCATGAAGTGAGGCCGGGCATTACCAGCGTAAGGCACATCAGCCAAATATATTTTAAGTTTTTCATGATGAAATAATCTTTAAATGTTGTCCTCATGTCGTTGTTTTAAAATCAGTTGAACAGTTGCTCGTCGGTAACCTCGCGTTCGCCGAACCCGTAGGGCACGGTGTCCAGGTTGCCGTTGCCGTCGCTCTGCAGGTACGGGTTGCGGTTAACGTCAGAGTCGGGGTAAGGCAGCTTCAGGTTGCGCGCTGTGGCTGTGGCCACGCCCGGGCCCGTGCCTGTCCAGCCGTCAGGCAGGCCATACTCGTGGGTTGACGAGTCATAATAGCTTGCGTTGCGGTCCTGATTGTTCAGATAGTTCACCACTTCCTGCTGATGATAATACGCCCGCCTTACCAGGTCATACCAGTACTGCCCCTCGAAGGCCAGCTCTACGCGGCGCTCGCGCTTCAGCTCTTTGTATGATATGGAGCGCAGGGCGTCCAGTCCGGCACGTGTGCGCACAGCGTTGAAGTAGTAGAGGGCCGTCTCGTCCCTTGTCGACTCGTCGTTGCCCATAATGGCCTCTGCCAGGTTAAGGTACACTTCGGCCAGACGCAGCATGTGGGTGTTGATGCCGCTCGACTGCTTGTAGCTTACGCCGTTGTCGTCAATCGTGCCCACAACATATTTCCTGATGTTTGCGCCCTGCGAGCCGGCGTTCTCCGTTACGCCGTAGATGTAGCCACCGCCGCGGGTGTTCAGCTCCGGATAAGTCTCGCCGTACCAGGCCACTGACTCATGCTTGCGCAGGTCGCCCTGTTCATATTCGTTGAACAGGTCCCATGAGCAGTAAGTAGCACCGCCCCAGTTAGTGCCGTCGCACACCATTGTAGACCAGCCGAAGTAAGACGTTATAGTCTGGTTGGCGCCCCAGCCGATAGCGTCGGTAGAGCCCGTCAGCCACTGCAGCTGGAACATGTCCTCCCGGCAGTTGTTGTTCTCAATCCTGAACAGGTCGCCGTAGTTGTCCATAAGTCTGAAGTCTGATTCCTCCACAACCTTGAGAGCGGCGCGGCGTGCCATGTCGAGATAATACGTGTTACGTGTGCCGCGGTTAAAGTCGGTGGCGGCGTTTGTGCCGTCATAGCGTCCCTCGGAGGTAAGCCCTGCCATTGAGAGGTAAACCCTCGACAGCATGCCGTAGGCGCTGTATCTGTTCACGCGGCCTGCCTGAGATTGCGTTTCGGGCAGGTTTACGGCGGCATACTCAAGGTCACGGATTGCAAACTCCATTACGTCAGTCTGCGGATTAGCCTGAATAACGTAGTTTCCAACCATGCCCGAAGTGTTGGTATAGATGATGGCGTCGCCCCACAGCGATGCGATGTACCAGTAGGCGACGCCCCTCATGAAGCGTGCCTCTGCCATGCCTTCGGTCTTGGCCTCCTCGCTTACGCTTGAAGAGCAACGCTCCTCAATGTTACTGATAACGTTGTTGGCCTGCGCCACAACGGAGTAAAGCGAGCCCCAGGCATCGGCCAGACCGCCGCTCAATCCGTTCTCGTTGAAGTTAGTGTAAGGATAGATATAGTCAGAGTATTGCGCCGTAATGTTGTTGGCCTTGCCGTCGCCCATGCCGTAATAAGCCTTGTCGTTAAAGCTGTTCCAAACATAGTTGTACAGCGGGTAGATAGCTTGGTCGATTGCCTCGTCACTGTTGAAGAAGGTCTCGGCATTTATGCTGGTAGAGTTCTCCTGGTCGAGAAAGTCCTCGGCGCATGAGGATAATGTCAGCCCGGCAGTGAGCAGCCCTCCGTAAAATAATATCTTGGTCTTCATTTTGTTACTATATAAATAATGTAATGATTATTTTCTCTTTTTACAGTCTTCTGTCAGAACGTTATGTTCAGGCCGAAAGTATAGATGCGCGGTGATGGGTAGCGGCCGTAGTCGATGCCTGTCATGAGCGCGTCGCCGTACATCGAGCCTACTTCAGGGTCGTAGCCGCTGTAGTTGGTCCATGTGTACACGTTCTGCAGGTTCATGTAAACCTTCAGGTTCTGCAGCTTCAGCTTGCTTACGATAGATTTAGGGAACGTGTAGCTCAGCGAGATGTTCTGCAGACGGATGTATGAGCCGTCCTCTACCCACAGGTCGCTTACGCGGTTGTTGCCGTTGGTCTGCGATGCGCTTATACGCGGCAGGCGGGTGTTCGGGTTGGTGACGTACAGGTTACGGAAGTCATCGTCAGGCAGATTCGGATCTATTACACCGATTTTCGCGTAGTCGGCACAGCTTGCCAGCAGGTTGCTGCTCTGGCGCACGTCGCCTATGCGGCGGTTGGTAAGGTTGAGGATGTCGTTGCCGTAGCTGCCGTTGAAGAATATTGTAAGGTCAAATCCCTTCCATGAGAAGGTGTTGCCGATACCGTATGTAAAGTCGGGCTGCGGGTCGCCGATGAAGGTACAGTCCTCGGCGTTGATGACACCATCGTTATTGATGTCCTCAAAGATGTAGTCGCCTATCCATGTGCCGGTCTCGCTTATCGTGCTGCCCTCAGGTATGGCTACGGGATGGACTGCGCCCTGGGCGTCTTTATAGTAGAAGTCTTCGGCGCTGTTGAATCTTCCTATCACCTTGTAACCGTAAAGCTGGCCTACGGGCTTGCCTACAACGGTACGGGTAACGGTGCTGGTCTCGCTGCCTATCTGGAATGTCTTGTCAATTGATGCGCTCTCGGTGTCGAGACGGATTACCTTGTTGCGGTTCATTGAGAACGTGAGGTTGGTGCGCCACTGGAAGCCGCCCTTGTCGATGTTCACCGTGTTAAGCGTCATCTCGATACCCGTGTTGCGCATTGCTCCTACGTTCTGCCACGGGTTTGAGGCAGCTCCGTTGCCGTAAGAGCCTACGTATGCAGGCAGGGGAAGCTGCAGCAGCAGGTCGTCGGTCTTCTTGTAGTACCAGTCGAAGATGAACTCTATGCGGTTCTGGAAGAGGTTGAGGTCAAATCCGATGTTCCATGACGTGGTAGTCTCCCATTTCAGTTCGGGGTTAGGCGTATTGCCGGTCAGCACGCCCGTGCCCCACGGCGTACTCTTGGATGAGAGCAGAGCCATGTAAGCCCAGTCGGAAACGTTCTGGTTACCGGTAGAACCCCAGCCGAGGCGCAGCTTCAGGTTGTTGATGACGTTGCTCGCTCCGGCCATGAACTTCTCGTTAGACACGCGCCATGCCAGCGCTGCTGACGGGAACCAGCCCCAGCGGTTTCCACGGGCGAAGCGTGAGCTGCCGTCGCGGCGGAGCGTGGCTGTCAGGAGGTAGCGGTCGTCATACGAATAGAACGCACGGCCGAAATAAGAGAATATTGAGTTGTCGTTCTGCGTGCCCGTACCCGTTGACGAGGTAACGTCGCCGGCCGAGGGGTCATGCGTGCTGTTAGAGAGGAATCCCGTAGCCGTGCTCACCTGGTTCTCCCAGTGTGACTGGCTCATCTCCTGACCTATCATTATGTTGACGTTATGCTTCTCGGCAAACACGTTCTGATAAGTCAGGATGTTGCGCCACGACCAGTATTTGGTGTCGGTCTTGGTCCAGCGGCCCGTGCGGGTGCTGTTGGTCAGCGAGCCGAAGGTGTAGTCGGGCTCGTAATAATAGAACTTGTTAAGGTTATAGTCTACAGAAAGCTCGGTCTTGAACGTCAGCCCCTTGTAGAGCGTGGCCTCAAGGTTACCGTTGATGCGGAAGTTGAGCTTCTTGTTATAGTTCTCGCGCATCTCGGCAAGGGCCACGGCGTTGAGCGGCATGTAGACGTCGTCAGGACCGTCATATGAGCCGTCGGCACCCCTTACTGCCACAGAGGGCTGCTGCATCAGGGCGTTCATGATGACATCGTTGTCGGCGCCCACCTCCTGCTTTGAGTCGGTCAGTGAGAAGCTAAGGCTGGCCTTCAGCCACTTCTTCACCTGGGCGTCAGTGTTGCCGCGCAGCGTCAGGCGCTTGAAGCCCGAGCCTATGGCTATACCTTCCTGGTTGAGATAACCGGCGCTGATAGAGTAGGTGGTCTTCTCTGAACCGCCCGTTACAGAGAGATTGTGGCTCGTCATCAGGGCGCTGCGGAAGAGAGCGTCCTGCCAGTCGGTACCCGGGCCGAGGATGTCGGGGTTGACGAAGGCGTCGCTTGCCTCCACAATGCCCTCATCGGCGCGTGCGTTATGGTGTATGGCGTACTGGCGCAGGTCCATCATGTCCAGCTTGTTGGCCATGTCCTGCCAGCCTACATATCCGTCATAGGTCACTATTGCCTCGCCTGACTTGCCGCGGCGCGTGGTTATCATGATAACGCCGTTGGCAGCGCGCGCACCGTATATGGCCGTGGCCGAGGCGTCCTTGAGCACGTCCATCGACACGATGTCGCTCGGGTTGATGCTGGCCAGCGGGTTGTTACTCGACAGCGGGTCGCTCGTGTCGGTGCTCTGCGGCTCAACTACAACGCCGTCAATGACGAAGATAGGCTGGTTGGTAGAGTTGAGTGAGTTGATACCACGTATACGGATACTCGTGTTGGCACCCGGCGTACCTGAGTTGGCCTGTATCTGCACGCCGGCAGCGCGGCCCTGCAGCACCTGGTCGATGCTCGTCGGCACGGCCCGCTCAATCTGCTCGGAGTTGACCGACACGACAGAGCCGGTAACGTCAGAACGTTTCATCTGGCCGTATCCTACAACCACCACCTCGCTCAGTGCCTGGGTGTCGGATATCATGCGCACGTCAACCTTTGTCCTGTTGCCTACGTTCACGTCCTTGTTCTGGTAGCCAAGGTAAGAGAACGTAAGCGTGGCGCCCGGACTTACCTTAATGGTATAGTTACCGTCAAGGTCGGTTACGGCTACCGCCTTTGTGCCCTTTTCTCTTACCGTAGCTCCGATGACAGGCCCCTCCTCGTCGGTTACCTGCCCTTTCACGGTTATCGTCGTGCCCTGGGCGGCGGCCATTAGCGGCAGCATGCACATGAGCAGCAACATACCGAGAGATTTGCAAACTTTGATAGAGTGTTTCATGATTCGGTTTTTTATAATGTTTAAAGTAAAAAAAGTTTCCCGAACGCAAAATTATGCAATAAAGCCCAAGCATGTATTATTAAATGTTTCAGCGACATTTCAAAATGTCTCATTGTGTTAAAACACTTGTATTGAGGCGCTTTTTGGAGACATATTTTAATAGAATAAGGACACAGAGAGCAATTTTGCTTAACATTATCAATAAATAAAGAATGTGTAGCAAAGATTTGTGTCAGGGCCGGACCTGCCGCATCGGAACAATACTGACATCAGTGGAATTTCAGAAGGCGGGTCATCCGCACTTCAGGTGCATAATGACAAGTATGCGGATGTGAACAGTAATACGGACAGCACGGCCATTTCAGTTATGTAGTTTTCCGTAAACATCTCTCATCTGTCACTTTTCTTCATAACTCGTTTGTTTTCAGCCGGTTATGAAGTGACAGATGTTTTTTACGTCTGTCACCGGCCGTTCACGCGGATTAGCAAATCCGCAGGAACACAAGCAGGAAAGCATGACAGATGTTTTTTACATCTGTCACCGGCCAAAGGCCTGACTGTCAGCGTTATATGAGGGAAAAGTGACAGATGAGAGATGAAAAACAAAAAATTTTATCAGTTAACCTTACGGCATACTTTACTGACTGTTAAGGGACTTCTTTCCTCATAATTAACAAGGCATTTGGCTTAAACTTACAACGTCCGCAGGGCATGATAAATTCTTTAACTTCTCCAACCTCTTTTCAAAGATGCTCTTTTGGCTTTCAAAAGGCCACCTTTTACACGCTGAAAGGCCACCTCTTGGTGTGTAAAAGGTGGCCTTTTGCGGATATGCTGATTATCAATGGGTTATAAACCTGCTGCGGATTGCGTTTTGATTTGTATCAGTATTCATAGAGCCTGACGTGCAGAATGCGTGTGTCGCCGGGAGAAATGCATACGTGGCGGCCCTGGTGAGTCTGGTCACCGTTGTCGCGGCGCAGGTATTTCAGGCTTCCGTCGGGGTTGATGTCTACCTCGTCTACGTAGCCTATGCCTGTTTGCTTGCCTTTAAACGTGAATCGGCCGGAGTCTGCGGCAGCCTTTGTGTCAGAGCCCGTGGCGGCGAAGCCGTCTTGTCCGAGCGCAGGGCCGCCGGCCGTGTCAGCCGTTCCTTTCGTGGCAAACGTGGCTACTACGCCGCTGCCGGCTATGATATAGTCAAGAGCGCCGAGCCTGATGATTATTCCGCCGCCCTCAGCCCAAGGACCGTCGGTTGAGTTCCACGGCAGAGTGCGGGCATGTGAGGCGGTGATGACGATGTCGCCGCTGGTTATCTTTCGTGTGGGGTCGTCCTTGCTGAGCAGCAGTCCCCACGTGTCGGCACTGCCGGATGCAGTGAGCAGGGGCTCAAGTCTGCGCAGCAGGGCATAGGCGCTCTTTATTGACTTGCGGGCTTCAGGCGCGGCTATGTCAATGGCGAAAGGACTGTAGCCTAAGGCTTTGTGCTCGCCGATGACGTACATTGCTCTTACGCCGGAGTTGACGCAGCATCGCGCTTCGGGGATGAAAAGCGGATTGCCGGGCAGGGCATACTGCGAGGCCCAGTCCTTGAAGCCGTCGTCATAGATGTCGGGCGAGAGTATGTCGATGTGGGGCGCTGCGGCGTGCCATATGTCGATAAGGCGCGCCAGGGGACCTGCTGATGGATATTGGCCGGGGCGTCGCCCGCGGCTGTCAAGCGCTGCGTTGACATACAGCGGCAAGTCGTGTATGGCCTTGGCCGCCGCAGCCAGCTGCTCTACGTAGAGGGCGTAGTGGTAGGCCATGAATATCTCTTCGGTATAGGCATCGTCACCGCCGAAGAGGTCGGCCCACGTGCCGCCGCCCGTGAGCTTGTCTTTCAGCGTGCGCATCGTTTGCGTCCCTTTGGTGTCGGTGCCTGTTATCCGTTTAAGGATATATGGATGCAGGGCGGAGGCGTTCTTGAGCAGGTATTCAGTGAGTTCACTGGGCACGTCGCCACGGTAGAGGCTCGTGGCGCGTGGCGAATAGTCGCGGGCGTTCTCAAGCATGCCTATCTCGTTTTCTACCTGCACCATTATCACGGTTGACTTGTCGGGGTCTTTCTCTGCGATGTATCTCATCAGGGCGGTGAAGGCGCGGCTGTCGGCCTTAAGCACTTCTGGCGAGAATGCGCTGGCTATCTCTAACGGTCTGCCTGCAGCCGTCATGGCGCGTGGAAAGCGTTTGGCGTCTTCCTTGAACCATAGCGGAGCA
Organism: uncultured Prevotella sp.; assembly: GCA_900550365.1. Taxonomy (GTDB): domain Bacteria; phylum Bacteroidota; class Bacteroidia; order Bacteroidales; family Bacteroidaceae; genus Prevotella. Next base: position 87,185 of record URRR01000003.1, on the reverse strand, counting down.
TAGCAGCTCATCGAGTTTTTCCATGCGCCGAACCATAGGAATATCAGTTTGAGGCCGTTCTCCCGGGCCTTGTCTATGATGTGGCCGGTCAGGGTGAAGTCAAAGTGGCCTTCAGCGGGTTCGATGAGGTCCCATTGGGCGGGCACGAGCACGGTGTTAAGGCCGAGTGCCTTCATGCGCGGCATGAGGTTGCGGGCGTCGGCAGTGCATGTGGCGGCCGAATTGCTCAGCTCGCCGCCTAATATGTGCATGGGTTGCCCGCGGGAGATAAATTGCGTTTTGCCCGCCTTTGTCACGATAGTTGCCTGTGCCCGGCAGTGCAGGCTCAGCGCAAGGATGAGCGCGGCGGCGGCTGTTCTTAAGGATATTGTTTTCATAAATGCGGGTTTCGGGAGTTATTGATTGTCGGGTACGGGTTGGCCTGAGAAGGCGCTGAAGTAGCCGAGGCAGAAGTCGCGCCAGCGGCGGGCGTCGAGGGCCTGGCGGGCGAGGGCGCGCTCTACCTCAGCGTAGCGGCGGGCGTCTACGTAGGGGCGCATGCGCCGCCACGTGGCCACGAAGCTGTCGGCCAGGCTTACGCCGCGGCTGTAACGGGCGCAGAGGTTCTGCCAGAGCGTAAGGCCGTTGCCGAGGCGATGGTTCCAGCCGACGTGGTGGAACCAGAGGAGATACTCCTCAGGGCAGGCCTCGAGGCTGTTGTATATGCTGTCGTAGGGGTGGCGGTACTGGGCCACGGCGCCGCTGCCGGTGAGGGTGCGGTCGAAGCCGAGGCCGAGGCTGTCGGCCCGGTGGTAGTACACGGGACACCACTCTGCCGGGTAACCGGGGTAGCGCCCCTGGGGCTCGGGGCCGTAGTGGTGGTCGGCCTTGAAGATGTGGTGAAGGCCGAGGGGCATCATGTAGTCAACGCAGGCCTCACGGCTGGCCTCCATCACGGCGGCCATGGGGCTGACGAAGGCCGTGTCGCGGGTAAACGTCTGGGCGAGCCACTCGCGGGCTATGCTGTCTGATGACAGCGAGGGAGCCCACGCCAGGCGCCCGTAGGCGTACCAGTTGGCCTGGGAGAAGTGGTGGCCGCACCAGGAGGCGTCGTCGCCCGTGTTGGCCACGCCGGCAATGCCGGCAAGCCGCGAGGGGCTGACGTAGGTGAAGAACTCTTTCCACATGGGGGCGAGGTAGACCAGGTGGCGGCTCTGCCCGAGATACTCCTGCGTTATCTGCAGCTCGGCCCACATGGGCGTATGGCGCATGCGGTCGAATATGGGGGCGTAGGGCTCGCGGGGCTGGAAGTCGAGCGGCCCGTTCTTCGACTGGAGGATGACGTTAGGGGCAAACTTGCCGTCGAGCGGGGCAAACTCGGTTACGGCCTGCATCACGCGGTCTTCGCCCTCATGGTTGCCGTAGACGAAGCTGCGCCACATCACTATGCCGCCGTGGGGCGCCAGGGCTTCGGCCAGCATGTTGGCGCCCTGGGCATGGGTGCGGCCGTAGTCGCCGGGCCCGGGCTGCCCCTCAGAGTTGGCCTTGACGAGGAATCCGCCGAAGTCGGGGATGAGGCGGTAGATCTCGCGCACCTTCTTCTTCCACCACTCGCGCACGTCCCTGCTGAGCGGGTCGGCCGTGGGCAGACCGCCGACGGCCATGGGCGAGGCGAAGTTTACCGAGAGGTAGACGCGTATGCCGTAGGCACGCAGAAGGTCGGCTATGACCTTTACCTTACTGAGGTATCCGGGCGTGAGCATCATGGGCGAGGCGTTGACGTTGTTGAGCACGGCGCCGTTGATGCCCACGGAGGCGTTGGCACGGCAGTAGGTGGTGAGCCGCTCGCGGAGGGAGATGCTCATCGTGCCCTTGTCGCCGTTGATCTCATCCCACTTCCAGATGCTGTGGCCGGCATAGCCGCGCTCTACGCTGCCGTCGGGGTTGTCCCAGTGGTTGAGCAGGCGGTAGGGCAGGGCGGGCGACGATGACACGACGCACTGAGAGGCGTTGGCGGCATACGCTTCATCGGCCGTAAGGCGGCTCGTGCCGGCAGCGCCCGCCCACGGCAGGGCGTGGCCGCGCGTCTGCTGTATGCGCAGCAGCTCGTAGGCGCCGTAGAGCAGGCCGGCGCTGCGGCGGGCGCGTATGACGAGGCTTGATGAGCCGCCGCCGGGGGCGATGCTGAACCCGTCGTCGTCGGGCATGCTCTTGTCGCGCACGAGGGTGACGTCAGCCCCGTTCCAGCAGGCGGCCAGCTCGCGCACGGCCGTAAGCGCCACGGGCGACTTGTCGTTGGTCTCAATCCTGGCCAGGCACCGGCCGCGGCTCATGCCGAGCCACAGGCGCGAGCCGTCGTCGGCACGGGCAGCCGTGCACAGCATGACCAGAGCGGCCGCGGCGGCAGTAAGTTTCAGTTTCATATCATTAATGTTTTCGGTTTAAGACGTATAAGAATAATCCGGCTGATCAGGATTCTCCGCCGCCGGCGGGCTTGTGCTTCTCGGCATATTCGCTGGGCGACATGCCGAAATGCTTCTTGAACACCGTGGAGAAGTGGGTCTGGTTGTTGAACCCTACGTTGTAGGCCACCTGCGTGATGTTGATCTTGCCCTCGCAGATGAGCCTTGCGGCCTGCTCGAGGCGCAGGTTGCGGATAAACTCGCCGGCGGATATGCCCGTTATCTCTTTCATCTTGCGGTGGAGCTGGGCACGGCTTATGCCGACGTCCGCGGTAAGCTCCTCGACGTTGAAGTCGGGGTTGGAGATGTTCTTGTTGATTGACTTCATGATGCGTTCCATGAGGGCGTCGTTGTTGCCCTTAACCTTGATCTTCTCCACCTTGTCCTCCTGAGCCTGGGCACCGGAGTATTTACCCTTGAGCCGGCGCGTCTTGTCGACAAGGTTGTCAATCATCACGCGCAGCTCGCCGATGTCGAACGGCTTGGGCAGGTAGGCGTCGGCGCCCCGCTTGAAGCCCTCAAGACGGTCAGCGGCGTCGGCCTTCGACGTGAGCAGGATTACGGGAATGTCGGATATCAGGCTGTTGGTGCGGATGCTCTTGAGCATGGCGATACCGTCCGTCACGGGCATTACGATGTCTGAAACGACGAGGTCATACTGCTCAGAGAGCAGCGCCCGGAGGGCGTCCTTGCCGTTGGCGAAGCTGTCAAGGCGGTACCATTCGCCCAGCTCGCGCCTTATGTAGGCGGCTATCTCGGGGTCGTCGTCGACTATCATTATATGGTAGTTCTTGCTGGCGTGGCGGTGGCGAGGGGTGCCGGCGCCTGCGTCGCAGGAGGCATCGGTGCCGGTTACAATCTCCTCGGGCTTCAGATGGGCGTTGCCCGTGCGCAGGGTTATGGTGACGAGGGCGCCCTGACGGCCGTCAGAACGGTTGGCGGCCCTGATCTTGCCGCCGTGCATCTGTATCAGCGTGCGGCAGAGGTTGAGGCCTATGCCCGTGCCGGTAGTCTTCATGCCGGTAGTGTTGGTGCCCTGGTAGAAGCGGTCAAAGAGGCGCTCGGTGTTCTCGTCGGCAAAGCCTGTGCCGGTGTCCTGCACCTGTATCACCACGCCGTTGCCATCGTATCTCAGCATTATGCATATGTCACCGCCGTCAGGTGTGAACTTGAACGAGTTTGACAGCAGGTTCTGTATTATCTTGTCGAAGTTGGTGCGGTCAACCCATGCGTACACCTTGCCCTCGCTGACGAGGCGTAGCGATATGCCCCGCTGGCGGGCATTGCTCTGGAACATGGCCATGACGCCGCTGATCTGGGTGCCCAGCTCGGTGTTCTGGCAGTGCAGGTGCATCTGGTTCTTGTCGATGCGGCGCTCGTCAAGTATCTGGTTGACGAGCAGCAGCAGGCGCTGGGCGTTGCGGTCAATGGTGTCGATGTCCTCGAGGCATTCCTTGCTGGTGACCTTCTGCTTCAGCTTGTTCAGCGGACCGAGTATCAGTGTGAGCGGTGAGCGTATGTCGTGGGTGGCGTTGATGAGGAAGCGCATCTTCGCCTCGTCAAGCTCCTCACGCTTGTTCTTCTCGTACTGGCGTATGGCGTAGACCACCGCCGAGACAATCACGAGCACGTATATTATCCAGGCCATGGTTGACGAGTACCAGGGATTCTTCACGATGACGGTTATCTTCTTTGTCTGCCGCGAGTATTTGCCGTTACACTCTGCGCGCACGCAGATGTCGTAGCGGCCGGGCTTCAGCTCGTTGAAGCGCAGGGCGTTGGTGCCGTCGCTTACGGTTATCCACTCCTCGCTGCCGTTGACGCGGTACTGGAAGCGTATCTCGCCGGTGTGCTTGAAGTTGAGCAGCGAGAACTCGAGCTGCAGCGTGTTGCTGTTGTACGGCACGGTGAAGCTGTCTCTGAAGCTGTACACGGGCTTGCCGTTGACGATGAAGTTGGTAAGGTAGATGCTGTCCATCTCGAGCGTGCTGCTTTTCACCTCGTCGGGACTGAACACCGTCACGCCGTCATTCGTGCCGAAGGCTATGCGGTCAGTGTCGTCAGAGTGGAGAGCCGCCCCGATGATGTACTCGTAGGTGGACAGGCCGTTGCCTCTTACGTGGCTGATGAACCGGCCCTCGTGCCTGTCGTAGAGCATTATTCCGCGTGCCGTGCTCAGCCATATGTCGTTGCTGTTGTCGATTACGATGCCGTATATGCTGTTGTTGCGCAGCATCCGCGAGCCCGGGAACAGCCTCAGACGCTTCGTAACCTTGTCATATTCATACAGACCGTTGTTGGTGCCGATGAGTATCCGGCCCTCATGGGTCTCGCCGAACGACAGGCTCTGCATGTTTCTGAGCATCGTTCCGCTGTTGTTGGTGATGAAATGGTAGTTACTCGTGTCCATACACGACACTCCGTTGGCGCTGCCTATCCACAGACGGCCGTCGCTGTCAATGAAGAGAGCCTTTATCCAGTTGTTGCATATTGTGCCGTGGCGGCGTCTGTCCTCCATGCTGAACGACAGACTCTTGCCCGAGCGCGTGTCATAAACGCACAGACCCTTGCCGTAGTTGCAGATGAACAGGCGGCCGCGGCCGTCGTCGGTCATGCAGTTGAGCCCCCACCCGTCATAACGGGCCTTCTCCTCTGACAGCCCGGTGTATGGGTCATAGGCATAGAGACAGTTCTCGGTGCACAGCCAGAAGCGCCCCTGCCCGTCGCGGTATATGGTGTTAGAGCCGTACGGCGAGTTGGGGTGGGCTGATACGTTGCCGCTCTTGTCAAACTTATACACGCCGGCCTTCTGCACGGTAACCCATATGTCGCCGTCGTTGCCTGCGGCTATCGATGACACGCCGCTGCCGAGAAAGTATTTCTGAGACGTGAAGTCCCAGCTGCTGAAGGCCTCCTTGTCCTGGTTGAGCAGGTATATTCCCCGCTTGTAACAGCTCACCCATATGTTGCCGTCCTTGTCCTCGAAGATGTCATTGACGTTCGACGTCGACAGGTCAAAGCTCTTGTCCTTGGTCTTTGCCTGCACAAGCGTCTTGCTGCCTGCGGGTATCGTCATAAGGCCGCTGCCCGATGTGCCGATGTAGATGTTGCCCTTGCGGTCGGCTATGCCCCTTCTTATCGACACGTTCCTGTTGAGCAGGCTCATGTCATAGCCGGTATCGGTGAGGCGGTCCGTGGCATAGTCGTATCTCATTATGCCGTACATGCACACTACGAGGAAGCCCTCGCGGCCCATGTCGATGCAGTTTATGGTAGGGCCGCACGTCGTCTTGAAGTCCTTGAACGTGATTTTGCCGCCGGCACTGCGGTGCATCCGTGTTATCCTTGACCTCGGCATGCTCATCCATATGTCGTTGTTACGGTCGATGAACAGGCGGTTGACAAATTCGTAAGACGTTTTCCAGCCTGGTATGTTCTCTTTGGTGATGACGTCTGTGCCGGCCTTTATGCTGAACAGACCGTATCCTGCCGTGGCTAAAAGAATGTCGCCGCCGGCCGTCTGGATGATGTCCTCAACTCTCGGCGTCAGCTTGTCGGGAAAGGGAAAAGTCTTGAAGCTGTCGTCCTGGTAGTCATATTGCATGAGACCCTGGTCACATCCTATCCACAGCCGGCCCTCCCTGTCAGTGAAAGCCTTTGATACGTCGTTGCTGAGGAGCGACGCCGGGTCCTTGTCACACACGTTGTTCCTGATGTATTGGGTGAAGCGGTAGCCGTCAAACTTGTTCAGACCGTTCTCCGTGCCCACCCAGATGTAGCCGTAATGGTCTTGCCCTACGCAGTTGGTCAGGCTGCTCGTCAGTTCGTTTGATGTGTACAGGCGTCCGCTGTCGGCAAGGGTCAGCAGCGATATCAGCATACATGCCGCCGCCACGGAGACGTGTCTCCACGGCAGACAGCGGCGGTTGCCATATCGTAATGTCGAAAATCGTAACATTTTCATTTGTTTCTCTTACGGTTTTAGTGTTCTCATATCACTGCACAATGTGTTCTTAAGCAACGCAGGTCCTTTTTGTTTCGATTTCAAAAGGTGGCCTTCCGGCTTGCAAAAGACCGTCTTTTACATGATGAAAGGTCATCTTTTACAAGCTCATCGGCGGCCTTTTGTTTTGCCGGAAGCCGATGTCAGGCAACCTTGCCGTGCCCTGACAGGCGTCATCAGCATGCGAAGTTACTCAAAATCGGCTGTCTGTCAAAACATTATTCACGGTTTTTTCATCTCAGCCGTGCCGCCGGCAGTCTTTTCAGAAGCCTTCATGAAGAGGTAAGACGGGCGGTAACCGCCGTAGTCTATCACTATTTTCTCAAAGACTATGCCGGGGTCTTCCGGTGTTATTGTCAGTTCATGTATGTTTCCTTCGGTGCCGCTTATTGGCAGTGTCACCGTGCTTTCCACCACGCGGCGCGCCACTGTGGGGTAATATACGGTGTAAGTGTTCTCGGGTTTGTCGTTCAGGTTATGGTTGAAGTTTATCCTTTCGGGCTTACCTCCGTCCAGAGCCACGCTGTAACACAGGCCGCCCTTGTTGAGAAAGTCAAGTGTCGACTTTACCACGACGTGTACTTTCACCTTGCCGTCGGCGGGTATATCGTCAGCTGGCAGTGTGAACCGGTAGGTCAGCCGGCCTCCGTCCGTTGCCGCGGTGTACGGCGTCAGGGCCATGCCTCCGTCAGTACGTCCGATGTAGGGGATGTATGTCCATGTCGCTTCGGTGCCGTCATGCTTCTCAAACCAGTCACCGGCTTCCATTGCCACGTATCCGTTGCTGCCCCGGTGAGTGTATCCGCCCTCTGTCGCGACGCCGGTCCGCATTACGGCAGGCATCGTGTCTTTGTCGAAGTCGTCGTTCCAACCGGTGTAACCGATGTGTTTCTGTATCATCATACCGTTCCATTTACCGCCCGCAATGTCGTGGTTGTATTGGGCGCAGAGCAGCGAGTCGCGTCTGAACGCCTTCTCTGCGCGGTCGGCCCAGAGGTTGGCGTCAGCGTCGCCGAGGCCGTACAGATAGTGGTTCATGGCCTGTGCGTAATACATCTGGTAAAGATTTGACATGGCCTGGACGGGGAACAGCACTATCTGGAAGTAAGTGTCGCGGTATGCTTCGGGCAGACTGACATACTGTCTCAGGGCCTCGGCCTCCAGCCTTACGTATTCGTCGGCCACACGCTGCCACTCACCCGTCTCAACGTTGTACGTGTTGCGGTCGAGCATCTCAGGCGTTACGCGTGCGTTATATTTAAGGTAAAGATTGATTATTCGTGCCGCCTCGTCAGCCTGCGACTCTCCGAACTGCTGAGCGCAGAACTCTTTCAGGTGCCCGGTGACGCTGACAGGCGTGTATTTACGTGGATTCCAGGCCATGTCCATGAACAGGCTTATCGGGTATTCCATAGGCTTCAGGTCGCCAACGTTGAGTATCCACAGGCGGTCAATGCCGTAGTCGTAAGCCAGGGTGAGCTGCTCACACATGCCTTGCGGCTGCGTGCAGTTGAGCCATTTTGAGTTTCTCGGTGCGCCGACGAAGTCAACGTGATAGTAAAGTCCCCAGCCGCCTTTCCTCTGACGTTCGTCAGCCTTTGGCACACGCCTTACGTTTCCCCAGTTGTCATCACACAGCAGAAGGGTAACATCGTCAGGAACCTCAAGCCCGCGGTCATAGTATTCGAGCACTTCCTTGTATAATGCCCATACCTGCGGCGTCTCCTTGGCCGGGCGCCGGGTAACGTCACTGATGATGTCGCGCTGGTTTCTGATGATAGTCTGCATCAGTTTCATGTTCTTCTCGTACTGCGGCACGTACTCATGGTCCTTGCCTTCCTCTCCTCCCATGGGCGCGTCGCCGTCGCCGCGCATGCCTATCGTTATCACGTCTTCAGTGCCCCTGGCTCTCTCTATGCCCTCACGGAAGAAGCGGTCTATCACCTCACGGTTAGTCTCATAGTTCCACTGGCCGTACTTGTCGCGGTTGCGCGCCCACTCCTGGTGGTTGCGCGCCATGGGCTCATGGTGCGACGTGCCTATCATCACGCCCATCTCGTCAGCCGTCTTGCCGTTGAGCGGGTCGTCAGCATAAAAGGCCCAGCTCCACATAGCAGGCCACAGGAAGTTGCCTTTGAGGCGGAGTATCAGTTCGAATACTTTTGAGTAGAACTCATGATTGCCGTAATCTGTGCCGAAAGTGTTTTTCACCCATGTAGTGAGGCATGGTGCCTCGTCGTTCAGAAAGATGCCGCGGTAACGCACGACGGGCTCGCCGTCGGTGTATATACCTTTATTAATATATATGCGCTCATGGCGCTCTACGGGCGTGTCGGCCCAGTAATACCAGGGCGAGACGCCTATCTGGCGTGAAAGTTCATATATGCCGTATATCGTTCCGCGGCGGTCGCTGCCCGCTATGACCAGCTTTCCGCCGGCTGTGGTTATTATGTATTTCTCTCGTTTGCCTTTCAGGTCAGCCTTGTTGATGACTTTCTCCTTTACCAGGCGGTCTATTCCGGCCGAGTGACCTATTGTTCCTGCTATTATTACGGCGCCGTCAGCCTGGCCGGTTGTGGCCGTCACAGCTCCGCATACCTTGTTGATGTCGGCGGCAAGATTGGCCGCCGCTATGCTGACTCCCTTGCAGTCGGCCGGGTCAATGTATATTGTTGTCTTGCCGCCGGCATTGAGCAGAATGTCTCCTGACGTGAAGTCAACGAAACGTTCGGCCGCGTTAGAACTTGTTGCAAATGACAATAAGGCAAGTAAACAAACGGTTAGTGTGAAATGTTTCATGAGAGTTTATTTTCTTGCAAAAATAAATATATATGCCTGAAAAGCATATGCCTTTTGATTAAAATACAATGTGATGATACAAATTGAAATGCGATTGCGACAAAAATAATTGTATGTTATGAAAGTATGGAGTACTTTTGCAAATAAACAAAATCATTGTTTTAGAGCGAGTCCGCCGTTGTCGCCGGACTGTTTGAAAATATTTGACATCATGAAAACTTGTCTGACCCTGTAAGGCGGATGTCCTTCTGCCGGATGTGTAATGAGACAGGCCCTGCCGGGAGATTTATTGGAAATATCAGAAACAGATTATTTTAACCTTTACATAATATGCAGAACGAAACTAACACACAGCTCTCTGCCCATGAGGCGAAGGGGTTTTATAAGTTGTCTTGGGTGCAGCGCATAGGTTTCGGGTCGGGAGATTTGGCACAGAACCTTATCTACCAGACTATCTCAATGTACCTGCTGCTGTTCTATACTAACGTATTCGGACTTAATCCTACGTCGGCGGCGTTCATGTTCCTTGTCGTACGCATCGTAGATGTTATCTGGGACCCCGTTGTGGGAACGTTTGCCGACAAGCATAATCCGCGTTTCGGCAAGTACAGGTCTTACCTGCTGTTTGCCGGAGTGCCGCTTACGGGCTTCGCGATACTTTGCTTCTGGAACGGCTTTTCAGGCTCGCTGGCCTACGCTTATTTTACTTATGTGGGCATGTCGATGCTTTATACTCTTATCAACGTCCCCTACGGAGCGCTTAATGCCTCGCTCACGCGTGACACAGACGAGATAACCGTGCTCACGTCAGTGCGCATGTTTATGGCTAATGCGGGCGGACTGGCTGTGGCTTATGGTATTCCTATCATCGTGGCAGCTCTGTCTCCTGACGGCATGATAAACTCTAAGGCCTCTGCCGGAGCATGGTTTACCACTATGTGTATCTATGCCGTGGCAGGCCTTTTGCTGCTTATTTTCTGTTTCTCGCAGACCAAGGAGCGTGTCGTTATGGACAAGTCAGAGACCGCCAACGTAAAAGTCAGTGACCTGTGGATAGAGTTCAAGCGTAACAGACCGCTCAGAATACTTGCCTTCTTCTTCATAACAGCCTTTGCGATGATGTCCATCGGCAATTCGGCAGGCTCTTATTACATGATTTACAACGTGCATGCCAATGCGACGCAGGTGGCTAATTTCATGGCGCTCGGCTCTATCCCGGCATTTATCTTTATGCCTATGGTGCCTGCAATCAAGCGTAAGGTTGGCAAGCAGGGCATGTTCTACATCTTCCTGACCGTGGCCATTGTGGGTATGGCATTGCTCTATGTTATATCCGTAGTGCCGGCTCTCCGCTCGCAGATGTGGCTCGTTTATGTAGCCCAGTTTGTCAAGTCGACAGGTGTTATCGTTGCTACGGGATATATGTGGGCGCTCGTTCCGGAGGTGATTTCATACGGAGAGTATAAGCACGGCAAGCGTATCTCGGGCATAGTAAATGCACTTACAGGCATATTCTATAAGGCCGGAATGGCTCTCGGAGGCGTTGTTCCGGGACTGGTGTTGTCGTTCGTGGGTTTCGACCAGAACAATGTGGCGTCACAGTCGTCGTTCGCCGAGCAGGGAATTTTGTGGCTCGTGGCCGTGATTCCTGCCTTGTTGCTCGGTCTGGCGATGTTCATCATATCCAAATATGAACTTAGCGACGAGGTCATTGACAAAATAAATTTGGAAATAGAAAAACGTTCTAATAATCAATAATTGCCAGTTATGAATAAGAAAACAGCCTTTTTGTTGCTGGGTATGTGCATGGCGTGCCTGCCGTCAGCCGCAAAGAACGGAGCAACATTGAAAGATGTTCTCGGTAAGTATTTTACAGTCGGAGCGGCGGTCAATGTCAACATTGTGAATGGAAATGACCCTGAGGTAGCTAAAATAGTCACAGACAATTTTAATTCTATCGTTGCAGAGAACTGTATGAAGGGTGAAGTCATACATCCGGAGGAGAACACTTATTTCTGGGATGATGCTGACCGGACTGTCAAGTTTGCTGAAGACAACGGCCTTGAGATTATCGGTCATTGCCTCGTATGGCATACTCAGCCGCCCAAGTGGATGTTCACTTATGAGAACGGTGATACCGTTTCGCGTGACGTTCTGATAAATCGTATGCGCAGGCACATCACCGACGTTATGACCCGTTACAAAGGAAAGATTAAGGGATGGGACGTTGTTAACGAGACCGTTAATGACGATGGCTCAATGCGCGAGACTCCTTATTATAAGATAATAGGCCCTGACTATATTAAACTTGCTTTCCAGTTTGCACATCAGGCAGACCCTGGTGCGGAGCTTTATATCAATGATTTTTCTATGGCTAACCCCAAGAAGCGCGCTACGATATGCCGGATAGTGAGACAGTTGCAGGCTGATGGATGCAGGATTGACGGTGTCGGGATGCAGTCTCACAATGGAAGAGATTACCCTAATCTCAAGGAATACGAGGCATCGATTGACTCTTTCGCCGCGTTAGGCGTCAAAGTGATGATTACTGAGCTTGATCTTAACATGCTGCCTAACCCTTCTGACTTCAGCGGAGCTGAGGTGAGCCAGAACTTTGAGTATCAGGAGAAGTACAATCCGTATAAGAAAGGGCTTGTCAAAGAGGCTGAACAGTTGTTTGAGCAGCGTTATCTTGACTTCTTCAATATTTATTACCGGCACCGCCATCAGATTTCACGTGTCACTTTGTGGGGTGTTACCGACACGGATTCGTGGCTCAATGATTTCCCCATAGAGGGCCGCACGAACTATCCGTTGCTGTTTGACAGAAACAATAAGGCCAAGCCTGTGGTCAAGAAAATAATCAGAATATTTGAGCAGAAGTAATGAACAGCATATTGTCAGACTATAAAACATAGAATAAAATGAATAAAGCAAGGTATCTTTTCCCGAGTGATTACATGGCAGATCCTTCTGCCAACGTATTTAACGGCAGGTTATACGTTTATCCATCTCACGACTGGGACTCTGGCGCTTCTTTCGATGATGACGGCGGACATTTTGAGATGAAAGATTATCATGTCCTCTCGCTCGATGACGTTGAGAACGGAGAGGTTACTGACCACGGTGTCATACTTGCCCTTGAGGACATTCCTTGGGCAGGAAGACAGCTTTGGGATAATGACGTAGTAGAGAAAAACGGCAAGTATTATCTCGTGTTCAGTGCGAAGGATAAGAATGACGTGTTTCATCTTGGAGTAGCGATTGCCGACCGCCCGGAAGGTCCTTTCAAGGCGCAACCTGACCCTATTCGTGGCTCTTATTCGATAGACCCGTGTGTGTTTAAGGACGATGACGGTTCCGTTTACACGTATTTCGGCGGTATCTGGGGCGGACAGTTGCAGCGTTATAAGGACAACAAGGCATTGAAGAACGAGCATCTGCCTGAAGGCTCAGAGCCGGCATTGCCTTCACGAGTGGTCAGAATGACTGATGACATGCTTCAGTTTGCTGAAGAGCCGCGTCCGGTTCTCGTTGTAGACGACAACGGAGAGCCTCTCAGGGCTGATGACCCGCACCGTTTCTTCGAGGCTTCGTGGATGCATAAGATGAACGGAAAGTACTATTTCTCTTACTCAACGGGCGACACTCACTTGATTTGTTATGCCGTAGGCGATAATCCTTACGGTCCGTTTACTTACAAAGGAGTTATTCTTGAGCCTGTAGTCGGTTGGACAACCCATCACTCAATCGTTGAGTATAAGGGCAAATGGTATCTTTTCCACCATGATTGTGTGCCTTCAAACGGCGTTACATGGCTGCGCAGCTTAAAGGTGAAGGAACTTGAAATTGACCCTTCGGGCAATATAAAGACAATGAAGAGCGAATAATTCTTTTGATTGTCAAAGTCTTTTAAAGTAACATCCAGACAGCGAACGGCCCCAAAGTGAGACTTCACTCGGGGCCGTTCTCGTCATGGTAGGTTATGAAATGATTAACTATGTATTGTTGCTGAGAATACGGTTTATCGTAAGCTGTATCTTCTTTTTCAGCTCGTCTTTCTCAAGCGGGCTTAGCGCTGTGTTGTCGTTGACGCCCGTCAAGCCCGGACTTCCCGGTAGTATCTGTATGTTCTGTTCGTTTGCCATCTTATCATCTTTTTTATTATGACGGCAAACTTGCTCTTATGTACTCTTAAATTGCTTCTGTTTTTGCAGCCATGAAGCGTAATTTGAGCAGACTGCGGTGCATCAGGTTTCTCACAGACTGATAGTTAATGCCCATTATGCGGCAAATGTCGTCATATTTGCGTTGCTCAATATAATAAAGCTGTATTATCTGCTGTTGTCTTGGTGAGAGGCATTTTACAAATTCGTTAAGCCTGTCGGTCTTTTTTCTTTCTTCCTCAATATGCTCCAGGTTGAACGCTTCGCTGTCGTCACAGAGCGTTTTTATGCTGTTGTCGTTGATTTCGTTGTCGTATGTATGGTTGATGTGTCGGAACTCGTCATTAATCCTGTTCCTCAGCGATACATAAAGATACGACTCGATGTTAATCACCGTGCCGAGTTCATTTTTCTTTGTATAAAGTTTCACGAATACGTCCTGGATGCAGTCTTTAATCATCTCGCGGTCTGTAGTGAATTTTTCTCCAAAGGCGAATAGTTTGTCGATGGTCTTGTCATAAAGTTCGGTAAAGTCAATCATAGGTTTTCGTTCTTTTTGTGCAAAATTAGGCGCGAATGCCTTAATGTTGTGGTAAAAATAGATTTTTAAATATGAAAAACAGGTATCAGCGTGTCTTGCCGATACCTGTTATCAGTAAATTCTATGTTTGACTTACAATCGTTCAAGCCAGTACACTGTATCCTTGCCGTCACCTTTGATAGTGTAAGGAGTATTTATTTTTATGCTTTTTCTTAGTGTTTCCACCTTTCCGTCCTTTATACCGACGGTGCGCAAGGCATATTTTCCAGGTTCGGCGTCAAGCGTTATGTCACCTTCGCCGTGGCTATAGATAACATATCCTGTGTCGGCAGAGCCTATTATCTGTGCCTGTGAGTCGCCTTCACCGCTTATATAAGTCATTTTCGTAACGTCAGACAGGAATTTCTCATCCTTTACCGGTACGTTCGGGCATGAGCCTCCGGCTATCAGTATGGCCCAGCCGTACTGCGGATATTGCTGCGCAAAGAACGTAACGGCCTTTTCGGGATACTTTGTGCGGTATTCCTTCACCGCCTTATAAGCCTCGGCAAAGCCCGTCTTGCCTACCTTCATCTTGCGCATGAACTGGCGTGGAGCCATGTTGTGCCCTGCGGGAGGTGCCCACAGACCATTTGTGTTGTAGTGCCAGTAACGTATGTCGATGATGTCCACCACTTTCGCCAGCTTCGGGTCAGCCAGTATTTCGTCCTGTGCGTCTTTCGGACAGCTCAGTGCGATTAGGGGGTGTCTTCCTGTTTCCGCCTCCCATTCGGCAATGGTTTCAAGCCAGAATTTCGTGAAATGCAGCGGACCGGTGTATTCCTCGCTAATCAGTTGCACCACGTTGTCGTCGCCCTTGAAATTCTCCAGGCACTGGCGAATGTACTGTTTGTGCAGCGGACGCAGTACAGGATTGTTGACATCGTAGAACTGCTCTGCCATGAAAATACGTTTGTCGCCGGTGAAGGGCACAGGTTCGGGGAAGGTGGTGCCGTTCACGTTGTTAACCGGACGCCACGGACAGTCTACCCAGTGGGCGCCTGCCTCAAGGATGTTGTGCTGGAAATAGTTCTCGTGGAACAGCATGATGCCTTCACGTGCGCCCTTCTCCGCAAATTC
Source organism: uncultured Prevotella sp. (assembly GCA_900550365.1). Classification (GTDB taxonomy): domain Bacteria; phylum Bacteroidota; class Bacteroidia; order Bacteroidales; family Bacteroidaceae; genus Prevotella. The sequence continues at coordinate 72,116 of URRR01000003.1, read as the reverse complement.
TTTCAGGCGTGACCAGTACCAGAGGTTAGGCTTAGTCAGGTCATACAGGCTAAGTCCGTCCCATGCAGTACCATTGCCAGTGCGTGAGAACGGCTGCTCGTAGAACGGTGCCCACACGTCGCCGTCAGCACGGCGGATGCGCTCATGGTCAGTGCGGCGCAGGTCATACCACAGTCCGTAGTTATGGTCAAGCATGCAGAAACCGTTGGTTTTCAGGAAGTTTACTACCGAGTCGATGCGGTCAGTCCAGCCGGTGCCCTCGCGTCCCGGCACGAAGCGTGTGATAGCAGGCTTCGCGCTTTTCTCCACGAAGTTGTCTTTCACGCGGCCAGACCACCACGGTATCTGGTATCTGTTGCCCGTTACGAGGCGTCCGTCAGCCGTGATGTGGCCGTTCGTTACGGCGAATACCGGCTTGGCTCCGGCTTCTTCGCTGTCAGCCTTGAGGCTTGTTTTCACCTTGTTTATATTCTTTACGCCCGCAGGAGACGTGCTCGCCGTGTAGGGAACGGAGTCAATCCACATCTCCATTGTCAGCCTCGGCACGGTCAGCGATATCCTTGCCATCTCCTGAGCCTGCGTTATTTCCGGACTGCTCGACGCGTTGGTGCTTCTCGGCAAAACGTATCCGTTGACGGCTTTGCCCTCGCCAAGGCGTTTCTCCAACTGTGCATAGAACAGGCTGCGCGGCTGAACGTGGTCGTTGCTGCTTGTCCATTCGGCGTTGCCCGTCAGCGTTCCCCAACATCCGTTGGCGCTGCTGCGGTTGTCAGTGTCGGGTGAATAGCACCAGAGTGTTGACCCCGTGCACTGCCACATCATGCTGTTGGCCGTGTTCCAGCCCGTTCCAAACTGAAACTGCTCAAGGTTCTTGAAGGCTATGTCGTTGCCGTCGATGTTCACTATGTCAAACAGAAGGCCGGCCGCCCATGAGCCTATGCTGCCGCTGAAGCCGAGACTTTCCTCGCCCTCGCACTGCACGAAGGCGTTAGGACCAGCCGCACAGAAGCCTGCGGCAAAGTCATGTATGCCCTTGCGCGACACACATCGCTGAATCAGCGTCTGCTGTCCGCGCGTGATGAACACGCCACGGCGCCAGCCGCCGATTTCCGATACCGGGTCAGATGCTATGCAGTCTTCCACGGTTATGCGGCTTGTGTTCTTCTGAAGATTCACCGCACTGCCTGCGAATGACGTGAAGTTTACGCGGCGCACCCAGCAGTCGCGCGCGTTGTCCACCCATATCGCGTCCCAGCAGTGGTCCTCGTCCTTCGGGTTCCATGTGTTGTGCTCAGACGCCAGGGTCATGTTCTCCACGCCGCACTCGGTCAGTTCTCCGGCGTTATGTCCTGTTACGATATATCCGCCGCCGTATTTTGCATCGAGAGTTGTTGTTATCGGTGCGTCTATTGTTATCGTGTTTCCCGAAGCTGAGACAATCGTTCTGTCCCAGGTAATGTCTATGTCGCCCGGTTTCCAGCCCGTATAGTCAAGTCCTCCGCCGAAGTCGTAACAGTTAAGCGACTCTATCCATTCCCTCGTTGACGGGCGTATTATCCTTATTCTGTCGCCAGTCTGAAGCCCCTTTGCCGACTTGAGTGTCAGCGTTGTTGCCCCGGCAAGTGTCTTTTCGGCACTTACGGCTATGGTGTCGCCGCCGGTCATGCGCATATCTCCCTCAATGTAGAGCAGTGCGCCACGGCTTACGCCGCGCTTTATTATGGTGGTCTTGCCGCGTCCCTGGCCTCTCAGAACCACTCCTGAGGCCTTTATCCTCAGCGGACTGCTGATGCTGAACGTGCCTTCGCCCAGCAGAACGGCGCCGCGATGGCCGTTCTCGTCAGCTTTCAGTGACGAAACATAGTCGACGGCACGTTGCAGAACGTCATGCATGTCGCCCTCGCCGCACTCTACGTAGTCGGCGTTCCTTACGTCAGGTATTGCCGTTTCAGAGGCGCGGTAGCCGCAGGTAGAGTAGTCCATGGGGACATACACCTGCTTCTCTTTCTTTCCGGCCGCCGTGTATGCCGTGCACATAATGAGCGTAAGCACGGCCGCAAGACAGCGTTTGGTAAACAATCTTGTCATATTAGGTCAGTATTTGATATTCCTAAAACGTGTTTATATCTTAACGACGAATGTTTCCGTTTATTGTAACATGTCTCAACCGTGCATTTTAACGTTGTTGCCTTCCGATTAACTAATTTTAAATATAATGACAGCCTGTTTGTTAATTAACCTCTGTTAAAATGCTTCTGCTCTCTGCTTAATGCCGTTTTCCTGACATGTGTGCGGATTTTTAGATATTCTGTAATGGCCTGACAGTCAGGCTTTTATATCTGTCTGGTCTCTGCGTGATAATTCCAGTTGTATGAAAGACGGCCTTTTATGTTGCAAAAGACGGTCTTTCGCCGTGCCGGAGGCCGTCTTTTGTCCTGCAGTTGACCGTCTTTCAGGCTCATGACGGCCGTTTCCCGTTGCGAATAATATCTTTTAATGAAACAAGCTGTGCTGTTTGTGGAATTTTAAAAGAAGTCTGCCAGTGCTGCTGTTCAAGTTTGTGTTAAATGCAGATGTTAAATGGTTATGACGGCAATGTTAATGAAGCTGAAAGCCGCTAACGGCCGTTTGCGTATCCGTCAGCTTGCCGTAGCCGTGGAGGTAAGCGTGTATTAAATAAAATTCCACCCCTTGCAGCGGCTTTTATACCGTATTCTGCAAAGGGTGGAGGCTGTCAGCCACGGAATGTCTTCAGTCAAACAGTCGCTGAGATGATGATATTATGCTGAAGGTTTTATTTCACTTCTATCGGCAGCTGTGCGTCAGGCAGGCCCTCGCTGCTTACCGTAAGCACGGCCGTGCCCGGCTGCAGGCCTTCAACCAGCACTACTAGCTTACCGCTGAACAGCGGCATCTGGCGTGAGTTGAACGTTACGAGCGATGTAGCGTCGCCGTTGCACACGGCGCGGAACTTGCCCGCACCGCTCACGCTGAACGTCATCTCGTTGTCAGCCGTGGGGCAGGGGTTGCCGTCCTTGTCGGCCAGGCTTACCGTAACGAATGACAGGTCGTGTCCCTTTGAGGATATTGTCTGCCGGTCAGCCTCAAGTATTATCCGTGCCGGTTCGCCCGCGGTCTTCACCGTCAGCGTGTCGGCCGGTTTGCCCTTGGCGTCATAAGCCACTACGGTTATCTCTCCCGGCTGGTAAGTTACGTCGTTCCAGCGCAGGCGGTAGCGGTCTAAGCGCGACTTCTTGTTGAACTTCCTGCGTCCCTGGCTCTTGCCGTTGACGAAGAGTTCAGCCTCCGGATAAGACGTGTAGCAGTACACCGGAGTAACCTCTCCCTCACGTCCCGGCCACGTCCAGTGGGGCAGCAGATGCAGCGTGGGCGCGTCCTTGCGCCAGTGGCTGCGGTAAAGCCAGTAGCGGTCTTTGGGCAGTCCGGCCAGGTCACATATTCCGAAGTAGCTCGAACGTGAAGGCCAGTACTCGTTATAGGGCGACGGTTCGCCGAGATAATCAAAGCCCGTCCATACAAATTCGCCGATAGTCCACTTGCGGTCTTCCTGCATCGCCCAGTCGTCATCAGGCAGATTGCTCCACGGGCAACACTCGGTGTCGTAGCCGTTGCACTGTCCGTCATTGTAAACGGTGTCGTTCGTCACCACTACGGGGAACTTATACACGCCTCTTGAGCTTACGGTCGAGGCCGTCTCGCTGCCTAAGAGGAAGCCCTGGGGCAGTTGTTTGAAGCTGCTGTCATACTTGTGCAGGCGGTAGTTCAGGCCCGGCACGTCCATTACTTGCAGGAATCCTGACTTCAGCGCGTCGTCAGGCTTGTCTACGCCCTGCGTCACCGGGCGCGTAGGGTCAAGCCTGTGGCAGATGTCCTGCAGGTGGCGGGCTATCTCGCGGCCCTCCTCGCTCCACTGTTCGGGTATCTCGTTGCCGATGCTCCACATTATAATAGATGGGTGGTTGCGGTGGTTGAGCACGAGGTTGGTTATGTCGCGGTCGCTCCATTCCTTGAAGAAGCGGGCATATCCGTTCTTGCATTTGGGGTAAATCCACATGTCAAAGCTCTCAGCCATGACCATTACGCCCAGCGAGTCGCACACGTCCATCTGCATTGTTGAGGGCATGTTGTGCGACGTACGTATCGCGTCGCAGCCCATTTCCTTCATCATGCGTATCTGGCGGATGAACGCAGCCTTGTTCTCGGCAGCTCCCAAGGGGCCTAAGTCGTGGTGGAGGCACACGCCCTTTATCTTCCGGCTGACGCCGTTAAGGCGGAAACCGTGCTTTGCCGACACGTCAACCGTGCGTATGCCGACGCGCCGGCAGGTCTCGTCTATCAGCTTGCCGTCAGCATAAAGACCGGTGGTCATTATATATAAATAAGGTGATTCGGGCGACCACAGATGCGGATTGGCAACCTTTGCGGTGGCCTCAGCCATGCCCGTGGCAGCGTCAACGGGCACTTCCTGGCGGCTTGCGGTGTTGCCGTCGGCATCGGTCAGCGTCATGACAAACTTCAGATTGGCCGTGCCGTCATATCCGTCGGCTTTGGCGGACATGTTTACCGTGGCCTCTTTAGGGCTTATCTTTTCAGTGCGGAACCAGCCGCCCCAGTCGTCAATTCTCGCTTTTCCCGTTACAATCAGCTTCACGGGGCGGTAAATTCCGCCGCCGGGATACCAGCGGCTGCTCTCCTCAACGTTGTTGAGGTCTACCTCGATAGTGTTACGTCCGGCCTTGACGTAGGGCGTGGCGTCTATGCGGAAGGCGTTGTATCCGTAAGCCCAGCGTCCGGCCTCCTTGCCGTTCACCTTCACAATGGGCTCGCTCATCGCTCCCTCAAAGCGCAGCTCCACGTGGCCGAAGCCCTCAGGCAGGTCAACAGTGGTCTTGTAGTGGCCTTCGCCTATCCACGGCAGGGCACCCGAGCGGCCCGACTTCTCGGTCTTCTCGGTCTCTCCGTCCTGTTCTATTGCTACGTACTGCAGGTCGTGCTTCTTGTCAAACGGTCCGTTTATGGCCCAGTCATGAGGCACGCTCACCTCTTGCCAGGTAAGCCGGTCACGTGAGAACAGCCAGCCGTCGGCCAGTGTCGTTTCCTTCCTCTGCTGCGCGTTGCACAGCGTAACGGCCATAAGCATTAATAAAATCAGCTTTGCTTTCATTTTTTCGCTAATAATTTAAGGTGTGTAAAGTTCGTCATAGGTTGTGGCGGAGATGTGCTCCGGCATGCCGGTGCAGGCGGTCTCCTGTTCGCAAAGTTACTAAAAAAGTTATAAACCAATGGCTCTGTGGCTGATTTTTTTGTTTTAATGTCTGTTATAATGGTCGCTGCCCGGAGAACAAGCACGTGAAAACTGTAATATTTCCAGTCGTTATTCTTTCGGATTGTTGCGGTTACCGGTGTTTTCAGATATGATTGACAGTAAAACGGATGCTTATGCTTACGGTTTCAAAAGGCCGTCTTTTGTCGTCTGAAAGACGGCCTTTTACGTTGCAAAAGACCGTCGATTGCAAGGCGAAAGGCCGTCAATGGCACGGCCCACTGTCGGCATCCGTATGCGCGCCCGTTAGCTTTACGGCTTTAATTTATTTTCAAAAAAATCCTTTTCGGTTTACGTATGCACGTCAGCAAATCCGTATTATTAGTAGATTTATTAATGTATTAACCTGAACTTTAAAATATTAAGCTTATGAAAAAGAATTTACTTTTAGTAGCGCTGGCCGTTTTGGGCTGCGTAAATGTTTTTGCTCAAGATGAGGAAACAACAGTAAAGACTGAGACTTATACTCCTGTAGGTGACACTTTCGTAAGAAGTTCAGCCGCAAGTAATAAGTATGGAACTCAAAATGTACTTGAGATTTGGACTGCAAGTGACGGCACGGATTTCGTCGGTTTGATGTCGTTCAATCTGCCTGAGAAGGAGGAAGAGATAGCTAAGGCTACTCTTGTATTGCATGCAGAGCGTGTAAAGGGCGACAGAATGCTTACAATTTATCCCTTTGAATATGCAATCGATGAGGCTAATGATACATATAATACACAAGGAGACAATGTCAAGGCAGCACGTGAAAACGATCCGATAGCTTCCGGAGAACTTAACGGACAGAGCAATAAGGCTGTTACGGATGATTTGGGAGATGATTATAAGACCGCTGATGCATGGAAAACTGAATTTGATATTACTGAATACGTCGCATCTAAAGGAAGCGGGGATATCAATCTGTTGCTGACCCATAATGGAGATGACAATAACCATAATGTCAAAGTTTATTCTAAGGACGTTGAAGACGTTACGTTAAAAGACGGTGAAACTGTATTCAGTAAGGATGACCTTATGCCGAAACTTATCGTAGAATACACCATTTCTTCAGGCATTGAGAACGTTGAGACAGAGGCCGCAGACGCTGAGAAGAAGATTTATACAATCAGCGGCGTGCGTGTAAGCAAGGTTACAGCTCCCGGTATTTACATCGTAAATGGCAAGAAGATGGTTATCAATAAATGAGCAAAATAAAAGGCATAATAATATTGTTACTATTCGTTCACTCCTCTTGCGCCTTGTGCGTGGAGAGGAGTGACGTGTATCAGTGGGCTGTGGAGCTGTGCGGTTATGTCTCTGATGAGACCGGACGTCACCCCACGGCCCATATGTGGATACCCGAGGAGTGCCGGCAGGTCAAGGCGGTTATGCTGGCTCAGCAGAACATGACGGAGGAAGCGCTCTTCCGCATGGCCTCGTTCCGTGACAGCTTGTCGCGTATGGGCGTGGCGTTGGTGTGGGTGGCTCCCGCTTTTTCAGACAACTGGGCACCGGAAACAGGCTGTCAGGCCGTTTTTGAGAACATGATGACAGGGCTTGCCGCGGCGAGCGGCCATGCCGAGATAGCCTCCGCGCCCGTCATTCCGTTCGGACACTCGACGCAGGCCACGTTCCCCTGGAACTTCGCCGCATGGAATCCTGACCGTACATTGTGCATCGTCTCGTTTCACGGAGACGCCCCGCGCACCAACCTTTGCGGTTACGGGCGCGCCAACGTTGAGTGGGGGCGCACGCGTAACATCGACGGCATACCCGGTCTTATGGTCGAGGGAGAGTATGAGTGGTGGGAAGCCCGCGTTACTCCGGCCCTCGCTTTCCGCATGATGTATCCCCGCAGTTGCGTCTCTTTCCTGTGTGACACGGGGCGTGGACACTTTGACTGCAGTCCGCGTACAGCCGCTTACATCGCCCTTTTCATACGTAAGGCCTTACAGCAGCGCCTTATGCCTGACGGCACTTTGAGCCGCCTTGACCCTAAGGACGGGTGGCTCGCGCCGCGATACAGCACTGACCTGCTTCAGAATGATGGCGACGGAAAGGGGCAGCCTACGTATGTAGAGCCGCAGACGTGCCCGGCCGCGCCGTATGATGAATATACCGGCGACCGCCATGACGCCTTCTGGTACTTTGATAAGGAAATGGCCATGCTCACAATGGCCCGCCATGCCGAGAGCAAAGGTAAGAAAATGCAGTATGTAGGCTTTATTTACAACGGCTCGCCTGTGCCCTATGACGCGGCTCTGCAGGGCGGAATGGCTGCCGACGTGGTAACCCTTGACGACGGAGTAACCTTTAACATCGAGGCCGTTTACACTGACTCGACACACGTGAGGCGGTCTGACGCCCACGGCTCGGCACGCCCTTGTATCGAGATTATCAGCGGACCGGTCATTAAGATTGACGATACTACGTTCCGCATTGTGCCTTATGAGGCCGGCGACGATAACCCCGCACGCTCACGTACGATATGGCTTGCGGCCGTGGCCGATGCCGACTGTGATTACCGCGGATGTGTACAACCGATAAAATTGAGGATAAATAAATGAGAAAACATTTCTTGCTGGCGGCCATGTTGCTGCTTCCGGTTGCCCTGTCGGCGCAATACCGGTCGAAGGTTTGGAACCCTGACAATGGCGACGGAACGTTTACTAACCCCGTGCTTTACGCTGACTACAGCGACCCGGACGTGTGTGCTGTCGGTGATGACTATTACCTGACGGCCAGTTCGTTTAATTGCATACCCGGATTGCCCGTTCTTCACTCAAAAGACCTTGTCAACTGGGAAATCATAGGCCATGCCCTGCAGGAGCAGACGCCGCGCGACGTCTTTGACAAGCCTGCTCACGGCAAAGGAGTGTGGGCTCCCGCCATACGCCATCATGACGGAATGTTTTATATTTACTGGGGAGACCCTGATCAGGGCATCATGATGGTTAAGACTGATGACCCGCGCGGAGAGTGGAGCAAGCCCGTATGCGTTGTGGCAGGAAAGGGCATGATTGACCCTTGTCCGCTTTGGGATGATGACGGGCGGTGCTATATGGTCAACGCGTGGGCCGGCAGCCGTGCCGGATTCAACAGTGTGCTGACCATGCGGGAGATGTCGGCTGACGGCACGAAGGCCATAGGCAAGCCCCGCATCGTGTTCGACGGAGGTCAGCAGAACCATACAACCGAAGGCCCGAAGCTGTATAAACGTGACGGCTGGTACTGGATAATGTGCCCTGCCGGAGGTGTGCAGCACGGCTGGCAACTGGCCATGCGCAGCAAGAACGTGTACGGACCGTATGAGTGGAAGGTTGTTATGGCACAAGGCTTGACCGGTGTAAACGGCCCTCATCAGGGCGGATGGGTGCATACCGCGCAGGGAGAGGACTGGTTCCTGCACTTCAATGACAAGTATGCTTACGGCCGCGTAGTGTTCCTTCAGCCCGTAACGTGGAAGGATAACTGGCCTGTAATGGGCAAAGTTCCGGCCGATGGCTATTGTGGAGAGCCTTACATGACTTACCGTAAGCCTAAATCCTCGTCGCAGGTTAACGTCAATCCGCAGGAGTCTGACGAGTTTAACTCTCCTGATTTGGGACTTCAGTGGCAGTGGCACGCCAACTATGACCAGTTGTCAGGCATGCCGACAAATGACGGGTGCATTCGTCTTTATACGTATTATCTCGGCAATGAGGCTAAAAGTCTTTGGGAAGCGCCGAACCTTTTGCTTCAGAAACTGCCCGCTCCGAAGTTCACTGCCACTGCAAAAATACGTTTCGCGTCGAAAGAAGACGGACAATACGGAGGCGTGGTGATGATGGGCATGGACTATCAGGCTCTCGTTGTGAACCGTAAGGGAGACTCTTTCCAGCTGGAAATAAGGCATTGCAAGGGTGCTGATACCGGCGGAACGGAGACTTGTCAGGCTGTAACCGCGCTGCAACCGACTGAAAAAGACACCATACCTTATGCCCCGGCAATTTACATTGACATATATCTGCGCATGAAGGTTGCCGACGGCAAGTGCCAGTTTGCTTACAGCCTTGACGGTAAAAGATATAAAGACGCAGGCCCGCTGTTCACAATCCGCCAGGGAAAATGGATTGGAGCGAAGATGGGTTTTGTATCAGAGACTGTGCAGAAAACGGGCAACCGTGGCTGGATAGATGCTGATTGGTTCAGGATAGAGTGATAAAAAATATGTTGTAAGGTAAAAGAAGGGTAACAATCATATTACTGCTTCATGAATAAAAGTCCGGCCATGATGTGATATCAAGGCCGGACTTAATGTTTGAAACAGTATGTACAGGCACACTGTTTGTCCTTTAAGACTTATTACTTTTCCATGTCTTTCAGTCTTAGAAGTGCCTCAAGATAGTAATAATCGGCATAGATTATGCTCGCGTCAATCTCGCTTCCGGCCGGATGGTGCCCCGTGCTGTGCATCAGGAACGCCACGTTGCGCTCTCCGCTGAGGTATTTGTCGGTGCTGAGCTGCGCCAATGACTTGACGGCAAAGTCCTTATACTGTTGCCCTTTGTCTCCGCCGACGTATCCGCTTAACTCAAGCAGGGCATCGGCAACTACGCAGGCAGCGCTCGCATCCTTAGGAGCTGCCGGGTCAGGGTCGTCGAAATCCCATTTCGGAATAAGGTCATCACTCGTTTCCTTGATGCGTTTTATATATATGTCGGTGACTTTCTGCGCGAAGTCAAGGAACACTTTGTCACGCGTATAGCGGTAAACCATGGTATAACCGTATATCGCCCAGCTCTGTCCGCGGGCCCACATTGAGGAGTCAGAGTAGCCCTGATGAGTAACACCTTTGATGAAGTCGCCCGTCAAAGTATCGTAAACGGCAACGTGATAGCAGCTCCCGTCGGGGCGGAAATGATGCTTCATTGTGGTTACTGCGTGGGTTACGGCCAGGTCATATAGCAGTTTGTTGCCGCCGTTTTGCGCCGCCCAGAACATCATGTCGAGGTTCATCATGTTGTCCATGATTGTGTTATGTCCGCCGAACATTCCGATATTGCGCGGCCAACTGAGCATTGTTCCGACCAATGGATTGAACAGTGTGGCGATAGTATCACTTGCGGCGAGAATCGTTTTCTTGTAGTCGGGATTGCCTGTGGCCTCATATCCCTTGCCGAATGAGCAGAATATAAGGAAGCCCAGGTCATGATCGAATATCTTTCTGTAAGCCAACGGCCTGAGTGATTGCGTGTATCCCTCGGCGGCCTGTCTCACTTTAGGGTCTTGTCTTACTTCGTAGCTCATCCATAAGATGCCCGGCCAGAAGCCCGAACACCACTCCTCGGCCGTAGCGGGGCGGCAGTTCCAGCCCTTTTGCCTGTCGTCTTTCAGTATGTTCCGCGGCTCTTTGGTGAAGTCGTAGCTGCCGTTGTCTCCGCGGAGTTCGGCCAGTGCCCTGTCGATCTGCCTGTTGCAGTAGTCAATCTGCTTGTCTACATCAAGCGTCTGGCTCATTACCGGGCATACGGTAAGCATGCCGGCGGCCAATAATAAAATCTGTCTTTTCATGTATCTGAGTGTTTTTATTTCTCGAAAGTAATGTCTTCCACGTGCTCACCAACGAATATTTCGGCCATGTCAGACGTCTTGTACCATTTCGGTTTACCGGGCATGTCGTCATAAACGGCCGTGCCGTTGATTGTAAGATTCTTGAAACGGATGCCCCGTATCTTGCGGTTGTCGTCGTATCCGGTGATTATCGACATGTTGGGACGCGTCCCGTTATATGTAAGATTGCTGACCGTTACGTTCTCAATTCCGCGTCCCGGCGCGCTGCAATATTTCCTGTTGTAGCACACTCTGAAGTTGAACAGCATGCCGCAGCGCATGCTTTCTATTCTGATATTGTTGAAAGTGATGTCACGTACAAGGATGTTGTCGCCGTTGTTGATGCCGATGCAGCCCTGATAGTCAATCTGAAGCTCTGCCTGGTCAAGTATGTCGATGTCCTCATACACAACGTTTTCTATTACCTCATTGTTCCTGATGTCGCCGTGAAGACCAATCATTATCGGGTGAGCCACGTCCGCCCAGTACACGGCGTCACGCACTCTGATGTTGCGGCAGCCGCCGTTGTAGCCCTTGCGGGTGCAGTATATCGTTGAGCAGTCATCGCTCGTGCGGCAGAAGACGTGCTCATACGTGACGTTGTCAGAGGCAAACACGTTCATGCCGTCGCCCCATCCGTACCAGCTTATGCACTTGGCGTTCCTCACGCTTACGCTGTCGCTGCCGCCGACGGGTATCTGTGTGGTCAGCGGGCCGTCAACGGTCACGTTGCGTGAGTACCTCACCATTATGCCCTCGTGCTGTCTCTCGGGGTTCACCATGCCGTGACCCAATATCCTGACGTTGTCCGACCCGTATGTGGAAACCCAGCCCTTGATGTATGCGCCGCCGTCAATATAGAGCGTCTCGCCCGTTTTCACGTGAATAGAATCATCCCCAAGGTCATAATATCCCGGACCGAAATAACGCACGTTCTTACCTTTCTTTATTTTAGGCGCTGGCCCGTTGGCAAACAGTTGCAGGTTATGAAAGATGTCGCCGTTCACCTCTATTGACAGATGTCTCGGTCTGTCGAGGGTGAAGTTTATGCTGTTGCCGGCCTTGCTGTGGCTTATCTTGTATGACAACGGGCGTATCCGGCAACTGTCAATGCTGCCTTTATTGTAAGTAACCTCAATCTCCACCGTGCCCTCAAAGTCAAAGTTGGCCACTGAAGAGTTCTCTGTGTTATGCCTGCCGTTGGCCGTACGGTCTACTTTCCACAGATAGACGGGCACCTGTTGCCATTCTCCGCCGGGCGTTCTTGCCCTTACACTGAAGTCACTATTCAGCGGAGCGCCCTTCGGGGCAGTGTAAGTTACGAGCGATGATGCCTCGGCCGCCATGCCGAGCCACATGCTGAGAAAGATTAATACAAGTGTTTTCATTTATTGTCTGTTTTGTTCCAGTAAACAATATAGCGCTTATGATGAACGTCGAAGAACGGCACAAGCCTGATGCCGGACGCCGTAACGAAGTCAGCTTTGCCGTCTTTCTTTATCTCATCGAGGCCTGATATTGAGGCTTTAGCTTTGATTTCAGTCGGAATCTTGTAATCGTAAGTGTAATAATCATTGTATTTCGAGGGGTCGCTGAACGGACTGCTGACGCTGTCAAGCTCGCCTGCCAGCATTATCGGGCCGTACATCAGTGCCACGCATTGCGGATTATCGCCGGCCGCTTCTTCGTTAAGTGTCATTCCGTATTCAATCTCAACGCGGTCGCCTTGCCGCCAAAGACGCTCCACAACGGGGTCTTTGAGGCTTGCCTTCTGCCTCTTGCCGTTGACCTTTACCGTAAGCGACGTTGCCCACCACGGCTTTCTTAACCTCAGGGCAAACCTTTTGCTCTTGCCGTTTATGGTCAGAGTTGACTTGCCTACGTGCGGAAAATCAGACTGCTGGGTAATTACCGTGCCGTTCCAGTTTACCTCTGAGGGTATCTGCAGGTTTACGAACAGCGTGTCGTCAGAGTGGAAATAAATGTAAGACGCATATCCTACGTGGCTCTCGAAACCCGAACCGACGCAGCACCAGAAGCTTGAGTCGCGGGTAGAATACAGACGGTAAGCCCCCGACGCGAGCGGTGTGAAGTAAGTAACCATGCCCGTTGTCGGGTCCTGTTGCCCTAAAATATGATTGTAAAGAGCGCGTTCCATATAGTCGGCCGAGGCCTCGTCGGCATTCCATGTGAACACGTTGCGCGCCAGTTTCAGCAGGTTGAACGTGCAGCAGTTCTCTCCGTCATATCCGCTCAGATGCTTATATTGCTCGCCGGGGGCGAAGAGATGTTCCTTGTCTGACACCTCGCCAGTGGCGAAAGCATGCTTCCCGGCAAGAGTGGTAAACAGCAGTTCGGCAGCCTTGCGGCTCGTGTTGTCGCCCGAAATGTCATAGTTACGGCATTCGCCGAGCAGTTTCGGAATAAACGTGTTGGCATGGTTCGTGCCGAGGTCAGCGTTTCCTTGTTTCAGCGGGTCAACCTTCTCGTTATGATAGAAGAAGCGTGCAGTCTCGAGAAAATGGGCGTTTCCCGTTATCATATATAGCTGATACATGGCGTCGTTAAACCCTCCGAACTCGTTGCGCAGCATTTTCCGGCGTGTCGCGTCGTCTGTTCCGTGCGTCTTGTTGTATGCCCATTCGCCCATGCGGGAGGCAATTGCTAGAGCCGAGTCGCTGCCGCATAAGGTGTATTGGTCGATAAGTCCCTGAAGGATTTTATGCAGTGTGTACCAAGGAGCCCACACGCTGGTGCCCCGCATGTTGCGGTTTATCAGCTCTTCGCCGTAAGCGCTAAGGTAACCGTTGCCGTATGCGCGCTGCACTTCGCCCAGTCCGCTAATGATGCTGTCGCTTTTTGCCTTCACGGCGGCGCTGCCTGTCTGTGCATACAGAGCCGCGAGAGCCGACAACAGATGCCCCGTGGTGTGCCCCCGCAGGTCACAGTCGAGCGACTCCCAGCCGCCCAGCTTCTTCACGGTCATGTATCCGCCCTCCTTACCGGTGAATACGCCGGCCGTGTTTCTGAAGCTGTGCAGCAGACTGTTTACCGGAACGGACATCATCCAGGCCGAGTCACGGGTGAAATTGTCATGAAAGCGTGACGGCAGCAGCCTTACGTCTTTCAGACTGAACGGTTCGCAGACACTCTGTCCGCATACAGTTTGCGGTGTGGCAGCCGCAAGCGTGAGTAACAGTATTATGCTCTTGATTTTCATCGGGTAAAGTTATGGTTTTATAAATAATACGGACAGGCACCGCTTTTTACGTAATTTTGAAAGAAAGTTTAGTTTTAAGAATGTATAGAATTTAAAGAAGTTATCACGTCCTGCGGACGTTAGAAGTTAAAGCCAAATGCCTTTGCAAATTAAGAGTGAAGAATTAAGAGTGAAGAAATAAAAGCGGAAAGTGAAGAAAACGAGACAAGAATACAAAGAGAAAACATCTTATTTCTTAATTCTTCACTTTTAATTCGTAATTTTTATGGGCTTTTTGGTTGTATATTTTACTGACAGATGCGGCGGCAGTGTCATCTGTTAATCATTTTGTATGTGTTTGCTTACAATCTAAAAGGCCGTCTTTTGCATTGCGATTGACGGCCTTTTAGCGTGCGTTTTGCCGTCTTTTACAATGCCGTTTGCCGTCTCTTGTTTCCCGTCAGACCACCTTAATATAATATTATGGCCTGCCGTCATACTATTGAGACGCGCATTACGAGAGTATGCTGAAATCATTTTAAACGGTATTTAAACTCCAATGAAAAAACTAAAAATACCATAAAAAGTTTTCTTTTGTCGGCTATTATGCCTAATTTTGCCGATTGTTGAATAATATTTGTCCGTATGAAATATGCCATAATAGCGGCCGGAGAAGGCTCGCGGCTTGCCGCCGAAGGCGTTGACTGCCCAAAACCGTTGGTGAAAATAGGCGGTGAGACGCTTATTGACAGGCTCATCCGTGTGTTCTCAGACAACGGAGCTACGGGCATTGTGGTGGTTTATCGCCGCGGAATGGATGCCGTTGCCGCCCGTCTCGGTGAGCTTTGCCGCGCCGGAGCAGGGCCGCGCCACGTGCCGGTAGAGGCTGTTGAGGCCTTCACGCCCAGTTCAATGCACAGTCTGCTGGCAATAAGCAGCCGCCTGGAAGGCTCGCCGTTCTGTCTTACCACGGTTGACACCGTGTTCAGCGAGGCAGCTTTCAGCCGTTACGCCTCCATGCTCGCGGCCGTTGCTGACGGCACGTGTGACGGCCTGATGGGTGTAACGACATATATAGACGATGAGAAACCGCTGTACGTCGGCACTGATGAGGCGATGAACATAACCGGATTTTATGACCAAAGCGACAGTTGCCGATACGTCAGTGCAGGCATTTACGGCCTCTCTCCGCGCTCACTCGAAATCCTGAGGGCATGCGTGGCCGCAGGCGAGAGCCGCATGCGCAATTTCCAGAGGGCGCTGCTGCGCGGCGGATTGCGGCTAAAGGCTGTAGACATGGGCATGGCTTTCGACATCGACCATGCCTCAGACATAGCCAAGGCGGAACGGTTTGTAAGCGGAAAAGTATGATAAGAATACTCTGTGTATATCGTGCGGAGAGGTTTTCGCCCAACTCCGTTGACCGTGACAAGGCCATTATGGATGCCGTGCGTGCACAGCTTGAGAGCCGCGGATGCGTCGTTGAGACCATTAACGAGGAACGCCTGACGGCAGATATAAACGCTGACGTGGTGCTGACAATGGCCCGCAGCCGCGAGGCGCTTGACCTGCTGAAAGCCGCCGGGGCACGCGGCTGCACCGTGGTGAACCGCACAGAGGGCATAGAGCGCTGCGCAAGGAGCACGGTTGACGCCCTGATGCGTACTGCCGGGCTGCCCGCCGCGCCGTTGGAAGGCCCTGACGGCTATTGGATAAAGCGGGGCGACGAGGCCGCGCAGAGCAAGGCCGACGTGGTATATGCCGCCGGGGCGGCTGAGCGTGACGCCGCCATTGAGCAGCTTAGCAGGCGCGGCATAACCGAAACCGTTGTTACCGCCCATGTAAAGGGAGACCTCGTGAAGTTTTACGGAGTTGCCGGCACAGACTTTTTCAGAACGTTCTATCCGGCAGAAGGCACATATTCAAAGTTCGGCGACGAGACTGTTAACGGCCGTCCGTGCCATTACGCGTTCTCTGAAGACAGCCTAAGGCGAGACGCAGGCCGGCTGGCAGCGCTCACGGGCGTTGACGTTTACGGCGGCGACTGCATCGTACGCAGCGACGGAACGTATGCCATAATAGACTTTAATGACTGGCCCAGCTTTGCCGCATGCCGTCAGGAGGCGGCCGTGGCGATAGCTGATATGATTTTAAGAAAGGTAAAAGGATAAAACACGGAAAACGTAATGACTGACTTTAAGACCCAACTTAACGCATCGATAAAATCAAGAGATACTGAGGAGTGGCTCGACATGTATTTCACCAGGCCCATAGGCTTGGTGATAACGCTCGTGTGCAAGCGCCTCGGTATTCATCCCAATGCCGTCACGGCGGTGTCGGTAGTGCTCGGAGTGGCCGCCGCGTGTATGTTCTGGCACACCGACCTTGAGCACAATCTGTTCGGCGTGGTGCTGCTCATGGCGGCCAACTTCTGCGATTCGGCTGACGGACAGCTCGCCCGTCTGACGGGAAAGAAAACCCTTGTAGGGCGCGTGCTTGACGGATTTGCAGGCGACATATGGTTCTTTTCCATATATTTTGCCCTGTGCTGCAGGCTTACGTTCCAGCTCATGCCCGGCGTTGATACAATCTGGGGGCCGTGGATATGGGTGCTGGCGTTCATCGCCGGAGTGCTGTGCCACTCTCCACAAAGCTCATTGGCTGACTATTACCGCCAGATACACTTGTTCTTTCTGAAAGGAAAGGAGGGCAGTGAGCTTGACACTTATGCCGGTCAGCGGGCAATTTATGACGGTCTGACAAGGCAAAGCCCGCTCATCGCCAGGATGTTTTATTACAACTACGCCAACTATTGCCGCAGTCAGGAGCGGCGTACACCCGCCTTCCAGCGCCTTATGACCGTGGTGAAAGAATGTTACGGCGACGTGTCAGGAATGTCTGCGGAGCTGAGGCAACGTTTTATTGACGGCAGTCGGCCGCTGATGAAGTACACAAACATTCTGACGTTCAACGTCCGCGCTATCTGCATCTATGTTACCTGCCTGGCCGGTTGCCCGTGGGTTTACATGCTGATTGAGGTTACCGTATTCACCTTATTATATATCTACATGCACAAAAAGCATGAAAATCTGTGCGAGGAGATAACAGCACAGATAAGAAAGGAGGGCGCAAGATGACGGATACGGTCAGGGGGCTTATCTTCGATTATGGCGGCACGCTTGATACCGGAGGCCGTCATTGGGGTAAAGTACTGTGGCAGGCCTATGCGGATAATGGCGTGGGAGTGACTGAACCGCAGTTCCGTGACGCTTATGTCTACGCCGAACGCACGCTCGGGCGCAATCCGATAATCAGGCCCGACTATACTTTCCGCCGGACGCTTGACGTAAAACTGGCATTGCAGATAGAGCGTCTTTGCTCGGAAAAGAGCCTTGACCTGACTGCCGGAGAGAGTGAGCGGCTGCGCGAAAGGCTGCTTGATAATGTGTATGAAGGCGTGAGACGGCAGACTGCCGAGAGCCGCAGGGTGCTGACAGAGCTGCACGGAAGGTATCCAATGGCGTTAGTGAGCAACTTTTACGGCAACATCAGTGTTGTTCTTGATGAGTTCGGGCTTGGCGGATTGTTCAGTCACGTGATTGAATCGGCGGTTGTAGGCGTACGCAAGCCCGACCCGCGCATCTTCACATTGGGTGTTGAGGCGTTGGGCCTTGCCCCCGGAGAGACAATGGTGATAGGTGACAGCTATGATAAAGACATAGTACCGGCTAAGGCCGCAGGCTGCCGTGCGGTGTGGTTTAAAGGTGAGGGCTGGACCGAAGAAGCTCACGACGAGACCCTGCCCGACGCTATAATTACCGGACTTGGTCAGCTTACATTAAACGTTTTGCAAGATAATCTGTCAAAGTAATATATAATCGCTGCAACATGAAAAAAGTTATAACATTATTTCTTTTGATGTTTGCACTGGCTATCGACGCACAGACAATAAGCGGAGTGGTGGTTGACGAGGAGACTGGAGACACCATTCCACATCCCGGACTGCAATATAAGAAAAAGAAGGTTACCGTGGCGGGTGATGCCACAGGCCGCTTTACTATACCGCGTCTTGATGACGAATATCTTACGGTAAGTGCCGTGGGATATAAGACTTTGGAAGTGCTTATAGGGCCTAACACGCCCGCAGAAATGCGCATAACGCTGAAGTCGGACACAAAGAGACTGAAAGAAGTGACCGTGAACGCCCGCAGAGGCAAGTACAGCCGCAAGAACAATCCGGCCGTAGAACTGATGAAACGGGTGATTGCGGCCAAGAAACGCACCGACCTCAGCAACCATGATTATTACAGTTACAATAAATATCAGAAGCTGACTCTTGCCGTTAACGACATAAAACCGGCGGAAGTGGAGAAGGAAAAGGGCAAGAACAGGCAATGGCTTGTAAACCAGATAGAGTTCTGTCCGTTTAACAACAAGCTGATATTGCCCGTCTCGGTAGACGAGACTGTAAGCCAGAACCTCTACCGCAAGGACCCCGAGAAGGAACGCACGATAATATTGGGGCAGAGAACCAGGGGCGTGAACGACCTTATTCAGACAGGAGAAATACTCAACACGATAATCAAGGACGTCTTTACCGACATTGATCTGTATGACGACCAGATACGTCTGTTGCAGTATCCGTTCACCAGTCCGATAGGTAAGGACGCCGTGGCGTTCTACCGCTTTTATATTGTCGACACCGTTTACGTTGACCGTGACGAGTGCTATCATCTTGAGTTTACGCCTAACAACCAGCAGGACTTCGGCTTCAGAGGCGAGCTTTGGGTGCTGACTGACTCAACGCTGCACGTGAAGAAGTGCAATTTGTCACTGCCGAAGAAGAGCGGCGTAAACTTCACGGATAATCTAAGTGTGACTCAGGAGTTTACCAAACTGCCGAACGGAGAGTGGGTACTGAGCGTTGACGACATGTGTGTTGAGATGTCGTTGGTGGACTTTCTTACAAAGGCTGTTGTCATACGTACAACCCGACTCACTGATTATGCCTTTGACCCGATATCCGAAAAACTGCTGAGAGGCAAGGCTAAAGTGAAATATCTGCCTAACTCTAAGATGCAGGGAGAGGAGTTCTGGGCTGACAACCGTACCGTAGAACTGACCAGGAGTGAAAGTTCAATGGGCACGTTTATCAATAACCTGACAAAGACAAAAGGGTTTAAATATATCCTCTTCGGACTTAAGGCTCTTATAGAAAACTATGTCGAGACGGGCAGCAGTAGCCATCCGAGCCTCGTTGACATAGGTCCTATCAACACAATGGTGAGCAGCAACTTCATTGACGGCTTCAGGGCACGCGTCAGCGCGCAGACAACGGCTAACCTTAACCGCCACTTCTTCCTGTCAGGATATTACGCAAGGGGATGGGACAGCAAGAAAAATTACTATAAGGGACAGCTTACTTACTCGTTCAACAAGAAAGAGTATATGCCGTGGGAGTTCCCTAAACGCACGCTGACTTTCACATCGACGTATGACGTAAGCTCGCCTTCAGACAAGTTCATGCCTACCGATAAGGACAACGTTTTCACGTCGTTCAAATGGGCAGACGTTGACAAGATGATGTTCTATAACCGTCAGGAACTGGCTTTCGAGTATGAGCAGGACTGGGGATTCAAGACTACCGTAAGGCTGAAGACCGAGGAAAACGAGGCTTGCGGAGAATTGTATTTTACGCCTTTATCGGCATATGACGCCGATAACCAGGTACGTCCTCATGGCAAGATACGCACGACGGAGGCTTATTTTGAGCTGCGCTACGCACCGGGTGAGACGTATGTCAACACAAAACAGCGCCGCCTGAAAATCAATTATGACCCGCCGGTGTTCACTCTGTCGCATACTGTCGGTGTGAAGGGTGTTCTTGGAGGAGACTATAACTATAATTTCACCGAGGCAAGCATATATAAACGCTTCTGGCTGAACAGCTGGGGCAAACTTGACGTAACCCTTAAGGGCGGCATACAATGGAATAAGGTGCCGTTCCCGCTGCTCATAATGCCGGCCGCAAACCTCTCGTACATACTTGAGGAAGGTACGTTCAGCCTGATAAACAACATGGAATTTCTTAACGACAGATATGCGTCGCTCGACATTTCATGGGATATGAACGGTAAACTCTTTAACCGCATACCGCTGCTCAAGAAGCTGAAGTGGCGTGAGTGGTTCGGCATAAAATGTCTGTGGGGTACGCTTACAGACAAGAACAATCCTACACTGGCACGCAATGCTGGTGACCCGCTGCTGATGAAGTTCCCTGAAGGCTCGTACATCATGGATCCTCACAGGCCTTACATTGAGCTTTCCGCCGGAATACATAACATCTTCAAGGTGATACATGTTGAATACGTGCACCGCCTTAACTATAATAATCTGCCGACTTCGACCAAGAATGGCGTGAGAGTAATGCTTGAATTTTCATTTTAATGACACCTTAATATATTGTATTATGAGAAAAATAAAGAACCCGTGGACCGGAAAGGAAGGGTATGACTGCTTCGGATGCAGCCCTGATAACCCGATAGGGGTACACATGGAGTTTTATGAAGACGGTGACGATATAGTAAGTTTCTGGCGGCCGAAGACCCACTATCAGGGTTGGGTGGACACCATGCACGGCGGCATATTGGCCACACTTGTTGACGAGACGGCAGGCTGGGTGGTGTTCAGAAAACTGCAGACAAGCGGCGTGACTACGAAACTTGACGTGAAATACAGAAAGCCCGTGATGACCACGGAGCCGCAAATAACGATACGTGGACACATAGCTGAGCAGCGGCGTAACCTCGTAACGGTGGATGTAGTGATAGAGAACTCAAAAGGAGATGTGTGTATAGAGGGGCGTGCCACTTATTTCGCGTTTGATAAAGCCAAGGCCCGTGAGGAGGGTTTCACCTCATGCGACCTTGAGGGTGACGAACTGCTGCCGATGTAGAGTGTGTCCGTTAACGGTTTGCCGTTATGTATTTCTGTCGCACTGATAATTTTTTACGTAAACGTTTGCGTATTGTGCCTGCTTTTATTATCTTTGCATAGGTCTAATAACAAAAGGCATGTAAATGGGACAACGTAGGACTTCGTTAAAGGAAATAGCCGAGCAGCTTGGTGTCAGTATTGCTACAGTATCACGGGCGATAAGAGACAGTCATGAGGTAGGTGACGAGATGAAAGCCAAGGTGCAGGCATTGGCAAAAAAACTGAATTACCGGCCTAATCCGTTTGCCCAAAGTCTGAAGCGCAAGACACCGAAGGTGATAGGCGTGGTTGTTCCGAATCTCGTTACACATTATTATTCTTGCGTGCTTGACGGTATTGAAGATTATGCTACAAAAGCCGGTTATTCGGTCATTGCGGCTAACAGTCATGAAGACCATCTTAGGGAGGAGCAGGCTATAGATAACTTTGTCGGAATGTACGTTGTCGGCATTATTGCCTGCCTGGCGCAAGATACTGTTGACTATTCTCATTTTGTTGAGATTAACGACATGGGCATACCATTGGTGTTTTTTGCCAGAACATGTCTTCCGGAAATGTTCTCTTCGGTTGTGTCAAATGGTGATGAGGCCGCCAAGGAAGCTACGCTTCATCTTATTGATACAGGCAGCAGGCGCATCGCCTTTATCGGAGGACCGCAGCATCTTGACATGATGAAGCGCCGCAAACACGGTTACCTTGAGGCTTTGAGGGAGCGTAATATTCCAATAGACCGTTCCATAATAATCAATGGCAGCATTGATTATAAGTATGCCCGTGAGGCTGCCGTGCAGCTGCTGACACGTGAAGACCGTCCTGATGCTATCCTGGCTTTCAACGATATCATAACTTATGCTGCTTTTGACGCAATCAAAGGACTTGGATTGCGCATTCCGGAAGATGTCGCGATAATGGGTTTTTCTGAAGGTGAGACTTCTTTTTTCGTTACTCCCAAGCTCTCTGTCATCATGGATCAGGCGCGCCTTACAGGTGAAAGGGTGTGTGAATTGTTGCTGAAAAACATTTCAGGCGATAAGAAGATTTATAAAGAGGTAGTGCCGATGATTATGGAAATAAGAGAAAGCTCGGATAAGATAAAAGTGAAGAGTGAAAAGTGAAGAATCCAAATGCAATAGAGTGAAAAAGTAAAAGTGAAGAGTGAAAAATCCAAATGGTCAAGCAGGACACATGGATTTTTCACTCTTCACTTTTCACTTTTATCTTAATAAATCTTTATTTCAGTGATTACTGTTGCCCCGGCCTCTACGTTCAGATTCTTTATGAGGCGTTCACGCATCATGGTAAGGTCGGCCCTTAAGGCTGGGTTGAGTATTTTTACAAAAAGAGTTTGATTGCGGATAAACATTTCTCCGGTATATTTTTGGACAGCCTTACCCGCAACTTTGCCCCATGATTCTATCAGCCGCCTTTGTCTGAGGGGTGTTTCCAGCCCGTCGTGCCTTAGGCATTGGGCAACAATATCAGCTAAGGATTTAACGTCACGCCTGAACATCGCTTTCCTCCCATGTCTTTATTGTTCCGTTTTCAACGCTGAACAGTTTATAATCAAGGGCGCTGTTTCGCAGTATGCGGTCAAGATGCTCTCGGTTAGTATCGGTCAGGAATATCTGACCGAAGCTGTCACCGCCCACAATTCTTACAATCTGCTCAACGCGCGAGGCATCAAGTTTGTCGAAAATATCATCAAGAAGAAGTATCGGACAAACGTTTTTTCTTATGTTTTTCAGAAACTCGAACTGTGCCAGTTTCAGTGAAATCACGAACGTTTTGTTTTGTCCTTGGCTGCCTTCACGCCTTATCGGATAGTCGCCGATAAGCATTTCAAGGTCGTCACGGTGTATTCCGTGCAGTGAGTAGCCGACGGCACGGTCTTTGATACGGTCACGGCGGATGACATCAAGCAACGGTCCGCGCTGGCAGTGTGACGTATAGCGTAATGATACGTTTTCTTTCTCTTGGGATATGCTGCGGTAAAAATTCTGGAATAGTGGTGTAAGGTTGTTTACAAAAGCGTCACGCTTGTGGTAGACAATCTCTCCATACATTGCCATTTGTTCCTCAAGCAGTCCCAATAGCATTTCATCGGGCTCTTCTTCGGCCTTTAACATGGCATTACGTTGCTGTAAAGCCTTGTTGTATCGGTTGAGTGCTTCAATATAGTTATTGTCGTATTGCGAAATGACAACATCCATCAGCCGTCGGCGTTCCTCGTTTCCGCCTTCTATGAGAATCGTGTCTGACGGTGCCGCGAGAATGAGAGGAATCAGCCCGATGTGGGCTGACAGGCGTTTGTATTCTTTTCCGTTGCGTCTGAAACGTTTTTTCGCACCTCTTTTCATGCCGCATGTTATGCTTTCTTCCTCGCCGCTGTCGTTGATATATGTGCCGTCAAGCATGAAGAAACTTTCATCGTGCCGTATTGCGTTAGCATCGGTTACGGAAGACGAACTGCGGCAAAATGACAGGTAGTACACGGCATCAAGCACGTTGGTCTTGCCGGCACCGTTGTGCCCTATAAAGCAGTTGAGTTTAGGGGAAAAGGCAAGAGCCGCCTCACTGATATTCTTATAATTGATTATTGACAGATTACTGAGAAACATAAGTCTTGCCGTTCAACGAACGGTGCAAAGTTAGTTTATTTACTGATGAAAAACGAAAAAAGTCAGCGATAAATTTCAATATTCAGGATAAAATCCGTAATTTTGCCACGTTTTTATTAACTGGTAAATAAAAAATAATTACATAAATGGCAAACATTAAGGAAAACAAGGGCGCAATGGGAGATGCCCTCAGTCAGAAGGAAGCTGTCTTCATGAAACATAAGAAGACTATCTCAATCGCTATTATCGTGATAATTCTTGTCGTAGGAGGTATTCTTTGCTACAACACTTACGTTTCTGGCCCGAGAGAGCAGGAAGCAAGTACAGCTTTGGCAAAGGGTCAGGACTATTTCGCAAGCCAGCAATATGAAGTGGCTTTGAAAGGTGACAGCACCGGTTATAAAGGTTTTCTGGCTATCATTTCTGATTACGGAAGCACTGACGCAGGCAATCTTGCAAACCTTTATGCCGGCCTTTGCTATGCAAATCTTGACAAGTGGAATGATGCCATAAAGTATCTTGACGCATTCTCAACCACCGATGACGCCATGATAAGCCCCGCCGCAGTAGCAGCTTTGGGTAATGCTTATGCTCATGTCAAGCAGCTTGACAAGGCTGTTGACTGCCTGAAGAAGGCTGCAAGTATGGCTGACAAGCAGGCAGACGGCGGTGTTAACAACAGCATTTCGCCTACATTCCTCATCCAGGCAGGTGAGATTCTTGAGAGCCAGAACAAGAAGGCTGACGCCCTTAAGATATATCAGGATATCAAGGCAAAGTATGTCAACTCTCCTGTTTACGGTGAGATAGACAAGTATATCGAACGAGTAACAGTAAAATAATGGCCACAGCATTGCATAATCTGTCGGATTATGACCCGACCAAAGTGCCCGATGCCAGTAACATGTGCTTCGGTATAGTTGTTGCGGAGTGGAATCCTGAGATAACGGGAGCATTGCTTGACGGTGCTGTTAAGACTCTTGAAAAGCACGGTGCACTGCCTGAGAATATTCATGTAAAGACCGTCCCCGGCAGTTTTGAGCTGATTTACGGTGCTCATCAGATGACTCTTAACGGCGGATATGACGCGATCATCATACTTGGAAGCGTCATCCGAGGCGAGACTCCGCACTTTGATTACATCTGTCAGGGCGTCACTTATGGAATCGCCAAGCTCAATGCAAAGAGCGAGATACCTGTAATCTACGGACTCCTGACAACCAATGACCTCCAGCAGGCCAAGGACCGCAGCGGAGGACGACTTGGAAATAAAGGTGACGAATGCGCAATAGATGCCATAAAAATGGCGAAATTCTAAGAAATTAATAACGGTTATAAGGTTATCGGGTTATCTGGTTTTAAGGAATTACCCGATAACCTTATAATCTCTTACCCCAATAACCTTTTTATTATGAAACTCATTTCATGGAATGTAAACGGTCTTCGTGCTTGCGAAGGTAAAGGATTCAGTGACGTTTTCAGGCAACTTGATGCCGATTTTTTCTGCCTTCAGGAAACGAAGATGCAGCATGGCCAGCTTGATTTGGCGTTTGAAGGATATAAATCATACTGGAATTATGCTGAGAAAAAAGGTTATTCAGGTACGGCTATATTTACCAGACACGAGCCTTTGAGTGTTACTTACGGTCTCGGAATTGACGAGCATGACCATGAGGGGCGTGTGATAACGCTTGAAATGCCGGATTTCTACCTCGTTAATGTTTACACTCCTAATTCTCAGGACGGCCTTAAAAGGCTTGATTACCGTATGAAGTGGGAGGACGATTTCCGCGCATACCTGCTCAGACTCGACGCAGATAAGCCCGTTATAGTGTGCGGAGACATGAACGTAGCCCACAAGGAAATAGACTTGAAAAATCCAAAGACCAACCGTCGCAACGCCGGTTTTACCGATGAAGAGCGCGAGAAGTTTACTGCTTTGCTTGATTCCGGGTTTACAGACACGTTCCGTTACTTTTATCCAGACCTTGAGGGAGCCTACTCTTGGTGGTCATACCGCTTCAAGGCACGGGAGAAGAACGCCGGGTGGCGTATTGATTACTTCGTAGTTTCCAACCGCCTGACCGATAAAATAAAGTCAGCAAGCATACATAACGAGATATACGGCTCAGACCATTGCCCCGTTGAACTTGTTATCAAAGATGAGTATTAAGAATGAGTCTTATCTGAAGAAGTATAAAATTATTTTGTAAGCACGTTGTAATCTCCACATTAAAGGTCTTAGTATCTTTTTCTGCAAGCTGATTGACGAATTGAATTGACCAGTGGCAGAGCCTTGACTTGCAACTGTCGGTTGGCACCACAGATATGAGATTTTACCCTCATCCAGCAGTTTGCGGTGTGTGAGGTCAATCGGTCTGTCGAGTTTATGTGTCATGGCATATTCGAGTATCAGTCTCGCTCCGGCCATGTTGATGTAGTATGCTCCTGTCATCCGGTCACAATGGCCAGGATAAAGCAATTTATTGTGCCTGCGCTTACTGCGCGGCACAAACCTTAGCCTTGTATCTTCGTATGATATTATCACTGGCCGGTCATTGTTCTTGTATATTGTATCCAGCTCATCCATTGTTTTATTGAACACCTTCACGAAGTTGCGGCTCAGTCTGATGTCGTCCTCAAGTATGAGCGCGCCATTCATGTTTCTTTCAATTATGGTGCGATATGTCAGCAAGTGTTTCAGCGCGCATGATGTGCCCGGTGTCTTGCCGGACATTGCTGTGCCGGTAAAATACCTGTGTATTACCTCTGATGACAAGTCTTCGATGTCACCGTCAAGCATAAATTCGCAATCAATGCCAAGCCTTTCCAGCATGTTCTCAATATGCGCCCTGCGCTCTTCGTAGCCTTTTTTTACGTGCATTACAAACACTTTCTGCACGTTTAGTGGTACAATATTCCTTTTGGAATACAGAAAGTCATCTCCCATAAGTCAGCATTTAAAACATTGTCAACACTTATTTTAAATGCGCATGCCATGGTCTTTTAATACCTGCGGACACAAAATACGTGGACGAAACCTGTCCACGTTGCAGCCGTAGGATGCTGGAAAAGACGACAAGTAACGTCCACGATATATGGACGCTTGCTTTGTCATTCTTTTCATTGCATTGAAATTTCCTACGTTTCAACGTGCATGACCAGATAGCAAACGCTAATTTCCGATAAGACGGCTCATGCACAACGCTTTGGCAATCACCGTTACAAAGTTAAGTCAAAAAGGCAATATATCAAAATATTATTCAGATAAAATATTTTTTTGCGTCAATTTGGAGCAGTTGACAAGTCTTTCCGCCGTTAGCTTGTCTTTCGGTAACTGAATATCGCGCCGGCCCATGAGAGGGCGGCGTAAACCGACATTGATATGAGTTGAGGCTGAAGGTCGGCCAGAGAGCTGCCTTTAAGGTATAAGGCACGCATTGACTCGATGTAATAACGCAGCGGATTGGCGTATGTAATCACCTGAGCCCACTCCGGCATGCTGGATATCGGCGTTAGCAGTCCGCTCATAAGGACAAATATTATAAGGAAAAAGAACATCAGCAATGCAGCCTGCTGCATTGTGGAAGAATAGTTAGAGATAATCAGTCCGAAGCTTGATATTATCAAGAAAAACAGCAGAGAGAACATGATTATCAGCCAGATGCTGCTTGCAGGCACCATTCCGTAAAGGATGTATGCCCACAGCATCGACCACAGAAGCATGAACATGCCGATAATCCAGTAAGGTATCAGCTTTGAGAGTATGAATTCGGCCCGGCTTACCGGCGTTACGTTGATTTGCTCTATCGTGCCTTTCTCCTTCTCGCCTACAATGTTTATTGCCGGCAGATAGCCGATAAGGATGGTCAGCAGCATTGCTATTATGCCCGGCACCATGAACACCTTATAGTCAAGCTGTTCGTTAAAGAGGAAGCGGGGACGCACATCTATACCCGTTGCAGCGTTCCTGCCCACGCCGATACCCTGTTCCGCAAGTCGGGCTGAAGCAAAATCGGATATTATGCTGAGCATATATGCCTGCCCCAAAACTCCCTTAACACCGTTCACGGCATTTGCGTTTACGCCTACTTCGGCCTTTCCGGTACGCACGATATCTGACGAAAAGTCTTGTCCGATTTCAATTATCAGGTCAGCGCTGCCGTCTTCCACGCATTCAAGCGCACTGCCGTAATCATTCTGTACAGAGGTCAATGTGAAGTAAGACGACGCGTCAATCTGCTCAATCAGTCTGCGTGAGAGCTGGCTGCGGTCATTGTCAACGGCGCAGAACTTCAGGTTTTTCACCTCCTGATTAGCCGCATAGGGCACAATCAGGAGCATTATAACAGGCAGGATGATGAATATTTTCGGCAGAAAAGCGTTTCGCTTAATCTGCAAAAATTCCTTCTGTACAAGATATCTTATTGTCATATCAGCTTTCTGAACGTTTCTTAAACCATTAAATCCTTATCTTAAAATTCTTCAGTGCGACGAAAAGCAGCACGGCCTCCATGATGCACATTGCCCACACATCCTGCAAGATGTAGCGGGCCTCGACGCCTTGTATCATCAGGCGGCGTGCCGCGTCGATGTACCAGCGTGCCGGAACAACGGCCGAGATGTACTGTAATATCGCAGGCATGCTTTCCAGCGGAAAGGCAAGCCCTGAGAGATATACCGTAGGAATGATGAAAAGCACCGAGAGAACCATCGCCGCAAGCTGTGTGCGGACAAGGTTGGAGATCATCAGTCCGAGCGTCAGCGCCACGAGGATGTAAAGCAGCGTAACGCCGAGAAAGCACCACAGGCTGCCCGCCATAGGCACTCCGAGCACATAGCGGGAGAGCAGCAGCACCGTGGCTATATTCAATGCTGAAATCACGAAGTAAGGAACGAGCTTTGACAGGATGATGCACGACGGCGAAAGTGGTGATGCCAGCAGCACTTCCATCGTGCCGGTCTCCTTCTCACGTACTATCGATACGCTGCTCATCATCACGCAGATAAGCATCAGAATCATGCCTATCACGCCCGGCACGAAGTTATATTCACTCTTTTGCTGCGGGTTATAGAGCATCCGTGTCACCGGGATGATGCTGCCTCCCGTAATGTTCTGCCGCATGTCCGCCAGCACCTGACTGACATATTGCAGGCGTATCGTTGCCTGGTTAGGTTCTGTTCCGTCAGCCAGCACCTGCACTTCGGCCTTGCCCTTATGAATAATGTCTTCGGCAAAGCCATGTCCGAAGACTAACGCCACGTCAGCTTCGCCCCGTCTGAACATCCTGTCTATCTGCCGCCTGTCAGCCGTTACCGCTGTAATTGTCATGTACGGGTTTGCCTCAAGGCGGTCGCATATCCTTAGAGTAAGCACGTCTCGCGAGCAGTCGAGCACAGCCACGCGCACGTTCTTGACCTCTGTAGTCACGGCGTAGCCGAACAGCAACAGCAGTATCACGGGCACGCCGAGCAGTATCAGCATGCTGCGCCCGTCGCGTAAGATGTGCAGAAACTCCTTGTGAACGAAGGATAAAAACTGTAACATAGCTCTATCGTTTAATTCATTAACATGTAACGCCGCGCTCTCATGCGGCCATTATGCGTGCGTATCGGCTCATTTCCGCCTGGCCTTTCTTGCCAGACTGAAGAACACATCATACAGAGTGTCAGTGTTATACGCAGCTTTCAGCGCCTGTGGAGAGTCAAGCGCCCCGATATGTCCGTCCACCATGATTGACACCCGGTCGCAATACTCGGCCTCGTCCATGTAGTGGGTGGTTACAAACACGGTCGTGCCGCGCCCTGCCGCCTCGTATATCTGTTCCCAGAAGCGACGCCTCGTCACGGGGTCAACCCCTCCGGTGGGCTCGTCAAGGAACACTATTTCAGGCTCATGGAATATCGCAAGGGCAAAAGCCAGCTTCTGTTTCCAGCCCAACGGCAGTGCGCCCACCAGCGCATTACGCTCGTTCTCAAGACCGAGTTCATGCAGTATCCCGTCAGTCTTGCTCTTTATCCTGCGTCGGTCCATGCCGTATATTCCGCCGAAGAGGCGCATGTTCTCGGCTATTGTGAGGTCGTCGTAAAGCGAGAACTTCTGGCTCATGTAGCCGATGTGCCGCTTCACCTGCTCCGCCTGGGTGCGTATGTCGTATCCGGCCACGGCCGCCGTGCCGTCAGAGGGGCGGCTCAGCCCGCACAGCATGCGCATGGCCGTGGTCTTCCCCGCGCCGTTTGCGCCGAGAAAACCGAATATCTCGCCGCGCCTGACGCTGAAGGTTATGTGGTCAACAGCCACAAAGCCGCCGAACGCTTTTGTCAGGTTTTCAGCCGTTATGACGTTTTCATTGTCCATATGTTTTTACTTTTATTGTCCTACAGACAACCGCCATACATGCGGTATCATTTTTCCGGGTTTGCAAAAGACGGCCTTTTGCCTTCTGAAAGGTGGCCTTTCGCTTTCCAAAAGACGGTTTTTTGCACGCTAAAAGACGGTCTTTTATGATGCAGCCCGTAAACTATTGATTTTCAATATGTTATAAGTCAATCAAAAATCACGGTTCTTCTGCTGTCTCACAGCAGGTTATCTCATCAGTGACATGAAGCAGTCTTCTACCGAAGGCGCGGCCTCTTTTATCTCAACATGCTTGCATCCGTGCCCCGCAAGACTGGTGCGCAGGGCTTCGGGGGCAGCGCCTCCGGTAAGCGTTACATGGAAGCAGTCGCCGAAGGCAAATGATGTCTCTACTTCGGGACACTCTTTAAGCGCGTTCATCAGCAGCCTCATGTCGTCGCTCCGGACAGCATACAGCCGGCCGCTGTAAGCCTTGCGTATGCCTTCGGGCGTGTCGGTGCGCAGCAGCCGGCCGCCCTGCACCAATGAGATGCGGTCGCACCACGACGCCTCGTCCATGTAGGGAGTAGACACGAGCACGGTTATCCCGTAGCCGTCTCTCAGCTTCAGCAGCATGGACCAGAACTCCTTGCGCGACACGGGGTCGACGCCCGTCGTGGGCTCGTCGAGCAGCAGCACGCGCGGAGCATGTATCAGGGCGCAGCATAACGCCAGTTTCTGTTTCATTCCGCCCGACAGCTTGCCCGCGCGGCGCGCCTTGAACGGTTCCAGCTGGCTGTATATGTCTTTCACAAGGCCGTAGTTACGCTCAACGGTAGTGTTGAATACAGAAGCGAAAAACCTGAGATTCTCCTCTACGGAGAGGTCCTGGTACAGCGAGAAACGTCCCGGCATGTAGCCTATGCGGCGGCGCAGCTCACGGTAACCGGCCTTAACGTCAAGCCCGTCTACAACGGCCGTACCGCCGTCAGCAAGCAGAAGGGTGGCCAGAATGCGGAACAGCGTGGTCTTGCCGGCGCCGTCAGGGCCGATGATGCCGTATATCTCGCCTTCGTCAACACTGAAGGTCAGTCCGTCAAGAGCCGTAGTCTTGCCGTAAGCCTTACGTAGTCCGCTGGTTGAAATCATTTCCATAACGTCAGAATTTCACGTCGCCGTACATGCCGATTTTTATCAGTCCGTCAGTGTTTTTCACCGAAATCTTCACCGCATAGACAAGGTTGGCCCTCTCGTCGCGGGTCTGTATGGTCTTCGGGGTAAACTCCGCCTTGTCTGAAATCCATGTAATCACACCCTTGTACTCGCGCCTGTCGCTATCGCCGAAGTCCGCGTACACCTTCACCTGCTGTCCTGTCTTCAGCGAAGTGAGCTGCGGAGCGGTGACATATGCCCTCAGCTTCATGCCGTTGACGTCGGCCACCTTGAACAAAGGCTTACCCGGTGTGGCATATTCGCCGGCTTCGGCATATTTGTCGAGCACCGTTCCGCTTATCGGCGACGTTATGTGGCATTTGTCAAGCTGGTCAATCACCTGGCGGCGCTGTATCTCGGCGGCGTCCATCTGCCTGTTCAGGCTGCTCGTACTGTTGTTTAGCGAAGACATTTGGGCGTCAAGCTGGCGGCGCAGCACGCGCACACTGTTCTCCGCATCGTCAAGCTGCTTGCGGTTGGCGGCGTTGTCTCGCACAAGCGCCTCATATCTTTTCTGCTCCAGCTCGGCCTTGGCAAGCTGCTGGCGGGTCACCGCTATCTGCTTGGCTATGTCCGGGCGCTGACTTGCATAGACGTCTTTCGTGGCTCCGAGCTGCATCGCGCGCAGTTGCAACTGTACGGTGTCAATCAGTCCTACCTGCTGGTCTGCGGTGAGGCGGTCGCCCTCTTCCACGTTGAAATACAGCAGCCGGCCCGTCTGTTCGGCTGACACTATTACCTCTGTGGCCTCAAACATGCCCGTAGCGTCATAGCTGTTGTCGTCTTTAGAGCATGCCGTGAGCACCAGCGGAACTAACATTAGCATTATCTTTTTCATACATTCAGATTTTTATCGGTTACAGATTGTTCTCTCTTAACTCTTCACTTTTCCTTTTTTCACTCTTCACTTTAATTGTTGTTTATGTTCTTCAGCTTGTATATTTCATGTATCAGTTGCACCTCGTGCAGACGCTTGCTGAGCCGTGCGTCGCTTACGGCGTTGATGTCGCGCAGCATCTCGTTGACGGTCTCGGTTCCGTTAGCCACGCGCTGTGCGGCCTTTTCGCGTATGCGGCTGCGCAGCTTTATTATCTCGTCATCCTGCTCAATCTGTTTCCTCAGGTTGCTTATTGCTCCGTTTTGCATCTCTGTCTGCAGCCTTGAGTTAAACAGAAAAGCCTCGCGCTCGGCCTCTACGGTCCGGCGGTCGGTCTCTATCTTCCGCCTGTCATTGCTCCGGGTGTAAAGGCTTCCGAAGTTCCATGACAGCGTAACGCCGACCTTATAATAAGCGTCAAACTCGTTTTTAAGCAAGTTCAGCGCCGGATTGCCGTATCCTCCGCGTGCATATATACCGAGGCGAGGCCTTATGGCAGTGTCAAGAGCCTTCATCCTCATGTCGAGCAGGCGGTTCTGAGCGTCGTAGAGGGCAAGTTCAGGGCGGAGATTGTCAGTTGTGAGCATGTCAGGAAGTGCCGGCCTCACCAGTGTGTCGCCTGCGTTGAACGTCTTGCCTGTGAACGTTTCGAGCATGCGCAGGTATGTCTGCCGCTGCGTCAGCAGGCTTGTCTCTTTCTGTCCGGCCTTTATCTGCTCTACCATTACGGCGTCAACGTCGGTCTGGTTGGCCGTTCCGCCGTTCATCATGGCAGTAACCGAGCTTAGTGTCAGCCGCAGGTCGTCTTGCAGGACACGTACCTGGGCTATCTGTTCGTCAAGCATCAGCAGCCCGAAAAACAGTTGGTCTATGCGCCCGTTGATGTCATACATAGCCACGTTCACCTGTTCGCGCTCTACGTCGCCCTGCGCTTCGGCCACCCGTTTGGCTGAAGCTACGGTTCCGCCGTCATACAGTTGTTGGCTTACGGTTACGTTTACGTCATACTGGTCTTTGGATAGTGTGGGGATGTCGATGTCCGGAATGTCAATCGGAATAGTAGTTACGTCGCTCTGATATGACGCTCCGCCGCTCAGAGAGACCTGTGGCAGCCATGCCTTGGCGGCATTCTCAACGGTGAGGCGGCGGCTCTGTTCCACCAGATCGTATTTCTTTATTATCGGATAATTCTCTCTTGCCCATGCCTTGCATTGCTCAAGGGTAATTGAGTTTATGCGGTTGTCAGGTTTGGAGGTTATTAGGTTTTGCGGTTGTACGGTTGTGGGGTTATGGTTTTTGCGGTTGTACGGTCCTGCGGTTGTACGGTTTTGCGGTTGCGCCTGTACTGTCAGATAACCGTCTGAGCCGATTCCGGCAAAACATAATAACAATACAATCACTAAGCCCGATAACCTGCAAACCCGATAACCTGCAAACCTGATAACCTGCAAACCTGATAACCCGGTAACCGCACAGTCTCGTGTGCACAGCGTAGAATGTCTCATCTTTCTCATTGTAGTGTAGATTTATGGTTACAAAGTTAATGCGAAATCACCATAAAAACGTTTTCTTATATGAATATATAATGTTCTTTTTGTATTATTATCTTCCTTATAAGGTAATTATCGGCTGAAAATATTATCTTTATTCATTATTTTATATAATTTTGTGCATGATTGATAAAGAGTTGGAATATGGCAAACAAACGTCCGGAACGCTTGTCGTTTCATGAAATAAGGTCACTTCTTGGCAATGTAAAGCCTGAAGAAGTTCCGCTGAAACTGGTAGGAAGGGATGTCGCCGTGCTGAGAAACGGCAACGGACTGTTTAATGCTTTGGTGCAGACAGGTACACCTTATATAATTGAAGACTGCCGGCTGGGATATATCAATAGTGGAAATGTTTCGCTGACAGTAAATCTCATAGAGCATTCTTACGGCAAGGGAACGTTTGCTTTTATAAGTCCGGGCAGCATTATCCAGATTAACCGGATGTCTGATGACTTCAATCTTAGCGGTATGATGGTAAGTAACGAACGGCTGAAAGCGGCCCTCGGTGCAACCATTCCGCTGTGGTGCTCGGGTGAACCGTCATTTTTCAAGGTGATGCTGCAGCCCGACAATACCGTGTTTGTTGAGAATTTGTTGGATATGGTGTGGCGTCTCATTAATGTAAATGACTTTCCTGATGAGACGCTAAACGGCCTCATTCATGCCATAATACATTATTACGGCTATCTGAAGGAGCTTGCAAGCAATGAAACTGAAAGCGGAAAATCGCGTGGAAAGGAAATGTTTGACATGTTCATACGCCTTGTCAATGCTAACGCGAAACATGAGAGAAAGCTGGCTTTCTATGCTGACAAAATGTGTGTCACGTCCCGTTATCTCGGTACGGTGGTGAAGAAAATGAGCGGAATAACAGCCAAGGAGTGGATTGACCGTGCTGTTGTAACTAACGCGAAAGTGATGCTGAGATACGGAAGCCGGCAGGTGGCTGAAATATCGTATGAGCTCGGTTTTCCAACTCCCAGCTTTTTCTGCAAGTATTTCAGACATGCCACAGGCATGACTCCGCAGGAATATCGAAAGTTAAGAATTAAAAGTGAAAAGTGAAAAATCCAAATGACTAAGCAAATGGATTTTTCACTCTTCACTTTTAGTTTTTCATTCAATCCTTGTGTCTTTCTCAATGCTTATTGCTCCCATGCGGGAAATAGTTATAAGCAGAGGTACATAGTCATCGCTGAGCACGTCAGGAGCACCCACGCTGGCGGCAAGAACAAGGCTGTCACCGGCGGTATGGTCTACTACAATACCAAGCAGAGCGCTTTTCTTCATGTAGTTTTCGCCGATATGTGGCGCAAAGTCTTCTTTATTGAATGTCTTTTTATAGAAAACTGTGCCGTCTGGCCGCTTCACTTCAACGTCTATTTTATTGTCGTAATACTTGTTGCCTGTGTCGTCGGTTATTATCGGAAGTGAGGTGTCGGCGTGTCGGGCTATGTTTATCGAGTATTCCTTGCCGAGCCACTCGGCAGTTTCGCTGTGGTCATAGTTCTGCATTCTGACCGGTGCCGCCGGCTTTTTCACCACCGTCTTTTTGGTAATAATATCTTTGTCGGGCTTCTTCTCGTCGCATGCAGAGAAGGCGGCGACAACGGCCGCCATGATTAACAATGTGCGTATAGCTTTCATTTCCTGTTTTATCGTATTACGATGCAAAAGTAATATAAATCAGGTGAAACGCAAAATAAATCATAGTTTCGCTTTCGTATAATTTTGATTTTATTCTATTTTTCACTATTTTTGTAACAACTTATGAAGAAACTCGCGATATATATTATTCTCTCCGTGCTCGTGCTGAGCTCGTGTACAGGGGGCGGCAAGTCAGAGAACAAGACTAAGCCGATAGACACCATACCCGTAATGGTAATGCAGATACGTAAATGCTCAAAGCTGTACACCGCTGAATATCAGGTGCACAAGATTGTGACTCATGACGACAAGGTAGAGCTGAAGGGTAAGTTCATGCAACGTAACTTCAACATTCCGGTGCCGATGTCGTCAAGAAAGATTGCCATCCCGATAGACGCAAAGCTGAAGGCATATATCGATTTCGGGAATTTTTCTGAGAAAAATGTCGTCACCCACGGCGACAAGATAGAGATAATATTGCCTGACCCGAAGGTAGAGCTGACTTCGAGCCGTGTCAATCATGGCGAGATAAAGAAACACGTGTCGCTGATAAGGTCAAACTTTACTGACGCTGAGATGACTGCATACGAGAAACAGGGGCGCGAGGCCATAATAAAGAGTATACCCAAACTGGGCATTATAGAGATGGCGCGGGAGAGTGCTACTCATGCTCTTGTGCCGATATTGATGAAGATGGGTTATAAGGATGAGAACATTACGATAACTTTCCGCAAGGAGTTTACCTTGGAAGATTTGCCGTTGCTCCTCAATAATAATACTATTGAAAATGGAAGACAATAAGAAATTAAAAAAAGGAAGTGGCAACTGGTTGTTTAACCTGTGGGCGGGTATCGGCCGGTTGAAACTATATGCCATAATAATATTGGTGCTGCTGGCCATTGTCGCCATGGCTTACCTGGCTCGCTCGTGCCGTGACAACAGCATTGAGGCTGTGGTGAACGACAAGATTGACATTACGCCGACGCAGGTTCTGGCCATGAAAGAGATTGGTGAATGGGAGTTTTTGTCTATTGAAGACGAGGAGATGATAGACACGGTGCGTAAAGGACTGTTCAAGGATGATGAGCTTATTCGCATCTATTCGGGAACTCTCAGGCTGGGCGTAGACCTTAAGGAAGCAAAAGATGACTGGATAACGGTTGACGGTGATACGCTTGTAGTAATACTTCCGAAGGTAAAGCTGCTTGACGAAGATTTTATTGATGAGGCAAAGACGCAGTCGTTCTTTGAGTCAGGAGCATGGAGTGACAAGGCGCGGGAGGATATGTATCATCGTGCCCGTGAGAAAATGAAGCGCCGCTGCCTGACGAAAGAGAATATCAGAAGCGCTGAAAACAATGCATTGAAGCAGTTTACCCAGATGTTCAGAGCTATGGGCTTTGAATATGTGAAGGTCAGAGTGGTTGAAAATTAAGGGTTAAGAATTAAGGGTTAGGAAAAATACTCTTGTGGCACTTGGTAAGGAATAATTTCTTAACCCTTAATTCTTAACTCTTAATTAAATACGCAGAACGTTCCTGCCGCAATGAAAATGATGCCGACTATTGTGCTCATCCATTTTTGTATGATGTGCATATTGTTCCTTATTTTCGGTAAGCCATTTATTCCGTAGGCTACTCCCCACGCAAGTATTACTGCCGGAATGGAGGTCGCGACAGCGAATATCACAGGCAGCAAATAGCCTGTTGCAGAGTTTGCCGCCATCGGCATAAGCATTCCGAAATAAACAATGGCGCTTTCAGGGCAGAATGACATGGCAAGAAGTATGCCAAGAAGGAAACTGCCCCATGCTCCGTGGAAGCGTCGTGCGCGTGCTGACACATCAGGGCAATGCTCATGACGGTGGATTACCCGTTCAAGAACAAAATACAGTCCTATTATAATCAGTACCGGACCGAGTATCTTCTCTCCCCATGTGGCAAACCACTGGCCTACGGCTTCCATGTCGACACTGCTTCTGAACACGCCGAGTAATATTGCTCCGAGCAGTGAGTAAGCCAGAAGACGGCCTGCAGTATATATCAGTCCGTTAAAAAACACGCGCTTCTTCTCGGCAGCATCCCTTGCGATGTAGCCCATGGCAGCGATGTTGGTTGCAAGAGGGCAGGGGTGAAGGGCTACGATAAGCCCCAGCAGAAATGCTGTGAGAACCGGGAAGTTGTTGTTGTCTGTTATGCTTTGAATTATATCCATTTACCTTAAATCTGTTTGCCGTGAATACCTGAATAATGATATGAATTTTGTTCTCATTGTATTCACGTTAGCAAAGATACTAAATATAAATGAGAACTAACGTGAAAGGAAGATATTTTAAGTGTTATTTCAACCGGTGTATGCTTTTAGAGCAACTGATAAAATAAAAGGACAGGCAAGGCAGTATGTGTCCTGCTCTTGTCTGTCCTTGTTGTTTATCAGGCATTGTTTGCCGGTAAGCAGCCTGCTTTTATGCCGTAAGATTACTGTCTGTCGTCCAGGAACTTTCTTGCTGCACGAAGCTGGTGGCGCATTATACTGAGGAACTCCTGACTCTCCTGCAGAATGTTCAGATAGAGCAGTGAGACCTTCAGATTGGCGTTATTGTCCTGATACATAATGTCGATTACTCGCTTACGCATAGTAGACAACTCATCCTTGCACTCGTCGGCGATGTTGAGCGTTTCCTGGTAAAGTTCATACCTGTTGGTGGAAATCATCTGTTCGGTATGGTTCATCAGTTCGTTTATCTTGCGGCGGGTATTCTCAAAGTCGTCAATGTAAGTCTGCGGCAGCGGATTGAAGTTGTTGTCAACGTGTTCCTTTACCGGTTCGAGCATACGTTTGAGACAGTAAATGAACTGCTGGTTACTGTTAGCGCCGAGGTGGAACCATGTGTTGCGCTCGATTGCTATCTCTGCCGGGATGCGGCGCATGGCGAGAAGTTCTTTTCTTCTGAACTTCTTAAGCTGAGACTGTTCCTCTTTCAGTGCGCTGTTACAGTGGCGCAGCTCCTTTCGGTTCTCGTTATAGATACCGTCAATGATGCGGTTGAACTGCTCAAGGGCAAAGTGTGTGACAAAGCTTTGGGTGCGTGATACGTGCTTTGAGAGAAGATCCCATACGATCTCTTTGTCCCGGGTACGCATCATTAGCTGGAATACATCGTCTTTCTTTTCCTCTTTCTGCTTCTTTGCAAACTTCCGGTTGCTGCTCCACAGCAGGTAAATGTCAAGAATCATGAATGCTACCATGACTGCTATTCCACCGAAATGCATCATTGCGCAGACTATTGCGCACACAGCGAAAGCCACGCCGGCTGTAACAAACCAGCCGCCGATAACTGAGATTACGCCTGTAACACGGAATACTGCACTTTCACGGCTCCATGCTCTGTCGGCCAATGAGCTACCCATGGCAACCATAAATGTTACGTAGGTAGTTGACAAAGGAAGTTTGTAATTGGTTCCGAAGATAATCAGCATAGCTGCAAGAACAAGGTTTACAGCGGCACGCACTTCATCAAACGCAGCTCCGTTGGGCAGTATCGCTTCCTCTTTATTAAAGCGGCTGTCTATCCATTTCTGCATACGTTGCGGTATGATCTTAGCCACAGCGGCATTTATGTCCTGAGTAGCGCGTACGATGCTGCGTGCTGCACGTGATGAGCCGAACATTTCATCACCCTCATCCTGACGGCTGAGGTCAACGCTTGTCTTTACAACGTTCTGCGCTTTTTTCGATGTTGTCATTGCAATGACCATTATTATTCCGGCCAGCACGAGGTAGAGCAGCGGACTCTTGGCTGATGACATGAGTGATGTCATCATGAACGTGTCATAGTTTCCGTTTCCATTGGCGAGGAAATCCTGCATTGAGTCAAGTCCGGCAAGCGGCACACCGATGAAGTTAACGAGGTCGTTGCCGGCGAAAGCCATAGCCAAAGCGAACGTTCCGGCCAATACAATGAGCTTGAATACATTTACATGCAGCAGATGAAGCACTTCCATAAGTACCGTGAAGCCAATGAAGAACACAATCATAAGCATCATGGTGTTCTCTTCTATCCACATGCGGGATGCCTCGCTGATGTAAGGCGATGTACCGATACCGGTGATGAAGATGAAGTATGCAAGGGCTGTAAACGCTATACCGCCGAATATTGCGATTGTATAGCGCAGGTGTTTTTTATAATTAAAGGTGAAGATAAGTCGTGAAATCCATTGTACAATCACTCCGAAGAAGAAGGCTATCGCCACGGAGACAAAGATTGCGATGATGACACTGAGGGCCTTGTCACTGTTAAGCAGGTCATATATTGTAAGTGACGGGTCTGCGTGCATCTTGAGCATGGCCAGTACGAATGTACCTCCAAGGAGCTCGAACACCAGTGATACTGTTGTTGAAGTAGGCAGGCCGAGCGTGTTGAACACGTCAAGAATGACGACATCTGTTACCATTACGGCGAGGAATATTGTCATTACCTCTTCAAACGAATAATGGTCGGGCCGCATTATGCCATGACGTGCCACGTCCATCATGCCGGCACTCATAACCGCTCCTATCAGAACGCCTACAGAGGCCACGAAGAGCACCGTGCGGAACTTGGCTACTTTGGCTCCGATAGCCGAGTTCAAGAAGTTTACGGCGTCATTGCTGACACCTACGAACAAGTCGAACACCGCCAGAAGCAGCAGAAAGCCGACTATCAAAAAATAAATCTCTGTCATAAACCGTTTGTTTTCTTTATGATTGATACGTTATTGATTTCACGGCGCAAAATTAGAAAACACGTATTACAATATCTTTAAACCAATATTTCATTTGTGTTACAATCGTAACATCTGCTACACAGGCGGATAATAATCAACCCCGCCGTTTACTCAGGTAAACAGCGGGGTTAAGTGGCATCACCGTTATTTGTATCGGCTTTAAATCGTTGATAGTCTGTATGTTAAGAACTTATGCTCTTATTACCTGACAGTTGCAGGGCAGTGCCGCAGAGCCTTTTGACATGGCTGTTGTCCCGTCTGCCTTTCCGTCTTTCGGCTTTTGTGGAAATGCGGCATTGTTCTTGAATACTTCGAGTGCGGTTTTTATAACGTTGTCGTCAAGGTTCAAGTATTCAATCCAGTCCTCCTCGTCCATTATGTTATAAATAATGCGGCTGTTGATGAACCGTTCGAGCAGGTTGTGTGATTTCCTTATCAGCAGGTTGCGTCTGCGCAGACCGTTCTTGTCAGCGTAAGAGGCGAACTTGTCAACCATGTTCTGCTTGTCGAGATATGCTGACAGCTCAGGCATTGTTTCAAAAGTGTTCAGTTTTGGTCTGTATCTGTCTGTATAGTCAAAGGCAAACTGAAGAATTAATCCGCTCATAGCCGCCTCCTTGAAATATGACGTGTAGTCGGCCGTGTCCTCCGGTACAAATATGTCAGGAGTTATGCCTCCACCGCCGTACACGGTTCGCCCGATAACGGTATGATAAGCCGGACCGGTATGCTTGATGCTGTCCTGTGAGAAAAATTCTCCGTGCTGGTATCTTGCTATCAGGTCGCCTTCATAGTCCTGATTGTCACCGGCCACATACGGCTTTTGTATGCAACGGCCTGACGGGGTGTAATATCTTGCTACGGTGAGACGTATCATCGAACCGTCAGGGAAGTCCATCTGCTTCTGTACCAGACCCTTGCCGAACGAGCGGCGCCCGATAATCGTCGCGCGGTCATTATCCTGCATGGCCCCGGCGAAAATCTCAGATGCTGACGCTGACGCCTCGTTAATCAGTACGATGAGTGGTATCCGCTGGTAGCTGCCGCGGCCGTCGCTCTTGAAGTCCTGGCGTGGCGAGCGGCGTCCTTCGGTGTACACGATAAGCCTGTTCTTTGGCAAGAACTCGTTGGCCATCTGCACTGCCGAGTTGAGATATCCGCCTGTGTTGTCGCGCAGGTCGATAATAAGGTTGCTGAAACCTTCTTGAGAGAGCTTGGCCAGTGATATCAGCAGTTCTGGATAAGTGTTCTCGCCAAAGTTCTTGATCTTGATATATCCCGTCTCTTCATCAATCATATAAGTTGCGCTGATACTCTTTTGAGGTATGTCGGCGCGTGTGACGGTGAACTGTTTTTCTTTTTTCTGACCGTATCTTATTACTCCTATTTTCACTTTCGTGTCCTTCGGGCCTTTCAGGCGGCGCATGGCTTCGCTGTTTGTCACCACTTTACCTACGAAAGGTTTCCCGTCAACGCTCACTATTTTGTCACCTGCCAGGATGCCGGCCTGCTCGGCCGGACCGTTCTTAATCACGCCTTGCACACGTATAGTGTCGTCACGGATGACAAACTCAATACCTACACCCGAGAAGGAGCCTTTCAGGTCGTCTGTAGCCTGCTGTACGTCCTTGGCGCTGATGTACACCGAGTGCGGGTCAAGGTCAGCCAGAATCTGCGGAATGGCCTTGTCTACGAGCGAGTCGATGTTCACCTTGTCTACGTATTGGTCGTCAATTATGTGCAGCAGGTTGTTAAGTCTGTTGCTGCCTGAGTTGATGATGTTAAGCCTGTTGCCTGAGAAGTGGTTGGCGTAGAATGTGCCTACCACGATGCCTATGACCACGCAGATGGCCATGAACAGCGGTGTCAGGCGGTTGGATTTATTTGGTTTCATATTCGTCTGGATTAATGTATATGACTTCAATACCTGCTTTTCTCAGGAGATTGATGCCGTCCTCAAGGCGGTACTTCTCGGCATATACCACCCGCTTGATGCCGGCCTGTATTATCAGTTTTGAGCATTCTATGCACGGAGCGGCCGTTACGTACAGCGTTGAGCCGTCACTGTTGTTGGAGCTTCGTGCAAGTTTTGTTATAGCGTTGGCCTCGGCGTGCAGTACGTAAGGCTTTGTCAGATTGTTCTCATCCTCGCATACGTTTTCAAAACCACTCGGCGTACCGTTGTATCCGTCACTTATTATCATCTTGTCTTTCACCACGAGTGCGCCTACCTTACGCCGTTCGCAATAGCTGTTTTCGGCCCATATCCGTGCCATGCGCAGGTAGCGCAGGTCGAGTAATAACTGTTTGTCCTCCTTGTCAGTCATACATTATTTGTTTTTAGGAGTCAAGTTCATTACTTGAACTTCTCTTTTTATTATTATCTCTTTGTTGTTTGTCTTTAACCCTCTTACCGTTTCCCCTTTTTACCGTCAAACCTTTTTACCGTTATACTTTTTTACCTTTTTACTCTTACCTTTGATTCCGTTGCGTCTCAGCAGTGCGGCTATGGTAGGTCCGCTGCCCTTGAAGCGCTTGTACAGCGTCATGGGATGCTCCGTTCCGCCTTTTGACAGGATGCAGTCGCGGAAGCGGCGGGCCGTTTCAGGATTGAATATACCTTCTTTCTTGAATACGCTGAACGCGTCGGCGTCAAGCACTTCAGCCCATTTGTAGCTGTAATAACCGGCGGCATAGCCTCCTGCCATGATGTGGCTGAACTGTACTGTCATGCACGTGTCAGGCAGTTGTTCGGTCACCATGGCCTTTTCCCATGCTTTCTTCTCGAACGGTATGATGTCTTCGGTGAACGGTTCTTTCTTTGTATAGTAAGCCATGTCAAGCAGTCCGAAGCTGACCTGCCTCAGGCATGAGTATGCTGCCATGAAGTTGCGGCTCTTTACTATGCGTCCGATCAGCTCGTCTGGGAGCGGTTCGCCTGTCTGGTAATGGAAGGCGAAGGTACGCAGAAATTCTTTTTCAACCGCGAAATTCTCCATGAACTGTGACGGCAACTCTACGAAGTCCCACCATACGTTTGTGCCTGATAGGCTCTCAAAACGTGTGTTGGCGAACATTCCGTGCAGCGCATGGCCGAATTCGTGGAGGAATGTCTCCACTTCGCCCAGTGTCAGCAGTGCCGGTTTGTCAGCCGTAGGCTTTGTAAGATTCATGACAACGCTGACGTGAGGGCGCACGTTTACGCCCTTGCGGTCAATCCACTGACCCTGAAACTCTGTCATCCATGCGCCTCCCTGCTTGCCCTTACGCGGATG
This sequence comes from uncultured Prevotella sp., assembly GCA_900550365.1. Lineage (GTDB taxonomy): Bacteria > Bacteroidota > Bacteroidia > Bacteroidales > Bacteroidaceae > Prevotella. Next base: position 28,724 of record URRR01000003.1, on the reverse strand, counting down.
AAAGTCAGCGTAAAACACTGCAAGGTAACTCCCGTCATTGTCAAACACCTCGTAAGCCTTCACGTCAGGGTGGTAAACCGGTATGTCCTTATTCTCCTTAAATGTTATGCCGTACAGTCTGTTGGCAAGACCGAACACGCCACGGATGACGTTTGACAGCTCAAAATAAGGACGGAGCATCTCCGCGTCAATGTTGAACTTCTTTAACTGCAGCTTGTGTGAGTAGTAGCTGAAGTCCCACGGCTCCACTTTGAAGTCTTTTCCTTCAATTTTCTTTGCCAGCTTCTCGATGTCCTCAACTTCCTTTACGGCCGTAGGCTTATATGCCTCGATAAGGTCGTCGAGCAGCTTGTACACGTTTCTTGCGTTGCCTGCCATGCGGTGTTTCAGCACATACTCGGCGTAAGTCTTGTAGCCTAAAAGCTGCGCTGTCTCGCGCCGCAGATTGACAAGGCGCTTGCATATCTCAAGGTTGTTCCGTTCGTTGTCATGTGTGCACACCGTGTTGCGCGCCATGTACATATGTCTGCGCAGCTCCCGGTTGTCGGCGTGCGTCATGAATGGGCTGTAGCTGGGGTAGTCCAGCGTGAACACCCAGCCTTCCAGGCCGCGTTCCTTTGCAGTGGCGGCAGCTGCGGCGCGTGCCGTTTCAGGTAGTCCGGAGAGCTGAGCCTCGTCAGTGATGTGCAGGGTGAATGCCTTGTTTTCCTTAAGCAGGTTCTGTGAGAACTGCAGTGACAGCACTCCGGCCTCCTCAGTGAGGCTTCTCAGACGCTCCTTGCCCTCGTCGTCGAGCAGAGCTCCGCTGAGCACGAAGCCGTCATAACAGTTGTCAAGCAGCATCTTTTCCTCTGCGGACAAATTTCTGTGATGCCTGTGAACAGCCCTGATACGTTCAAAGAGACGCTTGTTCAGCCTTACGTCATTGGCGTGCTTGGTCAGTATCGGCTGCATCTTCTGTGCCAGGGCGTCAAGCTCGTCGTTAGTCTCGGCGCTCAGCAAGTTGGAGAATACGGCCGACACGCGTGACAGCAGGCCATAGTAGCCGTCGTTGTCCTCGTCGGCATTTATTATGGTGTTGTCGAAAGTCGGTTTGTCAGGATTGTTGACAGTTTTCTCTATCTGTTCGTCGTCACGTCTTATGCCCTCCATAAAGGCCTCTTCAAAGTCTTCAAGGCGTATCCTATCAAATGGTACAGTGTCGTGTGGCGTGTTGTATGGTTCAAAAAAAGGATTCTTGCGCTGCTTCTCTGTCATATTTTCATTCATACTTACGTATATCCGGATTTTTTGAATACAAAGGTAGTAATTTTATTCCTTGTATGTCATTGATATCTGAAAATTTAACTAATATTTGCGCGCGTGGATATCGCTTGTTTTCTTACATTTTATGAAAGACGGCCTTTTGGCTTGCAAAAGGCCGTCAATCATGACGCAAAAGGCCGTCTTTTATAAGCTAAAAGACCGTTAATCGGGATTCATCCGTAGTTCAGGTGCATAACGGCAAGAATATGGATGTGAATAATAAAACAGACAATATGGCTGTTACTGTTATTTTATTTTCCGAAAACATCTCTCATCTGTCACTTTTCTTTATAACTCATTTATTTTCAACCGGTTATGCAGTGACAGATGTTTTCCGAATCTCTCACAGTCCTGCAAGGCTCATTTATTTCAGCTGGCACTTCAATGACAGATGCTTTTTACATCTGTCACCGGCCAACGTCCTGACCGTCAGCGCTATATGCAGGAAAAGTGACAGATGAGAGATGAAATCAAAAAATCAATCGGGATGTACTGCCGGCGCACTGGCTTACAGTGCCGGGGCGTGGCGTCCCTTGTTTGAACCCTTAGGATGATTGGGACATGTGCCGCCCGTCATGACGAGTATTGACGGAAACCTGTGGCCGCAATACTTACAGGTGTATGTGGACTTCTCTGTGCCTTCATACAGTTTGTGGCGGCCTTTGTTTGAGCCGTCAGGGTGGCGGGGACATGTTGCTGACGTTAGCTGACGTACAGACGGGAACTTGTGGCCGCAATACTCGCAATAATAGCTCTTCTTTTCTTTTACCGTGGCAGTCTTCTGAGCTGAAGAGGGCTGGGTGATGAGGCTGATGAAAAGTGCGGTTGAAAGAATTGTCAGGATGTGTTTCATGGTTTTCAGGCTGTTATTTGATTATTTTCTCGAGTGCGAATACGTGTATTTCTCCACGTTTAAGTGATATTATTCCTTCTCCGGCGAGCTGATTTAATGTCTGTGACACGTTGAGACGGCTTTCTCCAATCTCTTCCGCAAGCCGCTGCATCTTTATTCTTACGGTCTTTCCTCCGGCGGGGCGGAAGCATCTTGTCTCGATGAAGCGTGCTATCTTGTGCCTTATGTCCTTAGGTCTTGTGCGCCAGGGGTTGCGCGCCAGGCGCTGCGACTGCGTGCAGACAATGTTCAGAAGGTTTAGCCTGAATATCTCGTACCGCTCAGCCAGGGCGAAAGTGTCTATCTTGTCAAGGCTTATCAGGTGGCAGTCAGTTACGGTCTTGAACGTGCGTGTGTGCCGCTGGGTAAGGCCGAATATACGTTCAGGCTGCAGAATGTCGGGAGCATTGAACGTCTCGGTTATCTCATATCCGTTGTCGTCGGCATGTCCTGTGGCGCTTGCCGTGCCCTTTACAAGAAACAGCAGCCTGTTGCAGGCGTCGCCGTCACTTACTATGGTCTTGCCTTTAGGATAAGTAAGATAGCTGAACCTCGTCGTTGACGTAACCTGCTCAAGGTCGGCCGGGCTCATCCCTTGAAACAGTGGCAGCTCTGTCAGGCGTTCGTGTTGTTCGGTATGTGCCATGTGCTTATCGGTTTTAGCTTGCTTGCTGTGCGGCTGTCAGCCTTTATACGGCTGTCATTCATTGATTTTATCTTTCATTGTCGGCGAATACCATACGGCGTTTTTGCCGGCATCGTCAGAATAGATTATATATGCCATCAGCTCAGGGTGGCGCTCAAGGATGTAGCGGGCCTTGTCAAGCCCCATGACCATGAATGCCGTGGCATAGGCGTCTGCCGTAGCGCAGTTATCTGCCAGTACTGTGGCCGAGAGTATGTTATGCTGCACGGGGCGGCCTGTGCCGGGGTCAATGGTGTGCGCGTATTTCTTTCCGTCTTTATAATAAAAGTTGCGGTAGTTGCCGCTTGTTGCCATGGCCTTGTCTGTAACGTTGAGCACGGTCTGCAGCTCGTTCTGCGTGCCGAGAGTGTCGTCAACGGGCCGGGTGACTCCTATTCTCCACGGCAGACGTTTGTCGTTGATGCCCCGTGTAACTATTTCTCCGCCTATTTCTACCATGAAATTCTCAACTCCGTTGCCTCGCAGGTATGCGGCCACGACGTCACATGCGTAGCCCTTGGCTATCGCGCTGCAGTCAAGGGTTATCCTGCTGTCAGCCTTTTTGACTTTGTTGCCTTCAAGAGAAACCTTTGTATAGCCGGTCAACTGCCTCAGGCTGTCTATTACTTGAGGTGTAGGCTCTACGTCATGCTTGAACCCGAAGCCCCATGCATTGACCAGCGGGGCCACTGTTATGTCAAAAGCTCCGCCGGTTTCTTCAGATATTCCGTGGGCCATTGTGAACACGTCGGCAAACATCTTGTCAACCGTTACGTCCTCGTTACGGTTGACCTTGGATATTATAGACTGTTTGTTGAATGGTGACAATGAGAAGTCTACCTTGCGCAGCTCGGCTTCAATGTCCTGTTTCAGGTTGCGGTCGCTCTGATAAGTGATGTTGTACACAGTGCCGAATATAAAGCCTGTGTCGTGTTGGAACGGGGTGGGGCGCTGCCTGCTGGCTATCGCCACGGCCACGGCAATAATGCACAGCAGGATTACTGACTGTATTATGACTTTTTTCCTTTTCATAGGTTTGTATTGGGTTATGGCTCTGCCGCCATATTATATGTCTACGGTAATGTTGAATGTGCCGCCGATATTGCTGCCGCCGGACTTTCCGAATCCCGGCACATACCATGATTTGCCCAGTTCGCCGTCATCGTATGACAGGCGGCTTTTATACCTCAGGCTCCAGCCAAGATGCACAGGCCCCCATATTTTTGCATCAACACCGATTACAGCCTCAATCCAATGGTATGTACATTTTACGCCTTGTGCGCCGTATGTGGCATCGTCACCCCACACGGGGTCGGTCATTCCAGGGTGTGACAGGTCATACTTGAACGATGTATAAGCATATCTTGCACCAGCGAACAGCCGGTAAATGTCGTGCTTGTTCTTTAAAAGATTGAAGTCAACGCCGATTTTTCCATACGGGGCGCTTGTCTTATATGTGATGTTTGTTACGTCATTGACATGGTCGGCACGGCCTATTCCGAGCTCTATTATGGGAAAGTATCTGTCCTTCAGATTGATACGCAGCGCCGCCTCGTACTGGCCGTAGTCACCGATAAGCATCTGTATGGGGCCGACGATGTCTACGGACACTGCGAAACCTTTAAACAGAGGCACGCTGTCGTTTTCCGCCTTGTCGCCGTCTTTTGCCGATGCTCCGGACGGAACTGCTGCAAGCAGCAGAATAAGGCTAACGGCGATGCTTGAAATATATGTTGAAATGCTTTTTCGATGTGTCATAGTTAACGTCGGGATGTATTATTACGATAGAGTCAATGGCGTTGTACGTATTGCTTACGGCCGTTATCGTGTGGAAATATGACGGCGAGCAGTCTACTGACTCGAAGTGGGGCATGTCTTCTTTCGTAACGGTTACAGTGTCGTAAGTTGTTGCTTTGGTAACCGTGTCAATAGTTTCAAAGTAGAAAACGTCCTGCGGTTGGGCGTAGCTTATCGGAAGAGAGAACTCTGTTGTCCTTACGTTGCGGTTGATAAGTACAGAGTCATTGCCGTCAATAATGCGCTTTGTGGATATTGTCAGCGTGTCATAAAGCGTGTCTACCGTGCCTGCCGGGGTACGTAACTGGTACTGGGTGTACACCAGACTGTTGAGCGGACAGTCTACCGATGAGCATGAGGCAATGCCTGAAATGAAAACCGTCGCGATGCAGAGCGGCAGGATGTGCAGCCCCTTCAGCCTTAAATAAACGGTTGATTTGAGCCGTATGCCGTGGTCTTTCCTGGCATTCAGGCCCTGCCTGTTATACTTGCCGGCGGGCGTTGAGATACGTTTTTCTTGTTTCATTGCGCAGTGTATGTTTTCTTCCTTACAGTCGTGGTCTTGGTTCTTTGCACGTCAGAGCCTGATAGTCTTTTCTATCTGGTAATCGTTGCGGCCTGTAGAGTTGCGGCTGATAAGGTCGCCGAGGAATCCGGCAAGGAAGAGCTGTGTGCCGATCATCATCATTGTGAGGGCGATGTAGAAGTATGGCGAATCGGTGACAAGGCGCTGAGGTATGCCGTTGGCCAGTGAGCAGAGCTTGTCTATGCCGATAATGGCGGCAGCAATGAAGCCGATAATGAACATTATTGTGCCGAGAAAGCCGAACACATGCATCGGCTTGCGGCCGAAACCGCTGAGGAACCATAATGTGATAAGGTCAAGATAACCGTTGAAGAAGCGGTTGAGTCCGAACTTTGATTTGCCGTATTTGCGTGCCTGATGATGTACAACCTTCTCGCCAATCTTGGTAAAGCCTGCGTTCTTGGCCAGATATGGTATGTAACGGTGCATCTCTCCGTACACCTCAATATTCTTTACGACTTCACGGCGGTAGGCCTTCAGGCCGCAGTTGAAGTCGTGCAGGTTCTTTATGCCGCTTATCTTGCGCGCCGTAGCATTGAAAAGCTTGGTGGGGATGGTTTTTGACAGCGGGTCATAACGTTTCTGCTTATAGCCTGAGACAAGGTCGTAACCGTCACAAGTTATCATCCTGTACAGCCCAGGTATCTCGTCGGGTGAGTCTTGCAGGTCAGCGTCCATCGTGATAACCACGTCTCCCTGAGCTTCCTTAAAGCCGCAATACAACGCAGGACTCTTGCCGTAATTGCGGCGGAATTTTATGCCCTTGACGTTTTCATTGCCTTCAGCCAGTTTCTGTATTACGTCCCATGACCGATCGGTAGAACCGTCATTGATAAATATCACTTCGTAAGTGAAGTTATTAGCCTTCATCACACGTTCAATCCACGCGAGCAGTTCAGGCAGTGACTCTTCCTCATTATATAAAGGTATAACGACTGATATGTCCATTCTCTATATTTTTTGAACGTTCTTAATATCTTCTTTTGTATTTCGATTTCATCATAACGGATATCGGCAGGCTTATCAAAAATCCTAAAAAGATATTCGTTGTGAAAAACTGCAGTGCTATGTCAATAGGCCTGAGTGCCGCGAGATTGTCCATTGCCAGCTGCATTTCTTCCGGTTTTACTCCGTATGCGTCGAGTAATGTCTTGAACTCCTGTGTCTTTGTAATAGCGTCATACTGGCTGAGCATGAAGCCGTTGTCGATAAACTGGAAATATATAAACTGTGCCGCGGCCATCAGCAGGGCGGCATAAAAATAGACAAACATGCTGTAAACCAACGCTCTGCGGAACGAGATTATCCCGTCAAGCACGTTGTCACGGAAACGTTTCAGCCTAAGACTTACAAAAACCAGTGAGCATACACCTATAATCAATGACACGAAGCCCAACATCGGATTATAAAACTCACCGATGAAAAAGGCAAAACTAAGTATCCACAGACCGCCTGTTATGGCTCCGTCAATGCGGGCGAAAGCCTTAAGTTGTTCATATTCTTCCCGTGTTGCCATTTGTCCTTTATGCCGTTTGTAACAATGTTGATATACTTCCGGCGTTTCAGCCTGGATGTAAAAATCCCTGCAAAATTACTTATTTTCTGTAATAATAATGTATCAAGCCCTCCTTTTTTTGTTTTTTTATATGCTCACGGCTGGCAGAAAGGCTGTCAGTATGCCGCCTTTTAACCTGAAAATAAGTTAAAAACAGTATAAATTCACGTGACAGTTAATGCTATATATAAACTTTTTGTTACCTTTGCAGCCACAATTACGGGCAAGTCTTGTACGGCCAGCTCCCTTCGAATCCTCCAGGGCGGGAACGCAGCAAAGGTAGTTGGTTGTAGCGGCGCGATACAAGTAGCTTGCCCACCCCGCCTCTTTAGCTCAGTTGGCCAGAGCACGTGATTTGTAATCTCGGGGTCGTTGGTTCGAATCCGACAAGAGGCTCTGCTTAGGTCGGTGACTGGTTTCAATGCCTGTCACCGGCTTTGTTTTTATAAAAAGCGGTTATAAGCTGCATTGTTTACATACTGTCACGGGCGATGATAGTATTCTGCATGCTTACGGAATAGTTTTTCAGTTTGTTGATTAGTGTCAGTCGGTTATCGGCTGACACTAATTTGTTTTATCAAAAGGTCATGTATTGTCATGCTGTGCGTGGCCTTTCGCATTGCCTTTTGCAACGTTATCAAGCACAGTTCAGCGGATTTGCAGTTTCGGATGTCTGAAAACTGTAATCAGAAGCCTTGTCTTTACTTTTAGTATTTATAAATATATAAGGTGTAGCAGACAAACTGTAAGAAAACAACCCGTGACTGCTTACAATGTAAAAGGCCGTCTCTTGGCTTGCGATACATGGCCTTTTGCAGGATGAAAGACGGCCTTTCAGCTCGCGAAAGGCCGCAAACGGGAACGGCATATCACACAAACAGAAAATCAACGCATTTTTCATTGTGCGGCCGGTGCAGACTTCGCATATTTTATCAGATAGTGATACTATTATGACAACGGCCGAAAATAGGTATTAAATTCTTACTAACATTTATTTTCTTTTCATATTTTTGCATCGTTAATCTAAAAGACCAAGGGACTAAAATTTAAAGAAATGACTAACTATTTACTTTCTGACAGACGAAGGACATGTAACCTTCATTTACTCATTTTAAGAGGTCTGCTGTTGGCGGGACTGATAGTCGTGGCCGCAGGGAGCAGGGCGCAGCACAGTCTGTGCAACCCTAACGCTACCGAGGAGGCACGCAAGGTGTATGACATCTTATGGAGCGTGTACGGCAACAAGACTTTGTCGGCAACTGTCGCGAATGTCGACTGGAACATAAAGGAGGCCGAGAACGTACACCAGTGGACTGGCAAGTGGCCCGTGATGAACGTGTTCGACTTCATCAGTTTCCGTAATTCGAAGGACGTTAATCCTAAAGGCTGGGTTGACTACAGTGACATCAGCATAGCCGAGAACTGGTGGAAAGAGGGCGGACTCGTTGGCTGCATGTGGCACTGGAACATGACGGCCAACAACGGTAAGGACCAGACCTGCACGCCGGGGACCGAGCCCGGGCAGACCGGATTTGACCTGTCGAAGATTGACGACACAAATTCTGATGAATATAAGCAGATAATCAAAGACATTGATCAGATAGCCAGGTATCTCGGCAAGATGCAGGATGCCGGCATCCCCGTAATATGGCGCCCGCTGCATGAGGCCGCCGGCAACACCTATGAGTATGAGGGCGGCAGCGCATGGTTCTGGTGGGGAGCCAAGGGACCTGAGTATTTCAAGAAGCTGTGGCGCTTGATGTACAGCCGTCTGGTTGAGCATCATAAGCTGAACAATCTTATATGGGTGTGGACTTCGCAGGCCGGAACGGATAATGTGGGCAACGTCTACGTTGCTGACGCTGACTGGTATCCGGGTGACGAATACGTTGACGTCGTCGGACGTGACAGCTATTATGCGCTGCAATATCCGCTGATGAAAGAGTATAATGCCCTCTCTGAGCGGTTCTCAAACAAGATTGTAGCCCTTGCCGAGTGTGGTAACGGTGACGAAGTGAAAATGTCTAAATGGAGTGTTATCTGGAATCAGGGCTCGCGCTGGTGCTGGTTCATGACATGGTATGACTATGCTTACAACGCCGGACAAAGCCAGGAGCACAAGTTTGCAGGCAAAGAGTGGTGGCAGGATGCCTTCAACAGCGGCGTCGTGATTGACCGCGACTCTTTCAAGCCGATGCTTGAGAAAACTTACAAGTACGTATTAACCAAAGATAATCAGGTATTATGAAACGCTTTCACATTATTATATTAATGCTTGCGGCAGGCCTGCTGGCCTCAGTCAGAGGTGTGGCAGCCGAGCGTACAATCCTGCTCGGCCCGAAAACAATCGGTGCAGGATGGAAAGACAACATCGTAATACAGCCCGGACAGTTTGCCGGCACAGGTGTGGGTGATGTCCTCACCGTTTACGTCGACAATGTAAAGGGCGGAGCGCAGGGAGCGTTTCAGGACCCTGCCGACTGGAAAGGCATAGCTCCTGAATACGGATACTTCAATATCTCAGGGCCGTTCCGCCTGAAAGTGACTGACGAGATCCTGGCGAAAATCAAGCAGCGCGGCCTCGCCATAGGCGGACATGACTACCGCATACTGCGCGTTACGCACATTCCGGCTGCCGAAATGGTCGAGACTGTAGTCTACCGCGGTCCGTCGGTATTGATGAAAGACGACTGGAGCGTGAGCGCAAGCATACAGAAAAGTTGCTTTGAGAACGTAAAGGTAGGCGATGTGCTGCACTTTCAGGTGAGCCGTGTGGAGGAAGGAGCAGCCGGAAAGATAATGGATTTCACATGGAACGTAATGGACGCGAGTCTTGACGGAGTGCCCGTAGGGCAGGACGGCTTCACTTATCCTATTACCGAACAGTCGCAGCTGATAAAGCTCCAGCTGGCCGGAGCTGACGGAATAAGCATGAGAGTGGGCGGAAAAGGATACCGTCTGGAGAAAATTTCGGTAATATCATTTACCGGAACAGTTGACGAGGACATTACAAACGCACAGCGCGCGCCACGCGAATACGAGCTTCAGCCAGGCGAGCTGTTCCACGGGGAGAAAGAGTTCCCCGCTGACTGGAGCGGCAACCTGCGCTTCACGGCAGAGCCGTTCCAGAACTGCACGGAGAGCGACTGCATCGTGATATGTTATGAAAAGATGCTGCCCGGCACTACTCCGCAACTGTCGTTCCGCATCAACCACGGCAAATGGTTTGACCTGACGGGCTCAGCCGAGCCTGTGTGGTACAAGCTCGACGGCAATGACGTGGTGCTTACGCTTGACGCCGCAATGCTTGACAGGCTGAAAACCACCGGTATGGTGATAACCGGCGTAGGCGCAACGGTTACAAAAGTTTATATTCTACACATAGATAACTAATACTTTAATTCAGCAATATGTATAAATTAATGTTATGGTGCTTCATGCTTTTTGCATGGTGCGCTGACCTAAACGCACAAAATGTGGTCAAAGGTTCGGTGCTTGACGCATCGCATAATAACGAGCCGCTCATCGGTGCTACGGTGCATGTGCCCGGCACGTCGACAGGCGTCGTGGCTGACCTTGACGGAAACTTTACAATCTCTCTCCCTGAAGGCAAGAGCCTTATCCAGGTGTCTATGATCGGTTACAAGACCAAAGTGGTAAACGTAAAAGGCAAGACTAACGTGCAGGTGCTGCTCGAAGAAGAGGCTAATGAAATGGATGAGCTCGTGGTAGTAGGTTACGGCACGATGAAGAAGCGTGACCTGAGCGGCTCGGTATCCCAAATCAAGGGCGACGAACTGCTCAAAGGTAACGCTACCGACGTGGCCCACGCCCTGCAGGGCAAGATAGCCGGTGTGCAGGTAAACCAGAGTGACGGCGCGCCTGGCGCGGGAGTGAGCATCACTGTGCGCGGCGCCAACTCGTTTACGACCAGCTCACAGCCGCTTTATATTGTTGACGGAGTGCCCTACGGCACTAACCCTAACGGCACACCTACATCAACGGCCAACGAGGGTAACAACACGTTCACATCTCCTTTGTCAATGATTAACCCCAACGACATCGAGACTATCGAGGTGCTCAAGGATGCTTCGGCCACCGCAATCTACGGTTCGCGTGGTGCCAACGGCGTTGTCATAATCACAACGAAGAAGGGTAAGGAGAGCGACGGCGGCAAGCCTACTATCGAGCTCAACGTCAAGCTGGGGCTTCAGACCGTGGCCAAGCGTATGAAGATGCTCGACCCATACACCTACGCCCTGTATCAGAACGAGCAGTATGCCAACAGCCATTACTATGAAGGCAGCACGGCTGCCTTTCCTTACCGTGGTGAGTGGGATTATCCGTACATCAACGGCACGTTCATTTATGACTCCGGAACATACAACCCCGGACCTGAAGACTTCCTTAACCCCGGTCTGCGTACTGATGAATACGGCAACGTTGACGAGGTGGCTACCGCCAACTGGCAGGACGAGATATTCCAGACTGCTTTCCAGCAGGACTACAGCCTTAGCGTAAGCAACGGTAACAGCAAGGGCTGGTACAACTTCTCAGGTAACTTTACGAAGCAGGACGGTACGATTAAGAACACCGGCTTTGAGCGCTACGGTATCTCTATCAACATCGGCCGGCATATAACTGACTGGTTTGAGATTGGTACAAGCTCATTCTTCACCAATACTACGACCGACTTCCAGCGCACAGGTTCTCAGAATACCGGCGTTGTACGCTCGGCCCTCATCTTCCCTCCGACTTACGGACCGCATACCGAGACCGAACAGCTTGACGAGCTTAACTGGCTTGCCACCAATCCGGTGAACTATGTAAACGGCGCAAAGGACCAGTTGAAGCAGATTAGCTGGTTCTCAAGCAGTTACCTCGAGATTAAATTCACGCCGTGGCTCAAGTTCCGCCAGAATCTCGGTCTGGGCTACAACGACGATCATCGTAACACTTACTATGACCGCCACACACAGGAAGGACGTACTCCTACCAACGGTATGGCCGGTAAGGCTACGAGCATATGGAAGAGTATGACGGCAGAAAGTATCCTTACTTTTGATAAGAGATGGGGCGTACATTCGCTTAACATCATGGCCGGTATGACTTTTGAGAAGGGAACCGGCGAGAACACTGCCATGACGGCAACCAACTTCCCGACTGACTATACGCAGGACAACGACATGAGCCTTGCCATCGACCGTGCCACAATATCAAGCAGCACAACGGAACAGGCTCTTGAATCGTTCCTCGGGCGTGTCAACTACACTCTTATGGACAAGTATATTTTCACCGCAAGTGTACGTACCGACGGTAGCTCGAGCTTCGCTAAGAACAACAAGTGGGCGACCTTCCTCTCAGGAGCTTTCGCATGGAGAGCAAGTGAAGAGAAATTCATACAAGACCTCAACGTGTTCTCAAACCTTAAGTTCCGTCTCAGCTTCGGCCAGACCGGTAACCAGGGTATCGGTGCATACCGTACTCTCGAGATGCTTAACGCCGCCAACTATCCCTACAACGGCTCGCTGGAAAGCGGCTCGGCAATGGTTGACTGGCGTGGACCTACCAACCCGGACCTTAAGTGGGAGACCACAGACCAGTTTAACGCAGGTATCGACATGGGATTCCTTGACAACCGGCTCCAGTTCACTGTTGACTACTATTATAAGAAAACGCGCGATCTGTTGCAGAACGTTACAATCCCGGGCAGCTCTGGTTTTACCCAGATGATGGTAAACAGCGGCAACGTAACCAATGAAGGACTCGAGTTTACGCTCAACTATGACGTGTTCCGTAACACTTCGGTAAAATGGAATATAACGGCAAACCTGTCACTCAACCGTAACCGCATCGGCGGCCTTGACGGCGACCAGTATGCCACATCGCTCTGGAGCGCGGCTGACCAGGCCTTCCTCCAGCGCAACGGATGTCCTATCGGTACTATCTTCGGATACGTAGAGGACGGCTTCTATGACAATGTTGCCGAGGTACGTTCATTCCCGGCATACGCTAATCTTTCTGACGTTGAGGCCTTAAGGTATGTCGGTGAGATAAAATACCGCGACCTTAACGGCGACGGACAGATAACTGCTGCCGACCGTACGATCATCGGTGACACTAATCCTGACTTCGTATATGGCTTTACCAGCAACCTGGCATGGAATAACTTCACGCTCTCGTTTATGCTCCAAGGCTCTCAGGGCAACGACATTATGAACTATAACCTTACAGACATAGAGCTTGGCAACTACGGTAACATCACTCAAGAGGCGTACGACTCACGATGGACTGTAGAGAACGCAGCCAACGCCAAATGGCCGAAGCCGACTGCCGGATACAACCGTACATGGCTGTTTAGTAACAGATACGTCGAGGACGGCAGCTATCTCAAGATGAAGTATATCACTCTGTCTTACAACTGGCTCAAGCCGTTCCCCGGCATCCAGAAGCTGAACATTTCGTTTACGGCAAACAATGTATTCACGATAACCAATTACAGCTGGTTTGACCCGGATGTCAACGCAGGTGGAACTAACGCCGCAACGCCGGGTGTCGACAGTTATTCATATCCGAGCGCACGTTCATTTACGCTTGGTCTCAATTTCACATTCTAACCGAATACAAAGATGAAAAAAATCATATTATCAGCCCTTGCCTTTTTAATAGGGATGGGAACGTTTACAGGATGTTCAAGCTGGATTGAGGAAGACCCCGACAGCTTCATAACTCCTGATATGTTAGGAGACAGCGAGGACGCCGCCAAACAGTGGGTTACGGGTGTCTACAGCAAATGGATTAACGACATGTTCCGCTGGGGATACTTCCCGAGAGTCCTCGAGCAGGACGCTGACTACATCTCAGGTCCCGACTGGCTGTTCGGTACTTTCGGTGCAGGTAATTTCCAGGGCGAGCCAGAAGTGCCCGATGCTCTTTGGAACGGATGCTACAACCTGATAGGCCGTGCCAACCTTGCAGAGCGTGAGATTAACGCGATGAGCAGCATCTCAGATGCAGTAAAGAACAACGCTATCGGTGAAGTGAAGTTTCACAAGGCTTTCGCTTACTTCCTGCTCGTCAGGGCTTACGGGGCTGTACCCGTTCAGCCGGAAGTCGATACGTCAGACAAGAACCAGCCTCGTCAAAGCGTAGACTCGGTGTACAACTATATCATAAAGAACATGAAAGACGCTGCCGCCATGATGTATAAGAACACTGACCAGGCATACGAGAGCGGACACGTCAGCGCAGGCAGCGCAGCCGGCATGTTGGCAAAGATTTACGCTACAATGGCTTCAGCCGCAATGCCAGTCGGAACGCCGATTGAAGTTAAGACGGGCGGAGCTTATGACGGTGAGGGTGACGACAAGGAATATGCTCCGTTGGTAACATACACCTTCAACAAGACGGCCGTAAGCGGATATGAGAATATGGATCCGCAGGCTCTTTACGAGCAGGCATCAGAGTGGGCTTGGGCAGTTATCAGTGGCGAATACGGCAGTTACGGGCTGTTGCCTTACGATCAGTTGTGGCTGAAAGCGTCATGCAACGCTTCAGAGTTTATGTTCTCTATTGCTTCAGCCGACGGCAACGACACTTATTCAACGCAGGTGCACACCCAGTATGACGGTTACCGTACTGCTGCCGGCTCCGATTTCATCGCTAGCGGAGGCTGGACGGGCTGCACACGCCACTGGTACGACCTGTTTGAACATGATGATTACCGCATCACCCAAGGCGTAAAGCACCGCTGGCGTGTCAACGGGCAGCAGGACGGTAACCTCGGCTTCTTCTATCCTTTGACTGAGGAATACAGCATTATGGCTACCGGCACCGACCTTGACGGCAACTATGTACAGGCCCCGAGCGGAATATACGCTGACGGCGTAAGCTACTATTACAACAAGACAAGCGAGTGTCTGGCCTTCACAACGAAGTATTCTGACGTAACAAACAACGCTACCGAGAACGCCGATGCCAACTGGCCTTTCCTCCGCTATGCCGATGTTATGCTTATCTATGCCGAGGCAGAGAACGAGCTTGGCAATCTTAACAACGCCCTGACATATCTTAACGAGGTGCGTGAGCGTTCAAACGCGACACTCGGAAGCCTGACCGGTAACGGCGCGCTCGACACTAAAGACAAGATGCGCAGCGCGATAATAGAGGAGCGCGCGAAAGAGTTTGCCTGCGAGGCCGACCGCCGTTGGGACCTCATACGCTGGGGAATATATCTCGATGCGATGAACGCTATCGGCAATAACGAAGACAGCGGAGTGAGCAAGATCAGGCAGACGCGCAACCTGTTGTTCCCTATTCCGAATTCAGAACTTAACACCAACAAGGCCATAACCGAGAATAACCCGGGCTGGAACTAACATATTCAAAACAAGCGGCAGGCCCGCGAGCCGACTGCACGCAGGCTTGCCGATTAAAAACAACAAGACAATGAAAAAGAACATTCTTAAATATATGGCCGCAGCCGTCGCACTGCTGACAATGGCAAGCTGTAACGACATTGTCAATTACGAGGAGGGCTACACCGCGCTGGAAGACCAGGCCAACACGGGCGCGCCGGTGATTACGGCTGTCTACGCCGTAGGCGACACAGCGCTCGCTACTCCGATAACCGAAGCCCAGATGGGCGACATGATACGTATAGTGGGCCGCAACCTCAACAACCCTACGAGCATAACGTTCAACATGGTTGAGGCCGACCTCTCTGAAGCTTACACTTACTCAACATCGGCCAACGTCGTTATTCCTTCCGAGCTGTCGTTTGCGTCAGAGAACACGATTGTCTACACAACAGAGCAAGGCTCGGCAGAGTACGCATTCACCGTGCCTTTCCCCGAGCTGCAGATAACCGGACTGCAGAACGAGTTCATCAACGCCGGCGATTCGGTAACGATACTTGGCCGCAACTTCGACTTCTTCAACTTCGGAACAGACTCGCAGGTAATGCTTAACGGCACAGCGCTCGGTGTAGGTTCGATAACCAACACGTCAATGAAGGCCTTAATCCCTGAGGGAACGGCCGATAACAGCACTCTTGAGATTGTATATAATGACGAGAACGGGCAGCAGCAGACAGCCACACTGCCTTTCCGTCCGACGCAGAACCTGCTTTACGGCGACATGTCAGAAGTAAGCATATCTACAGATGGTAATATCATCGTAAACGTTGAGACTGATGATGCTGTTGCAGATGCGTCAGACCTTGGCCGTCCGCACATACATGTAACGGGTCAGCTCGGTGCCTGGTCATGGAATCAGTTCGACCTCAGCCAGAATATGGTTGACATTGACGGCACAGACATAGGCTTGCTCAATCCCGATGAGTGGAATAATTACGTGCTGAAGTTTGAAATCCTCACGGCCGGAAGCAATCCGCTTACAGGCTCTTCGTCGTTGCAGCCATGTTTCAACTGGGGCAACAGATACGTATGGAACCCCGGTGACGGCCTCGGTCTTAACACGCATGACCAGTGGCAGACGGTTACGTGGCCGCTTGCTGACATGCTTAGCAACGGCATGTACGGAACTGAAGGCTCACGTTGGGCAACGCTTAGCATAGCGTTCCAGCCTGACGCTGAATATACTGCCGACTTCCGCATCGGTAATATACGTATCGAACATAAATAAATTTACCTTTCCTTGCCGGCGGGGCATAAGCTCATGGCTTGCTCCGCCGGCATAACTTTACTTTATATTAACCCTTTAAATTGCATTGTTTATGAAGAAATTATTTACTACCTTATTGCTCTTTATGGCAATAGTGATTTCGGCAAGCGCCGAGATGACAACCGCATGGACTGGTACACACGAGCTTGGCAACTGGAACTGGGACACACGTCTTGAGATTGACGCGTCAGCATTAACAGAACTTCAAAGCGGAGACAAACTGGTAATAACAATGTCTCAGAATATCGAGGATGCGACTGCTGCTGATGAGCAGTGGTATCAGTTTCAAATAACGGCAAATAACCCTACTTTGGTTGAAGGTACTACAGATCAGTACACGCGCACAACAATCGCTGAAAGCAGTATTGACGCAGACGGAGACGTAACAATAGATCTTACAGATGAGCAGGTTGAATTGCTGCAAACATACGGCATGATAATCAACGGTCACTTTATTACCATTACAAAG
The DNA here is from genome assembly GCA_900550365.1 of uncultured Prevotella sp. Lineage (GTDB taxonomy): Bacteria > Bacteroidota > Bacteroidia > Bacteroidales > Bacteroidaceae > Prevotella. Next base: position 11,751 of record URRR01000003.1, on the reverse strand, counting down.
GTTGCGTACGGAACAGAAGAAGCCGGGGGTGAAGAAGAACCAGATACTCCTGATGAAGAAGGTACGACAACAATCTTGTGGGAAGAAGAACCCGTTGAAACTGGAGATTGGGCAACACATTTAGTTCTCAGCTATGAAAATAAACCAGTGGCTTTAGGTACAGCAAAGGTAGGTGACGTGATAACTGTAAGCTACACCGTTGCAGGTGAAGGCGCCCATGTACAGGTTGCGAATCCCGATGGTTGGGTGGCTTTTGATACAGATTCAGAGACTGACGCATCTTCTACAAGTGGTGATTATAAGTTCCGTTATGAAATTCCGAATGTAGAAATTCTTGAAAAAATACAGATGAACGGTATCTTGGTAAGAGGCAAGAACATTATTATCACTAAGGTTGAGCTTACCACATATCCCGACAGTTACGATGCTGCACTTGTTACGATAGGCACAGCCGGTGTTGCGACTTACAGCAACTCGTCAAAGACTCTTGACTTTACAGGTGCTGACATAAAGGCTTATTACGCAACGGCAGTTGAGACAGGAAAGGTTACTCTTTCTCCTGTAACCATTGTTCCGGCATATACCGGCATTATCGTTAAGGGTGACCCCGGCAGTTATGAGATACCAGTAGGCGAGGGAACTAACGAAACCACGAACTATCTGAAGGCAATAGGTGACTGGGCACAGACTGTAACCGCATCCACAGAGGGAACTTATCACTACACATTCAGTGAGGATCAGAACGCTACGTTCAGCCTTGTTTCAGCAGAAGCTACTGTTCCTGCACACAAAGCTTACCTTGAAACAACTACCGACATCACTCCCGCCGAAGGAACGATAGAACTTGTATTTACTGACGACGAATCAACAGGTATCAGCAACATAGAGGTAAATAAGATTGAAGACGACGCGTATTACAACCTTCAGGGTATGCGCGTTGAGCATCCTTCAAAAGGTATCTACATCCATAACGGAAAGAAAGTCATTATCCGTTAAAAAGTGAATTGACAGAACCTTGGCAACGCCGTGGCCGACAAACACCAGTCGTCCATGGCGTTTTTATTTAATACGGACGATACAGGTTGCGTAAAACTGTAAGTAAATACGGCGCTTTTGCTTACGATATAACAAATCCATGCCCTCTTGTGTGGCGTTTGTTAATTATCGCGTATGCGTTTTGTTACGATTCAAAAGGCCGTCTTTCGGCCTGCGATTGACGGCCTTTTAGCTTGCGATTGACGGCCTTTTGCAACGCCGTTGACCGTTCTTTGCAACGCTGCTGACCGTCCCTTTACGATAAATCCTTTACCGCTAAACTTTAAATTAATCAGCCGATGCACCTTGTTTACGTACAAAATGAGTAATTTTGCAGCATGATTTATCCCAAGACTTTTGAAAGCAAGATAGGCTTTGACGAGATAAGAGCCTTGCTTACAGAGCGTTGTCTCAGTACGCTGGGCAAGGAGATGGTCAGCGGAATGCAGGCCAGCAGCGATGCCGCCACCGTAAACGAGTGGCTTACGCAGGTGCGTGAGTTCAGGCGGTTGCAGGAGGAGGCTGACGACTTCCCCATGAACTATTTCTTTGACGTGCGCCAGGCAGTGGCCCGTCTGCGCCTCGAAGGCACCCATCTTGATGAAGGTGAGCTGTTTGACCTGCGCCGCTCGCTTGATACTATCAACCGCATAGTAAACTATCTTAACCGTACCGGCGACGATGACGACGGTGAAGAGCATGTTTATCCATATCCGGCCCTGCACCGGCTCACCGAGGACGTGATGACATTTCCGCAGCTTGTGCAGCGCATTGACCAGATACTTGACAAGTTCGGAAAGATAAAAGACAGCGCGTCGCCCGCCCTTGCCGACATCCGCCGTGAACTGTCACGCACCGAGAACGGCATATCGCGCACGCTCAACGGCATACTGAGAGCCGCCCAGAGCGAAGGACTGGTAGATAAGGACGTTACGCCCGCCGTGCGTGACGGCCGCCTGGTCATACCCGTATCGCAGGGCCTTAAGCGCAAGATACGCGGCATCGTGCACGACGAGTCAGCCTCAGGCAAGACCGTGTTTATCGAGCCTGCCGAGGTAGTAGAGGCCAACAACAGGATACGCGAGCTTGAGGCGGACGAGCGCCGCGAGATAATCCGCATACTGACAGAGTTCTCTGCGCTTGTGCGTCCGTATGTCAAGCCCATACTGCAGTCGTACCGTCTGCTCGCCGCCATTGACCTGATACACGCCAAAGCCGAGCTGGCACGTCTCGTCAAGGGCATAGAGCCGCAGGTGAACGCTTATCCCCACATCGACTGGATACAGGCCGTACACCCCCTGCTGGGGCTTTCTCTCGGCAAGCAGGGCAAGAGCGTGGTGCCGCTCGACATCATGCTGACTAATGAGAAGCGCATACTCATCATATCAGGACCTAACGCCGGCGGCAAGTCAGTGTGCCTCAAGACGGTAGGTCTGGTGCAGTACATGCTGCAGTGCGGTCTGTCCGTGCCCATAGGCGAGCGCTCAAGCACAGGCATATTCAACAACATCTTCATTGACATCGGCGACGAGCAGAGCATAGAGAACGACCTCAGCACGTACTCGAGCCACCTGATGAACATGAAATACATGATGCGTTACTCTGACGACGCCACCCTGCTGCTCATCGACGAGTTCGGAACGGGCACCGAGCCGCAGATAGGCGGAGCCATTGCCGAGGCCGTGCTGGGCCAGCTTTGCGGCCGCAAGGCTTATGGAGTAATAACCACCCACTATCAGAACCTTAAGCACTTTGCCGAAAACCACGGCGGGGTGGTCAACGGAGCGATGCTGTATGACCGTCAGCAGATGCGCCCCCTGTTCCAGCTCTCGATAGGTAATCCCGGCAGCTCGTTCGCCATTGAGATAGCAAGAAAGATAGGACTGCCTGACGAGGTGATAAGAGAGGCCAGCGAAATAGTAGGCAGTGACTACATCCAGAGCGACAAATACCTTCAGGACATCGTGCGTGACAAACGCTACTGGGAGAACAAGCGCCAGAACATTCACCAGCGGGAGAAGAGTCTTGAGCAGACCATAGCCCGCTATGAAAGCGAGGTGAAGGAGCTTGAGCAGAGCCGTAAGGACATTCTGCGCAAGGCCAAGGAACAGGCCGAGGAGCTGCTCAGAGAGAGCAACCGCATGATAGAGCGCACGATAAAGGAAATCCGCGAGAGCCAGGCTGAGAAGGCGGAGACAAAGAAGATACGTGAAGAGCTGGAGGCCTTCAAGGCCGGCGTGAAGGACATTGACACCGCGGCCAGCGACGAGAAGATAGAACGCAAGATGCGCCAGATACAGGAACGCAAGGCCAGAAAGGAGAAGCGCAAGAAGGAGCGGGCAGGGGAGGCCATGGCGAAAGGCGCCGGACAGACAGCCCATGGCACCCTGGCAAAGCCTGAAAAGCCCGACACGCTGAAGGCGGGCGACACCGTGCGCATAAAAGGACTGAGCACCGTGGGCCGCATAGAGAGCCTTGACGGCAAAATGGCGACGGTGATTTTCGGCGACATGCGCACCAAGATGCGTGCCGAACGGCTTGAACGTGCCGAGGCACCGAAGAAGGAAGAGCCGAAGGTATATGTCAACGTAGGGCGGCAGACGCGTGAGACCATGGACGAGCACAAGCTGAACTTCAGGCAAGACCTTGACGTGCGCGGCATGAGAGGTGACGAGGCGATAACCGCCGTGACCTATTTTATTGACGACGCGATACTCGTCGGCATGAGCCGTGTGCGCATTCTGCACGGCACAGGCTCAGGCATACTGCGCCAGCTCATCCGCGAATACCTCGCCACCGTGCCCAATGTAAAGTCGTTCCGTGACGAACATGTGCAGTTCGGCGGCGCCGGAATAACCGTAGTCGAGCTCGAATAGCCGGGCAAGCATGAGACTGAAGCCTTGCAGGAGATGACCTTTCGCGTTGCGAAAGGCCGTTAAACGCAACGTAAAAGGCCGTATATTGCACCGCAATATACGGCCTTTTGCAAAGTAGCTGAATATCAGCCGCTTACCAGGCCGCTGACGTCTCAGGCCGTAGGCGCGGCTGAAACATAACCAGGCATGGCCTCAATGCCGGTGAGATATAAGCCGGTCAGATATGCTGAAAGTTGCTAAATACATGGCGAAATGTTTTTGTATGTTAATAAAAAGATATAATTTTGCACTCGTTTTATTAAGGTATATAAACGTTTCAGGATAAAAGACAATGCAACAGGACAGTGAAGGTAATATTCATGAGTCGCTGAAAGACTCTGCCAAGTTTCTTGCCGAATACGCTTCAACGCTTATGGCCGTCGGCGCACAGACATCAAGAATACAGCTTAACACGGTACGCATAGCGCGCTCAATGGGCTATAAGGTCAATCTGCTTATTTTCCCTAAAACGCTGAGCATCACTCTGCTCGACAGCGAGAACAACCACACTTACACTTATATAAAGAAGACTCCGGCCATACCGCTTAACTTCAAGATCAACATGAAGCTGTCAGAGCTGTCGTGGCAGGCGTTTGACGGCAAGCTGTCGCTGCACGAGCTGTGGCGCCGCTTCAGGGCGATAGTCACCGCAAAGCGCGAGAGCCGCTGGACGGTGCTTGTCCTTGTGTCGTTCGCCAACGCATGTTTCTGCCGCCTGTTTGACGGCAACCTTACGTCAATGGCGATAGTATGGGTGGCCACGTTTGTGGGATTCTTTATCCGGCAGACGCTTACAAAGAAAGGGCTTAATCAGTTGGCGGTGTTCGTTATCTGCGCCTTCGTGTCAACGATGATAGGCGTCAGCGACTTCCTTTTCTTCCACGGCGGCACTGAAGACATATCGCTCGGTACGTCAATGCTTTACCTTGTGCCCGGCGTTCCGCTTATCAACGGCGTAATGGACATCGTTGACCACCACGTGCTTGACGGCATAGCACGCCTTACCAATGCCTGCCTGCTGATTATCTGTATAGCCATTGGCCTCTCGGCCACGGTTATTCTGTTTGACATCGACCCTACGACGTTCACAAAGGTGGTGCGTCCTGACGTGGTGCGTGCCGCCATCGCCGACGGACTTTTTGCCGCAGTGGCCGGTGTCGGCTTCGCCATTATCAGCAATCCGCCGCGCAAGGCTTTGCTTATCTGTGCCCTGCTGGCCTGTGTGGGGCACGGCGTGCGCTACTTCCTGATGCACAATCCGGGACTTATGCTCGACCAGGTTACAGCCTCTACGGTGGCCGGCTTTGTCATAGGCCTGCTATCTGTGCCGTTCGCTATGCGCATACACTGCCCTGCTGAGTGCTTCGCCTTTCCGTCGCTGCTGCCTATGGTGCCCGGCATGTTTGCCTACAAGGCCATTCGTGACCTTATTAATATAGTGCGCCTGCCTGACGATTTTACAATGGAATATGTCTCAAGATTCTTTTCCAACGCCTCACTTACGGTGCTCGTAATGTTCGGCATGGTGGTAGGCTGCATCATTCCGATATTCATTTTCCACCGGCAGTCGTTCTCGGTTACGAGAAAATAATCAATAAAAAACAGAAAGGCTGAAAGCAAGGAAATGTTTCTTATACAGTAACATGTGATGATTTTCCTTGCTTTCAGCCTTTCTGTTTATTCCCTGTCATTGCTGTTTGTTCCTGATATTCATCCTTCTCCAAGCCCAGCCGGGTATCATCCGCCACAAGGCTACGAGCACCCTGTAACGCCAGTCGATGACATATGTATGCCTGCGGGCATAAACGGCTCTGACAATAGTGCGCGCCACGCTCCGCTTGTCCATAAGCATGGGATAGCGTCCGCTGCCAGAAAGAAGGTCAGTGTCGACGAAGCCGGGGCGTATGTCGGTAAAGCTGATGTTCAGCCGGCGCATGTGTGACAGTTGCTCAAGAGCCTGAATATAAGTGTTCTGGAAAGCCTTTGTGGCGCTGTAAGCCGGTGCCGCGCCAAGCCCTTTGGTGCCTGCTATTGATGATATTACGGCAATATGTCCGCCCGAACGTGCCGCCATGTAGTTGAACATGGTGTCAACCATGGCCGTGAAGCCCGTAACATTAACCGCAGCCGTGGCCAGTTCGACGGATGTTTCGAGTGCCTGGTTCTGCCGGCCGATGCCCGATGAATAAATAAACAGGTCGACTCCGCCCAATGTTTCGGCCAGAGCGAGCAGTCTGTCGGGCGCCGCGCTGTCGGTAACGTCAATGCGTGCGGTTATAACCCGGTCGGGATATGCCGCCCTGATTTCTTCCAGCAGATGTTCTCTACGCGCCGCAATGCCTACACGCCAGCCGTCAGCAAGCAGAATGTTGCACACTTCGCGCCCGATGCCTGAGGAAGCACCTATTATTATTGCACGTTTCATGAGTGCTAAGATAGCAATATTCGATGATATATTAAAACTTTGGCCGTTTTTTCAGACTTTATGAAATAAAATATGTATCTTTGTTCTCACGAAGATAAGATGCGGCTCGACATAACCTCAATGAAAACTCCGTTTTCTTTTGGTTCTGTGCTCGCCTTTCATTATCTTTGTTCTCACGAAGATAAGATGCGGCTCGACATAACCTCAATGAAAACTCCGTTTTCCTTTGGTTCTGTGCTCGCCTTTCATTATCTTTGTTGACACGAAACAAAAAGTATCGTTAACATATGAAAGACTTTTTCAAGTACACGGCGGCCACGGTTGTTGGCCTGATTGTTTTCACGCTTATCACGGGCGTGATAGGAGTGATGTGCGTAGTTGGCATGATAGCTTCAGAAAGCTCGGCCAAGGACGTAAGTGATAACACGGTAATGGTGATGAAGCTGTCAGGCATGCTCAACGAGCGCTCAGAGGACACGTTCATGAGCCAGTTCAGCGGCAGCGAGACCGGCATGATAGGGCTTGACGATGTGCTTAGCGCTATTGACAAGGCCAAGAACAATGACAAGATAAAGGGTATATATATTGAGGCCGGCATGATGGCGGCAGACTCTTACGCTTCGCTCGCCGCCATACGTAACGCTCTGATTGACTTTAAGAAAAGCGGAAAGTGGATAATCGCTTACGGCGACGTGTACACCCAGGGCAATTATTACGTGGCGTCGGTGGCCGACAAGGTGCTGCTTAACCCGAGCGGACAGATTGACTGGCACGGAATATCGTCACAGCCGATATTCCTGAAAGACCTTATGGCAAAGTTCGGAGTGAAGATGCAGCTGGCCAAAGTGGGGGCGTACAAGAGTGCTCCGGAGATGTTCACGGCCGACAGGATGAGTGACGCTAACCGTGAGCAGGTGTCGGCATACGTCAACGGCATATGGAGCAACGTCTGTAAAGGTGTGGCTGAAAGCCGCAAACTGAGCGTAAATACGCTGAATGCCTATGCAGATAACCTGATTACTTTCAGTGACCCGAAGGATTATATTAAGTATAAACTGGCCGACAAGCTGGTTTACACTGACGGCATAAAGGCGGAGATTAACAAGCTGCTGAACCAGAAGGCTGACGAAGATATAAACACCGTAAGCCTTGCTGACATGAAGGTGGTGAAGAGTAAGGAACGCAAAGGCGAGGAGATAGCCGTATATTATGCTTACGGAAATATAGTTGACTCAAGCACCGGAGACATGTTCTCGGAAGAACACAACATCGTCGGCAAGACAATGTGTGAGGATCTGAAGAGCCTTATGGAGGATGACGACGTGAAGGCCGTGGTGATACGCATCAATTCGGGCGGCGGAAGCGCCTATGCGTCGGAGCAGATATGGCATTATGTTGAGATGCTGAAAAAGAAGAAACCGGTGGTAATCTCGATGGGAGGCATGGCCGCTTCAGGCGGATACTATATCAGCAGCGGGGCCAACTGGATTGTAGCCGAGCCTACGACGCTTACGGGCAGCATAGGAATTTTCGGCATGTTCCCCGACTTCAGCGGTCTGCTGACAGAGAAGCTCGGCGTGAAGTTTGACGAGGTAAATACCAACAGACACAGTGCTTTCGGTACTCCGGCACGTCCGTTTAACGAGGAAGAGATGAGCTACCTCAACAAATACATTGACCGCGGATATAATCTGTTCCGCTCACGCGTGGCTCAGGGACGCAAGATGAGCGTGGCTGCCGTGGAGAAAATAGCCCAGGGACGTGTGTGGCTGGGACAGGACGCTCTGAAGATAAAGCTTGTTGACGAGCTCGGAGGGCTTGACAAGGCCGTAGCCAAGGCCGCGCAGCTTGCGAAACTGAAGGAATATCACACGTCAGCGTATCCCGGAAAGATTGACTGGATTGACCAACTGATGAAGTCGACATCGGGCGGCAGTTATGTAAATGCACAGATGAGGCAGGCCATGGGCGAATATTATGAGCCGTTCATGATGCTGAAAAACATCAGCAGCCAGTCGGCCATACAGGCACGCGTGCCGTTTATTGTCAACATAAAATAAAAGTTCACCATAATATATAAATGGAGGGAGACTTCATAAAAATCAACGAGTGGCTGCTCCCGCTGAGCTGGATATACGGGCTTGGCGTGAGGATTCGTAATCAGATGTTTGAGCTGGGCATATTGAAAAGCCGCAGCTTTGACATACCTGTAATCTCTGTCGGCAATATAACCGTCGGCGGTTCGGGCAAGACGCCGCACGTTGAGTACCTTATAAGACTGCTGAAAGACAAGGTGAAAGTGGCCGTACTCAGCCGCGGATATAAGCGGAAGAGCAGAGGGTACGTGCTGGCCGGCAAGGACACCGGGATGAAAATGATAGGTGACGAGCCGTTCCAGATGAAGACAAAGTTTCCTGACATTCACGTTGCCGTGGATAAAAACAGATGTCATGGCATAGAAAGAATAACAAATGACGTGGAAAGCAGAGATACTGACGTTATTCTGCTTGACGACGCTTTTCAGCACAGATACGTAAAACCTGGCATAAATATACTGCTCGTGGATTATCACAGACTGATAATCTATGACAAGCTGTTGCCGGCGGGACGGCTGAGGGAACCGCAGAGCGGAAAGTCAAGGGCTGATATAGTCATCGTAACAAAATGCCCCAAAGACCTTAAACCCATGGAGTACAGGGTCATCATAAAGGCGATGAACCTGTATCCTTATCAGCAGCTGTATTTTACGGCGCTTGATTATGACAGGCTTCATCCTATGTTCTGCGGTGAGGAACGGCCTTTGGAAAGTATATCGGAGAATGAGAACATACTGCTTCTCACGGGAATCGCATCGCCCAAGCAACTTGCTTATGACCTGAAAGCGTATTCGGAAAACATAACTCCACTGACATTTCCTGATCATCATCAGTTCAGTAAAAAAGATATTGAGCGTATTAACGAGGTGTTTGAAAGTCTGCCTTCTCCTAAAATAATAATAACTACGGAAAAAGACAACGCACGGCTGTTCGGCATGAAAGGCCTGTCAGACGAGGTGCGGAAAAATATTTATACACTGCCTGTCAGGATTAAGTTCATGCTCGGGCAGGAGGAAGAGTTTAACAATAAAATCATCGGTTATGTACAAAAAAATTCAAAAAACAGCATCCTGGCTAAAAGAAAGGATGTCAACAAGTCCGACAACGGCAATAATACTGGGCACAGGCCTGGGACAATTAGCTTCAGAAATAACTGACAGTTACGAGTTCTCATATTCAGACATTCCTAACTTTCCCGTTTCTACGGTGGAGGGACATGCCGGAAAGCTGATTTTCGGTAAGTTGGGAGGAGTGGATATCATGGCTATGGAAGGCCGTTTCCACTTCTATGAGGGTTACAGCATGAAGCAGGTGACTTTCCCTATACGCGTAATGTACGAACTGGGGATAAAGACCTTGTTTGTAAGCAATGCTTCAGGAGGCATGAATCCGGACTTCAAGATAGGTGACCTGATGATTATCACTGACCATATCAACCTCTTCCCGAAGCATCCGCTGCGCGGTAAGAACTTCCCTACAGGCCCCCGCTTCCCTGACATGCACGAGGCTTACGACAAGAAACTTATTGCTGAGGCTGACGCAATAGCCAAGGAAAAAGGCATACGGGTTGTGCACGGAGTGTATGTAGGCGTGCAGGGACCGACGTTTGAGACACCGGCTGAATATAAGATGTATCACCGTCTGGGCGGTGACGCCGTAGGAATGAGCACCGTTCCGGAAGTGATTGTGGCACATCATTGCGGCATTAAGACGTTCGGAATAAGTATCATTACTGATCTTGGACTGGAAGATCAGCCGGTTGAGGTAAGTCATGAAGAGGTACAGATAGCCGCCAACAAGGCGCAGCCTAAGATGACCGAAATCATGAGAGAGATGATAAAGAGGAACGCTTAGAATTTAATTTTTATTCTTGTTCTATTATTATAATAATGACAGATATAGCCAAACTTGGAGAATTCGGCCTTATACGTCATCTTACAGATGGCCTGAAACCGAAGAATATATCAACTAAATACGGCGTGGGTGATGACTGCGCCGTACTTCATTATCCTGACTCTGAGGTACTTGTGACGACCGACATGCTTATGGAGGGTGTCCACTTTGACCTTACTTATATAGACCTTGAACACCTTGGATATAAGTCTGCAATGGTAAATATCAGTGACATATTCGCCATGAACGGTACTCCGCGTCAGATGATTGTAAGCATTGCGTTAAGCAAGCGGTTCACGGTCGAGGATATGGAGCAGTTTTACAGCGGACTGCGCATGGCCTGTGAGAAGTGGGGCGTTGACATCGTGGGAGGCGATACCACCTCATCTTATACCGGACTTGCGATAAGTATAACATGCATCGGAGAATGTTCAACGGGAGATATTGTTTACCGTAACGGAGCAAAAGATACTGACCTGATATGTGTTTCGGGTGATCTCGGAGCGGCGTATATGGGCTTACAGCTTCTTGAACGTGAGAAGGCGGTGTATTATCAGCAAGTAGATGAAGCCAGGAAAAAGAACGATAAGCAGGCGCTTGAGGCGCTTGCCAACTTCCAGCCGGACTTTGCCGGTAAAGAATATCTGTTGCAACGGCAGTTGAAACCAGAAGCTCGCGGTGATATATTGAAGCAGTTGCATGATTTGAATATTCGTCCTACGGCGATGATGGATATCAGTGACGGGCTGAGCAGTGAGCTGATGCATATATGTGAGCAAAGCGGATGCGGATGCCGCATATATGAAAAGAATATTCCAATAGATTATCAGACAGCCGTAATGGCCGAAGAAATGAACATGAACGTCACTACTTGCGCCTTGAACGGCGGCGAGGATTATGAACTGTTGTTTACTGTTCATATCGGCGATCACGAGAAAATAGAACAGCTTGAGGATGTAAAGCTCATAGGGCATATTACAAAAAAAGAGTTTGGAAAAATGCTTATCACACGTGACAACAATGAGTTTGAGTTAAAGGCTCAAGGCTGGAATCCGCTGAAGGGATAATAAACAACTCGGCATTTATGATAATTTAAAGCGTTGTATGTCATGTTTTGATGTACGGCGCTTTAATTTATTGTGGCTACTGTTAAAGGTATGAAATAATGAGAAGAGCTGTGTTATTACGCCATATCTGATGTTTGACATCATGATTATTTCAAAAAATAAGTTAAATAAGGCAATATTTATCTCTACTTGTTGCATGTCTGAAAATTATTTTTACTACCTTTGCACACACAAAACAAAAAAGTTGGTGCCATAGCTCAGTTGGTAGAGCAAAGGACTGAAAATCCTTGTGTCCCCGGTTCGATTCCTGGTGGCACCAC
>URRR01000002.1 GCA_900550365.1 uncultured Prevotella sp. | reverse complement strand
CAAAATACTCCGACCTTGCCCGTATAACGACAGACTTGATGTACGCGGAAATGAACACCACGCATCTGCAGCAGATGTGGGCCATGTATGACTATAACGAATACAAGCTGTCAGCTGAGGTATATAAAAGGAAGGCACTAAGCGCAAGGCTAACCACTATTATAATAGCCCTCGTGGTGTCAATTTTAGCAATAAGCGCGGCTGTATATATAAGAAAGAAAAGGAGGGCACGCCGAATGGAAGTGCTGAAGTATGAAAGGAGCATAGCCGAACTTGAGAAAGCGCGCTTGGAGCTGTACACCGTCAGCGAAAGGCAACAGGCGGAAATGGAGAGAATGATAGATGAAAAGACTAAAGAAATAGAAAAGCAGAAAGAAACGAACGATACCTACTTACACGACATACAAGAGTTGGAGCGGTCACGTGACGAACTTTATGACCTGAGCGAAAGGCAGAAATCAGAGTTCAACAGACTGATAGAGGAAAAAGACGCCCAAATAGACCAGTTATACCAGGAAAAACAAAAGTATGAAAAGGTAGCAACCAAGGCTGACAACATAAACAAATACTTAGACGAGCCTATTGTCAAACAGTTGAAATGCCACGCAAGGCATGATTTCACGCCCATGACAAAGGAGGAAACGATCCGGCTGAAAAAACTTTTCGCTGACGAAAAGCAATTTAACAGAATAGAAAACATCGTAAACGAACACGAATATCAGGTGTGCATGCTTATAAGAACGGGCTTTACTCCATCGGATATCTGTATTCTGATGAATACTTCTAAATCCAGCGTAGCCAATGTCCGCAAGAAGCTTTTTATGAAATTAACGGGACGCAACGGCTCGTCAAAAGACTTCGATGTGTACGTAAACAGCTTATAATCAGTTTCTTACGTTTTTATATGTCTGCGGTTTGTGAACTTGTTCACAAACCGCAGTTTTTTTCATGGTGAACTTTTGGTGAACTTTCAACCGACAAAAAACTTGCATGAGCTATAAAAAAGCCGTTACTTTGCGCTGAACAAAATAACAACATTATGACAAAGTATGGAGTGAAAAGTATGCCCGTCATTTTAGTGAGCAGTTTGTTTATATTATAAAAAAGATTTATTATGCGCAACTTTTTTCTTATTTCGTTGTTGTTTTTGAATGTCACAAGCAACGCACAAGAACAGACAGACTCGATGAAAAGCGTTAGACTCAACGAAGTTGTAGTTGACGCTACCCGCAACTATGCCACAACGGATGGCGTGGTCTACATACCATCAAAGGAGGCCCGCCAGCATGCCATCAACATTAACGATCTATTGGCAAGAATGATGGTGGCCGGGCTGCACGTAGACCTGACGACGGATAAGGTGGAAACGACATACAAGGGCGAGGTACACTTCTACATTGACGGTGTGGAGGCACAGGAATGGGAGATCAAGACGTTGCGTCCGAAAGATGTAATGCACGTGGAATACCTGAAATCGCCGGCAGACCCGAAGTACAAGAACTATCAAGCCGTGGTAAACCTCGTGATGAAAAAATACAAGTACGGCGGTTACGTGCTCGGCGAAGCCAACCAGACATTTATCAATAACAGCGGCGACTATGGGGTTGCGGCAAAGATGAATGTCGGCAAATGGACGATTGCGGGCACGGCCGAGGCATACTACCGCAATGCCAACGACATAACCCACAATATGAACACGCAATATATATTCGGTCCGGACAATATAATAAACAGGAGCACTGAGGAAAGGCAAAGGGAACACATGAGGACTTTCATTACCGCGGTAAACGCCAGATACAGCAGCGACAAGCTAACGGTTACAGCATCGGCAGGCTACAGGTATAACCGCACGCCCGTGGACAACAGCGACATAAGCATAACCTACACCGGCAACGGTGCGCCGGATAACGGCCATGCCGTGACAGAGGCATCATCGAAGAGCGTCGTGCCTTATGTAAACGCATATTTCCAACTGTCAAAGCTGCCGCGCAACTCAATGCTGTACGGCGCGGCATCATTCTCGTACAACCACAACGACGCCTCGACGCTGTACACTTTCGATACCCCGATATTCAACGCCACGGAGGAGGACGTGTACCTGCCGAACGTATGGTTGGCATACGCCTTCCCTGTGTACAAGCAGAACTTCCTGACAGCAACAATAGAATACAACTCGGAGATATACAACACCCGCTACACGGGAACGGACAATACGAGGCAGAAGCTTGTCAACAATTACTTTTACGCAAGGATGAGGTATAACCATAGGTTCAACGACAAGTGGTCGGCAAGCGTACAAGTAGAGGTGCCGGTGAACTTCTACAAGGTGAACGACGGCAAATATGACACCAAGCCATACGTCAACGGATTCGTAACGGTGAACGGACGCATCGGCACGAAACATTCAGTCTACGCCTATGCGCAGATTAGACAGATGCCGATTACACCGACTTATTACAACACCGTAGTGCGCCAGGATAACGAAATGGAAGGGACCAAGGGCAACGCCTCGCTGAAACCGCAACGCTATGCGGCGGCATTGGCATCGTACGCATGGATGCCCCTAAACATATTCTCGCTGAGCGCCGATGTGATGTGGGAGGAGATAATGCACGACATCGTACCGTCATGGCATCCTGAGAACGGCCTCATGGTGCAGGACATAGTGAACAGCGGCAACTACGACATCATATCGGCGTCGCTCACCCCGTCGTTGTCTTTAATCAGAAATAAGCTGAACATGAATGTCCGTCTTTACTACGCACATGAAATGCACTCGGGCATAAGGAACTTCTCGTTCAACAACTTCGGCATATTTCCATACTTGAGCTATAACATGAACAAACACTTCTCTGTATCTGCGGGATATAACAAAACCTTCAACAAGGGCTTTATGCGCGGCGGGAACGGCACTACGTCGCAATTCAGTGACAATCTGAAGATCAACCTGCAATACACCAACGGCAATCTGTATGCCATGCTATCAGTAAACTCCGTATTGAGAAAAAACGGTTGGGTGAAGTCGTGGTTTGACAGCGACAACGTACATTGGAATGAATACATGTCACGTCCGTGGGACGGAAGGTATGTCAGCCTTACCCTGCGCTACACGCTCGACTTTGGCCGCAAGACTGAACACGGCAACGACGCCAGGTTTGAGGGCAGCGCCAAGACGAGTGTACTGCAATGAAACAAAAATTGAGGTCTGCAAAGTGCCTATACATTTGACTGGGATTTGACAATCGAAAAAGTAACAAATGTTTTAAGAATATATCAGAAGAAGATAAACAAAGACAAATTACTAATTATTTTGAAGCACAGTGTAAAGATTTTTTATAAACTTAATTCATTTTTATATGAAAAAGTTGATAATTGCATTTATATTAGGCTTTATGCTTTTGCCTGTAAGGAGCATGGCAGGAACGGTAGTTAATGACTCAATACCGGTCGATTCAATAAAACGGGAGCTGTCGCTCGGCGAGTTAGTAGTAAAAGCAGACCGCATCAGGCAGAAGCCCGGTGGGTACGTTGTCAGCCTTATGGGCAGCGACATAGCCAAAGGCAAGGACATGAACAGCCTGTTGGCAGCTTTACCCGGCCTGACGTTAGAGGAGGGCTTGATAAAAATTAACGGGCAAGCCCCTGCCGCCGTTTACCTGGACGGCGTGCTGACAAGCATTGACATAGTAAAAGCGCTGCCTGCGGAGCGCATAGCAAGCGTGGAGGTTGACTGGGATGCGGGCAGCGAAGAGGTGGCCGGCGCACACGGCGGAGTAATCAGAATAAAGACGAAACGTGAGCTTGGCTTCGGCGGAACGGTAAACGGCATGGCGCAATGGTTGCGCGACGGTAACGGGAACATAGAAAGCATAAACCCTTTTCTCTCGTTCGGAACAAAACGCCTGACGATATACAACAGCCTCGGAGTGTACAACTCTGACATAAACGGCAGGTACAGGGAAAGCCGCACGATGGCCGACGGCACGTCAACATTGGCCAACGAGGAGCTGAACATGCGCCAAAAGTTGGTGCAAGAGTGGCTAAACCTGTCATACGACATAGCACGCAATCAACAGTTAAGCGCATCTGGCATGTTCTATTACAACGACGGAGCGAACAACAACAAAACTGCGACGGCAGACGACAATAACGGCGAGTTGCAGACCGATTACAGCACGCCGAGCTACCTGCTGACGGGGCAGGCCGTTGCGATGTACAACTGGGATATTGACAGCTTGGGTTCATATCTGCGTGTTACGGCCGACTATCTGAGGCGAAAGAACCACCAAAAGCAGATAATCGCGCAGTTGACCGACGGGCAGGAGACACACGTGAGGCAGGCATCGACAAGGCAGGTAAGCGACATGTTGCGTGTAAGGCCTACGTGGTATAAGGTGTTCGGTGGTTACGGACGGCTGTCGGCTGGGCTTGATTTCAGGTACATCCACTACGACAACCGGAGCGATAATGCTTTTGCGCGTGTCAATGCCGTGATGACAAGCTACACACCGGCCGCTTTTGTCACTTATTACGGCAGTATAGGCAAGTCGCTGGACTTCAGCGTAGGACTAAGGGTGCAGTACGACAACATGACGGTGAAAATGGACGACGGCCCGCAAAACGCCGAAACGACGGTAAACACATACAAGAAATGCAACGTGAACCCATCGCTAAGTGTCAGTTACGACATCAATAAAAGCAGGGGCCACTCGCTCTATTTCAGCTATTCGCATTATGTCGGCGAAATGCCCTACGACGCCATAAGCACGTTCAGAAACTATGACGAGGCCGACCACTACACGGTAGGCAACCCCGGCATAAATCCCGAAAGCGGGCATTATGCCGGACTTACGCTCACGATGTTCAGGAATTATTCGCTCAACGTAAGTTACAGTTACTATAAGAACAGCGTTTATTACACTAACGACGTAGACCCTGACGACAACAACATACTGCGGTCAATGGCAAGAAACACCGACCACGAGTCGTTCTTCTCAGTCGGATTGGAGCAGAAGGTGTCCCCGTTCAAGTGGTGGACGGTGAAGGCAAACGAACGTTTCAACCTGTATTCAGGCACCACGCCCGACTGGAAATATACTAACCAGGTGCATTGGACGTTTATAGTAAACAACGATTTCAGGTTCGGCAAGACGTGGGGCGGCAACCTTTACGCATACGTTGACCCCAGTTGCAATGTGCAGGACCAGTGGTGGAACACCGTAGTGGACATAACATGCAACCTGTACAAGACATTCTTCAACGACAAGTTTATGGTAAGGCTTGACGTCAAACCTTACCGCAAAGGACGGCAAAAGAGGACAGACAATGAATATTACCATTCGATAAGGACAAACACGACGAAAGAAGAGTATGTCGGACTGACTGTAAGTTACTCTTTCAATACAGGTAGGGTGAAGAACAGAAGGTCGGCTCAGAGTACGCAAAACTACAATACCATATCAAGACCTTCAATGTAAGAGTGAAGAATCCATATCATTCTGAGTGAAAAGTTAAAAACGAAAAGTGAAAAATCCATTTGCTTAGTCATTTGGATTTTTCACTTTTCACTGTTAGTTCTTTACTCTATCGAAGTCCGCGCAAATCTTTTTTGCTGCGTGATACAAATCCTAATTTAATTTATACAATCGGTAACAGCGTTTACGGCTTTTAATTGTTACCTTTGCGTGGAAATATAAATTATGTATCATGAAAAAGGACAATTTTATTAAAGTCGCGGCCCTTGCCATGCTGCTTTCAGGCAGTCAGGCTGTCGCATCGGCGCAAGGCGGCGCACCGGCATGCGGAACGGCCATGTTTGACAACTTCAAGTATTCTGGTAATGACGACTATTATCTGGAGACGCCGTTGACAAGCTCTTCTGCATTCTACAATCCGATATTGCCCGGATGGAATTCTGATCCGAGCATATGCCGTGCCGGTGACGATTATTTTATGGTGACGTCAACGTTCTCTTATTTTCCGGGTGTGCCGCTGTTTCATAGTAAAGACCTGATTAACTGGAAGCAGATCGGCTACGTGCTCGACCGTCCTTCACAGCTTCCGCTTGACGGGCAGCATACCTCGGGCGGAATATTCGCTCCGGCGATATCTTACAATCCTCACAACAAGACGTTTTATATGATTACTACCAATGTGGGGTGGGGTAATTTCTTCGTCAAGACTAAGGACCCGTTCGGCTCGTGGTCAGAACCGATTCGTCTGCCTGACGTGGGCGGTATTGACCCGTCGTTCTTCTTCGACGATGACGGCCGGGCTTACATCGTTAACAATGACGAGCCGGAGGGACCGGCCGAGTATGACGGACACAGGGCTATCAAGGTACGCGAATTTGACGTGAACTCTGACAAGACGGTAGGTCCTGTAAAGGTTATCGTCAATAAAGGTGCGCATCCTGAGGATAAGCCGATATGGATAGAAGGCCCCCATATGTATAAAATCAACGGCAGGTATTATCTTATGGATGCCGAGGGCGGCACGTCAGACATGCATTCGGAGGTGATATTCAGAAGCGACAGCCCCTTCGGCCCTTTCATACCGGCAAAGCAGAACCCGATACTTACACAGCGGCATCTGCCGGCCGACCGCCCGAACCCCGTGACCTGTGCAGGCCATGCCGACCTTGTGCAGACACCGGAGGGCGACTGGTATGCCGTGTTCCTTGCCTGCCGTCCGTATGAGGGCAAATTCGAGAATCTCGGGCGTGAGACATTCCTGATGCCTGTAAGGTGGAATGATGAAGGGTTCCCGTATATGACTGAGGGCGACGAGCTTGTTCCGCTTGTGTCAGAAGTAAAGGGCGCCAGGCGTGGTAAGGACGTGACATTCGGTAATTTTACTTATAATGACGACTTCACTGCCGACAAGCTCGACCTGGGCTGGATGTCACTGCGTGGTGAGGCGAGTACGTTCAGTTCGCTTTCAGACAACAAAGGTTATCTTACAATGCGTTGTATCAATGTTACGGCTTCAGAAAAGAAGGTGCCGGCCTTTGTCGCACGCCGTGTGAGTCATCATAAGTTTGATTGCTCTACACGCCTTGACTTCGCTCCGGTAAAGGCTGGCGATAAGGCCGGTATGTTGCTGTATAAGGACGAAAACCACCAATATCTGTTGTGCGTGACAAAGACGGATAACGGTAACGCCGTTAAGGTAATCAGGATTTCGGACGGAGGCAGGGAGGAAGAACTTGCCTCTTCAGCTGCGGGCGACTTAAGCAAAGGGGTTAGTCTGAGAATTGTTTCCAACGGACTTACCTTTGATTTCTATCGTGCCGATGCCGACGGTAAGTGGATTTCTCTGGCTACAGGTATCGACGCAGGTTATCTGTCAACACGTAATGCAGGCGGTTTCACCGGTACGACGATAGGCCTTTATGCCTCGGGGAAATAAAAATTAAGTGAAAAGTGAAAAACGAAGAGTGAAGAATCCATGTGCTTTGCAGGTCATTTGGATTTTTCACTTTTCACTTTTAGTTCTTCACTCCATCGGATTTTTCACTCTTCACTCTTCACTTTTCACTTAATCTGTAATCCGGCAAATTGTTTCTTTTATCGGATTGCAAATCCTTATACCCATACATGCGGATTACAAATCCGCATGAACGGAGAAAATAAAAAAGCGAAGCTGTTGTGGGTACAAGCCGTGACGGGAAGCGTCATATGATAAACTTATATCCACGACTATGACTATCAGACTTTTTCTGTTATTAATATCAATGTTGCCGGTATCGGGCTTGTGTGCTCATACCGGCAACGCCGTTTTAAACGACCGTACCGTAGGTGCTGATGCCATGCCTGCAGATATAGAGCCCATAAAGGGCGCTCCGTTCAGAATGAAGACACCTGTGAGGCCGGCATTCCCTGACCGTGTTGTGACCGTTACTTCGGCTGCCGTTGGCTCTGACGGAAAAATCACTAAGGCAATCAACGCCATGATAGCCGACCTTTCAAGGCGGGGCGGAGGTACCGTCAGCGTACCGGCCGGGCACTGGATGTCGGGACGAATAGTGCTGAAGAGCAACGTTAACCTGCATCTTGAAGAGGGAGCGGTAATAGAATTCTCAGGCTCAATAGACGATTATCAGCCGGCCGTATTCACTCGCCATGAGGGCGTAGAGATAATGGGTGCAGGTGCGTTTATATACGCTGTAGGTGAGAAGAACATCGCCCTGACAGGCCGTGGAACGATAATGGGGCCTCCGATGGATGCCGGCATGCGTACGCTGCCTAACGGCAAGAGCGTGGTTGAGAACGACGTGCCATACAGCATGCCGGTAAGCGAAAGGATATGCGACGGCTGTGAGGGCCGCACGTTTTACCGCCCGAAGTCTTTTTCGCCGATTAACTGCAAGAATGTGCTTGTAGAAGGTGTGACGTTTGAGCGCAGCGTGTTGTGGAACGTTAACCCTGTTTATTGTGAGAACGTCATAATCCGTGGTATAACTGTCAATTCAACAGATGTGCCGAGCGGTGACGGTATTGACATTTCGTCATGCCGTAATGTGCTGATAGAGTATTCCACGCTCAACTGCGGCGATGACTGCTTCACGCTGAAGGCAGGCCGCTGTGAGGACGGGTTGCGCGTGAACCGTCCTACGGAGAATGTCGTGATACGTTATTGTCTCGCAAAAGAAGGACATGGAGGCATCACTTGCGGCAGCGAGACAGCCGGAGGAATAAGGAACGTGTATCTGCACGACTGCCTGTTTTACGGAACACGCACCGGCTTCCGTTTTAAGACACGTCGCAACCGCGGCGGAACGGTGGAGGGCATAACCTATGACAGAGTGCGCCTTGTTGACGTGCGTGAGGCTTTCACATGGGACTTACTCGGATCTGCGATGTACATGGGTGAGC
Source organism: uncultured Prevotella sp. (assembly GCA_900550365.1). GTDB lineage: Bacteria > Bacteroidota > Bacteroidia > Bacteroidales > Bacteroidaceae > Prevotella. The sequence continues at coordinate 146,017 of URRR01000002.1, read as the reverse complement.
TGGCACGCCGCAATCCTCCACTTGACATCACTCCGCTTACCCCGACAGTTAAGGATATTACGATACGTAACTTTACGGTAGAATCGGCTGACAGACTGCTCACCGTCAACGGAATACCTGAAATCCCGTGTGCCAATGTGCTGATAGAAAACGGTAAAATCAGGACAAACCGTATAATAAGGACCATGAACGACGCTGACGGATTCACCTTCCGTAATCTTGAGATTCAGGCTACTGACAATAGAATCGTAATTGACGACAGCCGTAATGTAACGTTTGACGGCGTGACATTTCATGTGCCAGGCCACGCTCTTGACATTGACATGAAGGGCAGCAAGACAGCCGATATCCTTATAAAGGATGGAGGTAAGACAACGTTATGCCGCCAAGGGCTTAACCCTCTTGACTGAACAGACAGCCAGGAAGTGATGAGTCTCTTAAGATAAATAATTCTGCCCCATAGCCAGGCACGTTTGTCTGTCTATGGGGCAGAGTATTGACCGGAGCCATTTGTTTTATTCATATGCCGTGCAGGTTTGGCATATGAGGCTTTATTTTGTACCGTAATACTTATTTGTGTTAAAATAAATTATACATCTTACGCAATATTTTGGGTATGAGGCGGTTTATATATTTGTAACGACTCTATTAAAACCTGCAATGAATATATATATCTACCTTATTATAGGGGTGCTCGTAATAAGCGCCATCTGTGGTTTTGCTTTTATACCTATAATATTGAATTTCTGTAAATTAAAGAATCTTTATGATATCCCTAACGCACGGAAAATTCATAAAAATGCAGTTCCGAGACTTGGCGGAATCGCTTTTATGCCGAGCATGTTCATTGCTTTTTCTGTGGCCATTATGGTGCTGAACTCTTCAAATCGTCATGTAACGGTAAGTTCATGGAGCCTGTTTTTTCTGACAAGCATATTGCTTGTGTACGTGGTAGGTATCGTTGATGACGTGTTCGGGCTGTCGCCTACGATAAAATTCATTGTTCAGATAATATCTGCATGCCTGCTGCCTTTGTCAGGCTTGTACATCAACACTCTTTACGGATTTATGGGAATTTATGATGTTCCGTACGGAGTCGGTTTCTTGCTTACTGTGTTTGTCATAGTGTTTATTGACAATGCGATAAATCTTATTGACGGTATAGATGGCCTTGCGGCCAGTCTTTCAATCGTAGCCCTATGTGGTTTCCTTTATATCTTTACATTGCAGGGCGCGTGGGTTTACGCCATTCTGATAGCAGGACTTATCGGGGTGCTTGTAGCTTTCTTGTATTTCAACATCTTCGGCAGTGTTGAGAAGAACCGTAAGATATTCATGGGCGATGCGGGAAGCCTGTCGCTGGGTTTTATCCTCGGCTTTCTGTGCGTGAAGTACACAATGGACAGTCCCATAAGAAACTATCACCATTATATTGATTTCATCATGGCATTCACGCTGTTGATAGTCCCGATATTTGATGCTGTGCGGGTTTCGCTTGTAAGGATATATCATCACAAGTCTCCATTTAAGGCAGACAAGAGGCATATCCACCATAAGTTCATGCAGGCAGGACTGACCCAACATCAGGCTCTGGGCTGCATCGTAGGTATGGAGCTGGCTTATATAGCTGCCAATATGTTACTCCTTGAAATAATGAGCAATACACTTGTTGTGGCTGTTGACATAATAATTTACATTTTTGTAAATATTGTTCTTAACGGCTTTATTCGCAGAAGAAAGATGCTTAGCCCCTCATTCTGAGGCATGAGACATGTGCCAAATAACGCCGGGCTGTAAAATGATTAAGGCGGATGAGACATATGTTAATGCGAAAGGCGGCTGGTCGGGTCACAAAAGACCGTGAACCGTGCTCTAAAAGGCCGTCTTTCACAAGGCAAAAGACGGCCTTTCGTAATACTCTGAGCAACAGACTGTTACATGCTTTTACAGGAGCTTCTTCAGCGATGGCTGTTAATTCAGATAACGGTTGTGCCCGATGAGCGGCCCTGAAGTCTGAGATAAAAATAAATACAGAGGAAAAATAGAACGTATGAAAATAAAAAATGCTATCTTTGCAACAATTTCAGTTTTTTCATGTTATATATATGGTGAAGCTGTAAAAGGTGGAAAGAGGGAAACAGAAAGTATATAACATGGATATGGACATGAAGGATAACGGTAACCATGGGCATGACGCCATGGGCCCGTGGCAGCTTGCTGTAAAGCGCATGTTCGACTTCGTGTCGGCTCTTGTCGGTATGGTGGTGCTGTCGCCGGTGTTCATTGTTATATATTTTATGCTTAAAAAGCAGAAGAACGGCCCCGCGATATTCACTCAGGAAAGAATAGGTTACGGGGGAAAGCCGTTCACGATATACAAGTTCAGGACACTGAGCGACAGTGAGGATGAACCGCGGTTGGTGGCAAAATGTGACAACTTAAACTCTACACGTACTGAGAGATTTCTGCGTGAGCATCATCTTGATGAGCTGCCGCAGTTGTGGAATGTGTTGAAGGGTGACATGTCATTCGTAGGCCCGCGTCCGGAGCGCAAGTATTTTATTGACAAAATAATGGCCGTTGCGCCGGAATATGTCCTGATATACAAGATGAAGCCGGGACTGACATCAGAGGCCACGCTCTATAACGGATATACGGACACGATGGAAAAGATGCTGATACGGCTGAGAATGGATATCAGTTATCTGGAACGGAGGTCGTTATGGCTTGATTTAAGTATAATAATCCGTACGGCGGCAGGTATCATAAGCGGCAGAAAATTCTGACAGCCTGTCTTTTTGCTGATGACGGATCAGAAGATAAAAAGAGATAAGGAATAATAATATATGCATATAAGAAAATTCTTCATATTGGTTGTTATGGCGGCATTATTGCCAGTGTATGTTTCTGCCCAGTCGTCAATGACAGACGAACAGGTCATTGAGTATGTCATGTCTGAACATGCTTCGGGCACGTCACAGGCGCAGATTGTAACCAAACTGATGCAGCGCGGTGTCGACATATCTCAGATCCGCCGCGTAAGGCAAAAGTATGAGAGAATGGCTGAAGGCCAGGGCCTTGGTACGGTAAGCTCGCAAAATAGTAACGGTGGAAGCCGTCTGCGTACTAATAACAGCAAGGGACGTGCGGGCGTAACAGGGGCAGACGGCAAGAAGCAGACCGTAACACGTGGCGGTGATGACGATATAATGCCGTCATACAGGATGATAGACGGCCGCGATAACGTGAACGAGGGCATATATGATGAGAGCAACGAGGACTGGCTGATGATGCAGGACGAGCTGAACAGCTTCATCCCGGACACGGCTGCTATCGTTGAAAAATATCTTGCAGACAGGGAAAAGGGCGAGACCAAGGTGTTTGGCCGTGATATATTCAATAATAAATATCTTACGTTTGAGCCTGACATGAACATTGCAACCCCGCAGAACTACCGTCTCGGGCCGGGTGATGCCGTGTTTATAGACATATATGGTGCGTCGCAGAAGACAATAGAGAGCACGGTGTCGCCTGACGGAACAGTGACCATCGAAGGTTACGGCCCTGTACAGGTAGGTGGACTTACTGTTGAGGAAGCCAACGCCAGACTGCGTTCAACAGTAGGTACGAGGTACAGCAGTTCGAAGATAAGGCTTACGGTCGGCCAGACGCGCACGATAATGATTAATGTAATGGGTGAGGTTAAGAATCCGGGTACTTATACCTTGCCGGCTTTCGCCACGGTGTTCCATGCGCTATACATGGCCGGCGGTACAAATGACCTTGGTACGTTGCGTAATATCAAGGTGTACCGCAACAACCGTCTCGTCTCAACCGTTGACATATACGATTATATTCTGAACGGCAAGCTGACAGGAAACATCCGCCTTGCTGATAATGACGTGATATCCGTAGGAACGTATGACTGTCTCGTGAATATTACGGGAAAGGTTAAACGCCCGATGTATTACGAAATGAAAAAAAACGAAAGCGTGGCTACGCTGCTTAAATATGCCGGCGGATTTACCGGCGATGCGTATAAAAAGTCTGTCAGACTGGTGCGTAAGGCCGGACGTGAATACTCGGTTTATAATATTGATGAGTTTGATATGAGTGCTTTCCATCTGGCTGATGCTGACTCGGTAAGTGTAGATTCTATTCTGCCTCGTTTCTCCAACATGGTGGAAGTCAAAGGTGCAGTCTTCCGTCCGGGAATGTACCAGGTTGGCGGTGATATTACAAGTGTTCGCTCATTGATAGAACATGCCGACGGACTGAAAGAGGAGGCGTTTACAGCCAGAGCCGTTATGCACCGTATGAAGCCTGACCGTACCCTTGAGGTTATACCGGTTGATGTTGAGGGAATAATGGCAGGACGTGTGGCTGACATTCCAGTACAGAATAATGATGTGCTGTTTATTCCTACGAAACAGGAAATGATGGAACAGCAGACCGTCACTATTCATGGTGAAGTGTTCTATCCCGGTGTGTATAAATATGCTGACAACGAGACTCTTGAGGACTTTGTTCTGCAGGCCGGAGGACTGAAGCAGACGGCATCTACCGTAAAGGTGGATGTTGCCCGCCGTATGGTCAACCCTAAAGCGCTTACAACTGATTCCATAATCGCGCGGACATATACTTTTGCGCTGAAAGACGGTTTTGTGATTGACGGCGAGCCGGGATTCAAGCTCATGCCGTTTGACGAGGTTTATGTCCGTAAGAGCCCCGGCTTCTATAAGCAGCAGAATGTTACGGTAGATGGTGAGGTGATGTTCAGCGGCACATACACTTTGTCAAAAAAGAACCAGCGCCTCAGCGATCTGATAAAGAGTGCCGGCGGAGTGAACGACCGTGCCTACGTAGCAGGTGCGCGCCTTGAGAGGAAGATGAACGAGAATGAGCGTAAAAGATACGAAGTGGCCTTGAGAATGGCGCAGGAAGAGGCTGAACGTCTTGAGCTTGAGGCTGCCGGTGCAGGCAAGAATATCACCCTGAACAGCGCTGAGATAAACAAGAAATTTGAGATACCCGAGACATATTCTGTCGGAATTGAGCTTGACAAGGCTCTGGCAGAGCCTGGAGGCGATGCTGACATCGTACTGCGTGAGGGCGACCGCCTCTTTGTTCCGCAATATACAGCGACAGTCAAGATTAACGGTGAGGTAATGTATCCAAACACCGTAGGCTATCAGAAGGGTAAGAAGGCGAAGTATTACATCAATCAGGCCGGCGGCTACAGTAACCGCGCAAAGAAGAGCCACGCGTTCATCATCTACATGAACGGCACCGTGGCCAAGGTCAGTGACGGCGCCAAGCCGCAGCCCGGTTGCGAGATATTCGTCCCGCAAAAGAAGGTTACCACCATGTCTTTAGCCGAGAAACTGTCAATAGGAACATCCGCAGCATCCATTGCTACCATGGTAGCAACGCTGGCTAACTTGTTTAAGTAATAAGATGTTTATGTTCGTTTTTTTGTAGATAATTAAAATGGGATACAATAGTGATACTATAGATTTAAGGAAGGTCCTTAAACGTTTTATAGATAGAAGGTGGCTCTTTGCCAAGGTCTTATTTATTGCATTTATATTGTCATGCATATGGATTTTTCTTCAACCTCGTTATTATACTACGACAATAACACTTGCTCCAGAGAATGAAAGTGGCTCAGGTATAGGAACACTAGGCTCATTAGCAACATCGTTTGGTTTTAATTTGGATAATATGGCATCTTCAGATGCAATTTATCCAATGCTTTATCCTGATTTAATGAATTCATCGAATTTTATAGTTGATTTATTTTATATTAAAGTTAAAAATGAAGTTGGTGATATAGAAACGGACTATTATACTTATTTAACTAAGTATCAGAAAGTTTGCATATTGAAACAACCATTCATGTATCTGGTGAAGATAATACATGATTTCTTTTCAGAAGAAAAAGAACAGAATATTATTCATAATGTAAAGGATAAGTCAGATCTCCTTATTTTGTCAAAGCAACAAGAGAGTATTGTTGATGTGATTAAAGACAATATTACTTGTTCTGTGGATAAAAAAACAGATGTTATATCTATTACAGTCAAAGATCAAGATAAGTTAATATGTGCGACAATGGCAGATTCTGTACGTGTTAGATTGCAGAATTTTATAACAGATTATAGGACGAGGAAAGCACGTGTTGATATGATTTATTATGAAAACTTGACACGAGAAGCTAAGGCTGCTTATGATAAGGCGCGTAATATGTATGCAAACTATGCAGATGCTAATGCAGATCTAACATTAACAAGTTTTAAGGCAAAAGAGCAAGACTTAGAGAATGAAATGCAATTAAAGTATAATGCCTACACAGCAATGTGTTCACAATTGCAAATTGCAAAAGCAAAAGTTCAGGAACGTACTCCAGCATTTACTGTAATACAAGGTGCTTATGTTCCTCAAAAGCCTGCAGGTCCCAAAAGATTAATGTTTGTTTTTGTTATTATGTTTTTTACTTTTATTTGTATTGTAGTGTATGTTTTCAAAAAAGATATAATGGATCAACTTTCTGCTTTAAAATAGTATTGTTAAGGAATGGAACCTGTTAAAAGAATAGTAATTAATACCATAGCTCAATATTTTCGGTCAATAATAAATATGATATTGAGCCTTTATTCAACTCGTCTAATACTTGGAGCATTAGGAATGTCGGATTTTGGTATTTATTCTATTATAGGTGGTGTTGTTACTATGTTGGGATTTATTACAAATTCACTTGTTGTAACAACTCAAAGATATATCTCATTTCATCATGGTAGAGGTGATATGGATGCTGTTAAGAAGATTTTTTTCAATAGTTTGTTTATTCATATATCTTTTTCAATTGTCATTTCGCTTGTTTTATTTCTTATAAAAGATTTTGTGATATATTCTTGGATTAATATTCCTGAAGAAAGACTTGCTGCTGCCGAAAATGTATATTATTTTTCAATAATAGTGCTAATAATAACAATTCTTATTGCACCTTATAAAGCTATTTTTATTGCACGTGAAAATATTATATACATTTCAGTTGTCGAAGTGCTGGATGGATGTTTGAAATTAATTCTTGCATTTTATATAACTTTTTCAGTGTACGACCGATTAACGTTGTATGCAATAATGATAGCTTTAATACAGTTTTGTAATTTGGTAGCATATGTTTGCTATTCAATTAAAAATTTTGATGAATGTTCTATTACAGTATTTAAAAAAAATTATATTGATAGAGACTCTATATATAATTTATTGGGATTTGCGAGCTGGACAACTTATGGTGCTGGTGTTATTGTTTTGAGAAATCAGGGTATTGCAATACTGTTGAACAATTTTTTTGGAACGGTCATCAATGCAGCTTATGGTATTGCCAGTCAGATCCAAGTTGCTTTGTCTTTCGTCTCTACTTCAATATTAAATGCAATGAATCCACAAATAATGAAGGCAGAGGGTGCTGGTGATCGACGAAGAATGTTTAGTTTGGCTATGCATGAAAGTAAATATTCATCGGCTTTGATGATGATTATAGCTATTCCTGTAATTATTGAAATGCATTCGATATTGATTTTTTGGTTAAAAGATGTACCAAAAGGAACAGAGATGTTTTGTAAGTTTATGCTGCTTTCATTTATTGTCGATCAGTTGACTTATGGTCTTAATACTGCTAATCAAGCATTGGGTAAAATACGTACTTATTCATTGTTTATGTATACACCAAAACTTGTAATTTTGCCATTAGCTTTATTGTCATTATCATTATGGCGTGATGCTGAGTGTGTTATGTTGATATATTTTTTTATAGAATTAGTGGTTTCAATATTTAGAATTTTTTATATGAAGCATATAGTGGAATTTAGTATGCTGGAATTTATAAAAAAGGCGATTTGTCCATTGTTTCCACTTCTATGTATATTGCTTCTTGTTGGGAATGTATGTGTTTTCTTTGTATCCTTTCCTAATAGGTTTATATTTACATTATTGATATCTTTTTTTATTGGTGGTATTGTTTTTTGGTGTTTCACAATGACGAGTAGTGAACGCTTATATTTTAGGAATTTTTTATAAAATTATATGTGATGATATGGAGTTAAGGATTTTAAATTTAAAAAATATATATGCTTTTCCAAAAAGAAATATTGTTAGGATATTTCTGTATGGAGGTATATTATTAGTTTATTTGGGCTCCTTGAATCCTTGGTTTCTATGGCCTATAGGGCCTTTTTATGTTATACCTGCATGTTGTTTGGTTACTATAGCAATGCTTGTTTCTAATTCTATGGACAAGCCTGTTTTTGCCATGCGAAATTTTTTACCTGCAATTTTTACTTATTTGATTTTATTATTTTACCAGTTGGTGGTTAACAATGCAAATTTTGGAGGTATTGTTGTACAACTTTTTAATATACTTATTTTTTTATCTCTTTTTAGGATTGATACTTTAGAATTGGAAAACTTGGCAACCTTTATAGCAAAGGTAATGTCAATATTGTTATCTTTTTCTATTCCATGCTTTTTCTTACATCTATTAGGTTTCTCATTCCCGTCACAAGATGTTGTTTTTGGAGAAGAAGGTTTGTATTCATATACAAATTATTATTTTTTTATGATAGACGATCGCTCAATATTTTCTACAATTTTTCCACGATTCCATTCTGTTTTTTTGGAACCAGGCCATTTAGGAACTGCTACAGTTTTATTATTGCTTACGCAAATTGGAAAGTGGAGGAAATGGTATAATATTGTTTTAATTGTGGCAACGCTATTGACATTTTCACTTGCTGCTTATGTGATTTTTGTTGTTGTGATTTTTCTTAATTTATGGTGTCAAAGAAAAAATATTGTAAAAAAGTTATTTCTTTCTATTTCAGTTATTATGCTTATAAGCATCAGCGCCTTTTATTACAACGGTGGAGATAATCTTGTACACGATTTGATTTTAATTCGTTTGGAAATAGACGATGGTGAACTTGCTGGAGATAATAGAGTTACTGATGATTTTCAAATGGAATATGATAATTTTTTGAATTCAACGGATCTTTTATTTGGTCGTGAAACGGATTATACTGTGTTTGGTAATTCTGGTTTTAGAGTATATATATATGAAAATGGCGTTGTTGGTTTGATTTTGTTAATAATTTTTTATTTTGTTGCGTTCTCACATTACAAGGATAGACGTATGTTTTTTGCATCATTAGTCGTTTCCTTGTTGTGTTTTATTGTGAGAGGATATTTAATGTGGTATAATTATTTTATTCCATTGTTGTGTACTGCATATTTAAATTTTTCAAATTCAAGAACGTATAATAAGAAATACGATGAAAGTGTTATATATAGTTAATTCTACAAGTTCTTTGGGGGGTGCTTCAAAATCATTATTGGTGTTATTGGACGGTTTGTCATTAAAGGGTGTACATCCTATAGTGATTACTCCAGATACTAATGGATTATATAATGTGTTAAAAGCACGTGGAATACAGGTCTATTCTTTTAAATATAGACCTAATACATATCCTTACTTGAATACGGTTACAGATTTTTTGATGTTTATTCCTAGAATTGTTATGAGGCGTATTTTGTCTTATTTTGCAACAAGAAAGGTGATAAAATTATGTAAAAAAGATGAGGTGCAACTTATACATACAAATGTAAGCGTCATAGACATTGGTTATAAAGCATCTATAAAGTTAAAAATACCACATATATTTCATTTTAGAGAATTCTGTGATATTGATTTTAATGAACATTATTATCCGTCAAAATATAAATTTTATAAAAAGTTAGAAAAATACGGAAGTTATTCAATTTGTGTAACTAAAACTGTACAAGAATATCATAAACTGTATGGTTCTCGTTCAGAAGTCATTTATAATGGAATAGAAAGAAGTGATGGTGGATTGTATGACTTTGACAAGAAACGACAATTTTTATATGTGGGCCGTATTGAACCGGCAAAAGGATTAATGCAGATTATTGATGCCTACAATGATTATAGAAATAAAATAAAAGAACCGTATAAATTGCTTGTTGTTGGTAGTATATGTGATAAAAGGTATTATAAGCTCGTTTTAAATCGTATCAATCAATATTGTTTAAATGACAACGTTTGTTTTTTAGGTGAACGTAATGATGTTGCTCGTTTCATGCAAGAGGTGTCTGCTATAATCATCAGCTCACGTTTTGAGGCATTTGGTCGCTGTATGTCAGAAGCAATGAAAAATGGTTGTTTGGTAATTGGTAAGAATACCGGGGGAACCAAAGAACAGTTTGATAATGGATTATACTTGACAGGGATTGAGATAGGTTTAAGGTATGAAACAACGAATGATTTAGTTTGTAGACTTATCGAAGTGACATCTTCATCGTCTCATAGTTACACTAAAATGAAAAAGGCAGCTTTGAATACTGTAACAGAGTTGTATCCTATTAATAAATATATAGAACGGGTTTTTAATTTTTATAATAAAATATTATGCGACAATTAATAAAGAGGTTTGCTGAATCTATTGGTTGGGTTTTATCGTATGTTTATTTTCCAATTATATCTAAATGGATTCGTGCTTTTATTTCTCATATATATACTGGTTTTTGGTCTGGACGATTTGTTTGTTGGGGCGTAAATTCAGTTATAGAATATAGGGCATCTGCTTTAGAGGGTGTACGTTATATCCATATAGGTCGTAATGTTGAACTTGATAAAGGAATAAAGTTGACAGCTTGGGATAATTATATGGGCGAAAGAAAAACACCTGAAATAAGAATAGGTGATAATTGTCATATAGGTGCAATGTCACATATTACAGCTTGTAATAGTATTATTATAGGTAAAAATCTGCTTACTGGAACAAATGTTCTTATCACGGATAATGCACATGGAATGTTTGAATTTGATGATTTAAATATTCATCCAGAAAAACGTTCACTTGTATCAAAAGGGGGAGTGAGAATTGGTGATAATGTATGGATTGGAAATAATGTATGTATTATGCCTAATGTTATTATTGGAGATGGGGTTATAATTGGTGCTAACAGTGTGGTTACAAAAAATGTTCCGTCTTATACAATGATAGTTGGAGCCCCCGCAAGAATTGTCAAACGATTAAATATTTAACTTAATTTATAAAAAATGAAAGCTAGAATAATTGCATATTATTTACCACAATTTCATCCAGTGCCAGAAAATGATAAGTTTTGGGGGCCAGGATATACAGAATGGACAAGTGTTGCTCAGGCAAGGCCGATGTTTAAAGGACATTACCAGCCTCATATTCCCGCAGATCTTGGTTTTTATGATTTAAGATTACCTGAAGTAAGGGAAGAACAAGCATCTTTGGCTAGAGATGCAGGTATTGAAGGTTTTTGTTATTATCATTATTGGTTGGGTAATGGAAAAAAATTGTTGGAACGACCTTTTGAAGAGGTTGTTTTAAGTGGAAAACCTGATTTCCCTTTCTGTTTATGTTGGGCGAATCACGACTGGACGACAAAGACTTGGAGACGTAAAAGTGGAGGTTTTAATTCAAAAGAATTGATTGCCAAGCAAGAATATCCAGGTGAAAAAGATTATATTGAGCATTTCAATTATCTTTTACCAGCTTTTAAGGATCATCGGTATATTACTGTAGATGCAAAACCTTTGTTCTTAATCTATGATCCATATAATTTCAAAGACGTTACTAATTTTATATGTATATGGAGAAAGTTAGCAATGGAGAATGGACTTGGTGATTTTTATTTTGTTGGGGTTACGAATTCAACGTCAACAATAAAACGCGAAAGTGACGGAACAATACATCGGGTTTTACCAAATCTTAAAAGCAGCAAGGATGTCTATAATGACATTTTAAAATTAGGTTTTGACGGTGTGAATTCTTTTGGAAAGTTTCGTGCAGAGATGATATATAAGGGCAAATATATTCGCTTAACACAATTGTTGTTAAGAACCATATTTTATGGTTTGAAAGTGAATAAGTTTGAATATAGAAAAGTTATAAAAAACTATTTTGCTCCAGAAGATGCTTGGGAAAATGTTATTCCAACAATTGTTCCACAGTGGGACCGTACTCCACGTGTCGGCTCTTATGATGGTGTTTATGTTAATTCAACTCCTGAATACTTTCAAAAGCATATTGAAGACGCGTTAAATTTGATAAGTGATAAAGATGAGCAGCATAGGATTTTGATGTTAAGAGCATGGAATGAATGGGGGGAAGGTAATTATGTGGAACCTGATTTAAGATTTGGCCACGGATGGTTAAACGCAATAAAAATCGCATTGAAGAAATATAATGTCTGATGCTAAATTTGTATAATCGCAACATTGGTTGATTTATTGTTAACAAAATTGTATTCTATTATTAATTTTAATGCAGAATAAGATGTTAGTTTCCGTGATAATACCAACATACAAACCTGATGATTACATTTATCGTTGCCTTGACTCTTTGTTGAAACAAACTCTTGATCATCGTAGTTATGAAATAATAATTGTATTGAATGGATGCAATGAACCGTATTATAGTCTTTTATTGAAATATATTGAGGGAAAAGAAAATACTCCAGTTATAAAAATTTTACAAACAAATATAAGTGGCGTTTCAAATGCGCGTAATATTGGAATTTTGAATTCATCTGGTAAATTTGTTGCTTTTATAGATGATGATGATTGGGTGAGTTCTAATTATCTATATAATTTATTAAAGGAATCAGGTGATAGCGTAATTGTTGTTTCTAATGTTAAGCAAATTGATGAAATAAGACGTATGTGTTTACCACATTTCTTATCTCGAGCATACAAAAGATGTTATGGCAAAAAACACTTATCATTTTTTATAGCACGTAGTTTTTTGTCAACAGCATGTGTTAAACTTATACCTCGGAAAGTTATAGAGCAGGATTTGTTTGATATAAGATTTCAACTAGGTGAAGATGCTCTTTTTATGTTTGTAATTTCTAAGCGTATTAAGAATATAAAGTTGGCATCACCAGATACTGTCTATTATATTAATAAACGTCAAGATTCTATTTCACATAGAACGTATTCTTATTTATTTCGTGTTCATCTAGCATTCAGTTTGTCGTGGTGTTATGTTTATAGATATATGTCATCTCCGATTAAATATGATTTTTTATTTTTCTTAACACGAGTATTTGCTACATTACGTAAACTTTTTCAAAAAAAGTATGAGGAGTAATATAAATTTAAATATTGATGTAAGCATTATTAATATTTAATGTGAACCAACTAAAATTATAATATTTTAGGTAAATGATATGATAATAATTGATTTTATTTTAGCATAGAATAAAATGAAAATATGTATACTTACTCCGCGTTTCCCTTTTCCAGAAAATGGTGGTGATGTACTGAGGATAAATAATATAGCTAGGTATTTAAAAGGGCAGGGGCATAAACTTTTACTTGTCTCGTTTTGTGATAATAGCAATGTGGATATGGAAGAAGCGAATGATTTATATGGCAAGGTGTTTCTTGTGAAACGTAAAAAAGTCATGTCGTTTGCGTATTCTCTATTATTCATGTTGAGAGGGTTGCCTATTCAATGCGGTTATTACCACTCCCCAATATTTCGTAAACTTTTTCATGAGGTAGTTGTAAATGAATGTCCTGACAGATATATTTCCCATCTTTTACGTATGGCTCCTTATTTGGAAAAAGAGCATTTGTGTGCGTTATCGACAGTAGAGATGACGGACGCTCTGTCAAAGACTTATTCTTTATCATCAAGAGCAAAAGGTTTATCCTTTAAAAAAATTATTTATAAGATAGAATTGAAACTAATTAAAAAATATGAGGAAAAGGTTATAAAGATTTTTCCTAAAGTTGTTGTGGTTTCTCATTCAGATTTGGATTTTCTGAAACAATCAATAGAACACACTAAGTCGCTTGTGTTGCATACAAACGGTGTTGACTGTTTAAGTGATTATACGGGGACTTATAAATCAAATAAAATTAGTTTTATAGGAAATATGCGTACTTTGCAGAATCAGGATGCGGTGTTGCATTTTGTAAAAAAAATATTTCCTGTTATTTTAAAACATAATCCTAAGGCTGTATTTTATATAGTTGGTGCTCAGCCTTCCCATGAAATTATGAGTCTCGATAATAAAAAAAATATCATCGTGACTGGATTTGTTGAAGATTTGGTCGGTATGATATCAGATTCGTGTTTAGCTGTCGCACCTGTTAACATTGCCGCCGGAATTCAAAATAAAGTATTGATGGCAATGGGATGTGGAATTCCTGTGGTTATGACATCACTTATATCAAAAGCCATACCTGAATTAAAGAATGGTGAAAATTGTTTTATATGTGATGATGATAATGATTTTGCTAATATATGTATTCAGATAATGGAAAATTCTGTTATGCGTGATAAAATAGGAAGGAATGGTTTTGATATGGTGAAATCAAATTATTCATGGAAAGATAAATTAAACGGATATTAATATTTCCCGTTCATACGGATTTGCAATCCGGAAAATAATTCTTATGTAACTTTTTGTCTTGATTGCAAATCCTTATACACATAACACACAAAATGTTTTGATTTTATCTCTCATCTGTCACTTTTCCTGCATATAGCGCTGACAGTCAGGCTGTTGGCCGGTGACAGATGTGGAAAAACATCTGTCACCGGTCCGGCAGTTTTGCAAATCCGAAGGGACGCAGTGACAGATGCAAAATATATCTGTCACAGCATAACCGGCTGAAAGTAAACGCGTTATAAAGAAAAGTGACAGATGAGAGATGTTTTTCAAAAAACAAATTAACAATAATGGCCATATTACATGCAATGCTGTTCACGTCATTATGCAACAGAACTGCGGATGTGCCAAATCACGTTGTAAAACACGGCCTTTCAGCGTGCGTTTGACGGCCTTTAGCAGACTAAAAGACGGCCTTTTACAACGAGTGAGGCAAATGATTTGAGTGTCAGGTGTTTACTTCTGTTTTTGATATTTTCAGTTGATTAGCAGTTCAGATATGGTCGGGTGGATATGGGTTATGTCTTGCAGGCGATCTATTGTACAGTTCATTGACATTAGGGCGGATGCTTCCTGCACTATGGCAGAGGCGTGTTCGCCGCAAACATGGCAGCCGACAATCCTTCCGTCAGGAGATGAAATCAGTTTCAGCAGACCGTCATCGGCATCATCAGCAACGGCACGTCCGTTGGCACGATATGGTGTTTTGCGTACAGAAAAGTCAATTTCTGCATTGCGACATTGAGCTTCTGTTAGTCCGACAGAGGCAGCTTCCGGGTTAGTGAACACGGCCGAAGGTATCATGTCGAGCCGAATATTGTCAGTTTTTCCGATAATATGGTTGATGCATCTCATGCCCTGCATGATTGCCGCATGTGCCAGCATACAGCGGCCGTTGACATCGCCTATGGCATAAACGCCGTTGACATTTGTCTGCATATTGTCGTCAACAATAATGTTGCCGTGCTCAGTGGCAATGCCTGAAGTCTCAATACCAAGGCCGCCAAAGTCAGCCTCACGCCCGGTAGCGACAAGTATGATGTCCGCTGAGGCTATTCCTTCTTTGCCTTTACAGTCATAAACGACTTCAAGATGGTTGTCTGCCCTGTTAATTTTGCTGACTGCAGCCTGCATTATAAATTTTATTCCGCGTTTTTCCATAGCCTTGCGTACACGACGTGAAATGTCCTTGTCGTATGGCGGAAGGCATTCTTTCATGTATTCGATAACGGACACTTCACATCCGAAAGACCTGAATACAGATGCAAACTCAAGCCCAATAACCCCGGCGCCTATGACACATAGAGCTTCAGGTAGCTGTTCTATGTCAAGTAGTTCTGTTGAAGTCATTACGCCGGGCTGGTCTGCCCCTTCGATTTTGGGCATCTTCGGGTGCGACCCTGTGGCAATTATGATATTACTGGCAGTGTAGTCTTCACCGTTTATTGTTACCGTATGGCTGTTTTTCAGGACAGCTTCGCCTCTGACAAGTGTTATGCCAGGCATGCTCAAAAGTGTTTCTACATCTCCGCGCAGCCGCATAACAACGTCACGTTTGCGGTTAATTATTTTAGAGAAGTCAACTTGCGGCCGCTCACCGATTACAGCCGCAACTGCTTCAATCATTGCAGCGTCGTGGCATAAGGCTTTAGTCGGGATGCAGCCGTGGTTAAGACATGTTCCGCCGACGGCATCACGTTCAACAATAAGTACGCTCAGGCCGTGGTGTGCGGCGTAAACGGCGGTATGATAACCGCCTGGGCCGGCACCTATTATTATAATGTCAGTTTTCATTTTGTGTGAATTTCAGTACAGGATGTTTTGCCGCGAGCACGTCGTCAACCCGTCCTATCGGTGTGTCGTGCGGTGCAGATTTAACCGTTTCAGGTTCTACCGATGCCTCACGCGCAATCTCACGCATTACGGCAATGAAGCCGTCAAGGGTCTCTTTGCTCTCGTTTTCAGTCGGCTCAATCATCATAGCCTCATGGAAAAGCAGCGGAAAATATATTGTAGGAGCATGATATCCGAAGTCAAGCAGGCGTTTTGCTACGTCCATGGTCGTTACTCCGGTGCTCTTGTCCTTTAATCCGTCAAACACGAATTCATGTTTGCACAATCCTGTTATCGGTAATTCATAAACGTCTTTCAGACTCTCTTTTATATAATTGGCATTGAGCGTAGCCAGCGGTCCTACCATTTTGACATTTTCTTTACCAAGGGTCAGGATGTATGAATAGGCTTTCATTGCAACTCCGAAGTTTCCGAGGAATGCGCCGATGTGTATATCCTTATCCTTTCCGCTTTCAATTTTATATCCTTCAGACGTTTTTATTACGCGAGGCTTAGGCAAAAACTGCTCCAATCCGGCCCTTACGCCAACCGGTCCACAGCCCGGTCCTCCGCCTCCATGAGGTGTTGAGAAGGTTTTATGCAGGTTGACGTGCATCACGTCAAAGCCCATATCGCCAGGTCTGCATGCTCCAAGCATAGGGTTAAGGTTAGCCCCGTCATAATACATAAGCGCTCCGCACTCGTGCACAAGGCGTGCTATTTCAGGAATTTCCGGTTCAAACAGACCTAAAGTGTTAGGATTTGTCATCATCATTGCAGCTACGCTGTCGTCCAGCAGGCCACGCAGGTCAGCTACGTCGACCGTTCCGTCTGCCGTGCTTTTTACCTCTACCACTTCAAGTCCGCAAACGGCGGCAGAAGCAGGGTTAGTCCCGTGGGCAGAGTCTGGTACTATGACTTTTGTTCTTTTGCGGTCGCCTTTGCTTTCATGGTAGGCCCTGATAATCATC
The DNA here is from genome assembly GCA_900550365.1 of uncultured Prevotella sp. Lineage (GTDB taxonomy): Bacteria > Bacteroidota > Bacteroidia > Bacteroidales > Bacteroidaceae > Prevotella. The sequence goes on along the minus strand of URRR01000002.1, from coordinate 128,693 downwards.
AGTCCGGTCAGTTCACCGTGTGCTCCGGCAAAAGGATTAAGCGTAAACTCGCTCATTCCAGTGATTTCTGCCAATGATTTCTGTAGACCGTAATATGCAGCGAGAGCCCCCTGGCAAGTCTCGGTGGGCTGTGCCGGGTGTGCATCAGAGAAAGCCTGACGGGCGGCAACCTCCTCATTGATAGCCGGATTATATTTCATTGTGCAGCTTCCAAGCGGATAAAATCCGTTGTCTACGCCGAAGTTATTGCCGCTCATGTTTGTATAATGGCGTACAACGGTCAGCTCGTCACACTCAGGCAGGTCGGCGTCAGTGTCGCGTCGCATCTCCTTCGGCAGTTCATAGTCGCCAAATTCGTTCTCTGGCAGCGAGTAAGCCCTGCTCCCTTCGTGAGAAAGCTCAAATATCAGCTTGCCGTATAGTTTGTTGTTCATGTTTTGATTGGTGATTATAGGTTTAGTAAAAAGAGATCTCCAGTATCACGAAACGGTGTTACCAGTTATCCGCATAAGGCCACCAGCCGGTCTATTTCGGCTTTGCTGCGTTTTTCAGTAACTGCGAACATTATAACGTCGTCTGCCACTTTCACGCCTCCGAGGATTCCGTTGTCGGCAAGTTTCTTGCGCAGTTCATCAACATTACCGTCATATCTGACGCAGAACTCATTGAAGAACGGCCGGTCATAGACCGTCTTGAATTGCCCCGTTTTCAGCAACTCGTCGTGCAGATAATGAGCACCTGAGTAAGACAACATCGCCGCTTCCTTCAGTCCCTGCCGTCCCATTACCGCCATATAGACTGTAACGAATAAGGCCATGAGGCTTTCGTTTGAGCATATGTTAGATGTAGCTTTCTGTCTTCTGATGTGTTGTTCACGTGCCTGGAGCGTCAGTACAAATGAGCGGTTGCCTCGGTTATCACGAGTCTCACCAACGATGCGCCCCGGCATTTTACGCATCAGTTTCTCTGTGCAGCACATGTATCCCAGTGAAGGACCTCCGAATGACATGGGTATGCCGAGCGACTGGCCGTCACCGACCGCAATGTCAGCACCCCATTCACCTGGCGTCTTCAGCAGGGCGAGGTCTGCCGCCACCGAGTTTATTATCAGCAGAGCCTTCTTCTCATGGCAGGCCTCAGCGTAACCGGTGAAGTCTTCTATTATGCCATATCGGTTAGGCTGTTGTACCACTACACCTGCAACACCACCTTCTGCAAGCATACGTGTCATGTGTTCTGTGTCAGTAGTTCCCTTATTCTCATTTATCATCCTTATGTCTATGCCGTGAAAATGAGCGTAAGTCTTTATTACGGCCACAGTCTTGGGATCAACCGTATCAGAAACCAGCACAGTGTCAGCTTTCTTTGCCACTGAAGCCGCCATCATTACGGCCTCTGCCGTTGCGGTTGTGCCGTCATACATTGACGCGTTCGATATGTCCATGCCGGTAAGGCGTGCCATCATCGTCTGATATTCAAAGATGTATTGCAACGTGCCTTGAGATACTTCAGCCTGGTAAGGAGTGTAACTTGTAAGAAATTCAGAGCGTTCTGTGATGTAAGGAATTATCGCTGGCGTATAATGGTCGTAAACTCCTGCGCCGGCAAAGCATGTAAGCTGGCGGTCATCACGGCATAATCCGTCAAAAAAACGTCTTATTTCAATCTCGCTTTTAGCTTCAGGCAGATTGTATTCTCCCTTAAAACGAATCTCCTCCGGGATGTCGGCATACAGGTCATCAAGAGTCTTTACGCCGATGCGTTCAAGCATTTCGTTAATGTCCTTCTCGGTATGAGGAAAGTATTTAAATGCCATATGTTTATTTAAGGTTTTCAGGTTATAGGGTAAAAGGTGCATGACCGCCTGATGATAGGCGGCCTTATCACGTCAGGTAAATGGCCGGCAGGCCGGTAACAGGTGGCGTTTTATTTGTTGCAGAACTCCTCGTACGCAGCCGCGTCCATAAGGTTGTCAATGTCACCGGTATCAGTGAGTTTCACTTTTACTATCCAGTTGCCGTATGCATCCTGATTCAAGAGCTCGGGTGAGTCCTCCAGCTTATCGTTTACCTCAACCACGGTGCCGCTTACCGGGGCAATAAGGTCGCTTGCGGCCTTGACACTTTCAACCGCACCAAACTCCTCGCCGGCCTCGATGTCATCGTCAACGTCAGGCATGTCTACGTACACCACGTTGCCAAGAGCGTTCTGGGCATAGTCGGTTATGCCGATATAGCCATACTCACCTTCAATCTTCACATACTCGTGAGACTCTGAATAATAGAGCCCTTCAATAACTTTTGCCATGATATATTTGTTTTTTAGTTTATTGTCTAATTACCGGTAATGCGGTGTTTTGCATGTGCCGTTTTGTTTATTTCTTATAATGCTTGTCGTAAAAGCGTTTCTTCACCACAGTTCCGGGGAATGCTTTTTTGCGTATCTGTACTTCAACGTGCGTACCGGTCTTGGCATAAGCCGAGTCAACAAGGGCCATGCAGACACTCTTGTGGGTCGAGATTGACTGATAACCGGTAGTTACCGTGCCGATAACCTTGCCTTCTGCAAGCACATTATAGCCATGACGCGGCACGGCATGCCCTTCAAGCTCAATGCCGATAACCTTTCGGCTTACTCCCTCTGCTTTCTGCCGGGCAATAGTTTCCTTGCCGATAAACTCCTCTTTGTCGAGCTTGCAGAACATACCCAGCCCTGCCATGACGGGGCTAATGTCCCTGCTCAGCTCGTTACCGTACAGCGGCAGGCCGACCTCAAAGCGCAAGGTGTCGCGGCAACCAAGGCCGCACGGCACGCAGCGGCCGCTCTTCACGAGTTCATCCCAGAAACTTCTAATCACGTCATGTCCGGCATATATCTCGAAACCGTCTTCTCCGGTGTATCCCGTGCGACTAAGTATTACCACGTCGCCGTCAACGTCAAGAGTCTTGAATGTATAGAACACAAGGTCCTTGCACGGCAGACCGAGCACCTCTTCCACAACGCGTTCAGACTCAGGCCCCTGCACCGCAAGCTGTCCGAAGTGTTCAGACACGTCCTCAACCTTTACATCATAGCCTTCAGTGTTGGCCTTCAGCCATTCCACGTCCTTTTCTGTGTTAGACGCATTGATAACGAGAAAGAAGCTCTCTTCATCCATTTTGTACACAAGCAGGTCATCAACTGTTCCTCCGTCAGGATAAAGCATCATGCCGTATAGTATCTGGCCAGTGCCTATTGCGTTGACATCGTTGGTGAACACATGGTTTACGTAACGAAGGGCGTCCTTGCCCGTAACTACAGCTTCACCCATATGCGACACGTCAAACACGCCGCAGGCAGTGCGCACGGCGTTATGCTCGTCGATGATTGATGAATACTGTATCGGCATGTCATATCCTGCAAATGGCTGCATCAGTGCCCCCAGCGCCACATGCTTGTCGTAAAGACAGGTTCTCTTATTTTCCATAGTTGTATTATAGTTGACAATTTCTTATTCAGAATGATTATATCAGGCGGCCATTTACGTTCAGACCGCATGTGCCATTATCTTGTTCTTCGGTCAGCAATGAAATGAAATCCCCGTTGCTCAGGTTCATTATATAGTTTCCGGCGTTACATGTCAGTGCCGCTGTTACAGCCTCATGTGTCAGTTCGATGCCCTGGAGGCGTGTCAGCAGGCCGCCCTCGATATCGCCTGTGGCAAAGAAATCGCCGCTCAGGCTTACACTTCTTACGCGCGTACCTTTCATATTTATGTGCGCCTCAATCTCTCCAACGCCCTTAATTCGCTGTCTGCGTGTCAGCGTATGCGTAGGATTATTGCCGTAAATGAAGGCCGGTGACAGATAGGTGTCATGCTCGGTTTTCTCTATTTCTGCCACGTCATGCCATGTCAGGGCATATTCTCCGTCGCACAGAGTGCGGCGCACTTCAGCTTTGAACTCGTCAATTCCAACAGATACATAGTCCTTAAGCAGAGCCACACGGCTTCTTACGCTGTCTACGCCGTTACTTGCCAGTTTGTCGCCACGTGGCGTTATGCTCTGCGTCATGTTGTCCATGTCCGTGTCAAAGAGCATTGTGCCGTGTACTATGCTTCGCCCCGGTATATGATAAAAGGCCGTGCCTGACACCTTCTTGCCGTCTATCAGTATGTCGTTGCGGCCGTCGGCGGCAGCCTCCACGCCCATGTTTCTCAGCATCAGCACCATCATTTGAATGTACCGGTTGAACGTAAGTCCTACGTTGCCGTTATCCGTTATGAACGAGAACATGATGTTGTCCTTGTCCGCATAGACACATCCTCCGCCGCTCTTGCGCCTGAACAGCTCAATGCCGTGGCTGCGGCAATAATCGGTGTTTACCTCATTGTCGATGAGCTGATTGCGCCCGAACACCACCGAAGGCCCCACTTGCCAGTAAAACAGGCAGTCGTCAGCCTTGATGTTGCGCGCCACATATTCTTCCATTGCTAAATAGAACGACACTTTTCGTGTCTTTTCTTCAGGCAAAGTAATGTACAACATTCCGTTTTTCAAGTTTTCGTCGGCACAATGTGTCAAAAGGTTACTGCCCGGCTTTGCCGGTCAAGCTTTGTCTGTTACAAAGTTAACAATTTAATTGAAACAGACGAATGAAAAAGGAACAAATTTAAGAATTAAGAAAGGAGTAAGCCAGGTACAAGCTGACAAGGGACAAGCATACAAGGAGATTTGTCTGAGAATTAAGAGGTAAGAGTTAATAATTAAGAAAGGAGTCAAGACGAATGCTTTGGTAATTAATAATTAAGAGTTAAGAATTAAGAAAAGCGGAAAGGAGTAAAGGAGTTAAGACTAATGCTGTGCTTGCCATGAAAACTGTAACTTTTTACAGCGATATGCTTACGGTCTGCCGGTATTCCGCATTGTGGAAGATGAATTGTAAGCAGGTAGAGTATGTTTGCTTACAATCTAAAAGGCCGTCTTTTGCAGGCTGAAAGACGGCCTTTTGCACGGCAAGAGACGGCCTTTTACAAACTCGTTTGCCGTCTTTCATGTGTCCGCCCGCCTGTGGCGGGGTAGGGTGCGGGCTGACATTAATCCGCATTCAGTGCCCGGCGACGTAAAAATATCACATATTTCTTGCTGTTTAAGTAACTTTATGCTATCTTTGTACCAGTAAAGCCGGACTTATATATTAAGGTAAGGCAAACCTGAATAACCATAAAACAAACAAAGAAATATGAAAAGCGACCCTAAGGACTGTCTTTATTGCCAGAACAATGAGACACAGAAAAACCTGATGATTGAAGTAGCAAAGCTAAGTGTGTCACGTCTGTTTATCTTCAAGGAGCAGACATATCACGGGCGTTGTCTCGTGGCTTACGACGAGCACGTTGACGACCTGAACCTGCTGAGCGATGAGCAGCGTAACGCGTTCATGGCTGATGTGGCACGCGTGACACGTGCAATGCAGAAAGTCTTCAATCCTGCAAAAATAAATTACGGTGCATATTCAGATACACTTTCACACCTTCATTTCCATCTTGTGCCGAAATATGTGGACGGACCTGACTTCGGAGGCGTGTTCCGCATGAACCCGCAAGAAGTGTATCTCTCGGATAAGGAATATGCCGACATGGCCGAGGCTCTTAAGAAAGAACTGTAATAATAACCTTGTCCGGCGTGCGGCTGACTGCATTAAACAGCTTTAAGACGTGCGCCGGACAACCGCAACACCGCTTAAATACCTGATATGAGAATAGACATAATCACTGTTTTGCCCGAAATGCTTGAGGGCTTTGTCAATGAGTCGATACTCGCAAGGGCACAGAAGAAAGGCCTTGCCGAGATACATCTGCACAACCTGCGCGACTATTCAGACGATAAATGGCGGCGTGTGGACGATTATCCCTACGGCGGATTTGCCGGAATGGTGATGAGGTGCGAGCCTATTGACAACGCCATAACCGCGCTTAAGGCTGAACGTGATTATGACGAGGTTATATTTACGTCGCCCGACGGCGAGCGGTTTGACCAGCATATATCCAACGACCTTTCGCTTAAAGGCAACCTCATAATACTCTGCGGCCACTATAAAGGCATTGACCAGCGCATACGCGACCACCTTATCACCCGTGAAATCAGCATCGGCGATTACGTGCTTACGGGCGGCGAGCTGGCTGCCGCGGTAATGGCCGACGCCATAGTGAGGCTTGTGCCCGGCGTGATAAGTGACGACCAGAGCGCCCTGTCAGACTGCTTCCAGGACGATATGCTCTCCGCTCCGATTTACACACGCCCCGCAGAATACAAAGGTTGGCGTGTGCCAGACATTCTGCTGAGTGGCAACGAGGCCAAGATAAAGGACTGGGAGATAGAGCAAAGCTACGAGCGGACGCAACGCCTGCGCCCCGACCTGCTGAAATGATGAGGCTGTCGGGCTGCAGGAAAATGATTTATTGTCTAACAAAATACAATTATCAATTATGGAAAACATCAGAAAATTACCTGCGCTGACTGCCGGTGAGGCTATCAAGTCAGTGCTAAGCAACCTGACAAACTTTAAAGGACGTGCCCGCCGCAGCGAGCTTTGGTGGTACTGGCTGGTTTATTTCTTGTTAGTAGTGGTATTGAATTTTACACTCAGCATGTACCCCGTTTTGCAGTCTGTAATCGCTCTTTTGTTGCAGTTGACGATGTGGTCAGTTACTGTGCGCCGTCTGCATGACCGCGGACACGGCGGATGGTGGGTTGCGGCGGCAATCATCATAGGTATAGTAAGCAACGTTTATTTAGCGCAAAGCGGCTTTTATGAGATAATGGCAACGGTAAATCCCGACGTTGACGAGGCAATGGCGACATTGCGCAGTCCGGTGTTGACGGTATTAGGAGTATTGTCATTTATTGTAAACGTAACGATATTCGTGTTCTGTGTGCGTGACGGCAAGCCCGAGGACAACAAGTACGGCCCGTCGCCAAAGTATGTTCCGGCCGGCGAGTAACGGGCGGTAACCATGTTTAAGACAGTTAAAAGGGATGCAGACAGATTATGTATAAAGTCTGTTCGTATCCCTTTTGCGTGTCTGCAAGCCGGGTGTGGCTTGGGAGTTTTTTTCATATTCTTCCATTAAGTAGTAAGAAATAGCTTGTTGTAACCGTTTGATAAGAATTTAAGCATAATAATATGAAAACCTTATTTGTTAGTTTGGTTTTACTAAGCACAATGGCTTTGGATTTGCATGCGCAGAACTTTACCATCAAAGGACATTTCACTGATGTGGCGAACGATACGCTGCTGATAGGTTATGTGAAGTGTGAACCCGAAAAGAAAGAGGTGAACGCATGCATCCCCATTGATGCGAACGGATGCTTTAATTACAGTTGCGACATCAAGTTGGCTTACATGGCTGAACTGACCGTTCGGTCAAACGGCAATAAATCGCATTTCTTTTTTGTTCCTGATGAAAGCGTGGAGATAGCCGGAGCGTCAGGTTCTGAAAACTATTGGAATATCAATGGCACTGCGTTTTATCAGAAACTGGACAGCGTCAGTCAATTAATGCAGCCGTTTTACAAGGAGTTTGATGCTGTGAAAGCTAAATATGACAAAGGCGTGGCCGACGGACTTGACAAAGCTACGTTGGACAACGAACGGAAAGCTGCCAACAGAGAGATAAATGAAAGGCGGTTTAAAGTCGCCAATCAATATATAATGAGCCATTTGGATGGCGAGGTCTCTGCCACAATGTTGCTTGACCAGGGCATTAACGACATATTGCCTGCTATCAGGAAGCTGTCTCCAGAGGTCCGGAACGGACGTTTTAAAGCCTATATAGATGTGATTGAAAGTATGTTTTTACGGCTTGCCAAAGAACAGCAGGCGAACAAAACCGCTACTTTGGAACTAAAGGAAGGCAGGCAAGTGCCAGACTTCACATTAAAGGATATGAACGGCAATGACCTTAGACTCAGTACGCTTCTCGGCAAAGGGAAATATATAGTCGTTGATTTTTGGGGTTCATGGTGCTCGTGGTGTATCAAGGGCTTTCCGAAAATGAAGGAATACTATGATAAATATAAGGACAGGCTTGAGATAGTCGGCGTGGCTTGTTATGACAAGGAAGATAAGTGGAAAGCAGCAGTAAGCAAGAACAACGTCCCATGGCAGCATGTTATTTCATCTGACGGAACAACTGAAGTCCGCTTTGGCGTTACCGCCTATCCTTATAAAGTTATTGTTTCTCCCGAAGGAACAGTCATAAAGTGTTTCAAGGGCGAGACCATGGAATTTTACAAAATGCTTGATGAAGTGTTGAAGTAAGCCGCATAAAACTTTATTAAAAACAAGGACGAAAATACTAATTTTAAGCCAAAATTGCATATCTTTGCAGACAAAAGGGCTTGTTTTTACAACTCTGTAACTGTGCGGCAACTGCAGCCGGCATGCCGGAACGTGTGCAGGCAGAGCGGTGAACATGTCCTGGCAAAATAACACATTGTATATATGTTCAGTAAAGAGACTTACGTTAACCGCCGCGCCGAACTGAAAAAGCTCGTAAAGAGCGGCCTGATATTGCTTTTCGGCAACAATGACTCACCGGTAAACTATCCTTCAAACGGTTATTATCCGTTCCGTCAGGACTCGTCGTTTTTGTATTATTTCGGTCTGAACCGTGACGGACTTGTCGGCATAATAGATATTGATGAAGGCACAGAGACCATAGTAGGCAACGATATTGACATTGACGATATTGTCTGGTTCGGCTCAGTTGATAGCGTGAAGGATATGGCCGCAAGCGTGGGAGTGGCTGAAACAGCCCCCATGAAACAGCTTCAGATTATATGTAACGAGGCTTTGAGGCAGCACAGACAGATACATTTTCTGCCTCCATACAGGTTTGATACCAAACTGCAAATATTCGACCTGCTCGGCATTCACCCCAATCAGCAGAAAGAGGCGGCATCTCTCGAACTGATAAACGCTGTCGTTAAGATGCGTTCGACAAAGGAACCGCAGGAGATAGAGGAGATAGAGAACGCCTGCGCGATAGGTTATAAAATGCACACAACGGCCATGCGCCTGACAAAACCCGGTCTGACAGAGAAGTATATAGGCGGACAGGTTGACGGTGTGGCACAGTCTTACGGTGCGATGGTGAGCTTCGCGACAATCTTCACGCAGCACGGAGAGATAATGCACGGCGCTCCGAGCTGGAACGAACTGCAGAGCGGGCGTCTTGTTTTGTGTGACGCAGGTGCTGAGAACCGCGATAATTACTGCTCAGACAACACCCGTACTTACCCCGTTAACGGCAAGTTTACCCAGCGTCAGCTTGAAATCTATCAGATTGTTGAGGCTTGTCACGACTACGTTCTGAGCGTGGCACGCCCCGGAGTGCGATATAAGGACGTTCACATGGCCGTATGCCGCCTGATGACTGAAAAGCTGAAAGAGCTCGGACTGATGAAAGGCGATGTAGACGAGGCCGTAAACGCCGGTGCTCACGCGATGTTCCTGCCCCATGGATTGGGACATATGATGGGTATGGATGTGCACGATATGGAGGGCTTAGGCCAGGTTTACGTCGGTTTTGACGATGAAGTGCGCCCCTCGACGCAGTTCGGCACTAACGCGTTGCGCATGGGCCGTAGGCTGGAAGAAGGCTTTGTAGTAACTGATGAGCCGGGAATCTACTTTATTCCGGCGCTCATTGATGACTGGAAGGCTAAGGGACTGCATACTGATTTCATAAATTACGACCTGCTTGAGACGTATAAGGACTTCGGCGGAATACGCATAGAGGACGATGTGCTGATAACGGCTGACGGCTGCCGCTTCCTCGGTAAGGACCGCATACCTTATCATCCGAAAGACGTTGAAGAATTTATGGCAAACAATTAAACAATAAAATAACAGTAAAAAGACATGAGAAAACTATTTGCAATGATGATGCTGGCCTGCATCACGGTAGGCGCATACGCGCAGGAGAAGAAGGACTCCGACAACAAGAACAAGGCTGTGTTTACCACAATCAAGGCCAACCCCATTACAAGCATCAAGGACCAGAACCGCAGCGGTACATGCTGGGCTTATTCAACACTGAGCTTCCTTGAGAGCGAAATCCTCAAAAACACCGGCAAGACGTACAATCTCTGCGAAATGTTCATTGCCAACAAGGATTATATGGACCGCGCGGTAGTGACTGTAAGAATGCACGGAGACAGCCAGTTCTCACAGGGCGGCAGCTTTGAGGATGTTGTTACTATCATGCAGAATTACGGAATATGCCCAGAAGAGGCTATGCCGGCTCCCGGAACACTGACCGGTGACTCGCTCGCAAACTTCGACGAGTTCTTCAGTGTGATGGAGCCTTATGTGGCTGCAGTGTCAAAGAGCAAGGCTAAGAAAATATCACAACAGTGGAAGAAGGGGCTGCAGGGAATTATTGATGCTTATCTCGGCGAGTGCCCTGAGAAGTTTGTTTATGAAGGAAAAGAATATACTCCGAAAGAGTTTGCCGCAAGTCTCGGCATCAATCTTGATGACTATGTGTCAATAACCAGCTATACTCACCACCCGTTCTATACTCAGTTTGCAATAGAAATACAGGACAACTGGCGCTGGGCATTGTCTTATAACGTACCGATGGACGAGCTTATGCGGATCATCGACAACGCTATAAACGAGGGCTATACTGTAGCATGGGGCGGTGACGTTACTGAAGACGGATTTACACGTAAAGGTCTCGGCATAGCATATGACGTTAAGAAAGCACGCAGCATGGCCGGAACTGACGCAGACCGCTGGTTTAAATTGTCTGCAACAGAGAAGAGAAGCAAGCTCGACTCTCTGGGCATTGACGCTCCGGAGATTGTCCCCACGCAGGAAATGCGCCAGGAGGCATTTGACAGTTGGGAGACTACTGACGACCACGGAATGCACCTTTACGGAATTGCCAAGGATCAGAACGGCCGTGAGTATTACATGGTTAAGAACTCATGGGGCGAGTACGGCGACTATAAAGGCACATGGTACATGACCAAGAACTACGTGGCTTACAAGACGATGAACATCATGGTCAACAAGAACGCCATACCGAAGGATATCAGAAAGAAACTGGGCATCTGATATATTGCCACAGAAACGATGTTATCTTGAATGAAAAATTATGGTTTACTTAGATGTCTTGATGCCAGATAAGGAACCATAATTTTTCATTTTTTTATTATTAATACATGCTTAAGCCTGAAGCCTGATTGTGAATTAACTGATATCAGACGGATTAACTGGATTGCCAATTTATATATTTTCCATATTAAAAGGCTGTTTTTTTGTTTTTTATTTGTATCTTTACACGCTCTTTTGTCATAGGCAAAAGACTTCGGACAGAGAAAAATAAAAAACGATATAATGCACTTCAAATGGAATTACGAAAAACCGACATCAGAACAAATACAGGCGGCTGAAGAGCTTGGTGCCAAGGTAGGGATTGGCTCCATACTTGCCGGAATACTAATCCGGCGTGGCATTACGACTGAATCGGCCGCGAAACGGTTCTTTCGTCCTCAGCTGAATGACCTTATCAACCCGTTCCTTATGAAAGACATGGACGTGGCGGTAGACAGGCTTAATGACGCAATGGGACGCAAGGAGCGTATCATGGTGTACGGCGATTATGACGTTGACGGGTGTACCGCAGTGGCACTTGTCTATAAATTTCTTCAACAGTTTTATTCCAATATTGACTATTACATTCCTGACCGATATGACGAGGGGTACGGGGTAAGTCATAAGGGAATAGAATACGCCAGACAGACCGGCGTTAAACTTATAATAATACTTGACTGCGGAATAAAAGCCAATAAGGAAATATCATATGCCAAGACTCTTGGCATTGATTTCATTATATGTGATCATCATGTGCCTGACGAGCAATTACCTCCGGCAGTGGCTATTCTTAATCCTAAACGCAGTGACGACACGTATCCGTTCAAGCATCTTTGTGGATGTGGTGTAGGCTTTAAGTTTATGCAGGCGTTTGCCAAGAATAACGGCATTCCGTTCTCACGCCTTATTCCTTTACTTGATTTCTGTGCTGTCAGCATTGCAGCTGATATTGTGCCTGTTGTTGAGGAAAACCGTATTCTGGCTTTTCATGGTCTGAAACAGCTTAATCAGAATCCGAGCATAGGTCTTAAGGCTATTATCGATATATGTGGCTTAAGCGGACGTACACTGACGATGAGTGACATAGTATTCAAAATCGGTCCACGCATTAATGCGTCAGGACGAATGGAGAATGGTCGTGAAAGCGTTGATTTGCTTGTTGAGAAGGATTTCAGCAACGCACTGAAAGAAGCCAAACATATTAATGAATACAACGAGTTGCGTAAGGATATAGACAAGCAAATGACAGAAGAGGCGAACCAGATAATATCGCGTATCGAAAGTCAGAAGCGTCACTCAAGTATCGTTCTGTATGATGAGAACTGGAAAAAAGGTATCATTGGTATTGTCGCTTCACGTCTGACTGAGATATATTTCAGGCCAACGATAGTTCTGACACGTGAGGATGACCTCGCCACCGGCTCGGCAAGAAGTGTTACCGGATTTGATGTTTATTCGGCAATTAAGAGCTGCCGCGACATGCTTATCAACTTCGGTGGCCATACATACGCAGCCGGTCTTACATTGAAATGGAAGGATGTACCTGAGTTCAGACGTCGTTTCCAGAAATATGTGGATGAGCATATTCAGCCTGAACAGACAGAAGCAACTCTTAATATTGATGCTGTTATAGACTTTAAGGATATTACCCGTAAGCTGCATGCTGACCTGAAGAAATTCGGACCGTTTGGACCAATGAACCAAAAACCGTTGTTCTGCACCACGGATGTTTATGATTTCGGTACAAGTAAGGTCGTAGGACGTGAGCAGGAGCATATCAAACTTGAATTGGTTGACTCCAAGTCAAACAATGTGATGAACGGTATCGCATTCGGACAGAGTGGCTCAGCCCGCTATATAAAGTCAAAACGCAGTTTCGACATCGCTTACACGATTGAGGACAATGTGTTTAAACATAACGGAGTGCAACTTCAGATTGAAGACATAAGACCGTCAGAAGAATAGTTAAGAATTAAGAGTTAAGAATTAAGAAAATATGTCATGTGATTTATCAACGCCCTTTTCTTAATTCTTAACTCTTAATTCTTGACTTCAAAAAGCCTATGGACAAATATCTTCAGATATTAAAGGAATATTGGGGCTATGATGATTTCCGCGGAATACAACGTGAGATTATCGAAAGTATCGGGGCTGGCCGGGATACATTGGGGCTTATGCCAACTGGCGGAGGCAAGTCGCTGACATTCCAGGTGCCGGCATTGGCTACGAGTGGAGTGTGTATTGTGATAACACCTCTCATCGCGTTGATGCGTGACCAGGTTGATAATCTGCGCAAACGTGGAATAAAAGCGGCAGCCATATATTCCGGAATGATGCATGCAGAGGTGATAACGACATTGGAGAATGCTATTTTCGGTGGCGTAAAGATTCTGTATGTTTCCCCTGAACGATTGTCTTCCGAGCTGTTTCAGAAGAAATTGAGCCATATGAAGGTAAGTTTCATTACTGTAGATGAGGCTCATTGTATAAGTCAGTGGGGATATGATTTCCGTCCGTCATATTTGAAAATAAGTGAAATTCGTAAGATAAAGCCTGACGCGCCAGTACTCGCCCTTACGGCAACGGCAACAGAACGGGTTATAGATGATATTCAGATAAGACTCGGTTTTAGTCAAAAAAATGTTTTCCGCATGAGCTTTGAGCGTAAGAATCTTGCTTATGTGGTAAATTATACGAGTGATAAAATTAATGAGACGCTGCGACTGCTAAAGGCTATTGACGGTCCGGCTATAGTTTATGTACGTAGTCGTAAGCGTACAAAAGAGATTGCCAAAGAACTGGAAAACAGCGGAATAAGTGCGACATTTTATAATGCGGGACTTGAGAGCTCCACACGTGATCTGCGGCAGAAGCAGTGGCAGGAAGACGAAAAGAGAGTTATTGTGGCCACCAATGCATTTGGTATGGGCATTGACAAGCCGGATGTAAGACTTGTAGTACATATAGACAGTCCTGATTCCATTGAAGCATATTTTCAGGAAGCAGGGCGTGCAGGCCGTGATGGTAAGCAGGCATATGCCGTATTGCTTTTTGACGGTAACGATAAGGTTAAACTTGAGCGGAGAATCAGTGAGACTTTTCCCGATAAGGATTATATACGTGGCGTTTATGAGCATTTAGCTTATTACTACCAGATAGGCATGGGAAGCGGATGCGGATGCCGCTTTGAATTTAATATAGATACTTTCTGCTTCTACTTCAAGCATTTTCCTGTACAGGTTAATTCTGCTTTGAAGATACTTTCACGGGCTGGATATATTGAATATGAGGATGAACGTGACAATATGTCACAAGTGTACATCAGACTCGGACGTGAGGAGCTATACAGGCTTGACAGCCTTAATGACAATGAAAATGCAGTTATTACCGCCCTTTTGAGAAACTATGGGGGACTTTTCACTGACTTGTGTTATATTGATGAGAGTCTGCTTGCCGTGCAAACAGGGGTGAAACGTGAGGAGATATATTTTATCTTGAAAAGTCTGACGCAGCGTAACATAATAAGATATATCCCTCGTAAAAAGATTCCTCATATCAAGTATGTGCAAAGACGTGAAGAGGCTGAACGGCTTGTATTTCCGAAAGATATTTATGATGACCGTAAACAGGAGTATGCCGCACGCATTGAGGCAATGATAAATTATGCTGAGAATGATTATATCTGTCGTAGCCGTCAGTTATTGAGGTACTTTGGTGAAACACGTTCTTCAGACTGTGGGCAATGTGACGTGTGTCGTAATCAGACCAAAAATCCAAGACAGAAGGAAGCAATGGCTGACGCAGCGGATAAAATCATGAATCTGCTTGCTGACAAAGCCATGCATCCTTTGTCTGAACTGAACGATATTTCTATTGACCGTAGCATACTGAAAGAGGCTCTTGAGTATCTTATAAGTGAAGAAAAGATATATGTACGCGACGGCAACCTGTCTTTATAAAGGCATTGTTCTCATATACAAATCTCGCCGCTTCCAATGCATTTGTGATGCATCTCGTCATATATTGTGCAGAACTGGCCCGGTGCGACTCCGTGTATTGGATCTTTTGAATGTATTGTAAAGGCGTTGTCACCGGCACGTTCGATTGAGGCTTTGTGAAATTCAGGAGTATGGCGAATCTTGAAAGTTACGTTTATTTGTTCAACTTTTTGCCATGGGTCACATGTCAGAAAATTGAAGTCATGGATATTAAAGTCTTTTTTGTATGCGGACTTTGGATCATATCCTCTGCTTACATATAGAATGTTGGCTTGCATGTCTTTCTTAACTGCATACCACGGACCACCACCGAAACCTAGCCCGTGACGCTGGCCTATCGTGTGGAACCATAGCCCCTTATGACTTCCTATTTTCTTTTCTGTTTCCAGTTCAAGAACATCGCCTGGTTTTTCACCGAGATATTTGCGGATGTAATCATTGTAGTTGATTTTTCCCAGGAAACAAATGCCTTGACTGTCCTTACGCTTTGCGTTGATAAGATGTTCATGCTCAGCTATAGTGCGGACTTCTTCTTTCATCATTCCGCCGATAGGGAAAAGCGCTTTTTTAAGTTGCCAGTTCTGTATCTGCGCAAGAAAATCAGTCTGGTCTTTTACCGGGTCAGGACTTGTTGTCAGCCATTTCATGCCGTTGATTATTTCAGTCTGGGCATAATGTCCAGTTGCAATAAGGTCATATTCATGTCCGGCTTTTGTGTCAAATGCACCGAATTTTATCAATCTGTTGCACATAACATCCGGATTAGGTGTAAATCCCGCTTTGACTTTTTCCATCGTGTAACGTGTCACCTGGTTCCAGTATTCCTTATGACAGTCTACAACCTCAAGCTTGCATCCGTATTTTGCAGCTACAGATGTTGCCATTTCAAGATCCTCTTCGCTTGAGCAATCCCATTCCTCACTTTCCTCAGGACCTATTTTTATATAAAAACAATCTGGTCGGAATCCTTTTGATGCCAGTTCGTAAACTACAACAGAACTGTCAACGCCTCCCGACAGAAGTACGGCAATACGTTTGCCGTTAAGTAATTCATAATTCATAATCTAAATTTCAGAAGTGTCTTTTTCTCGGCATACTTTATAAATATACCATAGTGGGTGAAACCTTGTATTTATATTTGTCTTAGTGCAAAGTTAGTTAAATGATGTGGGATAATAAAACTTTTTTGTAAAAAAAACAAAAACAGGAAAACAAATATTTGAATTATTTTGCATTTTTAAGAAACGGTTGATATATTTGTATTTTATAATAAAATTCTATTTGTTTTAACTATATGTCGTTCTCATTTTTAAAACTTTTTAGGAAAAAGCATCCGTCATATCTTAAACTTGCAAGGAAAGCAGGTGTACAGTTTGGCGATAACACAACTTTTGCTTCATGCTTTTGGAGCGAGGCAGAGCCGTTCCTGATAAAAATAGGTTCAAATTGTCAGATAACTCATGGTGTAAAGATTTTTACTCATGGTGGCAGCCAGGTTGCGAGGATGAAGTTTCCCAAGTTTGATTGCTTTGGCCGGGTAATAATTGGTAATAATGTTTACATTGGCAACAATGCTCTTATAATGCCCGGTGTAACCGTAGAAGACAATGTGCTTATTGCTGCCGGCAGCGTGGTGTGCCGTTCGATACCGTCAGGTAGTGTAGTTGGAGGCAATCCGGCCCGGTTTATATGTACTGTTGACGACTATGTAAAAAAGAACAATCAGTATAATCTTGACAGCAAAGGACTTACGCGTTCAGCAAAGAAACGGTTACTATTGTCTGCCGATGAGTCATGGTTTATAAAGAAAGGGTATATGAATACATCCAAAGATTAATGGATATTCATATACTCTTTACTTGTTTGATTATGCGTTCATACGTGTGTCAACATATAATTCTCAATGTTTCTGAAACCATTAAGAAAAGCCTTGGCATCCATTCTTTTCTTGCCGCTCAACTGTATTTCGTCCAATTGAAGCCATTTGTCTGCCGTTGCAACTAATATGTGCCCGCTGTTTACAATGATTGTACCTTGTTTTTTCGCGTCGCAAGTAATGTCTGTCAATGACGTTTTGAATATTTTCAGTACTGTTGACTTTCCAACATTGTCTGTAAGATTACTCCATGAACCGGGGTAAGGTGACAGGCCTCTTACAAAATTGTGTATTCTTAAAGCGGGCAAAGTCCAATCTATCTGGCATGTCTCTTTAAAAATCTTCGGCGCACTGTGAAGCTCTTTCCCTACCGGCATCATCTCTTCCTGCGGTAAAGAGTCAACATGACCGTCGCCTTCAATAATTTTGTCTATTGTCCTGATAGCCAAGTCTGCACCGAGCTTCATAAGTCCATCGTAAACATCTTCGACATTATAATCGTCTTTAATGTCAAACGGAGCCTGCATGATTATACGTCCGGTATCAATCTCATGGTCAAGGAAGAACGTAGTTACGCCTGTCTGCTTCTCACCGTTTATTACGGCCCAGTTGATAGGTGCGGCTCCTCTGTATTGCGGCAGCAGTGCTGCGTGAACATTAAACGTTCCGAAACGAGGCATTGCCCATACAACCTCAGGCAGCATTCTGAATGCTACTACAACCTGCAGGTCAGCATGATAACCGGCCAACTCCTCAATAAACTGAGGATCTTTCATTTTTACAGGTTGAAGCACCGGTAGTCCGATACTCGTTGCATATTGCTTTACGGCAGATGGCATAAGTGTGTCTTGATGGCGGCCCACAGGCTTGTCAGGCTGTGTCACCACTGCCACGATATTATATCCGCCGTCAACCAAAGCCTGCAGCGTGCCTACTGCAAACTCAGGCGTACCCATGAAAACTATCCTTAAATCTTTCTTTGTCATATGTCTCAGCTCTCTTTCTACTGATATGTATCTTAATTTCAGTTTTTATTCTACTGTTACTGATTTGGCCAGATTTCTTGGCTGGTCAACGTTAAGTCCCTTGGCTACAGCTACATGATAGGCAATCAGCTGCAACGGGATGACAGACAGCAGCGGTGCAAGCGGTGCCAGGGTAGGGGGAACGGCCACTACAGCCTCTGCAATATTGCTGACAGCCTCGTCGCCTTCAGTTACAACAGCTATGATACGGCCGTTGCGGGCCTTAACCTCTTCAATATTACTTAATATCTTTTTATACAACTGATGGTGTGTAGCGACAAAAACTACGGGCATGTCCTCGTCAATAAGCGCTATCGGGCCGTGTTTCATTTCGGCAGCCGGATAGCCTTCAGCGTGGATATAACTGATTTCCTTCAATTTCAACGCTCCCTCCAATGCCACCGGGTAGTTGTATCCGCGGCCCATGTACAGAGCGTTTTCAGCATAAGTCAGTGTGAGGGCAATCTCCTTGATGTCATTATTCTTGGCGAGCACAGCTTTCATTTTGTCAGGAATACGGCCCAGTTCTTCAATCGTTTCTTCATATTCACTTTGTGAAATTGTGCCACGTTCATGAGCCAGAGCCAGAGCGAACAATGTAAGAACTGTAACCTGGCCAGTGAAAGCCTTTGTTGATGCTACGCCTATTTCCGGTCCTACGTGGATGTAAATTCCTGTGTCAGAAGCACGGGCAATGCTTGAGCCGACTACGTTAACGATGCCGAAACATAATGCTCCGTTCTTCTTTGCCAGCTCAAAAGCTGCAAGAGTGTCTGCCGTCTCTCCGCTTTGCGATATGGCTATGACAACATTACCTGGCATGATAACAGGGTTACGGTAACGGAACTCCGAAGCATATTCGATTTCAACAGGGACTTTTGCCCACTGCTCGATTAGCTGTTTGCCAACCAGCCCTGCGTGCCACGATGTGCCGCATGCCACGATTATAAATCTTCCGGCATGTGTAAGTTCGTCACGATGCAGTGACAATGCGCTCAGTACGATGCGTTTTTGTCCGCGCAGCAGACGTCCGCGCATGCAGTCAGATATGCATTCAGGCTGGTCATAAATCTCTTTCAGCATGAAATGCTCAAAGTTTCCACGGCTTAAAGACTCAAGATTAATGTCAACCTCTTTTACATCGTGCGCAATTTCCTTATTGTCAAGATTCCTTATTTCTACGTCGTGGCCTTTTCTTAATAAAGCAACCTCGTTGTCGTTAAGGTAAATCAGCTTATTTGTGTATTCGCCGAATGGAAGAGGGTCAGATGCGAGGAAGAATTCTTTGTAATCCTCGCCTACACCTATTACGAGCGGACTGCTCTTGCGTGCGGCGACAATTTTGTCAGGACAGCATTTGTCTATTATTGCAATGGAGTAAGCTCCCACTACACGTCTTAATGCCATTACCACGGCCCCTTCAAGGTCTTTGCCGTAAGTCTGCTGCATGAATTCCACTAACTGCACGAGAACTTCTGTATCAGTCTCACTCTTGAATGTAAAGCCTTTACCGAGAAGGAACTCTTTAAGGTCTGCATAGTTTTCTATAATGCCGTTGTGCACTATAGCCAGGCGTCCGCTCTGCGATACCTGCGGGTGAGCATTGACGGCTGACGGCTCGCCGTGAGTTGCCCAGCGGGTGTGGGCTATGCCTAAACTTCCGGACGTGTCGCGTCCAGCTGCAAGAGCCTCAAGTTTAGCCACTTTACCCTTCTCTTTATATACATTCATCTGCCCATCTCCGTTGACAAGGGCGATGCCCGCAGAATCATAACCGCGGTATTCAAGGCGCTTAAGCCCTTCAATCAGAATAGGGTAAGCTTTTCTGAAGCCGATATATCCTACAATGCCACACATGATGATAATATAATTTTTCTGCAAAATTAATAATTTATACCGATAATGCCGCCTAAGCAGGGTTATTTTTATGGTTAGTCTTTGCAGTCAAATAATATCGGTTCACGTAAAATAATGTGCCTTAATGGCTTTGCTAAGGATTTTTGACGTATCTTTGCATGCTGGTAACAACATTTAAAGAAATGCGCCTTAATCGGGAAACGATAAAAGAGATAGTGCGTTTTGGCATAGTAGGAGCCGTGGCAACAGCCCTGCACTATGGCATATATTGGCTGTTGCACGGCGTTTTGGGTGTTAATGCTGCCTATACAGCCGGCTATTTTATAAGCCTTGTCTTTAATTATATTATGTCGGCCCGTTATACATTCCGCCGTCGGAAGTCGGTTAAGAACGGATTGGGATTTATCTGTGCCCATGCGTTCAATTATCTGTTGCAGATAAGCCTGCTTAACCTCTTTATCCATTTAGGCGTTGACAGAGTGCTGGCACCTGTGCCTGTGTACTGTATAGCCATACCAACGAACTTTGTCATTGTAAGATTTGTGTTCAGGAAGTTGAGCTGACGTTGGGCTTATTCTTTGTCAGCTGTTACTCTGTACACAGAGAATGTAGCCGGGCCTATTTCTGTCTCAATACATCTGCCATTTACTTCCATGGCACTTTCTTGCGGCACAATCAATGCCGGATTGTCAAGAGTGTTGTCAGCGTCAGGATTGTCTGAATGTAACGTAAGGCGTTTCCCATTATCAAGTTTTATGGATTTTTTCAGACCACGGAATTCAATCTTTATCTTGCGTGCGCTGTCAGAAGTATTTACCACCTTAATTATATATGTATTGGTCGGCTTGTCCAAAACCGCACTTGCAAACATCCCGTTCTGTCCGGGTTGACCGCTTACAGGCTTGCCGTCCATTGTAAGCGGCACAACGTTTGTTCCGCGGTTGTGGCCGTAGAGCCACTGGACATACCAGCTGCAGGTGCGTACCGAGCGAAGATTGTCAAACCATATAAGGTCTGGCCGCCACTGCCAACCTTCAACGTGAGCAAGCAGGGGTGCATATGTGGCCATGTACACTATGTCTGCGTTTCGTTCAACACCTGTCAGGAACGCGGCTTCAAGAAGTGATGCGTGGAAATGATTCCATTTCTTACCTTTACCGTGGCAGGCGTACTCACCGGCAAATACTTTCGGACCTTTCCTGTCATAATTGTCATAGCGGTTGCCAGAGGCGAGGAACCAGTCCTCAGGGCGGTAGAAGTGCTCGTCTACAAGGTCTACTTTAAGTTTTCTCATTTCTGGCCAAAGATAATCAAAATCTTTTCCTTCCGAATTAGGCCCTGCGGAACCTATTATCTTGATGTCAGGGTAAGCCTTACGTATGGCCTCTACAAACTTTTCAAGGCGTGCCGGATATCCCTCGCCCCATTGTTCGTTGCCGACAGCTATGTACTTCATGTTGAACGGAGCGGGATGTCCCATTTCTGCGCGCAGGCGTCCCCATGTTGTTGTCGTATCACCATTGGCAAACTCAATGAGGTCAAGTGCGTCCTGGATGTATGGTCCGAGGTCGGATACTTTCACGTGTGCATCCTCACTGTTGTTCTGAAACTGGCATGCAAGTCCGCAGCTAACGACAGGCAACGGCTCGGCACCCATGTCTTCGGCTAACTGGAACAATTCGAAAAATCCCATTCCGTAAGACTGGTAATAGTCTGGGAAATAGCGGTGGCTGAATGAGTATTGCCAACGGTTCTCATTTAGGGGACGGTTCTCAACCGGACCTACAGAGTTCTTCCAGTTGTAGCGTGTGGCCAGGTCAGTTCCTTCTACTATGCAACCGCCAGGAAAGCGGAATACGCCGGGTTTTGTGTCGGCCAATGCCTGCGCAAGGTCTTTACGCAAACCGTTTTTGCGGCCTTTCCATGTGTCAACCGGGAACAACGACACGTGTTCGAGGTCAACATTTCCTTTAGAGGCGAGGAATATGCGCAGACGGGCTTTTGCGAATGTCTGTTTAGGTGTGATTATTGTCTCATATTTCTTCCATCCGTCTGAAGTTATGGATATATCATTTGAAGTGATGATTTGCGATTCGCCCATTGACGCGGTGTTGACAAGTTCTATTCTTATCTTCTGGCCTGCACCGCGTGCCCAAACAGAGAAACGGTAACTCTCATCAGACTTTATACCTATTCCGAAAAAGCCCTCGTTCTCAATACCGGTCAGCTTTACTTCGTGTCCGGTTGGCGAGAGTTCAACGTAGTGTGGGTTGCGGTCAAACGGACCGTCATTTTTTAATTTTACGTTGCCGAAAACTTTCCAGCCCATGAAATGTTGCGGAAATTCAAACGAGCGGTTCTTTACAAGTTCGGCATACAGACCTCCGTCAGCAGCATAGTTGATGTCTTCAAGAAAATGTCCGTACATCGTTGGTTGTATCTCGGCTCCTGTCTTGTTGGCCTGTATAACCATAACGTCAGGATTCTGGGCAATTGCTGTTTCAACACAGGTTAGTGTCAAAGCTGCCAGTAGCACGTAATGTTTTTTCATGATTTGATAATATTAGGCTTTATTGTTATTATGTTGCAAATTTATAAATAAATGTTGTATTATTACACTTTATGTCTCAGAATATTTTGTCTGAATTGCTATTTTTATATTTTTGTCTGTGATAATGCTCTATCCTTAAGCTAAATCTGCTTTATTAGAAGAATTAAAGTCTTATCGTTTTGAGTCTTCCGCAGTTCAGATATACAATATTTCAAGACGACGCATGCCGGCAGAGGGTATCAGCGGTTAGTGAAGCATGCCGTGCGGTTAACTGATAAAGATTTTTTTGATTTATCTCTCATCTGTCACTTTTCATGCATATAACGCAGACAATCAGGCTGTTGGCCGGTGACAGATGTAAAAAACATCTGTCACTGCACTATAAGCTGAAAATAAATGCGCCTTGCAAGTCTGTGATAGATGTAAAAATATCTGTCACTGCATAACCGGTTGAAAATAAATGAGTTATGAAGAAAAGTGACAGGTGAGAGATGTTTACGGAAAATAAAATAACTGTAATTGCCTTATTTGCTGTTTCTATTGTTTACATCCATCGTTCTGTCATTATGCATCTGAACTGCGGATGAACCCGACAGACGGTCTTTGGGCTCGTAAAAGGCCGTCTATTATATAACGGTTAACCGTCAATCATGCGCTAAAACATGGCCTTTCGTAAAATATTGAAAATCAATTTGAAACGAGTCTTATGCCATATATGTTTTCCGTCTGAGCCGACGTGTATTTGTGCATCTGTTGAAATGGAGGAAGAATAGAGGTGAAAATGTTCATCCGCGAGTTTTATTAACTGTTAGTAGTAAAGTTAACGGCCGTATTCCCAAAGTCGGAATACGGCCGTTTTATATTGCTTTATGTGAGTATTCAGTTTTATGCTGGTGCTGAATAAAGTGCATATCGCATTGTCATCTCTGCCACCAGCGTTTTTTCTTTGGCATTTCTTGACAGGCAATGTTGCCATGACGTTCAAGCATGATGTCTTGCATTGTTTTATGTTCGGTTATCATGCGGTAGATAGTACCCCAATCAGGAAGACCGCCTACGTTACGGTCATCTATGAACATATCAACCTTAAGCTTTCGTGAGAAATGGTTGTTGTTTTCTATACCACGTTCCTCTGGATAATCCTTGTTTACTGCATAGAATTCTACACCGCGCTCCTTGCACCAGTTAACCGCATCGTCAAGCAGCTTGCCTTCACGCACAGACCAAAGGATAAGTTTATGCCTGTCGGCGATGAGCATTTTTAGTGTCTGTATTGCAAAAGGAATTTCCTTTCCAATCTCAGGGTATCGGTGCTCAACGATAGTTCCGTCAAAATCTACAGCTATTGTCATTTTGTCAATGATAAGTTTTTTGTTATGTAGGTAATTGCCGCCGGCAGTTTTTATTTCTTAATCGAATTGTCGTTCTTATTACCGTATTGACTGTTTACATAGTTGCCATACGAGCCGTATGTCCCGTAGGTACTGCCTTTCCCGTAATGTCCGTATCGTCCGTATTTGCCATACTTGCCGTAACCGTAATAGTAACCGTACTTCTTCTCGGAAAGGTCGATACCGTTAATTGCTATGCACATGTTCGGTAATTTTTTCTCGGTAGCCAGGTTGTTGATAATATTGAAGCTGGCTTTCGGAGTGTAGTCTGCACGGCACATGTATATGCTTATGTCTGCCAGTTTGCCTATCTGGAGCGTGTCTGTAACCAGTCCGATAGGAGCCGTGTCAATGAGTACATAATCATAGTGTTGCTTTATCTGGTTGATAACCTGTTCCAATGCAGGACGTGCAATAAGCTCCGTGGGGTTAGGAGGTACCGGACCGGCCATCAGTAAATCAAGATTGTTGTTGATTTCTGACGGCAGAATCTGTTCCTTAACATCATCCCATGTCGGGTTGTTCATTATGAGCAGGTTTGTGATACCTGTGGTGTAATTGTTTATCTTGAACAGTTCTGCAAGCCTCGGCTTGCGGATGTCAAGACCTATAAGTATGACTTTCTTACCGAGCAGCGCAAAGCTTACAGCAAGGTTGGCCGCGGTAAATGTCTTGCCTTCACCTGATGTTGAAGATGTGAAGAGTATGACGTTCTGTCCGGGCTTGAGCATGAACTGAATATTGGTGCGCATTGAGCGGAATATCTCTTCCATCTGGTTGTTCTGATTTTCATGCACAACGATGTCAGCTCTTGTTTTCGCCGTGTCGCTGGCTACGACAATGTCGGCGATTATTGGCAGGTTTGTGAGTTTGGCAACGTCCTCATGGCCTTCAATTCTGTATCTGAAGAAGTTGATAATGTATAAGAATCCTGCCGGTATGGCTATGCCAAGCACGAGAGCAGCCAACATTATGATGCTTCCCTTAGGACTGATTTTCTTGTCAAATTGCGGCATTTCGATAAGTTTCCCCTTATCGGCAGTGGCTGCGAGTGATATAGAGTTCTCTTCACGTTTCTGCAAAAGCATGAGGTACAAGCCAGACCTGACTTCCTGTTGCCTGCCTATTTGTGTAAGAATACGTTCTTGTTCAGGAGCCTTTGTAACCTGACTGTCGTATAGACCAAGTTGCTTCTGTATGGCATCGCGCTGGATAACGAGTCCTTTGCGGGCTTGCTGAAGCGCCTGTCTGATGCTTGACTGCATGTTGTCAAGTTGTGATGTAAGCTCAACAACAACAGGGCTCGCCTCTGAAGCCGTACGCAGCAGTCTGTTGCGCTCGAGTGCTATTTTGTTATATTCATTGATGAGAGAAGTTGAAGCCTCGTCCTGCAGACCGATGTTTGAGGGCAACACCTGATGCTTGTTGCCGGGACGGTCAGCAAAGTTAATGAGGCTAGCGATGAGGGCAATCTGCGTGTTGGCCTCATTCAGCTTCTGTTCGTATGTGGAGGTGTTGGTTGATGTCGTCATGGCATCAAGCTGAAGCTCCATAAGTCTGTTCTGTTTTTTGTAGCTTTCCATTTGGCCGTCGGTAGAACTAAGCTCTGCGTCGATTTTAGCCAGACGGTCATTGATAAACTCTTCTGTTCTTATCGCGACCTCGTTTTTATCCTCGTTGGCCTGTCTATTGTAACAGATCACAAGTTGTTTCAGGTAATCAATGCTTCTTTTGATACTTTGGTCTTGCATCTGCATGCTGAAAACAGACGAAGTCTTAGACGTTTGTTCAATCGTCAGACTTTTTACATAGCCGTGAGCTGTCTTGCGTGGAGACAGCAGATCTACATAAAGCGTTTCTCCGTCTTCAAGTGTATAAGGCTTGTTTTGGGTCAAGGTCAGCGTTCCTACCTGTGTTCTTATAGTTACAGGAAATGCTGTTACGGTTTTCTCTATGTCGTATGGACCGGTAACGCTTATCTCGTCTTTTGCGATATAATACTCACCTTTTATTTTATAGGAATTGCCTTCGCGTTTTATTTTCAGATTTATCGGGGCATCGAGAGTCTCCAGGTGTGCCGGGTCAATGTTGACGGTTATTGGCTGTTCCTTATAGACAAGCTTTTTCTTAACGTTCCCCTTGATGTAGTAATTGGCATAAAGTTGGAGGTCACGTATCGCCTGCTCGGCAATGGTCGTAGATGAGAGAATCTCCTGCTCATTCTCTACACCGTAGTTACTGCTGATTATTCCGAGATTAGACATGCTTTCCAATGCTTGCAATGCGCCTCCTCCACCTCTTTTGTCGTCATTGCCGTCCTTGATGAGAAGTTTTGCAGATGTGCTGTACAATGGTGTCGCATAGCGGATGTATAGGAATCCGATTCCGAGGCAAACGAGTACCGACAAAAGGAACCACTTCCAGTTAAGAATGAAAGCGGTGTAAATTGTCTGGAAATTGAATGACGATTGCTCTTCTTGCGCTTCTTGTAACTTCAGTTCGTTATTTAACTCGTTCATCTGTCTTGTATTTTTCCTGATTAATGTTGTTTGACGTATTTAAGATGTCTTGTCACTCTGTTAAGCTCATTAGATACTTTCCGTAGTCATTTTTAAGCATGGGCTGTGCTGCCTCCTTAAGTTTTTCGGAATTTATCCATCCTTGTTTATAAGCTATTTCTTCAAGACATGCAATCTTGAGTCCTTGGCGTTTTTCTATAACTTCAATGAATGTAGAGGCTTCACTTAGACTGTCATGTGTTCCAGTGTCAAGCCATGCGAAGCCGCGTTGCAGTGTCTGTACTTTCAGCAAGCCGGCTCTGAGATACTCCTGATTTACTGATGTTATTTCAAGCTCGCCTCGTGCACTCGGCTTAATGTTTTTAGCTATCTCAACAACGCTGTTCGGATAGAAATATAATCCCACAACGGCATAATTGCTTTTCGGGTGTTCTGGCTTTTCCTCGATGCTCAGACAGTTGCCGTCAGCGTCAAACTCGGCAACTCCGTAACGTTCAGGGTCATTAACGTAATAACCGAAGACAGTGGCTTTGCCGTCTTCCTCTGCGGTTCTGACACAGTTTTTCAAGATAGAGGAGAAGCCTGCTCCGTGAAATATATTGTCGCCTAAGACAAGACATACAGTGTCATTGCCAATGAATTTCTCACCGATAATGAAAGCTTGAGCCAAGCCGTCAGGCGAAGGTTGTTCGGCATATTCAAATGTAACTCCAAGCGCTGAGCCGTCGCCGAGAAGACGTTTGAATCCTGGCAAGTCATAAGGTGTTGAAATGATTAGGATTTCCTTGATTCCGGCAAGCATCAGAACTGAAATCGGATAATATATCATTGGCTTGTCAAAAATAGGTATCAGTTGTTTACTGATACCTTTTGTTATTGGGTATAATCTTGTGCCCGAGCCTCCAGCCAGTACGATTCCTTTCATTTTTTATTGTATTTAGTAAGTAAAAAACGGCTATATCTGTTCAATGGATGGTTTGTCTTAATGTTCTTGTGTATTGTTTATTCCGATTGGTTGCTTCACGTATCATTTGTGCAAAGGTATAATAAAAATTGATAATAATCAAATTTTATTTTGATTTTTGGCGTATTTGGTGTAATTTTGCATCTATGTTTTAATTACGGGATATAACTCCCTGCATTTAATTACATTAAAAACAGATATGGGATTATTAAGTAAATTTTTCGGAAAAGACCATAACAAGGAACATAAAACGGGTGGGATGGAAGATTACATGACGCTCGTAAGGGTATATTTACAGGCGGCCATTGCCGAGAATGCGGGTATTACGAATCTTGCGGTATTGCCTGATTTGCGCATGTTCAAAACGACTTTGCATGTGCCGACAGTCAACAATAAACTTGGCGTAGGCGAGAAGAGACATTGTAAGAAAATGTTACAGGATTTGTACAAGACTGACGATGACTTCTTCAAGGAGCTTGACCAGAGCATACGCCGGAACTGCCGTAAGATGCAGGATGTGCAGACTTATCTGATACAATTCCAGAATTTCACCCAGGATGTAATGATGCTAATGGGCAATCTGATGAAATTCAAGCTCCGTGTTCCTTCATTTATGAAGAAAGCCATTTATACAATGACAGAGAAAACAGTGTCCGACATATTTGATAAAAATGATTACAAAGATGCCGGAGTCATGAAAACCATTGTAGGAATACGTACATATAATAAACGTCTTGGATTTAGCCGTAAGTGGATTACCGACTTCGTATATCAGGTAGTAATGCTTGCAAAGAAGGAGCCGCGGCCTAAAGCTGATGACAATGATACGAAAAAGTGATATTGTAGGCAGAGAGGTGAAAACCATTTGTGAACCATAACTGCCTATCTTCTTGATTTTTTACAAAATTCATTGAATTAATTTTGCAATATAACAAAAATAGTCTAAATTTGTAGACAAAATCCTTAAAATGGCTGACAATGACAAAATCCTGACGCTTTTTACCACCCGTATAAGGCAAATGATTCTTCAATACAATGAGTTGAAGAAAGAGAACGAAGAGCTTTATACGATGGTAAGCTCTTGCGAGGAGGAAATAAAGCGTTTGAAGGCAAGTCTTGAACAGTCACAAAAGGACTACGAAAGCCTCAAGACGGCCAAGATGATGGAGATTTGTGATGGCGACATGGAGTCGGCAAAACGCAGACTGGCCGGACTGATTAGGGAGGTTAACAAATGTATCACGCTGCTGAGCGGAAAATAAACGAGTAGCGATGACTGGAGAGAACAACAAATTACATATAAGATTGCACGTCTATGATACGGATATTCCGGTTACAATCATGCCGGAAGATGAGCCGTATTGCCGTAGGGCGGCTAAGCTTATTACTGATAAGGTGAACTCGCTCTCCGAGCTTTACAGGACAAGCCGGAGCGAGAAAGAAATTCTTTTTATGGTAATGCTCGACATTGCCACAAATCTGGAATTTGAGAAAGCCAATAATGATACGGAACCTTATGATAATATTCTCACCAAAATCACTGCAGAGATTGAAGATGCTTTAGGCGTTAAAAGTTCAGCGCACGGTACGGAAAAGTGAGAATATTAACTTCAATCAAATAAACAAATGATATTAAATATTGTTATTGCCGTGATTGCTCTCGTGGTTGGAGGGCTTGCGGGGTATTTTATTTTCAGGTATGTCATTACCGGAAAGTATAAGGAAATGATTAGCGCCGCAGAGAAGGAGGCTGATGTCTTGAAAGAGAAAAAAATGTTGGAAGTAAAGGAAAAATTTCTCAACAAGAAGTCAGAACTTGAGAAGGAGGTGCAGAGCAGAAACCAGAAAATTCAACAAAGCGAGAACAGACTTAAGCAGCGTGAGCTGTCCTTGAACCAGCGTCAGGAAGAGCTTGGCCGCAGGAAGCAGGACCTTGACCAGCAGCAACAGCGTGTGGATAATGAGAGGAAACTTATCCAGATACGTCAGGACGAGCTTGACAAGATGCAGCTGCAGGAGCGTGCCAAGCTTGAGGAACTGTCAGGCCTTAGCGCTGAAGAAGCTAAGAACCGCCTGGTGGAGAGCCTTAAGGACGAGGCCCGCACAGACGCAGCAAGCTATATCAACGAAATAATGGATGAGGCGAAGCTCAATGCCAACGCCCAGGCCAAGAAGATCGTAATCCAGACGATACAGCGCGTGGCAACAGAAACGGCCATTGAGAATTCAGTAAGCGTTTTCCATATTGACAATGATGAGGTCAAGGGCCGTATTATCGGCCGTGAAGGCCGTAACATCCGTGCTCTTGAGGCAGCCACAGGTGTTGAAATTGTTGTTGACGACACACCTGAGGCTATTGTCATCTCGGCATTTGACCCGATCAGGCGTGAGGTATGCCGCCTCGCATTACATCAGCTTGTGGCTGACGGACGTATCCACCCCGCACGTATCGAGGAAGTTGTGGCAAAGGTTAAGAAACAGCTTGACAATGAAATAATTGAGACCGGTAAGCGTACGGCTATTGACCTTGGCATACATGGTCTGCATCCTGAGCTTATCCGCATAATCGGTAAGATGAAATACCGCTCAAGTTATGGTCAGAACCTTCTGCAGCATGCGCGTGAGACGGCAAATCTATGCGCAGTTATGGCTTCTGAGCTCGGACTTAATCCTAAGAAAGCAAAGCGTGCCGGACTGCTCCACGACATTGGTAAAGTTCCGGATGAGGAGAGTGAACTGCCTCACGCACTGTACGGAGCCAAGATTGCTGAGAAGTATAAGGAGAAGCCCGACATTGTGAACGCTATCGGTGCTCACCATGATGAAATGGAGATGAACACACTGCTTGCTCCTATTGTTCAGGTGTGTGATGCTATCAGCGGTGCCCGTCCCGGTGCCCGCAGGGAGATAGTTGAGGCATATATCAAGCGTCTTAACGACCTTGAGGCAATAGCCATGAGTTATCCTGGAGTAACAAAGACATATGCCATTCAGGCAGGACGTGAGTTGCGTGTAATCGTCGGAGCAGATAAGATGGACGATAAGGAAACGGAAAAGCTTTCAGGTGAAATCGCAACGAAGATTCAGAACGAGATGACTTATCCCGGTCAGGTTAAGATTACGGTTATACGTGAGACGCGTAGCGTGGCTTATGCCAAGTAATCTGTATGGCTGAACGGTAAAATATGTTTTATGAAAGACGGCCTTCCGCATTGCAGAAGGCCGTCTTTTGTTGTGCGATATGCCGTAGATTGGAGGCTGAAAGACGGCATATTGCAAACCGTTTGATTTACAAGTAGTTTCATTCCGAGAAGTTATATGAGAGCAGATAGTGCTGACTTACATTATTATAAAAAGAAAAGTGAAGCGTTTTTGGATGAAATATTGTCAAATGGATAAATTTTCTGCTTAAATGTTTGTAGGTTGTAAGAAATTTCTTATATTTGCAATCGAAATTAAAAATATGAAGATTATGAAGAATTTGTCTCTTGCATGGTGGTGGCGTTGCTCAGGATTGAAAAAGTCGTGAGTTACGGAGCCGTGCTTTATCAGATAAAACAGCAACGGGCTTGTCGTTCTTACGACAGGCCCGTTTAATTTTATTTATACACCGGTAAGCCGGCACAGAATTTATATTGGAAAATAATTTAAAATAAGCGAAGATAATGGAAGTAAAAGATATATTGCTGAAAATGCTCAGCCATGACAACCTGACACGTGAGGAAACGCGTGATGTGCTTGTTGGAATAACCAAGGGTGAATATCCTGTTGAACAGATTACCGCGCTGCTTACAGGGCTACAGATGCGGGGTGTGACAGTTGACGAGCTGCTCGGTTTCCGTGACGGTATATTGGAAACCGGCATATCAGCCAAGCTTGACTGTGACCGTTACATTGATGTTGTGGGTACAGGCGGCGACCGTAAGAATACGTTTAACATCTCGACATGTTCATGTTTTGTTATTGCCGGGGCAGGGTATAAAGTGGCAAAACACGGCAACTATGCCTCTACTTCTACAAGTGGAGCGTCTAATGTGATTGAGGCGCATGGAGTAAAGTTTACCGATGACATGGACAGGCTGAACCGTTCAATCAACGAGTGCGGAATAGTTTACCTGCATGCACAGCTCTTTGCCCTTGCGATGAAGTATGTAGGACGCATACGTAAGGCGCTTCAGTTTCCTACATGTTTCAATCTGCTCGGCCCGATAGTAAATCCTTCACAGCCTACATGCCAGTTGCTTGGCGTGGCAGACCTTAATCAGATGCGTCTGTACAGCAATGTTTATCATAAGATAGGCATAGATTTCGGAATAGTAAACAGTCTTGACGGTTATGATGAAATTTCTCTAACGGGAGACTTTAAGGTTACAACAAATAAGTATGAGAGAATATTTCATCCTTCTGATTTAGGCTTTGACGCTACAAATCCTGTAAATCTTTGCGGCGGAAATACTGTTGATGAGGCTAAGGAAATATTTGACAGTGTACTTGAAAACCGTGCTTCGGCAGACCGTAAGAACGTTGTTCTGGCCAATGCCGCCTTTGGAATACAGGTAGTTGACCAGTCTCTGTCAATAGAAGAAGCTCTTGACAAGGCACGTGAGTCACTCGAAGGAGGACGTGCTCTGGCTACATTCAAGAAGTTTGTCGAGATTAATTCATGATAATCAGACAGTAATCTAAATTTTGAAATAATGAGGGATATACTTTCAGAAATAGTTAATTACAAGTATATAGAGGTAGAGCAGATGAAGGGAATCATGTCTGAAAGACTTCTGCATGCCGAGGTTGAGCGCTTGCTTGACAGCAGACTGCCGTCTTTAAAGGCATCTCTTATGACTTCTTCTACGGGAATAATAGCCGAGTTCAAGCGGCGCTCGCCTTCCAAGGAATGGATAAAGGAGGATGGTAATGCCCGTGTAATACCCTTGGGTTATCAAAGGGCAGGGGCTGCTGCGGTAAGCATATTGACAGATGAGAAGTTCTTCGGTGGCGCTGACCGCTTTGTCATTGAGGCCCGTCAGTCAGGAGTAACAGTTCCTGTGCTTTACAAAAATTTCATCGTAGATGAGTATCAACTGTTCCAGGCGCGTTATTGCGGGGCTTCGGCTGTGTTGCTTATTGCCTCGGTGTTGACTAAGGATGAGTGCAGACATCTGGCCGGAATGGCGCATGAGCTTGGCATGGAAGTGCTGCTTGAACTGCATGATGACCGAGAAATTGACTATGCCGACATCAATCCGGATGTATGCGGAGTGAACAACCGCAATCTCGGAACATTTATTACAGATGTAAATAACTCGTTCCGGCTTGCGTCCTTGCTTCCACATGATGTCTGCAAAGTTAGTGAAAGCGGCATATCAAGTCCACGGACAATAGTTGAACTCAGGCAGGCAGGCTTTAACGGTTTCCTGATAGGTGAGACTTTCATGAAGGCTGAACGGCCTGATGAAGAATTGAAACACTTTATCGGTGAGATTGAGTCTGCGTCGACAGACATCAGTGATAAGCCTCTCCGTATAAAGGTTTGCGGCCTTACTGAGCCGCAAAATGTGCGGGATGTTGTTGCGTTAGGCGTTGACATGATAGGATTTATATTCTACAAAAACAGTCCACGGTATGTCTCAGCACGACAGATGGATTCTGTCTGCAAAATGTTTGACAAAGAAATATGTCGAGACAACGCGCCCCAAAGAGTAGGAGTGTTTGTTGATGAACCGATAGAAAATATCGTTCATATGGTAAAAAGTTATAGTCTCGATTGCGTGCAGTTACACGGAAATGAAACAGTTGACCAGCTTGCACTGCTACGTAAGGCCGTAAATGATGCATGTGGGCGTAATGTGATGATTATCAAAGCGTTGAGCATATCCGGGCCGGAGGATGTTATAGCTGGCGAAAAATACTGTGATGTGGCTGACATGTTTATCTTTGATACAAAAGGTCAGGCTGTCGGCGGCAACGGCAAGCATTTTGACTGGAGCGCGATAAATGCCTATACCGGTTGCAGACCGTTCTTTTTGAGTGGTGGCATTGGTCCTGATGATGTTTCAGAAATACGGCGTCTTCGTCATCCGAAATTTGCCGGAATTGATTTGAACAGCCGTTTCGAGACCTCTCCGGGAGTTAAAGATGTTGCAGCTTTGGCTCATTTTATAGAAGAAATGCGTAATTATGGAAATAAAAAATCATAACGATATGAACAAGATAAATTCATTATTTGCCTCGGCAAAAGGCCGTAAGCTGTTTTCGCTTTATTTCTGCGCAGGTTGCCCAACGCTTGAAGGCACGGCTGACGTGATAAGGACTCTTGACCGCCGTGGCGTCGACATAGTTGAGGTAGGCATCCCGTTCAGTGATCCGCTCGCAGACGGACCGGTGATTCAGTCTGCCGGAACGGTGGCCTTGCATAACGGTATGACGTTGAAAAAACTGTTTGCACAGCTTGACGAAATAAAGGGTGAGGTCAGCATGCCGCTTGTTCTTATGGGGTATCTTAACGTCATCATGCACTACGGATATGCAGACTTTTTCGCGCGGTGTTCATCTTGTGGAGTGTCAGGCGTAATAATACCGGATTTGCCTTTTGATGATTATCTTGCTGATATTAAGCCCATAGCTGATCAGTATGACATCAGAGTGATAATGATGATAACGCCTGAGACGAGTGAAGAGCGCATCCGGTTCATTGACGAGCATACTGACGGATTTATTTATATGGTGTCTTCGGCAAGCGTTACCGGCGCTCAAAGCAATTTCAATGAAGCTAAAGTGGAGTATTTCAGGCGAATTGACAACATGCAACTACGTAATCCGCGTATGATTGGCTTCGGTATTTCAAACCGGCAGACACTTGAGAGCGCACGGCAGAATGCTGCAGGAACAATTATCGGCAGTAAGTTTGTTACCTTGTTGAATGAAGAACGCGATGCAGACAAGGCTTTAGACAGACTCATGGAAGATTTGAAAAAATAAAGTATGACACTGATAGATAATCTAAATTCTAACGACCGTTTTGCCAATAACGCCGGTGCGAGGCTTATAGAGATAGGTGATGGTTATGCACGGGCAGTGATGACGGTGACTGAAGAGCATCTTAATGCCGGTGGAGTGTGTCAGGGCGGTGCATTGTTTACTCTGGCAGATCTTGCCTTGGCAGCCGTTATGAACAGCCACGGCAATCTGACTTTGAGCATCGAGAGTACAATCTCTTTTCTTCATAGTGCAGTTGAGGGAGATGTCTTGACCGCAGAGGCCGTGGAAACGTATAATCACAGGAAGATTCCTTATTGTGAGGTGAAAATCAGTAACGGACGTGGCGAGCTGATTTGTGCGCTTACAGGCATAGGATATAGAAAAGAAACAAAAATTGACAACAGATAAGTTTGTTGTGAAAGTCTGGTCGTCAGTCCTTTTCAGACTGCATAGAAAGACAGACTTCTTACTATTAATCACTTTTAAACTTCAGAAATTATGACATATTCAGTTGACGATAAAGGTTTTTACGGAGAGTTCGGCGGTGCTTATATTCCCGAGATTCTTCATAAATGCGTGCATGATTTGCAAGACGCATATTTGCCGATTATGGAGAGTGAGGACTTTAAACAAGAATATCACAGTCTGCTAAAAGACTATGTAGGACGTCCTTCACCGTTATATTTTGCACGCAGGCTTAGCCGGAAATACGGCTGCCGGCTGTATCTTAAGCGTGAGGACCTTAATCATACCGGCGCTCATAAGATAAACAATGCTATCGGACAGGTGCTGCTTGCGCAACGTATGGGCAAGACGCATGTCATCGCAGAGACCGGTGCCGGTCAGCATGGAGTTGCTACAGCTACGGCGTGTGCTTTGCTTGGTATGGATTGTAAGGTGTTCATGGGTAAAACAGATATTGAGCGGCAGCATTCAAATGTCGAGCGTATGCGTATGCTCGGGGCTGAGGTATGCCCTGTCACTACGGGTAATATGACGTTGAGCGACGCCTGTTCAGAGGCGATACGTTACTGGTGTTGTCATCCGTCAGACACGTTTTATGTGGTCGGCTCAACAATGGGACCTCATCCTTATCCTGACCTTGTGGCGCGCATGCAGAGCGTGATATCAGAAGAACTTAAGTGGCAGTTGCAGGAAAAGACCGGACGTGATTATCCCGATTGCCTTATCGCTTGTATCGGTGGCGGCTCAAATGCAGCAGGAACAATTTATCATTATGCAGACAACGAAAATGTGCGTATAATACTTGCAGAGGCGGGAGGCAGCGGAATATACAGTGGTCGAACAGCGGCGACGCTTCACTGCGGTTCTGTCGGCATCCTGCATGGCGCACGTATGCTTGTGATGCAGACAGATGACGGACAGATAGAAGAAGCTTATACAATTTCGGCAGGGCTTGATTACCCCGGTGTCGGTCCTATGCACTGCAACATGGCGGCGAAAGGCAGAAGTGAGGTGTTCGCCATCAACGATGACGAAGCCATAAAGGCAGGTTATGAGCTGACGCGTCTTGAAGGCATCATTCCTGCCATAGAGAGCGCTCACGCTGTTGCCGTGTTGGAGAAGGTGAAGTTCAATGCCGACGATGTTGTCGTGCTGACCGTCAGTGGACGCGGCGACAAGGATGTTGAAACTTATCTGAGTTTTGGCAAGCAGGCATGATTTTTAATGACAAGATATGTGTTTCACATAAAAAAACAGACATTATGACAACAAAAAAGTTCAGATATAAAGCATGTGCAAAGTCTGTATTAGCCGACCTTCTGACACCTGTAAGCGTATATATGAGGCTGCGTGACACAAGTCCGCAAAGCGTATTATTGGAATGTTCTGATTATCATGACCGTACCAACAGCCGTTCATTTGTATGTGTCAATCCTATCGGCAGTGTATCAATTCGCCGCGGACAAGTAGAATTTTACTTTCCTGACGGCACGTCTGCATCAGCTGAGATAAACTCAGGATATACGTGTGACATGGCAATCAATGATTTTCTTGGATGTTTTGACATTAAGGATGATGAGCTTGGTTGTTGCGGTCTGTACGGCTATATGTCTTTCAATGCAGTCAGATATTTCGAGAATATAGCAGTGAAAGACGATGGTATAGATAAAAATGACGCACCGGACATATTTTACATGCTGTTCAGAGATGTCATAGCTTTTGATCATTTTGAGAATAAAATGACTTTGGTTACTCTTGCGTCGACCGATGAAGATGTTACAGACCATGTAAATCAGCTTATGTTGAGGCTAAGTAAGGGCAACGTGAATATCTACCCGTTCAGCAGGGTTGGCAGTATAACTTCACCGCTTACAGATGAACAGCACAAGGCAAACATACGCCGTGGAATAGCTCATTGCCTGCGTGGAGATGTGTTTCAGGTTGTCCTTTCACGCCGTTTCATGCAGAAATATGAAGGTGATGATTTCGCGTTGTACCGCTCTTTGCGTAGCATTAATCCGTCACCTTACTTGTTCTATTTTGACTTTGGAGGTTTCCGTCTGTTGGGCAGCAGTCCTGAGACCCACTGCCGCGTTACAGCCCGTAGAGCTTACATTGACCCGATAGCCGGCACTACTAAGCGTACAGGTGATGCTGAGACCGACCGGCAACTCGCTGAAGCGTTGCGGAATGACCCGAAAGAAAATTCGGAGCATGTGATGCTTGTTGACCTTGCGCGTAATGATTTGAGCAGAAACTGCCACGATGTACGCGTGGAATTATACAAGGATGTGCAGTATTACAGCCATGTCATACATCTTGTAAGCCGGGTTGGCGGTACACTTAATGAAGATGCAGACCCTATAAAAACGTTTATTGATACGTTTCCAGCTGGCACGCTGAGCGGTGCGCCGAAAGTTAGAGCAATGCAGATTATCAGTGAGCTTGAGCCACATTGCCGTGGAGCATATGGCGGATGCATAGGTTTTATAGGGTTAGACGGTAATCTGAATCAGGCGATAACTATCCGTACTTTTGTTAGCCGTAACGGTGAATTGTGGATGCAGGCCGGTGGCGGCATCGTTGCAGGCAGTGATGAGGAGCGTGAACTGCAGGAAGTCAATAATAAGCTCGGTGCCTTGCGTAAGTCTGTTGAAATGGCGGAAAAGATTTGAATATCAGGTATTTTAAAATGAATGACAATGAAAATAGCAGTAATTGACAACTACGACAGCTTTACATATAATCTTGTCCACATGCTTAAGGAGGGTGGGGCAGATGTAAATGTGTTTAGAAATGACTGTTTCACTATGCCGGAACTGGAACCTTTCGACAAGCTCGTGCTCAGTCCCGGGCCAGGAATACCGAGTGAGGCAGGATCACTTCTTGATGTTATCAGACATTATGCAGGTATAAAACCGATACTTGGAGTCTGCCTCGGGCATCAGGCTATAGGCCAGGTCTTTGGCGGAAAACTGGTGAATCTCGACAAGGTGTTCCATGGAGTTGCTGTTACAGGGACTCAGTTCGGTAATGATCCGATATTCGCCGGTTGCCCAGAGCGTATGGAGATGGGGCGTTATCACAGTTGGGTCGTAGATAAAGACACGTTGCCTGATTGTCTTGAAGTGACGGCCGAAAGTGATGACGGGTTGATAATGGCGATGCGGCATAAGGAGTATGACATTCACGGATTGCAGTTTCATCCGGAAAGCGTACTTACCCCTTGCGGGCGTAAGATACTTGAAAACTGGATTAATAAGCAATAATTATTCCTTTTATGATAGTTTGATGTTATAATGTTATATTTCCGCCGTCATACGTGATATAAATGTTAAATATTTGATTTTTATACTTAAATATTTGTATTATTCATCTTAAAACTTTATATTTGCGACATCTTATTTATGATTTCGAGCTTTTAACGAAATCGCCAGAGGTTGGCTGCATCCTGCGTCAACCTCTTTTTTATTAATGTTTGCGGCATATCGCTTTGCAGTTTGACATAAAGTTACTATATTTGGAAAGTGATTGTAATTTAACCTTCTAAACCATGAATAAGCTGATAGCAGTTATATTACCTTTATTGTGCATGTTCGCGTTTGCTTCATGTGAAAAAGCTGAGTTTGCCGACAGTGATGATTCCGAGCGGAAAGAGCAGATTGATGAAGGCGACAGCGGTCAGGAAGATGACGGTTATGAGTCTGATGATGAGGAATATGATGAAGGTGACTTTCCCGTTGGAAGTGTTGTTGACGTCACCACGTTCAAGACCCATGCTATTTATACGCAGGTATGGGTGGAGGGATATATCGTCGGGGCAGCTACAGGAGCCAAAAACAAAATGAGATATGAGTTTGAGCCGGAGTTCAGTTATGATACGGCAATACTTCTTTCTGACAACATTGACGCTACAAGCACTGACGAAGCCATATCTGTATGTCTCACCTCGTGTTCGAAAAAACTGCGTTCCATGCTCAATCTTGTCGACCATCCTGAGAATGACGGCAAGCGCATCGCCATTTTCGGGTTTCAGGATAAGTATCTGAAGATAATGGGTATCAAGCATATTGATTCATACAAGTTTCCGCTTGAATAGCAAAACAGGCAGCGCCTCACGGCGTTGCCTGTTTCATTAGGTAACTTATATAATAAAAACACGTATGGCCGACGGCTGTTCAGGCCTCGGTGTAGTTTGTGCCACGAAGTGCTGTAGACGTCAGTCCTGCCGTCAATGAACTTTCGGCGGCTGTCTGTCACGGCATGTTGCGGCGTATTCCTCAGTTGTAAATCATGGATGTCCTTATCCCTTACATCGAGGGCGAGGACTTTAAACGTAAGGCAGGTCTTCTGACTTTGTTCCGCCGTCAAGCACCTTCCCGCCCCGTTTTGTGGGCAGTGGTGTCATTGCCTGACAGACATAAAGGAACTTACAGCTGCGAGACAGTCGGAGATTTTCACTCCGTTCCCTTTTTAATCGAGCTAATCGAACCTTATTTTCGGCAAAGATATGCATATTTTGTTAAAGTGCAAAGGAATATGGCGCATTTTATTAAATATTTTTTGTAAAATAAACAAAACTGTTTATCTTTGCAACATAGTTATTGTTTACTTTAATATCGTTTTTGCCTATCGGAACATCATTACTTCAAGGAAATAAAGAGTAATAATGGAAAATTTGAATTCGTTTACTGACGAGGAACTGGCCTTGTCGTACATAGCAGGGGACAATAAAGCCTTTGACGAGCTGCTTGCGCGTAATCAGGATAAATTGTTCTCATACATATATTTTGTGGTAAGAGACGAGGACAAGGCCAATGACCTGTTTCAGGAGACATTCGTAAAAGTCATAACAAAGCTCCACCAGAAGCGTTATGTTGACAGCGGAAAGTTCAGTGCGTGGATTATGCGCATAGCTCATAACGTGATAATGGACTGGTACAGAGAGCAGCGTGCACGCAACCTTGTTGAACCTACCGAGGAAAACGACCTGTCAAATCTTAACGTCAGCAACATACTTGACATGAACAGAGAGAACCGTTTTGTCAATGAGCAGATACTCCGTGACGTTAAGAAAATGATGAATATGTTGCCGCCTACGCAGCGTGAAGTCGTGTTTATGCGCTTTTATCAGAATCTTTCTTTTAAGGAAATAGCCGAACTTACGGGCGTAAGCATCAACACGTCGCTCGGCAGAATGAGGTATGCCATACTCAATTTGCGCCGAATGACCAAGGAACATAACATCGCTTTACAGCTGGACATTTAAGAAATTAAGAATTAAGAGTTAAGAATTAAGAAAAATAGCTTTGCCGCTTGGTAAGGTTACAACGCTGTATGTTTTCTTAATTCTTAACTCTTAATTTATTAGAGCCTCTTCAGCGACTTTATCACTTCTTCAGGAGTGTCAGACTTGAAGATGTAGCTGCCGCTGACGAGTACGTCTACTCCGGCTGCGACAAGTCTCGGAGCCGTTTCGCTCTGTACACCTCCGTCCACCTCTATCAGGGCTTTCGAACCGCTGTCTGAAATCATTCTGCGCAGGCGTTTTACTTTGTTGATAGTGTTTTCAATAAAGGCCTGGCCGCCAAAGCCGGGGTTAACGCTCATGAGCAGCACCATGTCGATGTCTTCTATTATGTCCTCAAGCATGCATACCGGTGTAGACGGATTCAGTGTTATGCCGGCTTTCATTCCTGTCTCATGTATTTCGTGCACGGTGCGGTTAAGGTGGGTGCAGGCTTCGTAGTGTACGTTCATCATCATAGCGCCCGTTTTGGCTGTCTGCGTGATATAACGCTCAGGCTTGTTAATCATGAAATGCACGTCAAGCGGTTTTTTGCATACCTTGGCTACGGCCTCGATAACAGGAAAGCCGAACGATATGTTGGGCACGAACGACCCGTCCATAATGTCAAGATGCAGCCAGTCAGCATCGCTGCGGTTAATCATGTCGACATCTCTCTGCAGATTAAGGAAGTCTGCTGCAAGTAATGATGGAGAAACCAATGTTGCCATAATCAGTTTGACTATTGCTCAATTCAAGCAATAAACCTCGTTTTGTCCGTTAAAGTTAATTACTCTGTATGTGTAAGCTATCTGCTTGATGAAATTCAATGTCTTGTTTGAAGGCTTCTTCTCATCTGGTGTAAAATAACGCATAGGCATGTGATTTTAAAGTTTCTTATTATTGTAACGCTACTGATGTATTTTTATTACATGGCGACGGTGAATTTTATTGCTTTTCATTTTTGAGTGTTATTTCGGTGGTATTGTAACCGTCTTCCGGGTTAAATAACATTAATGCCGGACAGCCTTGTTTTTGCCGTTAACGCTTCAGGAAGCGCCTTGCCGTGGAAAAAACTGTGTCTGGCCCGAAATACGTGAAAAATCAGCGCTTTCTGTATTTGCTTGATAGTCAGTGATTTAGCATTATTTTATGCTTCTGAGGGCATATATGCCAGTCTGAAAGGTGGCCTTTTGCCTTGCCAAAGACGGCCTTTTAGACGTTAAAAGACCATTGATAAGGTTGACGTCAACGGCTTTCACATTGGTTGACAGCCGTTATTTGTACACTGAAAGTTTACATTG
This sequence comes from uncultured Prevotella sp., assembly GCA_900550365.1. Lineage (GTDB taxonomy): Bacteria > Bacteroidota > Bacteroidia > Bacteroidales > Bacteroidaceae > Prevotella. Next base: position 87,330 of record URRR01000002.1, on the reverse strand, counting down.
TCGGTTTAATATGGTCATTTCATGTTTCTCGAACAGAAAATTATGCTTCAGTCGTCAGCTGTTTCAGCGTTTTTAATTGTAAAGAATTCAGAAATACAGACGTGCTAAATATTGTTAATACGATATCAGGCTCGCCTTACTTGACATGGCCGTTAAAGCTGCTAATACGTTTTAGGTATTCTTGCAGTAGATGCAGGAGCAAAAAATACCTAACTATTGTGATTGCATAATTGTAGATTTTTTTGTTAATTTGCAGCGTTAAATTAACGAACAAGAACTATGAGGAGGGCCGGCTCGCGACCGGCGATGATGAAGATGAAGAACAACAAGATGTACGAGGCCGACGACAAGATGATTTCACTTATCGCCGACAATTATAACATATTGCAGAGCCTTGGCAGGTTCGGCATCAACCTTGGTTTCGGTGACAAGACTGTACGCGAAGTGTGTGAAGACCAGGGCGTTGACACATATACGTTCCTCGCAGTGGTTAATTTCTCTATCAACGGTTACCGTGATTTTGATGACGGCGGGCGCTTCTCCATACCGACGCTGCTGCATTACCTTAAGGCATCTCACGAGTATTACCTCAACTTCCAGTTGCCTTCAATACGCAAGGAGCTTGAGGATGCCCTTGACGAGAACGACAATCTTGCCCGGCTTATTATGAAGCTGTATGATGAGTACGCTCATGAGGTAAGAAAGCATATGCAGTATGAGGAGAAAACAGTGTTCCCCTACGTTGACGGACTGCTTGAAGGCAAGGTTGACGACAGTTACGATATAGAGACATTCTCAAAACATCACGGGCAGATAGACCTCAAGCTGAAAGAGCTTAAGAACATTATCGTTAAATATCTGCCGAGTGACATCAGGCATAATAATCAGCTTACGGCTACTCTCTATGACCTTTATAATAATGAAGAATGGCTTGAGAACCATTCGCAGGTGGAGGAGAGCATATTCATCCCAGCTATCAGGAAACTCGAATATAAGTATAAGCAGAATGACGTGAGCGCTAAGATATCTAAGATGATCAGCCGCAATCACGACAGCAGCGAGGCTTTGAGCGACCGCGAGAAAGAGGTGATAGTAAGTCTTGTGCAGGGCATGACAAATAAGGAGATTGCCGACCACTTGTGTATATCGATAAACACGGTGATAACCCACCGACGCAATATTGCCCGTAAGCTGCAGATACACAGCCCGGCCGGTTTGACGATTTACGCTATCGTTAACAATTTGGTTGACATTTCTGCGGTCAAACTGTAAATTACGGTAATGTCTGGAAGCATGTTTAAGTGCAGACATGGTATAGAGATGTTTTGCGGCAGAACGCAGGGTATAGGAGCTTTCTGCATGTTCCCGTGCCGTGTATTATTATGACGTATTATGCCTTTTTTACAGAAAGATTTGTCAGTCTTGATTAAAAGTTATAATTTTGCATGCAGATATTACAAATCAAAGACAAATAAAAATGACTCACAATTTATTGAAAGGTAAGCGCGGCATCATTTTCGGCGCGCTCAATGAGGATTCTATCGCGTGGAAAGTAGCCGTGAAGGCTGTTGAAGAAGGCGCGTCAATAACGCTCAGCAATACTGCTATGGCCTTGCGCATGGGCACGCTCAATAAGTTGAGCGAGCAGCTTAATGCTCCTGTGATAGCTGCTGACGCTACAAGTGTAGAAGACCTTGAAAACGTATTCTCAGAGTCTGTACGCCTGCTTGGAGGCAAGATAGATTTCGTGCTGCACTCTATCGGCATGAGTCCTAACGTCCGTAAGCACCGTACATATGATGACCTCGACTATAACTATCTGCAGAAAACGCTTGACATCTCGGCTATCTCATTCCATAAGATGCTTCAGGTTGCAAAGAAGCAGGACGCTATCGCCGAGTACGGTTCTGTCGTAGCGCTTACCTATGTAGCTTCACAGCGCACATTCTTCGGCTACAATGATATGGCTGACGCCAAGAGCATGCTTGAGAGCATAGCACGCAGCTTCGGATATATTTACGGCCGTGAGAAGAATGTACGTATCAACACTATCTCACAGTCGCCTACACCTACCACGGCAGGTAAGGGCATCAAGGACATGGATAACCTCATGGACTTTGCCAACAAGATGTCTCCGCTCGGCAATGCGTCGGCTGACGACTGCGCTGATTACTGCGTGATGATGTTCTCTGACTTTACACGTAAGGTAACGATGCAGACACTTTATCACGACGGAGGATTCTCATCAATGGGTATGAGTCTCCGTGCCATGAACCAGTATGCGAAGGATCTTACTCCTTATGAGGACGAGAACGGAAAGATTATCTACGGATAATTGCCGTTATTTCAAATAAATAACATAAAAACAACAGCCGCGTCTCTTGCCATGTATTAAGAGATGCGGCTGTTGTTTTTATCCGTTTATACGTTGTTTCACTAAAAAGCGCCCGGCTACGTAATGTAATATTTGCGTAGCCGGGCGCTTTTATATCTGTTATTGTCAGTTCTGTGCTGTTATCTTATCCTGTCAGCAGAGCGCACAAGCGCTTCATCCGCCAGGATTGCCCTTCTTGCAATGAAGTGCAGGATAATGGATATTGCAGGTATGACAGCTGTCAGTGATGCGCTGAATTTGCCTGCGTCACTATTGCTGTTGAACGCGAATACGGCGAAAACCACGTACCAGCCTAACAGCAGCAAAACGTTGAACATGCAGAAACGGCTCTGCGTTATTCTGTTGCGGAATGAGAAAATGGCCGTTATCGCAATGGTACATGTGATGAGCAATATGGCAAACAGCGGCCATACTGTAAAGTCGTGACTGCCGTCAGCACCGCTTATCCATAAATTATACATCGCAGAACTCTCTGTAGAGATACCGTTGCTGAACGTAAAGCTGCCCAGCGGCAGGCACAGGCAGACAATGGTCAGGATTACCGCGGCAAGTAGAAACAATGTCTGTTTGCGCTGTATCATTGCATATCTTTTTGGTTGTCCTTCTGCGTGTCGCGCCAATAGACGTTACCTTCAATGAATTCCTGTGTGGCCAGAAGTGTAGGTTTGGGCAGTTTCTCGTAATATCTTGATATCTCAATCTGCTCGCGGTTTTCAAATACCTCTTCCAGACTGTCGTTGTATGACGCAAACTCGGCCAGCTTCTTGCTCAGGTCCTGTTTGATTTCCACAGAAATCTGGTTGGCACGTTTGGCGATGATAGCAACGCTCTCGTAGATGTTTCCAGTTTCCTCACACAGGTCCATGATGTTACGGGTGACTGTGTTTGTAGGGGCTTTTGACTTCTTATAATCCATGTTTGCTTATTACTATTACTTGTTTTTCTTATTCTTCACCGGTATATTTCTTGCACGATTTGATATACTTTTCGGCAAGTTCCTTGTTCTTTGATTCAGGGTATTCGTTCAGGAAACCATAACACTCGTCCTCGGCGTCCCTGTATCTGTCAAGTTTCTTTTCCTCCACGCTCTGCTCTGCCAGTTCAAACTTGCTTTTCATTATCAGCAGCGCGAAGTCCTCACGCATTGAGCTGTAGGGATAATCGTTTATCGCGTTTTGGGCGGTAATTATACATGCCTCATAGTTGCTGCCTCCGCTGGTACAGTTTCCGAAGTATGTGCCGAGGTTATAATATAATTGTGCCGAATAAAGTTCTTTCTTCACGAGCTTGTCCTGAAGTTCAAACAGTCTTTGCTGTGCTTTGTCTTTCAGTTTCGCCTCCGGGTAAATGTCCAGGTATTCCTGGAACGCGGCTATGGCATTTACCGTCTGCGTCTGGTCCAGTCGTGGTTCAGGAGTACTCATGTACAGGCTTTCACCGATATAGAATGAGGCTATCTCTGCATATATTCCTTTGGGGTATGACTGGCGGTATTTCTTGAATGTCATGGCCGCACCCTCATAATCCATGTCACAATATTGCGCCATGGCAAGCATATACAGACTTTCCTCAGCGTTGTCGGTACCTTTCTGTATGGTCACCAGTTCCTGAAGCAGTGTTATGGCTTGGGCATATTTGCCGTTGGCGAAGCGCTCTTTTGCGTATTCATACTTATAAGCGTAGTCCTGTGATTTATAGACTTGATTGAATTCATGTGCGCATCCGGAAAATAATATGACGGCAAATATAGTGATAAGAACGTTCTTCTTCATAAAATTCCGCATTTGGTTGCAAAATTACATATTATTCTTATAAACCGCAAAAGTTTGCCTCCATTTTTCATAAAAATTGGCTTTTGTAGCCTTTCTTTGTTTATTAATGCCCTCATATCTGGCAAGTTACGGCGAATAATGATTAACTTTGCACGTTCATTATCTTCATTTACAGCGATGAGTGACTTTAAACTTGTATCAGGATATAAACCTACCGGTGATCAGCCCGAGGCAATCAAGGAGCTTACGGCCGGTGTGCTTAGCGGCGAGAAGGCTCAGGTGCTTTTGGGAGTAACAGGCTCCGGCAAGACGTTTACCGTTGCAAACGTGATAGCTAACGTTAATAAGCCTACGCTGATTCTCAGCCATAACAAGACGCTTGCGGCCCAGCTTTACAGTGAAATGAAATCATTCTTTCCTGATAATGCCGTTGAGTATTATGTTTCTTATTATGATTATTACCAGCCCGAAGCTTATCTTCCGCAGACTGACACGTACATTGAGAAAGACCTGGCGATAAACGAGGAGATTGACCGTCTGCGTCTGTCGGCTGTGTCGTCGCTTCTTTCCGGGCGTAAGGATGTTGTCGTAGTATCGTCGGTTTCATGTATTTACGGTATGGGCGGCCCTGTGGAGATGGCTAAGAGCGTAATAACAATAAAGCGCGGACAGAAACTTGACCGCAACGTCTTTCTGCGCAGCCTGGTAAATGCTCTTTACGTAAGGAACGATATTGACTTCAAGCGTGGCAATTTCCGTGTGCGTGGTGATACGGTCGATGTGTTCATGGCTTACAGTGATAATATCCTGCGTGTATCTTTCTGGGATGATGAGATTGACTCTATTGAAGAAATAGATTCTGTCAACTTCCATCGCCTCACTTCGTTCGGTGAGTACAGCATTTATCCGGCCAACCTTTTCGTAACGTCCAAGGAGCAGACGGAGGCAGCCATACGCCAGATTCAGGACGATTTGGTCAAGCGCATTGAGTTCTTCAACGAGCTCGGCGACACGATAAAGGCCCAGCGCATCAAGGAACGTGTTGAATATGACATGGAAATGATTAAGGAACTGGGCCATTGCTCAGGCATAGAGAACTATTCGCGCTACTTTGACGGGCGCGAGCCTGGGCAGAAGCCTTATTGCCTTCTTGACTTTTTCCCGAAAGATTACCTTATGGTTATTGACGAGAGCCATGTCAGTGTGCCCCAAATCAGTGCCATGTACGGAGGCGACAGGGCACGCAAGACTAATCTTGTAGAGTATGGTTTCCGTCTGCCGGCAGCTTTTGACAACCGTCCCTTAACGTTTGATGAGTTTCATTCAATGATTAATCAGGTGATATATGTCTCGGCAACGCCTGCTGATTATGAGCTTGAGGAGGCCGGTGGAGTAGTGGTTGAGCAGGTGATACGCCCCACCGGACTGCTTGACCCGGAAATAGAAGTGCGCCCGAGTGAGAACCAGATTGACGACCTTATGGAGGAAATTCTTAAGCGTAATGAGCGTGGTGAGCGTACGCTTGTCACCACACTGACCAAGCGCATGGCTGAGGAACTGACCGAATATCTGCTTAATCACGGCGTAAAGGCCAACTATATTCACAGCGACGTGGCCACGCTTGACCGTGTGAAGATAATGAACGACTTACGTGAAGGCGTATTTGACGTACTCGTAGGTGTCAACCTGTTGCGTGAAGGGCTTGACTTGCCTGAGGTCTCGCTTGTCGCAATACTCGATGCCGACAAGGAAGGCTTCCTTCGTTCACACCGTTCGCTTACGCAGACGGCCGGACGTGCGGCCCGTAACGTCAACGGTAAGGTAATAATGTACGCCGACCACATAACAGCCAGCATGCAGATGACCATTGACGAGACCTTGCGCCGCCGCGAGAAACAGCTTCGTTACAACGAGCAACATCACATAACGCCTAAGCAGATAACCAAGGCTATCAGCCGGAATGCTCTTAACATTAAGCCTGAAGAGGCTGAGACTAAGGCCGCTCCGACGACGTATAAGCCTTACATTGAGGAGGAACATGTGGCCTTTGCGGCAGACCCGATAGTGCTGCAGATGAGCCGTGAACAGCTTGAGAAGAGCATTGCCAACACTCAGCGCATGATGAAGAAGGCCGCCAAAGAGCTTGATTTTATACAGGCTGCGCAGTTCCGTGACGAGCTTTTGAAGTTGCAGGAAATGCTTGCGGCGAAGAAACAATAAGCACTCCGTTTCTGCCGCCTTTACAAAAGACCGTCTTTAATCGCCCGAAAGACCGTCAAACGCATTGCAAAAGATGACCTGTTGCAACGCGATTGACGGCCTTTTACATTTTCATCTAAATCTTGCCGGGTTACAGCTTGCGTTCTTGCTTTTTTCAGCTTGTATTTACGTTTCACGTTTCTGCGGATTTGTAATCCGCAGATTATGAGTAAAAGGATTTGTAATCCTGTCAAAAGTTATATTGGAAATGAGTCTACGGATTACAAATTCTTATACTAATTCCACACGGATTGCAAATCCGTGTGAACGTAAATTTCTGCGTATTTGCAAATTCTTGTGAACGGTCGGTGACAGATCGGGAAATATCTGTCACTACGTAACCGTTTGAAAATAAATACGTTATAAAGGAAAGTGACAGATGAGAGATGTTTTTCAAAAAAAATAAAATAATGGCCATATTGTCTGTTTCATTGCTCACATCCATATTCTTGTCATTCTGCGCATGAATTTAAAAATGAAAATGCGGCGCGCATTATGGTTGCGCACCGCATCTTTACACCCCTTTTAGGGCTTGTCTAACCTTTGAATTATTCAGTTACGGGTATAAGTTCGATATAGAACAGGTTGCAGGTATCCTTTTTCTTAAGTTCATAATCGCCGGCCTCAAGGGTTGCGGTTATTACATTATTTGCGTCACCGTCATACTGTTCGCCGTTAATCTTGATGTTACACTTTGTATCATCATCGCCGAAGTAGAGCTTCAGAGTCATTTTCTGTGAAATAGTGAATTTTATACTTGTAGAGCTTTCAATCTTCAAGCAGTCAGAATAAGTGACACCATTCACAGTTGCGGTGCCCTTTGAATTTGAGTAGCTACCTATAATGTCAAAGAATGTTGCGTTGTTGTTTTGCCTGCCGGTAAAGTCGCAAGTAACTGTTCCTTCAATAGCAGGAGTATCAGGATTTTCTGTGCCTTCACCTGAATCACCGCCGGTTTCGCCTCCAGTCTCGCCGCCTTCGCTGCCCTGTTCACCGCTCTCAGCGTTTTCGTCACCATATATCTTGACTATTGAAGATGAATAATTGTCTATCAGATTTGCCAATGCAGGCAGGCACTGCTCACGTCCGCCGGAAATCACAGCCTCGTCAGGAATAGTAAACTTGATGTCTCCGTGGTTCAGACGGCCTGCGCCATAATAGCCTGTTACCTTTGCGGGCACATCGGCTGCATTGTCGGCATTGTAATCATACATCAAAGATGAATTGGTGTCAAAATTGTCATACGTAGTGCCTCCTGAAAGTGCCTTTACTGTACTTGGTACTGACTCTTCAGGTGAAGACACCTCGTAAGCGTCAAAGCTTGTGTTGTTGTCTTGCCATGTTATGTAGCTGAAGTTGCTCGGTTTGTCAGCAAAGACATTGCCATAAGCCTTTATGATACCGCCGTTTTCTCCTGAGAAAGTACCGTCACCCGTCGCGTCAGTTCCCTGCTTCGAGCTCATCATCGGGCGCTTGGTCGATTCAAAATAGTTTCTGTCGACAAACACGCTTGCACCTGTCGTTGCACCGACACCGTAAGTGGCATTATGCTGGAAGTAGTTGTTCCAGATGTGTACACTCATTGTGCGGATGCGCGGATGGCGTGAGTCGCTGTGGTCGAACCAGTTGTGATGGTATGTTATGTAGTTAGGACCGCTCTCGCTGGTCATTCCGCACATTGAGCTTTTGCCCGTATCCCAGAAGCGGTTGTTGTCAATGGTTACATATTTAGAATCAGCTTTCACGTCAATGGAGCCGTCACCTTTCGCATGGTCGCCGCTTCCGGCCTCGCCATAGAACAAGTCCATGTTATGAATCCAAATGTTGGTGTTATCGGTATCAAGCGAGATACCGTCGTCCATGCAACGCATGATGGCAAAGTTACGGAACTCCACACTGCCCGCATTACGGCACAGGAAACCGAAACCGCGCACGGCTGCGTCTTCTCCTATACCCTCTATTGTGATATTAAGCGTGCTGTAAGCGTTCTTGCCCTTTATTTGCAATCCCTCAGAACTGCTGCCCATCTCGTCCAAATCGCCTGCTTCAACCAAACCGATTATGCGGAACGCAATAGGAGTGGTGTCGTCCCCTTTCTGATATGCGTTGAGTATGGCCTGTATGCCGGTACATGTCTGCTGCTTGCCGTCAACGTTAACGGTTGTCGAAACGGTTTTTGCCGTGTTTGCTGTTACATAAAGGACCTTTGCCCCAGCCTTCAGCGAACCGTCATTGTTGTAAGCGCCTACACCTTCGCTGCGGTTGAAATGAGCGAAACCTTCACGGCTGTAGTTCATCACTGTCATGTTTTCGGCAACGCCGTCAACGCCGCTTATCTCAGCGCCCTGATCGTCAACGGCCACAACCTTTATTGCATAATTGCTGCCTGCCACAAGTCCGACAACGTCAGCGCGTGCATAAGAGCCATAGTCACGGACGAGTTGCTCGTCAATCTTAGTCCAGTCTGAATACAATCCACCTTTCACGTAGACATTATAAGAAGATGCTCCTTCATATTTCTCCCACTTAGCATAAAGAGACTCATTCCAGCCTTTGGCTTCGGTTATCTTTATTTCGCCGTCCTGAATCTCGCCTTCGCCACCGGTAGGCTGTGCTAATGAAAAGTCGATATTGCTGACACTCTTGGTATAAACATCCTGCCACGTGCCTTCGGTAGGGGTAACGGTTACGGTGCCGGCAGAGCGGTCAAATGCGACTTTTACCTCGTCGGTATTGTAATATTTTATCTCATTGCCGATTGTGAGACGCATCTGGTTGACAGCCGTATTAAGGCTTACATCATTGTAATTACCTGTTGGCGGAGTAACTTCGCCACCACCGTCTCCTTCATCAGATACAGAAATACTGTAAATATACATTCCACCTACATTTGTAGTGAGCGTAACACTGCCATCGGCAGTAACCGTACCCGTGCAGGTCTGTTCATCAGTAGAAGTTTCACCGAATCCTATAGTACTTGACAGGTTTTCAGCATTAAGTCCGCGAGCCTCGCCGTTCTTGCCTGTCATGCAGCTGACCTTAACAACTTGACCGGCTGTAAGTCCGTTAATTGTCAACTTGACGCCATTTCCGTTAAGTTCAAGACGCTCGCTGCCGTAATTGCAACGCACTTTCGCTTTGCCCTCTGCCGCCTCACTTGGCGCGCCGGCAGTAAACGTAAGTCCCTTTGCGTACTCAAGTTCGACACCGTTTGCCATAAGCGGTTCATTATCAAGAGCCTGGATGTAACACCAACGCTCCGTTCCCAACAGCCAGTTGGCATCAGCACTGCAAGCGTCTTTATCCGCCTGGCTCATGGTTGAAAAATCCCATGTCTGCGCATTTGCGCTTGTTGCAAGTAAGGTCATAAACCCTGCAAGCAATGTATATAATAAAGTGTTAATCTTTTTCATAGTAAAGTATTATTTTACGATAACCTTCTTTCCGTTAACGATGTACATACCCTGCGGTAGTCCTTCGGTTGACGTGCCGACGTATTGGCCGCTGATAGTGTAGACTCTGTTGACCTTGTTCGGATTCTCGGTCTCAATTTCAGTAATGCCCGTGCCCGTATCCGTATATTCTAAGGTAATGTTCACGAGCGACATATCTTCTGTTTGAGAATAACCGTTGTCAAACGTCATTGTTACATTGTCACCTGAGAACGTAAGTTCTGTGACAAAATCACTTACCGGTGTACCGTTTACGGTTACAGTCTGCTCTGTATCCGCAAAGGCGACACTTCCTGATAGCAAAGCTAACAGAAAGGCAGATAAAGCTTTTCTTTTCATGATTTTTTGTTTTATTAGATAGTTTTTATAAAGTATCGCGCAAATATAAGTATTTATATCAAAAATCCAATGATTCCATAATGTTAAAGCATCCTTTTTTAAGGATATTTAAATAAAACGGCAATCGTGGGGGTAGATATTACGAACGGAGTGTCGGTCATGGAAATATTTATTACAGGCTGTTTTATCGTCTGTACATGCAAAAAAACGGTATGTGCAGGCACACAGACTTATAAATGAAAAGCATAGCTTTTGTCGCATGTACGAATTTTAGGTAAAAAAGTAAAAAATGTATGAGACGTTAAGTAATTTTTTTATTTTATTTGTTATCTTTGTAGCACAATAAAGTTTAACTGGAGACATTCACTAATCATTAATAGTAATATGGAAAACAATGCAGAATTGATTGCTTTGTGTGAGTCCAAGGCTAAGCAGTGGCTCACACCTGTCTTTGACGCTGATACTCAGACAGCGGTGAAGGCGATGCTTGAGAACGAAGACAAAACAGACTTGATTGAATCTTTTTACAAAAACCTTGAGTTCGGTACTGGAGGTCTGCGTGGCATTATGGGTGCTGGCAGTAACCGCATGAATATCTATACCGTGGGCATGGCGACACAGGGCTTTGCCAATTATCTGAAAAAGAACTTCGCTGACCGCGAGCAGATTTCTGTTGTCGTATGCCATGACTGCCGCAACAACAGCCGACTGTTTGCTGAAACGGTAGCTAACATATTCTCAGCTAATGGCATTAAGGTTTATTTGTTTGATGACATGCGCCCGACACCTGAGTGCTCATTCGCTATACGTCATCTCGGATGCCAAAGCGGTGTCAATATTACGGCAAGCCATAATCCTAAGGAGTATAACGGATATAAGGCTTATTGGGAGGACGGCGCCCAGGTCCTGGCTCCCCATGACACTGGCATTATCGACGAGGTAAACAAGGTAAAGGTTGAGGATGTGAAGTTTGAGGGTAATAAGGATCTGATAGAGATTATAGGTGAGGAAATTGACAAGGTATATCTTGATCTTATCCACGGAATATCTATTGACCCTGAAGTTATCAAACGTCAGAAAGACCTGAAGATAGTATATACTCCGCTGCACGGCACGGGTATGATGCTTATCCCGCGCTCACTGAAGTTGTGGGGATTTGAGAATGTTCACTGTGTTAAAGAGCAAATGGTTAAGAGCGGCGACTTCCCCACAGTCGTAAGTCCAAATCCTGAGAACGGAGAGGCTCTTACTCTTGCTTTGCGTGACGCTAAGGAAATTGACGCCGACATTGTTATGGCGAGTGACCCTGATGCTGACCGCGTAGGTATGGCCTGCAAGAATGATAAAGGTGAGTGGATTCTCATTAACGGAAACCAGACATGTCTGCTCTTCCTTTATTATATTATAAGCAACCGCAAGGCTAAAGGTCTGCTGAAGCCCACTGACTTTATTGTAAAAACAATCGTTACGACAGAAGTAATCAAGAAGATTGCCGACAAGCAGCATATCGAGATGCGTGACTGCTACACAGGCTTCAAGTGGATTGCCCGCGAAATAGCACTTTCAGAAGGAAAGCAGCAGTATATCGGTGGCGGTGAGGAGAGCTATGGCTTCCTGGCTGAGGACTTCGTTCGTGACAAGGATGCCGTCTCAGCATGTTCTCTGCTTGCAGAGATTTGCGCTTGGGCTAAAGATCAGGGCAAGACTCTCTATGATGTGCTGATGGACATTTATCTTGAGTATGGTTTCTCGAAAGAGTTTACCGTAAATGTGGTTAAGCCTGGAAAGACCGGAGCTGACGAAATTAAGCAGATGATGACAGACTTCCGTAACAATCCGCCTACCGACCTCGGTGGCAGCAAGATTGTTTTGTGGAAAGACTATCAGACACTCGAGCAGCGTGACGCTGCCGGCAATGTGACTAAGATTGACATGCCGACAACGAGCAACGTGCTGCAGTGGTTCTGCGATGACGAGACTAAGATAAGCGTGCGCCCGTCAGGTACAGAGCCTAAGATTAAGTTCTATATTGAGGTTAAGGGCACTATGAAGTGCAGCGGATGTTATGAGCGCTGTACAAATGAGGCTGTTGCCAAAATTGAGGCTATCAAGAAGTCGCTCAATCTGGAGTAATTGTGCAAACAGACAAATTGTATTTTATACGTGGCGGCAGAGGTTCAAGTCTCTGCCGCTATTTATTTGTACATATTTAAAAATGAGAAACGAAGCAGTGATGAGTATGTGAAAATGCACTAAATGAGTTTTTTCTGCGTTATTACATAAATCTAAAGAGATATTTTGCTAAATTTGCTGGACATATAATAAAAAAGTAAGGGCAATGAAACTTATTGCAGACAGCGGCAGTACGAAAACAGACTGGTGTGTGGTTGAGGGTAACAATGTTGTGTCACGTATTACAGGACATGGCATAAATCCTTTTCAGCAGAACACTGATGACATAGAGCATCTTGTGATTGAAGATTTGGTTAAACATATTGATGCTCCTGAGAGAATAACAGAAATAGAGTTTTATGGTGCTGGTTGCCGTGACGCGATGATACCTGTGCTTGAGCATTTGTTCAGCAAGGTGTTTGTAAATGCCACTAAGATAGATGTCTGTTCAGATATGCTTGGGGCTGCCCGTGCGCTTTTCGGTGCAAGTGAAGGTATTGCGTGTATTCTAGGAACAGGCTCAAACTCATGTCTATATGATGGATGCAGAATTGTTGCCAATGTGCCTCCGCTCGGCTATATTCTCGGCGACGAGGGCAGCGGAGCAGTACTCGGCCGCCTTTTTATCAATGCGCTGTTCAAGGGCGGTCTGTCTGAAAATCTGCGTGATGCCTTTTCTGCAGAGACCGGTTATGATGTTCCTTTTATAATAAATAAGGTATATAGAGAGCCGTTGGCTAACCGCTTCCTTGCAAGTCTTTCTGTTTTTATCCATAATCATCTGGATGACAGAGAGTTAAGAATGCTCGTGATAGATAATTTTAAGGCGTTTTTCAAACGGAATGTCAGTTTGTACGGGCGACGTGATATCGCAATAGGTGCGGTCGGAAGCATCGCTTATTATTACAAAGCTGAATTAGAAGAGGCCGCCTTATCCGAGGGATATACGCTGGCGGCAGTCTTGAAAAGTCCTATGGATGGACTTTTGCGGAATGCATAAGCTACTTTTCTGCTTTGCATTAAAACAATAAAATAAAAATATAAGTTTTTGTTTAATCTTTACAAAATAAATTGTAACTTTGCAGACGCGTTTAGTAGTACTACGTTTTATTAAATAAAATATATATGTATTTTATCTTGTTAATTACCGTTCTGATAACGGCTGTTTTCTTGGTAGTGGCTGCTTTTGTCATCGCTAAGTTAATGGGTCCGCGTACGTACAACAAGGTTAAGGGTGAACCGTTTGAGTGCGGTATCCCCACCCATGGCACCTCATGGCTGCCGGTACACGTGGGCTATTATCTGTTCGCCATCCTGTTCCTCGTGTTCGACGTGGAGACGGTGTTCCTTTACCCGTGGGCTGTCGTCGTTAAGGAGTTTGGCGTAATGGCAATGGTCAGCATCGGATTCTTTTTGTTAGTCTTAGTATTTGGCCTTGCATATGCTTGGCGGAAAGGAGCATTGGAATGGAAGTAAGAAAACCCGTTATCAAGAGTATTCCTTACTCAGAGTTTAAGGACAATGAGACCCTTGAGGAGATTGTAAACGAGCTTCACGAGGGAGGTGTTAATGTAGTGTTGGGCTCTCTTGACAGCATGATTAACTGGGGCCGCAGCAACTCGTTGTGGTCACTCACTTTCGCGACGAGCTGTTGCGGTATTGAGTTCATGGCCGTAGGCTGTGCCCGTTATGACTTTGCCCGCTTCGGTTTCGAGGTTACGCGTAACTCTCCACGTCAGGCAGACCTGATTATGTGCGCAGGTACCATAACTCACAAGATGGCTCCTGCGTTCAAGCGTCTTTACGACCAGATGGCCGAACCTAAATACGTGGTTGCTGTTGGAGGATGCGCTATATCAGGTGGCCCGTTCAAGAGCAGTTACCATGTAGTACGTGGAATCGGCGAGATTGTGCCTGTTGACGTGTACATCCCCGGATGTCCACCGCGTCCCGAGGCCATACTTTATGGTATGATGCAACTGCAGAGAAAGGTGAAGGTTGAAAAGTTCTTCGGCGGAGTGAACCACAAGGAGAAGAAGCCAATCATCGTCAACGGCAACGACGTTGATGAAAAGAAACTCGAAGAGGCTTCTGCTGCTCTTAATCTTGTGAATGCAGCGTCGACATCTAACATTTAATTCAGGAAGCGATGAAATTAGAAAACAAAATATTCGAGTTGAAGGATTTTGCCTCTGAAATGGCAAAACTCAAGAATGAGAAGCATTTTGACTTTCTCGTGACCATTGTCGGTGAGGATTTCGGTGAAGAAGGCCTCGGTGCCGTATATATTCTTGAAAATACGGAAACTCATGAGCGTACGAGTATCAAGGCCGTAAATGCCGACAGGGATAATGCCTATATCCCCACTGTAAGCAATCTTTGGAAAGGTGCAGAGATGCTTGAGCGTGAGGTGTATGATTTTTACGGTATAAAATTCCTCGGCAATAAGGATATGCGCCGCTTGTATCTCCGTAATGACTTTAAAGGCTATCCGATGAGGAAAGACTATGACATGAGTCCGGAGAACAACAAATATACGCTTGACGATGATATTGAGGTAGATTATACTTTTGAATATAATCTTGACGAAGACGGTAACATCAAAGCCACTAAGCACAGGCTGTTTACTGATGATGATTATGTAATCAACATAGGTCCACAGCATCCGGCTACACATGGTGTGCTCCGCCTTCAGACCGTTCTTGACGGAGAGTATGTAAGAAAAGTCTATCCACATTGCGGATACATACATCGTGGTATCGAGAAGATGTGTGAAAGCTATACTTATCCGCAGACTCTCGCTCTTACAGACCGTCTTGATTATCTTTCGGCAATGATGAACCGTCATGCTCTTGTCTCAGTAATTGAGGAAGGCATGGGTATCGAGCTTTCAGACCGTATCAGATATATCCGCACGATTATGGACGAGCTTCAGCGTCTTGATTCGCACATGCTTTATTTCGGCTGTTGTGCCCAAGACCTTGGAGCGCTTACCGCCTTCATTTACGGTATGCGTGATCGTGAGCAGGTTCTTAACGTTATGGAGGAGACAACAGGCGGACGTCTTATTCAAAATTATTACAGAATAGGCGGATGTCAGGCTGATATTGATCCGAACTTTGTTAAGAACGTCAAGAAACTTTGCGAGTACGTTAAACCTATGTTTAAGGAGTATGATGATATCTTTACCGGTAACGTCATACTGCAGAACCGTTTCAAAGGTGTAGGTGTGCTTTCTAAGGCTGACGCTATTTCTTACGGTTGCACGGGTGGTACAGGACGTGCTTCAGGCTGGCATAATGACGTGAGGAAGAATCATCCGTACGACCTTTACAGTAAGGTGGATTTTGATGAGATTACATATACTCACGGTGATTGTTTTGACCGTTATAAGGTTCGTCTTGACGAGATGCGTCAAAGTGTGCGAATCTTGGAACAGTTGATAGATAACATCCCTGAAGGTGAGTTCTATATCAAACAGAAGCCTATAATAAAGGTACCGGAGGGAACGTGGTACACAAGCTGTGAGGGCAGCCGTGGTGAGATAGGTGTTTATCTGCGCAGCGACGGTGGAAAGAGTCCTTGCCGACTCAAGTTCCGCCCGATGGGTCTGCCACTTGTCTCGGCAATGGATACAATCTGCCGTGGTGAGAAGATTGCCGACCTTATCTCTATCGGAGCGACACTTGATTACGTGATTCCGGATATTGACAGATAATAAGTAAGTGAAGAGTGAAGGAACAAGAGTGAAAAAATAATTATTGAAAAAATCTGTATTGTTTTAAGCACTTTAATTCTGATGCTTCTTCAATTCATAAACTTAAACTTTAAAGAAAAGTGTTTGATTTTAGTATAGTAACAACGTGGTTTGACAGCCTGCTCAGGGATACCTTGGGATTAGGTAATTTTTGGTCAATCCTTATAGAGTGCGTTATTGTCGGCTTGTTGATATTGGTGGCTTATGCCATGCTGGCAATCGTACTTATATATATGGAACGTAAGGTCTGCGCTTTCTTCCAGTGCCGTCTCGGCCCGATGCGTGTCGGCAAATGGGGTATCTTCCAGGTGTTTGCTGACGTGCTGAAGATGCTTATTAAGGAAATTTTCCCTGTTGACAGGGCAGACAAGCTTCTTTACGCTATCGCGCCTTTCCTCGTGATTATTGGTAGTGTCGGTGCATTTGCCTTTATGCCGTGGAACAAAGGTGCGCAGATTCTTGATTTCAATGTTGGTGTATTCCTTCTTACCGCTATTTCAAGTATCGGTGTTGTAGGTATATTCCTTGCCGGTTGGGGTTCTAACAACAAGTATTCAGTTGTTTCTGCAATGCGTGGTGCTGTGCAGATGATTTCTTACGAGATGTCGCTTTGCCTGTGTCTTATAACGGCAGTGGCTCTTACCGGAACAATGAGTTTCTCAGGCATTATTGAGGCACAGAGTGACGGTTGGCTGATATTCAAGGGCCATATCCCGGCTATTATCGCATTCCTCGTGTTCCTTGTTGCCGGTAATGCTGAGGCTAACCGTGGCCCGTTTGACTTGGCTGAGGCTGAAAGTGAGCTTACAGCAGGTTATCACACTGAGTATTCTGGTATGGGTTTTGGTTTCTTCTATCTTGCAGAATATCTAAACCTCTTCATCGTTGCAGGTGTAGCCTCTGCAGTGTTCCTCGGCGGTTGGATGCCGTTGCATATCGCAGGTCTTGACGGATTCAATGCCGTTATGGATTATATTCCCGGTATTATTTGGTTCCTGGCGAAAACGTTCTTCCTTGTCTGGATTCTTCTCTGGATTAAGTGGACGTATCCTCGCTTGCGTATTGACCAGATTTTGAAACTGGAGTGGAAGTATCTTATGCCGTTGAGTCTGCTCAACCTCGTTATTATGACAATCGTTGTGGCCCTTGGCTGGCATTTCTAAAGATATAAATGTGTTTAACATTGAATTCATTTGATAATGGAAGAGAATAATAAATCATATTTCGGCGGAATTAAAGACGGCCTGAAGTCTTTGGCTACGGGACTTGGTGTGACTTTCCGTGAATATCTCACGAAGAAAGTCACCGAGCAGTATCCAGAGAACAGGAAGACCACTCTGCACGTTTCGCAGCGTCATCGTGGTCGTCTCATTATGCCGCAAGATGCCGAAGGCAACAATAAATGTGTTGCGTGCAAACTGTGCGAAATGGCATGTCCCAACGGAACGATAAAGGTCGTATCTAAAATGGTTGAGACTGAGGACGGCAAGAAAAAACGTGTACTTGAGGATTATGTCTACGATTTGGGCGAGTGCATGTTCTGTGAGCTTTGTGTCAACGCATGTCCGCATGATGCGATAAAGTTTGTCAACGATTTTGAAAATTCAACGTTCAGCCGTGACACTCTTGTATTACATCTTGACAAAGAAAAGTTCAAGCCGGCATTGCCTAATATTACGGATGGCGGTGCGCCTTTAGAAATCGGTACATTCAATACGAAAATTAAGTAAAAGGAGAACGTGAATATGGCTAATATGGTAATGTTTTTGATTCTTGCAGTTGTCATTCTCGGTTCAGCCGTTGTTTGTATAATGACAAAGCGGATTATGAGAGCGGCCACTTTCCTGCTGTTCGTTCTCTTGGGTGTTGCCGGTTTATATTTCCTGCTTGATTATACATTCCTTGGCGCAGCCCAGATAAGTGTATATGCCGGAGGTATAACCATGATTTACATTTTTGCCATTCAGCTTGTAAGCAAGCGCACCCTTCAGGGTATGGTAGAACGTCTTAAGGGCAGCCGTGTGGCTTTCGGCGCACTTATGACTGTTGTAGGGCTTGTTACGGTTTTGGCAGTGTTTTTCAAGAATAAGTTCATTGACATGTCAATGCAGATGGCAGATGCAGAGGTTCCGATGACCGTCATAGGAAAAACTCTTATGGGGTCAGAAAAGTATCAGTATGTATTGCCGTTCGAGTTTATTTCGGTATTTCTGCTTGCATGTATCATTGGTGGAATCGTAATATCGAGAAAGGAGTAATATAGTATGGTACCAGTTGAATATTTCTTTGTGCTTTCAGCACTATTGTTTTTCATTGGCGTTTTCGGGTTTATCACCAGACGAAACCTGATAGCCATGCTTATCTCTGTTGAGTTGATACTCAACTCGGTAGATATTAACTTCGCGGCTTTCAACCGTCTGCTTTATCCTGGTCAGTTTGAAGGATTCTTCTTCACACTGTTCAGTATCGGTGTAAGTGCAGCCGAGACAGCCGTGGCGATAGCAATTATAATTAACGTTTACCGCAATTTCCACAGTGACCAGGTGAACAGTATTGAAAACATGAAAAATTAATTGAGTTATGGATTATAGTTATGTATTTCTGATACTCTTGCTGCCTGCTATCACATTTGTGTTGTTGGGGTTGGCCGGAATGAAGATGTCACATAAGGTCTCAGGACTTATCGGCACTTGTTCTTTGGCTATCGTGACCGTTTTGTGTTATTATACGGCATTTGAGTATTTTCTCGTTCAAGGACGTGACGCCGCAACCGGATTGTTCCCGACGGTAACCGTTTTTGACTTTACGTGGCTGAAATTTTCCGAGCTTCTGACATTTAATATCGGTTTCCGTCTGACTCCGATATCTGTTATGATGCTCATCGTTATTTCTACGGTCAGCTTCATGGTCCACATATATTCGTTCGGGTATATGCACGGTGAAAAAGGTTTCCAGCGCTATTATGCATTCCTGAGCCTCTTCACCATGTCAATGCTGGGGCTGGTTGTAGCCACGAATATTTTCCAGATGTATCTGTTCTGGGAGCTTGTGGGCGTTAGCTCATATCTGCTCATCGGTTTTTATTATCCGTTACATGCCGCGGTTGCAGCATCAAAGAAGGCGTTCATCGTAACGCGTTTTGCTGACTTGTTCTTCCTTATAGGTATTCTGTTTTACAGCTTCTATGTAGGAACGTTCAATTATGACCTTACGGCAATGGCTCCGGCGCAGATTGGAGCACTTCAGCAGGCCGGTTGGATTATGCCGACAGCATTGTTCCTTATGTTTATCGGAGGTGCAGGTAAGAGCGCTATGTTCCCGTTGCACATCTGGTTGCCTGACGCAATGGAAGGCCCGACTCCTGTCAGCGCCCTGATTCATGCCGCAACCATGGTCGTTGCCGGTGTTTATCTTGTGGCAAGTCTGTTCCCGTTGTTCATAGAATTTGCTCCTGAAGCTTTGCATTGGGTGGCATATATTGCGGCTTTCACAGCTTTCTATGCTGCTGTTGTTGCTTGTTGCCAAAGCGATATCAAGCGTGTGCTTGCTTTCTCGACAATTTCACAGATTGGTTTCATGCTTGTTGCTCTCGGAGTATGTATGCCTGACCCCGAACTCGGAAAGGTTGCTATGACTGAAGAATATGCTGATGTAAACGGTCTGGGTTATATGGCCGGAATGTATCATTTGTTTACTCATGCTATGTTTAAGGCCTGCCTGTTCCTTGGTGCAGGATGTATTATCCATGCTGTTCATTCAAATGAGAAGATGTACATGGGCGGTCTCCGTAAGTACATGCCGGTTACCCACTGGACATTCCTTATCTCATGTCTGGCTATAGCAGGTATCCCGTTCTTCTCAGGCTTCTGCTCAAAGGATGAGATTCTTGTCGCATGTTATAACTTTTCTCCGGTGATGGGAGTAATAATGAGCTGTATCGCTGCCATGACGGCTTTCTACATGTTCCGTCTGTATTATTCTATTTTCTGGGGCAAGAGCTATTATGAAACTCACAAGGCAGAAGGTGCTCACCAGCCTCATGAGGCACCGAGCTCGATGACAATACCTCTTATCGTGTTGTCAGCTATCACGTTGCTCGTCGGAATTTTCGGAACTCTGCACGTATTCGAGTTCGGAGAGTTCGTATCGGCTAACGGTATCGGTTTCGGTACTCATACTAATTGGGCTGTTGCAGCATCAAGTACAATTCTTGCACTTTGCGGTATCGGACTTGCAACTTATATGTATAAAGGTGAAGAAACTCCTGTTGCCGATATGCTGGCACGTAAGTTCCCTCGCCTGCACCGTGCGGCTTACCGCCGTTTCTATCTCGACGAGGTTTGGATGTTTATAACCCATAAGATTATCTTCCGTTGTGTAAGCCGTCCTTTGGCTTGGTTTGACCGCCATGTTGTTGACGGTGCCATGAACTTTATGGCTTGGGGAGCTAATGAGGCGGGTGAGAGTATCCGTGGCTGGCAAAGCGGTGATGTGCGTCAGTATGCCGTATGGTTCCTTACCGGAACAATCGCGTTAGTCTTGATATGTATTTGTCTATAATAGAAAACCGGTAAAATGAGTATATTAAGTTTATTTGTATTGATTCCCGCGCTGATGCTGCTTGGCTTGTGGCTTGCACGCAACCTTAACCAGGTGCGCGGTGTTATGGTGACAGGTGCTTCTTGTCTGTTGCTCTTGTCAATTTGGCTGACGGTTACGTTCATTCAGATGAGGGCCGCCGGTAATACAGATGAGATGTTGTTCACTTACAGTATTCCTTGGTTTGAGCCTCTGAATATCGCTTATGCCGTAGGTGTTGACGGAATATCTGTTGTTATGTTGCTCTTGTCGAGCATAATAGTATTCACCGGTACATTTGCATCATGGCAGCTCAAGCCGCTTACCAAGGAGTATTTCCTTTGGTTTACTCTGCTTAGTACAGGTGTTTACGGATTCTTCATCAGCATAGACATGTTCACGATGTTCATGTTCTATGAGGTTGCTCTTATCCCGATGTACTTGTTAATCGGTGTATGGGGCAGCGGACATAAAGAGTACTCAGCAATGAAACTTACCCTTATGCTTATGGGCGGTTCGGCATTGCTTATCCTCGGAATCCTCGGAATTTACTTCGGCAGCGGAGCTACGACGATGAACGTGCTTGAGATAGCAGCTCTTCACAACATTCCTGTGGCAGTACAGAAGGTGTTCTTCCCATTCGTATTCATCGGTTTTGGAGTGCTCGGTGCTCTCTTCCCGTTCCATACATGGAGCCCCGACGGTCATGCTTCAGCGCCTACAGCCGTGTCAATGTTGCACGCGGGAGTGCTGATGAAGTTGGGAGGTTACGGATGTTTCCGTATCGCTATGTTCCTTTTGCCGGAGGCTGCACATGAACTGGCTTGGATATTCCTAATCCTGACTACCATCTCAGTGGTTTACGGAGCATTGTCAGCATGTGTACAGACTGACTTGAAGTATATCAATGCTTATTCATCTGTTTCTCACTGCGGTCTTGTACTTTTCGCTTTGCTGATGATGACAAAGACTTCATGTACGGGAGCTATTCTCCAGATGCTTTCTCACGGACTGATGACAGCATTGTTCTTCGCTCTTATCGGTATGATTTATGGCCGTACACATACGCGTGACGTACGCCAGCTTGGTGGATTGATGAAGATTATGCCGTTCCTCAGTGTAGGATACGTAGTTGCCGGTTTGGCCAACCTCGGTCTGCCAGGCTTCTCAGGTTTCGTTGCCGAGATGACGATTTTCGTCGGTTCATTTGCAAATAATGACGTATTCCACCGTACGGCAACAATAATCGCATGTACAAGTATTGTTGTAACAGCGGTTTACATTCTGCGTGTTGTAGGAAAGATTCTTTACGGCAAGGTGGCTGACCCGCATTACGAGCAGCTTACAGACGCCACATGGGATGAGCGCGTAGCTGTATGTTGCCTCATCTTCTGTGTTGCCGGTCTCGGTATTGCTCCACTGTGGGCAAGCGAGGTTATCGACAATGCGTTAGTGCCGATTATCGACCATATCAACAATGTTTCAGCAATAGCTTCAATATGATAACAGTATGCAAGCAGACGAGTGACAAGATGACAAGGTGAAACAGTCCTTGCCGCTTGTCTGCTTGTCACTTGTTGACTAAAAAAAGCAGAACAATGAATTACAGTCAATTTTTAAACATGATACCGGAAGCCACACTGATGGCTATCCTTATTATCACCTTTATTGCCGACTTCGCGTCAGCCCGGAGCAGCGAGCGCAAATGGTACAATCCGCTTGTCTGCCTTATGATGCTTGTCCAGGTGATTGTCTCTGTAGTTCCTCAGGAGCCCACGTCGGCTTTTGGCGGAATGTATGTTACCACTACTGCTGCCAACGTTATGAAGGCTATTCTTGCGGGCGGTACACTTATTGTGCTGATTCAGAGCCGCAAGTGGCTTAGCCGTGAGGACACAAGCTTCAAGGAAGGCGAATTTTATATGCTTGTGATTTCCACGCTGTTGGGAATGAACATGATGATCAGTTCAGGTCATTTCCTTATGTTCTTCCTCGGACTTGAAATGGCTTCAGTGCCTATGGCCTGCCTCGTTGCACTTGATAAATACCGTCATAACTCGGCTGAGGGTGCCGCCAAGTTTGTACTTACCGCTATTTTCTCAAGCGGTGTCATGTTGTTCGGTATATCGTTCATATACGGTGCGGCCGGTACTCTTTACTTTGATGATGTCGTAACGGTGCTTGCAGCTAAGCAACATCTGGCAATGAGCATCATGGGTATGGTTTTCTTCTTCAGCGGTCTTGGATTTAAGATAAGCCTTGTTCCGTTCCACTTCTGGACAGCTGACGCATATCAAGGTGCGCCAACCACAGTGACGGGTTATCTTAGCGTTATCTCTAAGGGTGCTGCGGCATTTGCCCTGATGGCCATCCTGATGAAGGTGTTTGCGCCGCTTACCGAATATTGGACTTACGTTCTTTACATTCTTGTTGTACTTACGATTACTGTCGGCAACCTGTTTGCAATCAGGCAGAAAGATCTCAAGCGCTTCATGGCGTTCAGTTCTATATCTCAGGCAGGATACATCATGCTTGCCGTAATCGGTGACAGCACAATGGGAGTAGCTGCATTGTCGTATTATGTCCTGGTTTACATCGTAGCCAACCTTGCCGTATTCAGCGTAATTGCAGTGGTTGAGGAGAATAATGGCGGAGTGACGGATATGGATGCTTATAATGGTCTTTATACAACCAACCCCAAGTTGTCGCTTCTTATGACCTTTGCACTGTTCTCTTTGGCAGGTATCCCGCCTTTTGCAGGAATGTTCAGTAAGTTCTTTGTATTTATGGCTGCCGCGCATGAGGGTTCAGCATTGACTTACGTAGTGGTATTTATCGCATTGATAAATACGGTAGTGAGCCTTTACTACTATCTGCTTATTGTCAAGGCAATGTATATAAAGAAGGCAGAAGCGCCGCTGCCGACCTTCAAGAGCGACTGCGGCACAAAGCTTGCTTTGACTATCTGTACTGCAGGTATCCTGCTCTTCGGAGTATGCAGTTTCTTCTACGACTGGATTGAGGCTGCAGCCTGAGTTGATTTTTAAATATTGATTAATAATTATCGGGCTGTGTTCAACTGAGCACAGCCCGGTTTGTTTCTACAAATCATTTTTCAAAAGGCCGCTTTTTGCTCGCTGAAAGGTGGCCTTTTACATTGCAAAAGACCGTCTTTCACACGCTGAAAGGTGGTCTTTTGTAAATATGCCTGTTTCTGCCGTTTCCGGTAAAGATAATTCTTGGTTAAGCATTTACTCCGTTATGCTTTGCTTATCATGCTGAACGGCATTAATATTGTTCATGTGTGACGGCGTATTCAGAATCTTTATCTGTTGAATTTCTTATGTAATGTGGTAAGCTCTACGATAATCATATGTTTGCAAAGATGCTGTCCCATGCGTCATTAAGGGCAGTCATGCTTGGCATAATAATGTCTGCGCCTTCACGGGCGAGTGCCACATCCGGCAGCGGACCTGTATTTACGGCAATTGTAAATATGCCTGCAGCCACGCCGGCACGGACGCCTAACGGTGCGTTTTCTATCACTATGCCTTCTTCCGGCCTGATGCCTGCCTTCTCAAGTCCGCGCAGATAAGGTTCTGGATTGGGCTTGCCACGCGACACATCGAAGCTGGTTACAATCAGGTCGCGGCTTACAAGACCCGGAAACTCTGTCTCTAAGCTGTCGAGCAGGCTATGTTGGCCGCTTCCTGTTACAATAACAATCTTCATGCCTTCGGCTTTTATCTTGCGCATCAGCGGCTCAACTCCCTCCATTTTTTCAGCCTTGGGGCATTGACGGTATGTTTCTGATTTAACCTCATACATCTTGGCGGCTTCATCATCACTTATCTCGCGTCCCCATTGGCGGCGTGCTATCAGCTTGATTGTCTCAACGCCTCTCATGCCCTCGTATGTATAGGCCTCTTCCGGAGACATGTCAAGTCCGAATGAGGCCATTGATTTGTGCCAGCTTTTAGCGTGGTTAGGCATGCTGTTAAACAAGACTCCGTCCATATCGAAGAGCACAGCTTTCGGTTTGAAGGCCTGTATGTTATGGCGATTGGCATAATTGATTATTTCATCTCTCATATTTCTGTTGTCGGTATGATGTAAAAAAGTGAAGGAATAAGGCTGAGAACACTTCCTTTAGGCGTAATGCCTTTTGAATGGTGGTTTCAGCTTATTCCTTCACTTCTCAATGGTTGTTAGCTTTTCTTACTTGTCAAGCTTTTTATTCTGTTCTTAGTTCGGAATTATTTCTCGTTGGCAAGTCTTTCCTTTATGGCTTTGCTTTCAGCCTCATAGCCGGGCTTGTCAAGCAGTGCGAACATATTTTTCTTGTAAGCTTCAACTCCAGGCTGATTGAACGGGTTGACACCCAGTATGTTGCCGCTTATTCCGCAAGCTATCTCGAAGAAATAGATGAGCTGTCCGATGTAGTATTCGTTCAGTACAGGAACTGAAACTCTGATGTTGGGTACGCCGCCGTCAACGTGAGCGAGACGTGTACCAAGCTCAGCCATCTTGTTAACTTCATCTACACGTTTGCCTGCAAGGAAGTTCAGACCGTCAAGATTCTCCTCGTCATTGGGGAAGAGAAGTTCGCGGTTTGGCTGTTCGATGCTGATGACAGTCTCGTAAATTGTACGTTCGCCCTGTTGAATCCACTGGCCCATTGAATGGAGATCCGTAGTAAAGTCACATGAAGCAGGGAATATACCCTTGCCGTCCTTGCCTTCACTCTCGCCATAGAGCTGTTTCCACCATTCGCTCATGTAGTGCAGTTTGGGCTGATAGTTAACCATTATCTCAATCTTCTTTCCAGCCTGTTCATACAGTCCGTTACGTACAGCAGCGTAAATAGCGGCAGGATTCTCCTCATACGGAGTGTCTTTGCCACATGTACGCTCCATTTCAACGGCACCAGCGATAAGCTGTTTGATGTCAAAGCCGGCGCATGCTATCGGCAGAAGGCCTACAGGAGTCAACACAGAGAAGCGTCCTCCGACATTGTCGGGTATCACGAAGGTCTTGTATCCCTCTTTATTTGCAGCCGCGCGTGCTGCGCCTTTAGTCGCATCGGTTATTGCTACGATAACTTTCTTTGCCTCATCCTTGCCGCGCTGCTCCTCACATTGCTTCTTAAGCAGGCGGAATGTCAGTGCAGTTTCAGTTGTCGTACCAGACTTAGATATGTTGATGACGCCGAATTTCTTTCCTTTAAGATATTCAGTCAGCTCAGACAGATAGTCTTCACCGATGTTGTTGCCGGCAAACAGAATCGTAGGATTGTTCTTGTCAGCTACAAGCCATGCGAACGAATTGCTTAAAGCCTCGATTACGGCACGTGCGCCAAGGTAGCTTCCGCCGATTCCGGCAACGACAATAGCCTCGCATTCACGGCGCAGAGTGTCAGCGCAGTCCTGTATTTCCTGCAGGAACTCAGGTGTTACAGAAGACGGCAGATGTAACCATCCGAGGAAGTCATTACCGGGGCAGGTACCATTCTCGAGCGCCTCTTGTGCTGCCTTCACTTTCGGCTCGTAAGCCTTGACCGTTCCTTCAGAAAGGAATTGTACGGTCTTTGTTACGTCTAATGTGATATTTTTCATTGTTTATCGAATTATGATTCTTTTATCTGAAAGAATCGGTTAATAACTTTATCTCAATCTGTGGCGATATCCGTTCGTACAGGATGTTGTACACGGCGTCAAGTATTGGCATGTTAACGTGGCAGTGACGGTTGATTTCCTTCATGCACTTGGTGCCGAAATATCCTTCGGCAATCATTTCCATTTCTATCTGTGCGCTCTTGATGCTGTATCCTTTGCCTATCATTGTTCCGAACGTGCGGTTGCGTGAGAAGTTGGAATAGCCCGTAACAAGCAGGTCTCCGAGGTATGCCGAGTCGGTAATGTTACGTTCAAGAGGGTACACTGATTTCAGGAAACGTGACATCTCCTGCACCGCATTGGCCATAAGTACCGACATAAAGTTGTCCCCATACTTGAGACCGTTGCATATTCCGGCCGCAATGGCGTAGACATTTTTCAGCACAGAGGCATATTCTATGCCTACAACGTCAGTACTTGTCTTAGTCTTAATATAGTCGCAGGCAAGCACATCAGCAAAAGCCCGTGCCTTTTCGAGGTCGCTGCAGGCTATCGTAAGATATGACAGACGTTCAAGAGCCACCTCTTCAGCATGTGACGGTCCGCCCAGACAGGCCAGATTCTCATATGGAATGTCGTACACCTGATGAAAATATTCCGAGCAGACAAGGTTCTCGTCAGGTACGATACCTTTTATCGCTGTTATTACGAACTTGTCTTTTATCCTTGTCTTCAGCTTCTTCAGGTGGTTCTTTATGTATGCCGAAGGAGTAACCAAGATGAGTGTGTCATAGGCCTGCACTATCTTATTGATGTCGCTTGCAAATTCAATCTCGTCAATGTTGAAGTGTACGCTCGTAAGGTATGCCGGGTTATGCCCCAGTCTCTTGAAGTCTTCAATGCGGTCATCGCGCCGCATGTACCAGCCTATGTGTCTGGTATGCGCCACTACAATCTTGGCAATGGCGGTAGCCCAGCTACCGCCGCCGATAATCGCAATTTTTCCGCAATCGAACATTTCGTTGTCAGATGATTCATTAACCGTAATCTCCCGTTGTGCCGTCAGTGTCTGCCGTTTAGCCGGAATGGTTGCGCAACAAGGCCTGTTCGGCGCTTATTCCGCAAGGTTACGGTTCATGAATTGATTTTATGAATTATGATTCGCGTTCTCAATCCATTTTGCAAACTCGTCAACCTTCGGGTTCTCGTAGCCAAGTTTGTATTTCTTGTTTACTCCGCAGGCGTCCATTTGCAGTTTCTGCGGGTTTACATCCTTGATGTCTGATACAAGATAATAGCCGCACTTGTTGAGAACCGGCACCCATTCTTCCGGCACACCGACAGCCGCCCATTCGGCAACAGTGCTCTTTGGGGCTTTCTTTTCCGGGCGCATCTGCGGGAAGAAAAGAACTTCCTGTATGTAAGTCTTTCCAGTCATGAGCATTACGAGGCGGTCGATGCCGATGCCGATGCCGCTTGTGGGCGGCATGCCGTACTGCAATGCGCGGAGAAAATCCTGGTCGATGATCATTGCCTCGTCGTCACCCTTATCCGCAAGGCGCATCTGTTCCTTGAAGCGTTCCTCCTGGTCGATAGGGTCATTAAGCTCTGAATAAGCGTTGGCAAGCTCTTTACCGTTGACCATCAGCTCGAAGCGCTCGGTCAGTCCGGGTTTAGAACGGTGCATCTTGGTGAGCGGTGACATCTCAACTGGATAATCAATGATAAACGTAGGCTGGATGAAAGTACCTTCGCAGAATTCTCCGAATATCTCATCTATAAGCTTGCCTTTGCCCATTGTGTCGTCAATCTCCATGTTGAGTTTCTTGCATACCTCACGAATCTGGCTCTCGTCCATTCCGTTAAGGTCATAACCGGTCTTTTCCTTGATGGCGTCAAGTATGGGCAGACGGCGGTAAGGAGCCTTGAAGCTGACGATGTTACCGTCAATCTCGCGCTCGGGCTTGCCGTTTACGGCGATACAAACCGTTTCGAGAAGTTTCTCAGTGAACGACATCATCCAGTTATAGTCTTTGTACTGCACGTACAGCTCCATACAAGTAAACTCAGGGTTATGGTTACGGTCCATACCCTCATTACGGAAGTTCTTACCAATCTCGTAAACACCTTCAAATCCGCCCACAATAAGCCGCTTGAGGTAAAGCTCGGTGGCGATGCGCATGTACATGTCAGTGTCCAGCGCATTGAAATGTGTTATGAACGGCCTCGCGCTTGCTCCGCCCGCTATTGTCTGCAGGGTAGGGGTCTCAACCTCGGTGTATCCGGCCTCGTCAAGCACTTTACGGATAGTCCTGATGACCGTGGCACGCTGAAGGAACGTGTCCTTCACGCCTTCGTTAACCACGAGGTCAACGTATCTCTGGCGGTAACGCAGCTCAGGGTCGTCAAACTTATCATAAGTCACACCGTCCTTATATTTGACAACTGGTAGCGGCTTGAGGCTTTTCGACAGCAGCGTCAGGCTCTGCGCGTGTACGCTTATCTCGCCTGTCTGGGTACGGAACACAAATCCCGTAACGCCGATAAAGTCACCGATGTCAAGCAGTTTCTTAAATACCTTATTATATAAATCCTTGTCTTCACCCGGGCAGATGTCGTCACGGGTGACATATACCTGAATTCTTCCTTTAGAGTCTTGCAGCTCCACGAATGCGGCCTTGCCCATTACGCGGCGTGTCATCATGCGTCCGGCGATGCATACCTCGCGGTGCGGCTCGTCGTCTTTAAACTCCGCCTTGATGTCGGTTGAAAAAGCATTGGTGGGATACTCTGCGGCGGGATACGGGTCAATGCCCATATCGCGCAATTCCTGAAGACTTTGGCGTCTGCCAATTTCCTGTTCACTTAGTTCTAAAACGTTCATACTTAGACAATATTCTGATTTCGCGAATATGCGTCACGCTTTGTGTACATCCGCCTTGTAAGTAACGGACATACCTTATGCTGGATTCTTATTAAGCGCGACTTAATCACTGCAAAAATACAAATTATCGCTGATATAAGCGAATGATTAATAAAGATTTATTTATTTTTGTCAACTCCTTTCATTGCCCGGAGGTCTTGGATAAGACAAATAATGTTGTCGCCGCGGCTGTTGGCCTGTCCGCATTATCAGTAATTCTGTTTAAAGGTATTTGTTCTTTAATGATGTTACGGATTGCAGACGTAAGTTTTTTATGTGAAAAACCGATATTGACGTTTTGCTATGTTAATACTCTCATGCGCTTACTTTCTGATTTTGTCAGACGTTCTGTAGGCACCTGCGTTTCGTATTTTCAGGCTTTGACCGGTAAAAATTGCTTGAAAAAGTGTGCAGCCGTAAGTGGCTGATAACCAATGTTGTGCCGGTGTCAGGAACTGAAGTGTGCAGCGGAGCACCGTCTGTGCTGCTGCGATTGACGGTCTTTTGGGTTGCCGTTGACGGCCTTTGGCACTTTCAAAGACCGTTAACGGCATGTCCGGAGAGCGTCTTTTACGGTGAAAAAAGTTGCTGATTAGTCAGCTGACGGATGCTTTTCTATACCCGTTCGGGACTTTTGTACCTTGAGTTATGCCGTCAGCCGCCCTTCCGCTGTTCTGTTTCGCACTTTTATCGTGACATTCCCATTCTGACATTCTGATGCTTCCTTGCCGTTTTGTCTGCCATTGTGTTGTTCCGCATTGGTGTGCGTCAGGTTTAAATATGCAAGAAAGATTTTGCATCTTGGGTATTTTGCCTGCTAAATTTTGTCTGTTAATGCAAATTTTGTAATTTTGCATTCCAAAACAAGTAACTGATTTTGGTATGTATAGAACAAATACGTGTGGAGAGTTGCGCTTAAGCGACGCCGGCCGTCAGGTGACGCTTGCCGGGTGGGTACAGCGCAGCCGTAAGATGGGCGGCATGACCTTTGTCGACCTGCGTGACCGTTATGGTATAACCCAGCTGGTCTTCAATGAGACTGACGACGCGGCTCTGTGTGCCGCTGCCAACAAACTGGGGCGTGAGTATTGTATCCAGGTAGAAGGCACTGTCAACGAGCGCCAGAGCAAGAACGCCAACCTGCCCACGGGCGACATCGAGATAGCCGTTACGAAGCTCAACGTGCTCAGCGAGAGCCTTACGCCGCCGTTCACGATAGAAGACAATACTGATGGCGGAGACGATATCCGCATGAAGTACCGCTATCTTGACCTGAGACGTCCCTGCGTGAGGAAAAACCTTGAATTACGCCACCGTATGACGATTCTGATACGTAATTTCCTCGACTCAAAAGACTTCATTGAGGTAGAGACACCTATATTAATAGGCAGCACCCCTGAGGGCGCACGTGATTTTGTTGTGCCCTCACGCATGAATCCCGGGCAGTTTTATGCGTTGCCGCAAAGCCCGCAGACACTGAAGCAGTTGCTGATGGTCAGCGGATTTGACCGCTATTTCCAGATTGCAAAATGTTTCCGTGACGAGGATTTGCGTGCTGACCGACAGCCGGAGTTTACCCAGATTGACTGCGAAATGTCATTTGTTGACCAGGACGATGTCATCAATCTCTTTGAGGATATGGCCCGCCACCTGTTTAAAGAGGTGCGCGGCGTGGAACTTCCGGCCAAGTTACAGCAGATGACATGGGCCGAGGCTATGCGCCGTTTCGGCAGCGACAAGCCTGACCTGAGGTTCGGCATGGAGTTTGTCGAGCTTATGGACGTGCTTAAAGGCACGGGCGAGTTTGGCGTGTTCAATGAGGCCGGGTATATCGGCGGAATCTGCGTGCCCGGCTGCGCAGGATACACGAGAAAGCAGCTTGACCAGCTCACCGACTTCGTAAAGCGTCCGCAGGTAGGCGCCAAAGGTCTTGTATGGGTGAAGTTTAATGCCGACGGAACGATAAAGAGCAGCATTGACAAGTTCTACAGCCCCGAGGTGATGCAGCGCCTGAAAGAGAAGGCCGGCGCTTCTGACGGTGACCTGATGCTTATTCTGAGCGGTGACAACGCCAACAAGACGCGCGTGCAGCTGTGTACCCTGCGCCTCGAGATGGGCGACAGGCTCGGACTGCGTGACAAGAACAAGTTCGAGTGTCTGTGGATTATTGACTTTCCGCTGTTCGAGTGGAGCGATGAGGAGCAGCGTCTTATGTCAACCCACCATCCGTTCACTATGCCCAATCCAGACGATATACCCCTGCTGGAGGAGCATCCCGAGCGTGTACGTGCTAAGGCTTATGACTTCGTCTGCAACGGTATTGAGGTAGGCGGCGGCAGTCTGCGTATCCATGACTGCAAGCTTCAGGAGAAGATGTTCAACATCCTCGGCTTTACTCCTGAGCGTGCCATGGCTCAGTTCGGCTTCCTCATCAATGCCTTCAAGTACGGAGCACCGCCCCACGCAGGCCTTGCCTTCGGTCTTGACCGCTTTGTATCTATCATGGCAGGCCTTGACAGCATCCGTGACTGCATCGCCTTCCCGAAGAACAACAGTGGCCGTGACGTCATGCTTGACGCTCCCTCGTTCCTTGACCCGAAACAGCTTGAGGAACTGCAGATAAAACTTGACCTAAATCAAGAAAAATAAAAAAGCGTCTAAAAAACGCCTTGAAATTTGTCATTATTTTAAAAAATAAGTCACTGTTTAGAAAGAAATACATTATATTTGCAACGAAATAACACAAAAATGTTATTAACAAAGTGTAATCTTTAATGTGTTTTTTACTTAGATTATGGCAGAAAAGAGAGAAACCGCAAGGAAAACCGCAACCACAAAGGCTGCGACTGAAAAGAAAGCAGCACCGAGGAGAAGTACTGCAAAGAAAGTTGTTTTTGAAATCAATGCAGAAACTGTAGGTTTTAAGGCCGGTGATGTTTACCAGGCTCTTGCCACTTCAGACAAGGCTCTCAGCGTAGACGAAATCGCAAAGGCTGCAAAGATTGAGAAAGAAGAAGCTCTGCTCGGTATGGGCTGGCTCTTCAAAGAGGGTAAGATTAAAGCTGAAGACAACAAGATAACGTTGGCTTAATCTTACAAACCGATATTTGGAAGGACCGGCTAACATTAGTAGCGGTCCTTCTTTATTCTAATTCTATGAACTACGACCGCGAAATCCTTTTAATCTTAACCGAAGCCGGAGATGACGGGCTCAGTGTGCAGAAGATAACCCGCCACGTATTCAATAACCACAACAATTTTTTTGAAACAGTGTCATTGGACGAAGTACACCGCCACGTGGCTGCGTACTTGAATAAGAACAGCAAGTCTGCCGACTCTCCTGTGGAAAGGACAGAGGTACGCGGCGTTTACAGAATTAACCGGTTCAGCACATCAAGACAGTTGTTTTTCGACTTTAAGGATGAAGCTGATGAACACTATGATGACGGAAATAAGACTTGTGAAGACAGGTCGTTGTCGCTGTTTTAATCTTTTTTAATAAAAACAAGCTGCAGTAAAAGTAGGGAAAACACCTTATCAAACGTATTATAATAAAAACATTATTTTATGTCAGGAAGATATTTGTTAGGTTTTGATGTAGGCAGCTCGTCGGTAAAGGCATCGCTTGTTGACGCTGACAGCGGTGTTTGCGTGGCCTCGTCATTCTATCCGGAGAAAGAAGCTCCGATTATTGCCGTTAAGGCTGGCTGGGCTGAGCAGGATCCGCAGATGTGGTGGGACAACGCCAAGCTGAGTCTGAAAAAAGTAATGGCCGATGCCTCGGTCAAGGGTGAAGATATTAAGGCCATAGGCATATCTTACCAGATGCACGGACTCGTGTGCGTGGATAAGAATCTTAAAGTGCTGCGTCCTTCTATAATATGGTGTGACTCAAGAGCCGTTCCTTACGGTGAGAAGGCCTTTGAAGAGATTGGTGCCGACAAGTGTCTGAGCCATTTGCTCAATTCTCCGGGTAACTTCACGGCTGCAAAACTCGCATGGGTAAAGGAGAATGAACCTGCTGTCTATGACAGGATTTACAAGATAATGCTCCCCGGTGATTATATAGCCATGAAGCTGAGCGGAAGTGTCAACACCACTATCAGCGGCTTGAGTGAAGGCATGTTCTGGGACTTCAAGAACCGTGAGACAGCCGGATTCCTGCTTGACTATTACGGGTTTGACAAGAGTCTGATAGCAGACATCGTGCCTACGTTCAGTGTGCAGGGCGAGGTAAGTGCAGAGGCGGCTGCCGAGCTCGGGCTGAAAGAGGGAACGCCCATCAGCTACAGAGCTGGTGACCAGCCTAATAATGCATTGAGCCTGAATGTGTTCAATCCCGGTGAAATAGCTTCTACTGCGGGCACGTCAGGTGTTGTTTACGGAGTTCTCGGTGAAGTCAATTATGACAAGCGCAGCAGGGTAAATACTTTTGCTCACGTTAATTATACAAAGGATATTGACCGTCTCGGTGTTCTGTTGTGCATTAACGGTACCGGCATCCTGAACGCATGGGTACGCAGAACCGTGGCTCCTGAAGGCATTTCATATTCAGACATGAACGAAATGATGGCGTCCGTGCCAATCGGCAGCGACGGAGTAACGATAATTCCTTTCGGTAACGGAGCTGAGCGCGTGCTTGAGAATAAGGAAATAGGCTGCTCAATCCACGGCATCAATTTCAACAAGCACGGTAAGGCGCATATAATGCGCGCTGCCCAGGAAGGCATCGTTTTCAGTTTCTGTTACGGTATGGAAGTGATGCAGCAGATGGGCATGGACATCAGCAAGATACATGCCGGCAAGGCAAACATGTTCCTGAGCGACATATTCCGTAATACTTTGGCCGGTGTCAGCGGTGCTGAGATAGAGCTTTACGAGACTGACGGCAGCGTAGGTGCGGCAAAGGGCGCCGGCATGGGCTGTGGTATATACAAAGACAACACAGAGGCATTTGAGACATTGAAGAAACTTGCCGTGATCGAGCCAGACGAGAAGTCGCGTAACGAATATCTTGAGGCTTACTCGCTGTGGAAAGAGACGCTACAAAACACGGTAAGCAAATAACCGATATAAGAACAATCAATCTTTTTACTTTACAATATTAATAACCTATAAACATCAACTATTATGGCAAAAGAGTATTTTCCTCAAATTGGAAAAATCAAGTATGAAGGTGCTGACAGCACGAATCCGTTAGCATTCCACTATTATGACGCTGAAAAAGTTATAATGGGTAAGAAAATGAAGGATTGGCTGAAGTTTGCTATGGCATGGTGGCATACACTCGGACCGGCAAGCAGCGACCAGTTCGGCGGCGGCACCCGTGTATATCCTTGGGACGAGAAGGCTGACGCGGTAGAGCGTGCTAAGGACAAGATGGACGCAGGTTTTGAGATTATGGAGAAGTTGGGCATCGAGTACTTCTGCTTCCATGACGTTGACCTCGTTGACGAGGGCGCAACCATTGAGGAGTATGAGGCCCGCATGAACGCTATCACTGATTATGCCCTTGAGAAGATGAAGGGTACAAATATCAAGAACTTGTGGGGCACGGCCAACGTTTTCGGCCACAAGCGTTACATGAACGGTGCGGCTACAAATCCTGACTTTGACGTAGTTGCACGTGCTGCCGTCCAGATTAAGAACGCTATCGACGCAACAATCAAGCTCGGCGGAACAAACTATGTGTTCTGGGGCGGACGCGAAGGATACATGAGCCTGCTTAACACACAGATGCAGCGTGAGAAAGATCATCTTGCAACAATGCTGAAGGCAGCCCGTGACTATGCACGCTCAAAAGGCTTTAAGGGAACGTTCCTGATTGAGCCGAAGCCAATGGAACCGACAAAGCATCAGTATGACGTTGACACAGAGACTGTTATCGGATTCCTCCGTGCTAACGGTCTGGATAAAGACTTCAAGGTAAATATTGAGGTTAACCACGCTACCCTTGCAGGTCATACATTTGACCATGAGCTGGCTGTAGCCGTTGATAACGGTATGCTTGGCAGCATTGACGCTAACCGCGGTGATTATCAGAACGGTTGGGATACTGACCAGTTCCCGATTGACAACTGGGAACTGACGCAGGCCATGATGCAGATTATCCGTAACGGTGGTCTCGGCAACGGCGGTTCTAACTTCGACGCGAAGATACGTCGTAACTCAACTGATCTCGAGGACCTCTTCATCGCACACATCAGCGGTATGGATGCTATGGCCCGCGCATTGGAGAATGCAGCTAATCTGCTCGAGAAATCACCTATCTGCCAGATGGTAAAGGACCGTTATGCTTCATTTGACTCTGGCAAGGGCAAGGAGTTTGAGGAAGGCAAGCTGTCACTTGAAGATGTTGTCGCTTATGCAAAGACTGTAGGTGAGCCTAAGCAGACTTCAGGCAAGCAGGAGCTTTATGAGACAATCGTCAGCTGGTATTGCAAATAATATAATTTGTTTGTATTATTACTGTCTGATGACAGATATATTAAGGCGGAATAAAAAATTCCGCCTTTTTTCGTATTTTATTTCATTAAGTATTCTTTTTTTATTAACTTTGTGATTGGTTTTATTTTATTTCATAATTGTTATGGCTTATTCAAACAATCATTTAGTCATAATGGCCGGAGGGGTAGGTAGCCGTTTCTGGCCTATGAGCACAACATCAAAACCTAAACAGTTCATAGACGTATTAGGCACAGGTCGTTCTTTATTGCAATTAACGTTCGACAGATTTGAGGGTGTGTGCCCGCCGGAGAATGTATGGGTGGTGACAAGTGTGGCCTATAAGGACATAGTTAAGGAACAGTTACCTGAAATACCGGAAGGAAACATTTTGTGTGAGCCGTGCAGACGTAACACAGCTCCGTGTATAGCATATGTCAGTTGGCGTATCAAGGCGAAAGACCGTAATGCCAATATCGTTGTCTCACCGAGCGACCATATTGTCATGAATGCGGATGAGTTCCGCCGTGTGGTAACGCAATGCTTGAAGTTCGCGAGTGAGACAGATGCTATTATAACACTTGGAATGAAGCCTACACGTCCGGAAACAGGTTACGGTTATATCCAGGCAGACTTGTCTTCAAGCTCACCGCGTAACAAGGAAATATACCGTGTTGACTCATTCAGGGAAAAGCCTGACTATGAGACGGCTACAAAGTATATTAAAAATAAAAGCTATTTCTGGAATGCCGGCATCTTTATCTGGAATGTCAATACCATAGTTAACGCATTCAGAATATACCAGCCGGCCATGAGCCGTATCTTCGAAGGCCTGCTGCCCGTTTATGGAACGCCACGCGAACAGGAAGAGATAGACCTGAAATTTCCTGAATGTGAGAACATCTCAGTTGATTATGCGATTATGGAGAAGGCTGAGGAAATATTTGTCTGTCCGGCAGATTTCGGTTGGAGTGATTTAGGCACATGGGGCTCTTTACTCGCCCAGACCAAGAAAGATCTTTACGGTAATGGTGTGATAGGTGATAATGTATCATTGTATGACACGCATAATTGCATAATCCATACATTAGGTAAGGCAAAGGTCGTAATACAAGGGCTTGACGGATACATCGTAGTAGAGAAAGATGACAAACTGCTTATCTGCAAATTATCTGAGGAACAACGCATTAAACAATTTTCAGAAGGAGATTAACAAACCAACATAGTAAACATTTATTTGGTAGGAATATGAAAAAAAACGTTGCATTAATTACTGGAATTACAGGTCAGGACGGTTCGTACTTGGCTGAATTCCTTATTGAAAAAGGGTATGAGGTACATGGATTGTTACGTCGCTCATCATCGTTCAATACAGGACGAATAGAACATCTGTATCTGGATGAATGGGTGCGCGACATGAAAAAGTCTCGTCTTGTCAATCTGCATTGGGCAGATATGACAGACTCTTCATCGTTGATACGTATCATTGGTGAGGTAAAGCCGACTGAAATATATAACCTTGCTGCTCAAAGTCATGTCAAGGTTTCTTTCGATGTGCCTGAATATACGGCTGATACTGATGCCGTAGGAGTTTTGAGGCTGCTCGAAGCTGTGCGCATATGTGGTCTTGACAAGACTTGCCGAATATATCAGGCTTCTACATCGGAGCTTTACGGTAAGGTGCAGGAAGTACCTCAGAGTGAGACAACACCGTTTTATCCGCGTTCTCCTTATTCAGTAGCTAAGCTTTATGGTTTCTGGATAATGAAGAATTATCGTGAAAGTTACGGAATGTACTGCTGCAACGGCATATTGTTCAATCATGAGAGTGAACGCCGTGGCGAGAATTTCGTTACACGAAAGATTACTCTTGCTGCCTGCCGTATTGTTCAGGGATATCAGGACAAGCTGTATCTCGGTAATCTTGATGCACGGCGTGACTGGGGATATGCCCGTGATTATGTTGAATGTATGTGGATGATACTGCAGCAGCCGGAACCTGATGACTTCGTAATCGCTACCGGTGAGATGCATACTGTACGTGAGTTCTGTACTTTAGCGTTCAAGGCTGTTGGGGTAGAACTGCGCTGGGAAGGTGAAGGAGTGGACGAGAAGGGTATAGATGTCAAGACTGGTAAAGTGCTTGTTGAGGTCGACCCGAAATATTTCCGTCCTTGCGAAGTTGACCAGTTGCTGGGCAATCCGGCTAAGGCAAAGAAAGTATTAGGTTGGAATCCGACAAAGACATCGTTTAACGAGCTGATAAACATTATGGTTGAACACGATATGAAGTTCGTGAAGAAACTGTATATAAAGGCTCAAATGGCAGAATAACAATGTTAGATAAGAGTTCAAAGATATATGTTGCCGGCCACAATGGACTTGTCGGGTCGGCAATATGGAATAATCTGAAGTCGCGCGGTTACGATAATCTTGTAGGCCGCAGTCATAAAGAACTTGACTTGCTTGACCCTGTTGCCGTAAAGAATTTCTTTGATGAGGAACGTCCTGATGCCGTTGTTCTTGCCGCGGCACATGTAGGAGGAATAATGGCGAACCTTAATTACAGGGCTGATTTTATTTATCAGAATCTTCAGATACAGCAGAATGTAATAGGGGAGAGCTACCGTCACAATGTTAAGAAACTGCTGTTCCTCGGCAGTACGTGTATTTATCCGCGTATGGCCTGCCAGCCGATGAAGGAAGAAGCCCTGCTTACTTCTGAACTTGAATACACCAACGAGCCGTATGCTATCGCAAAGATAGCAGGCCTGAAGATGTGTGAGAGCTTCAGTCTGCAGTACGGGTGCAATTATATTGCCGTGATGCCGACCAATCTTTATGGTCCGAACGACAACTTCCACCTTGAGAACAGTCATGTGTTGCCAGCCATGATACGTAAGGTGCACCTTGCAAAATGCCTCAACGAGGGTGACTGGGATGCTGTCCGCAAGGACATCAACCTGCGTCCTGTAGAGGGAGTTGACGGCAACAATACGAACGAGGAGATTCTGTCAAAGCTTGCTAAGTTCGGAATAACACCGGAGGCTGTGACATTATGGGGCACAGGAAAGCCCATGCGTGAGTTCCTTTGGAGTGAGGAGATGGCCGATGCGAGCGTACATGTACTGCTGAACGTTGACTTTAAAGACACTTACGCTCCGGGAACCAAGGAGATAAGAAACTGTCATATCAATGTCGGTACGGGCAAGGAACTCAGCATACGTGAGCTTGCTGAGCAGGTAGTTAAGGAAGTAGGATTTAAGGGTGAGCTGAGATGGAATGCTACAAAACCGGACGGCACACCTCGGAAACTTACTGATGTTACCAAACTTCACAATCTCGGCTGGCATCATAAGATAGAGATTGATGAAGGTGTTCACCGTTTGTATGAATGGTACAAACTTGGAATCTGCATTAATCATTTCTCTGTTTAGGCTACAGATTACCATTAATAAAAAAGCATGATGCGCACAATGCGCATCATGCTTTTTTATTTAGTCTCAATCTCCTCCTTCATGTCGATGAAATGTTTCTCGCTGTCATAAAACTCGTATTGCAAGAAAGCCATTTTCTGTGAAGGTATCACGTGCACTCCACGTCCGTATTTCATCTGCCATTTACGTTTCAGGCTTATGAAGCCCTGGTTGATGTAAGCGGCAACGTAAGGATGTACGTGCAGATAGAATTTCCTGACACCAATCTTGTTGACTAACCGGTCAATTTTCCTCTCCAACTGGTCTACGAAAAGAATGCTTGACTTAATCTTTCCGGTTCCGAAGCAGGTAGGACATGTTTCTTCAACGTTAACGTCGATAGCGGGCCTTACTCTCTGTCTTGTTATCTGCATAAGGCCGAACTTGCTAAGCGGCAGGATGTTGTGGCGGGCACGGTCTTTCTGCATGTTCTTGCACATGCGCTCATAGAGCATTTGCCGGTCTTCAGCGAGGTTCATGTCGATGAAGTCAACCACGATGATACCTCCCATATCCCTGAGGCGCAGTTGGCGTGCAAGTTCGTCGGCGGCTCCGAGGTTTACGTCCAGCGCATTGGCCTCCTGTCCGTTGGCCGAGCGTGTGCGGTTGCCGCTGTTTACGTCTACAACGTGCAGTGCCTCAGTGTGTTCGATTATGAGGTATGCGCCGTGTTTGTAGTTTACAATTTTGCCGAAGCTCGACTTTATCTGCTTTGTGATGTTAAAATTGTCGAATATCGGCACGTTACCCGTGTACATTTTCACTATGTTTGCCTTTTCAGGGGCTATCAGTGTTACATAGTGTTTTACCTCCTTGTACACTTCCTCGTCGTTTACGTAGATGTTTTCGTACGAGGGATTGAACAAGTCGCGCAATAAGGCTACCACCCTGCTTGTCTCCTCATAAACGAGTTGAGGCCGCTTGTCCGTTTTCTGTACTTTAGTGATGGCGTCCTCCCAACGCTTCAAGAGGATTTTCAGCTCAGTGTCGAGCTCGGCCACCCGTTTACCTTCGGCTACGGTGCGCACGATAATTCCGAAGTTCTTTGGCTTTATGCTGTTAATCAGTTGTTTTAGCCGTGCGCGTTCTTCGCCGCTTTTGATTTTTGAAGAAACTGAAACTTTATCGTTAAACGGTATCAGAACCAGGTAACGTCCTGCGAAGCTCAGTTCACCCGTGAGCCGCGGTCCTTTAGTTGATATCGGTTCTTTTACTATTTGCACCATCACCTCCTGTCCCACGTGCAGCGTTGTCTGTATGCTGCCGTCTTTTTTCAGGTCGGGCAGGCGTGATGCTTTAGAGAAGGGATAAAGTTTCTTTCTGTCGCTTTGTACCTGTTTCAGGTACTTTTCGTAAGAGCTGAATTGACTTCCCAAGTCAAGATAATGCAGAAAGGCGTCGCGTTCAAATCCCACATCCACAAAGCAGGCGTTAAGCCCAGGCATAAGTTTCTTCACTTTTGCCATGTAGATGTTGCCAACCGAGAAAGAAGCCGAGCGTTGCTCGGTTTGATACTCTACCAGATTCTTATCTTCCAGCAGAGCAATCGAGATCTCTTTCTGTTGGACGTCAATTACTACTTCGCTGGTCATTTCCGATTGTTTGAACTTAGTTTTGTCAAAGAACAGGGCATGCCGACAATCCTTCTCGCAAGCATGTCGGCATGCCCTTCAGTCTGTACTTACAGACGTGCAGGTCATAGCTTACTTGCTCTTGTGCCTGTTCTTTCTCAGTCTTTTCTTACGCTTGTGTGTAGCCATCTTGTGGCCCTTTTTCTTTTTACCGTTTGGCATAATTATAAGTTTTAAAAGTTATATGTTATTAAAATAAAAATTCATTTTATTCACCTTTCATCTTGGCCACGAAGCTCTTGGCCGGCTTGAAGCTCGGAAAGTCGTGTTCCTTGATTTCTATAGTGAGGTTCTTTGATATGTCGCGTGCCGTCTTCTTGGCTCTATGTTTCACTACAAAACTGCCGAAACCGCGCAGGTACACATTTTCTTTCTTTTCGAGCAGGCTGTTTTTTATAACTTCCATAAACGCCTCGACTGTAGCCGAAACGTCTTTTTTCGTGATACCGGTGGTGCTCACGATTTCCTCGATTATATCTGCTTTAGTCATATTAAATTATGTGTATTTACAGTTAATGCTCTTTCCACATCCGTTTTTGAGCTTGCAAATATACTGCTTTTTGTTGTGATATGGAAATTTATTTTGTTTTTTTTGATGTTTTGGAAATTAAAAATGCCTATAAATCACGCAGTTACGATTATTGCTGTCGCTGTTTCATGTCTTTGTCGCGTCTTTCTGTCAGTCTTTGCCGTATTGACTTTTCAGTTGTCTTTATGTCGCAGATGTATGTCCTGAAGTTGCTTTTTGATATTTTGATTATGTCGGGTTTTTCCGTTGAAATAGCATGGCTGCAGTACGTCTTGTAACTGTCTCTGCATCGTTTTACGGCATGTCAGACTGCTGTTTGCCGTCTTTTACGTTGCGATATGCCGTCTTTTGTATTCCGTTCAGCCGTCTTTTTGCCTCTTGATGACGGTCATGAGATGCCTTATTGACGGTTTCTGGCCTGCCGGATAACCCTTTTAGGCAGCTTTTTCTGTGATAAAAACTGCACATACTTATGCCGGTCTGGCGTAAAGGTCATGTTTACAGATAATTATGATTGCACACTGATTTATGCCGTATTTCGTCACTTCGTCAGATAATTTCTGAAAAATGCCCTTCTCAGGCGTCATGCAAAATCAATATGTAAGCGGCAAGGCTCGAATCTGTTGCAGAGTGTAAATATGCCATGCGGATATGTCTGCAGCGATGCTTATTACCTGATATCAGTCTGTCTCTTCATTTTTTAACAAAAAATTGCTTACCTTTGCAAAATTGAATCATTTTTTATAACTAATCTTATCTATTATGTTAACAGAAAAGCGGAGCAGCATGCTCCATGGAGTTTTGTTGATAGCGCTGTTTTCGTGCGCTGCGTTTTACATTGGCGATATGGGCTTTGTGAAGAGCCTTTCGCTTAGTCCGATGATTGTCGGAATAGTTCTTGGCATGCTTTATGCCAACAGTCTGCGTAACAATCTGCCCGAAACCTGGGTGCCCGGTATTCAGTTCTGTTCCAAGCGGGTGCTGCGTATCGGTATTATTCTTTACGGTTTCCGCCTTACTTTCCAGAATGTTCTTGAGGTAGGTCTGCCTGCGGTGATAATCGACGCGATAGTCGTTACCGTGACCATTTTCGGCGGAATACTTATCGGCCGTCTGCTTAAGATGGACCGTGGCATCACTCTGCTTACTTCCGTAGGCAGCGCCATATGCGGGGCGGCCGCCGTTCTGGGTACAGAGTCGGCAATCAGAGTGAAGCCTTACAAGACTGCCGTGGCCGTGTCTACGGTGGTGATTTTCGGTACGTTGGCCATGTTCCTTTATCCAATACTTTACCGTAACGGCGTTTTCGACCTTGATCCGATGTCAATGGGCGTGTTCACCGGTTCTACCATTCATGAGGTGGCCCACGTCGTAGGTGCGGGTAACGCGATGGGTAAGGCCGTGTCAGACCCTGCAATAATCGTCAAGATGATACGTGTGATGATGCTTGTGCCCGTGTTGCTTATCATCAGTTACAGCGTGATGCGCGCTGCATTGAAGAACGGCGATACTGAAGGCCGCGGCAAAATATCCCTGCCTTGGTTCGCTATACTGTTCCTCGTGGTCATCGGGTTCAACTCATTTGACCTTCTGCCCGTGGCGGTTGTCGACTTCATCAACACCTTCGACACGTTCCTGTTGACCATGGCAATGACGGCGCTCGGTGCAGAGACGAGCATTGACAAGTTCAAGAAGGCTGGTTTCAAGCCGTTCCTTCTTGCCTTTATCCTGTTCATATGGCTTGTTTTCGGCGGCTATGCTTTGGCCAAGTGGCTTGTTCCTATGTTGGGATAACAGCTTAATATATAAACGTAAAGGGCCGGCAAGAGATGCCGGCCCTTTCTTTTTTCGGTTATTCTAAAGTGCTGTTGTCCTGTTATTTTCTTATATACTTCTTTCCATTTACGATCACAATGCCCTTGTAATCATCACCAACTCTCATTCCGGCGAGGTTGTATGCAACGTTGTTTTTCACCTCGTTGCTGTCCGTATTGACGTTAACGATGCCTGAAGACATATCCATGTGCTCCTTAAAGAAGTCCATATAGATGTTGTACCATTCGGCAGGTGTCTCGTGCTGGCACTCCGGATTTACCACGTAATGCTTCTCCTCAGACTTGAAGTTGTTGTAAGGAGCGAAGTTTGTGCGCGGCGGACAAGTCGGGTCTTGCAGTCCCATGGCGGTAGTAACTGGGCAGGTTACCATTGTGGCAAGGTTCTTCGTGTCGAAGTATGACAGGAATCTGTACATCTCCTCGTCGCTGATGCCGAGCGCATTCTGCTGTGCACGTGCTACCGATGCAGGCCATGCGCCCACTTTGAAGTAATTGGGGAAGTCGCCCATGAATTGTATGCTCGGTGCGATAGCGTTCAGGCGGTCGTCAAGAGCCGCGCCGGCTATGGTGAAAGCGCCGCCCTGTGAGCTTCCCTGCATGAAGATGTTCTGTTTCTGAGCCTTGTCGCGTGAAGCAATGAAGTCAATCGAACGTACCACGTCCATGTACGCGCCGCGGTAATAGTAGGTGTCCTCGTTGCCGAAGTTGTAGGCGAACCAGTCGCCGTAGAAGCTGTTCTCCTCCTTGTAAGGGTCGCGGTTGTTGATTACCTGGCCGCGGTTACTCATCACGAGTTCTATCCATCCGGGGTTGTCGTCACCACCCGGGCACCAGGGTTCTGACGTCGGATCGCTGTCATATCCGTTCTGGGTGATTATTACGGGGTATGTGCCTTCGGCGTTAGGCTCGGCATAATATCCGCGGATAGTCACGGGCTGGCCGTCGCCGTTGTCAACAGACTGCATCTCAACGAGGTAAACCGTGCGGGCGTCAGTTGACTTTTCAGGTATCGGTGTGAGTTTATATTCAGGGTCAACGGCGGCTAAGTCGCTCTTTGCTTTTGCCCAAAACTCCTCAAAGTCAGGCTGCATATCAGGTTCGGCGACAATGGCCGTGGGGTTATATCCTATGTTGAAGTCGCGCAGCAGGCTGTAGTTGGCCTCCACCACGGCGTGATAGAATCCCGGTTCAAGCGTCAGCGGTATCGTCACCGTCTTTGTCTCGCCTGGCTGAACGGTCACTTCCTCGCTCCAGTTGTAGTAGTCTGAGTAGCTGTCAGTCCTGAGTTTCAGGCTTACTGTGGTCTTCATCTCCTTTGCTTCGAGGCTTTGTAGTGTGACGCTTATCTGCGGATTCTCGCCCTCTTCCCAGCATTTCACGGCATCGTTAGCCAGCGTGCAGCTCATTACCGGAATCTGTGTCGGGTCAATAAGGTCGACACTTGTCAGCGTGAAGCCTATGCCTGACACAACACATCCGTTGCTTTTAAGCTCTGCCAGCATGGCGTCGGTGATGTCAAACTCAAAGTATGATGCTGAAAGCTGTACGTATTCAGCGGCGTCAGGCATGTCATTCCATGCGCCTGTGGATATGTGTCCCTGCGCGCCGATAGCCAAATCTGAATAATTCAGGCGCAGTTTCCATCCGCTCTGGGCGCTGCTGAAATCAGAAGAAGGTAACTGAAGCCATCCGTCTGCCACACCTTCAGAC
Organism: uncultured Prevotella sp.; assembly: GCA_900550365.1. GTDB lineage: Bacteria > Bacteroidota > Bacteroidia > Bacteroidales > Bacteroidaceae > Prevotella. The sequence goes on along the minus strand of URRR01000002.1, from coordinate 42,443 downwards.
CAGTCAATGACCTTTTCACTTCTCCAAATGTTGTGTACCGGGTCGCCCTTTTCGCCTTCTGCAAGCTCCTGCTTATGGATAAGGTCAATGGCGGTCATGGTGAATCCGCAGCCTGTAATGACGAATCCGTTTGCCTTTATCTCGTCAATGATTACGTCTGTGACGGATATGCGCGCCTCATAAGGCAGCGTGGCGTCTTTAGGCAGTTGTACTCCCACGCCGGGGACAAACTCTGCCCATCCGTCAGTCTTACGTAAAGAAACCTGCGGATATTCAGCAGTTTGAGATATGGCGGTGACGGTTACGACAATCTCATCGCCCTCGGCGGCCTGTGTAAGCTTGTCAGAGGTAATATTTACCCCTCCCGTCCAGCCCTCTGTTACTTCCTGTGTGCCTGTCCACAGATTGGTTCTTACATCAACGGTAGCGGCTTCCAAGCTTATTGCAAACAGCAACAATAAGGCACTAAGTAAAGATTTAAATTTCATGATAGTACATGTTTTTAGGTAAAGGTTATTATTTACAATTATTTTCACTTTGCAAAATTATCATTATACATTGTTCTTTACAAGTACTATTTTGTCGTAATATGATACTATTCATATCTTTTGCGTTAAATGTTCATTCTTTTTCGTGTTAATTAAAGCGGTTATAAACTTTACACCTTATAATAATATATCAGGCGGTTTGTTGTCGCATGGAAATCGGTTGATGAACGTCCCGTAACTTGCTGGTAATCAGCAGTTCTGCCAAAGGCCGTCTTTTAGCCGCTAAAAGACGGCCTTTGGCAGCGTGAAAGACGGCCTTTTGTAAAGCCATTTGCCGTCTTTTGGAATTTAATCATTATCAGGAGCGATATGATTAGGTGGCAAAATGATTTTTAGCTTCTTGTACGGTGGCTGTATGATAATAACTTTAACTTCAGAAATCTCTTTCTTAAGCAGACCTGCTCCGCCGTGATGTGTCTGTGGCGAGGGTGATAATAATAAAGCTTAAAAAAGCGTGATTTGCCGCAAAAGGTTTCCGTAGTTCGTAAAAAAGCATTAATTTAGCACGCTGAAATTTATTTAAAAACGTCTTAAAACGAAAGGAAATGCCCTTAAACGGCATTTGAAGAGAATTTAATATAACAGATAAATGGACAATAACAACAGTACATTCGACCAAGACAGAATTATAAAAATCAACATCGAGGATGAAATGAAATCCTCGTACATCGACTATTCGATGTCCGTTATTGTTGCCCGTGCGCTGCCAGATGTGCGCGACGGCTTCAAACCTGTGCACCGCCGTATATTGTACGGAATGCTTGGAATCGGCAACACAAGCGACAAACCTTATAAGAAATGTGCCCGCGTAGTAGGTGAGGTGTTAGGTAAATATCACCCGCATGGCGACAGTTCAGTGTATGGAGCGCTGGTGCGTATGGCACAGAACTGGAACATGCGTTATACGCTCGTTGACGGTCAGGGTAACTTCGGAAGCGTAGACGGTGACTCTCCGGCTGCAATGCGATATACGGAGTGCCGACTCTCAAAGATGGGTGAACACATCATGGACGACCTGGAGAAAGACACTGTCGACATGATGAACAACTTTGACGACTCGCTGCAGGAGCCTACGGTTATGCCGACGAAGATTCCGAACCTGCTCGTTAACGGCGGCAACGGTATCGCTGTGGGTATGGCGACAAACATTCCTACGCATAATCTTGGTGAAGTGATTGACGGCTGTTGTGCTTATATTGACAATCCCGACATTGATGTGGACGGACTGATGCAATATATCAAGGCGCCTGATTTCCCGACAGGAGCATATATATATGGAATACAAGGCGTAAGAGACGCTTATGCTACAGGCCGCGGACGTATTGTAATGCGTGCCAAGGCTGAGATAGAGAGTGGTGACAGCCATGACAAGATAGTAATAAGCGAGATACCTTACGGTGTGAATAAAGCACAGCTGATAGAATATATCGCTGATCTCGTTAAGGAAGGAAAACTTGACGGTATAAGCAATGCCAACGATGAGTCTGACCGCCATGGCATGCGAATCGTTATTGACGTCAAGAAGGATGCCAATGCTAATGTCATTTTGAACAAACTGTTCAAGATGACGGCTTTACAGAGCTCGTTCTCAGTGAATTGCATCGCTCTTGTAAAAGGCCGTCCGCGTCTGCTTACACTTAAGGAATGTGTCGCTTACTTTGTTGAGCACAGGCATGACGTGACGATTCGCCGTACACAGTTTGACCTGCGTAAGGCAAGAGAAAGAGAGCATATCCTGCAGGCGCTTATCACCGCATGCGACAATATTGACGAGGTGGTGCACATTATCCGTGCATCAAAGACTCCTTCTGACGCACAGCGTAACTTGGAACAGCGCTTCGGATTTGACGAAGTGCAGTCTAAGGCTATTGTGGACATGCGCCTCAGTCAGCTGACTGGTCTGCGTATGGACCAGCTCCATGCCGAATATGAGGAGATTGAGAAGCGCATAGCTTATCTTCAGTCGATACTCGACGACCCTGAACTTTGCAAGAAAGTGATGAAAGACGAGCTTCAGGAAGTGAAGGAGAAATATGGTGACGAGCGCCGTACTGAAATTAAATACTCAAGTGAAGAGTTCAATCCGGAGGACTTCTATCCTAATGATCCGGTGGTGATAACTATCAGTCACCTCGGCTATATTAAGCGCACACCGCTCTCGGAGTTCCGTGAGCAGGCACGCGGAGGTGTGGGCAGCAAGGGTGCTCACAGCCGTGACAACGACTTCACGGAGTATATCTATCCCGCGACGATGCACAACACGATGATGTTCTTCACGAAGAAGGGCCGTTGCTATTGGCTGAAATGTTATGAAATTCCTGAAGGCGCGAAGAATTCAAAAGGTCGTGCGATACAGAATCTGCTCAACATCGAGAGCGATGACAGCATAAAGGCATTCCTGCGTCTGCGTGGCAGCCTTAACGATGAGGAGTTTATCAACAGCCATTACGTTGTGTTTGCCACGAAGAAAGGACTTGTCAAGAAAACAAGTCTTGAGGCATACAGCCGTCCGCGTGCCAACGGCGTGATAGCAATCAACGTGCTGGAAGGTGACGAAGTTGTAGGTGTCCGCCTTACAAACGGTCATAATGAACTGCTTATGGCTGACAGAAACGGCCGTGCTGTGAGGTTCAATGAGAATACGGTACGTGCAATGGGACGTGTCTCAACAGGTGTGCGTGGCATGAAACTTGATGATGACGATGATGAAGTAGTAGGCATGGTCGTGGTCAACAAGCCCGAGATTGAGACAATCATGGTCGTAAGCGAGAACGGCTACGGCAAGCGCAGCCAGGTAGAGGATTATCGTGTTACGAACCGTGGCGGCAAGGGAGTGAAGACTCTTAACATTACAGAAAAGACCGGACGCCTCGTTGCAATCAAGGTTGTTACTGATGACAATGACCTGATGATAATCAACAAGAGCGGAATACTTATCCGCCTGAAGGTATCTGACTGCCGTATCATGGGACGGGCCACACAGGGCGTGCGCCTGATAAATCTGACAAAGAAGAACGATGTCATTTCAAGTGTATGCAAAGTGATGAGTTCTGACCTTGAAGCTTTGGTCGAAGCCGAGAGCCGTAAGGAATGGACCGCCACAAGCGAAGCCATAAAGAACGACATACAGGCTGCTCCTTCTGTTGATGAGGAAACTCCTGATGAGCCGGAAAATACTGAAGGTGAGGACACAGAGGAAAACATTTGAGTTTAATTTAAAATATCAGATTATGAAAAAATTAACCATGTTGGCGCTTGCTGCAGTGTTCAGCGCGTCTGCTTTTGCACAGGATGTGTATAAGCAAATTTCAAAAATCAAGGATTATAAGGAGGCTTATAATCTCTTGCAGGCTAACCTCGGCAGCTTGTCTGCAGAGGAGAAGGCTAAATGTTACAATGCCTTGGTTGACATAGCTCTTGACAAGGTGGCAAAAGAGCAGGGAACCATTACCAGCAACCAGATGGCCCAGCAGCTTAACACAAAAGTTGAGCAGTATGATACGGTAGGCCTTTATGATGCCGTAATGAACGCCCTTGAGAACGGAGTCGCTTGTGATGAATTCGACATGCAGCCTAACGAAAAAGGAAAGGTTAAGCCCAAGTTCCACAAGTCTAACGGTGACCGCCTTTATCCTATCCGCTTCCATCTGATTAATGCAGGTATCTATTATCAGACATCTAACCCCGAGCTGTCTTACAAGTATCTTGCAACATACGTTGAAAGTGCAGATTATCCTTTGTTTAAGGAGCAGGACAAGAGCAAGGACGCAAACCTTACACAGATTGCTTATTATGCAGCCCGTGACGCATATTTTGCAAAAGACTATGTGAAGGCTGAGAAATATGCTGACATCGCAATGCAGGACACGGCTATGTCAAAAGACGCTCTGCAGTTGAAACTTGCCGTTATGCAGAATCAGTTGAAAACTCATGAGGACACGCTCAACTACATTACAAAGCTGAAGGACATCTACGCTAAGGATGAGACTAACGACGTGGTTTTCAGTACGATATGCTCAATGATGATTTCTGTTAACGATAAGGCCGGCCTTAACTCGCTCGTACAGGCTAAACTTGCGAAAGATCCTAACAATTTCACAGCACTTGCAATGCAGGGACAGGCTTATATGTCTGACAGTAAATGGGATGAAGCAATAGCTTCTTTCAACAAGGCAGCCGCTTCACAGCCTGACAATGTGGCAATAATGGCTTCTGTCGGCAACTGCTATATGTATAAGGCTCAGGAGACAGCGCAGAAAGAATTGGCTGGCAAAAAGTCACTGACACCTGAGGCTGAGAAAGCTATTATTGATATTTACAAGCAGGCTATAAGTTGTCTGGAGAAAGCCCGTGACATGGACAAGACAATGCAGTTCAAGAGTTTCTGGGCATATTCTCTTTACACATGCTGCTACAGGGCACTCGGTCCTGACGATGCTAAGACAAAAGAAGCTGAAGCCCTTACAAAGTAAAGGCTGATACATATAATGTTGAGACCGGTATTATGATGATATCGGTCTCAACATACTTGTGAAATATAACTTTTTACTTATAAAGAAATGCGTTTGTTGTTATTGTTTTCCGCTATATTATTGTTCTCTCCTGTATTTGCTCAGAAGAAAGAGATTAACGAGGCCAAGTCAAATATTAAAAGCCGAACTAATCTTAATAAGGCTGAGGAGCTGATGCGTGGACTGCTCGCGGATTCTGCCAACAGACGCAACATAAAGATATATTTGACCCTTGCCGATGCGGTACGTGCCCAGTATGAGGTGGCTAACGAGAAATTATATCTTAAGGAAGGATATGATACAGCCGCTTTTTTCAATACTGCCCGTAAGATGTTCGTCGCATATGAAAGTCTTGATAGTGTTGACATGTTACCTGACAAGAAGGGGCGGGTAAAGTTGAAATACCGTGAGAAAAATGCTGAATATCTGAACAGATACAGGCGTAATCTTTATAACGGCGGTATTTATTTTTTGCGAAAGAAAGATTATGTGCCGGCTTTTGAGATGATGGATACATATCTTGATTGCCGGGTGCAGCCGTTGTTCTCCGGCTATTCGTTGCAGGATGAGCCGTTGTGTCCGTCAGCCGCCTTTTGGACTGTTTATTGCGGATATAAGCTGGGACAGCCTGACAGTACACTTAAATATTCAGCTCTTGCCTTGACTGACAAGAGATACCGTCGCAGAACGCTGGCTTTCATGTCATCAGCTTATCTGCAAAAGGCTGATACCCTAAAATATGTAGAGACACTGCGTTGCGGCTTTTCAGAGAACAAACAGTCAAAGTTCTTTTTTACCCGATTGATGGACTATTATAATTCACTTAATCAGCTGGATTCAGCCCTGGTTATTGTTAATTCCGCACTTGAGGCTGACAGTGATAACAGTCTTTTTCTCTATGCGAAGAGCAATGTGCTGCTTAATATGGGGAAGTATGCTGAGTGCATAGCGATAAGTGACAGTCTTCTGGCACGTAACGATACTCTGCCGGATGTATATTTTAATGTCGGCGTGTCGTATCTTAACATGGCACTTCCGTTAGAAAAAGATGTAAAGTCAAGACGTGTCAACCGCAAACAGATTCTTGACTATTACAAAAAAGCCATGCCTTATATGGAAAAGTACAGAGAATTGGCTCCTGATGAGAAAGAACGTTGGGCGCAATCTCTTTATAATATCTATTTAAAGTTGAATATGGGGCGTAAGTTTGAAGAAATAAGTGAGGTGTTACGAAAAATGCGAAAGTAAAAAAGCCTCTCTTTATAAAATAATGTTATTTTCTTTGACGATACCTTTTTTTGAATTATCTTTGCATAAGATAAGCGGTATGTGCAGTTATGCCGTTTTATAGAATAAAAGTATCGGAATTATGTATCTAAAAGTACGCTTGGCGCTCATGAACTTTCTTGAGTATGCGGTTTGGGGCGCTTACTTGACATCAATGGGCCGTTATCTCGGTAACATAGGATTAGGCACCGATATCGGGTGGTTTTATTCCATGCAGGGTATTGTGTCAATCTTTATGCCGGCATTGATGGGCATAATAGCCGACAGATGGATTCAGGCACAACGTATGCTAGGATTGTGTCATCTTTTAGCCGGTGCATTTATGATATTGACCGCTTTGTATGGCATGTCATCCGGTGCGGATTCTGAATTCGCGGTGTTATTTACGTTGTATTCTTTATCGGTGGCATTTTATATGCCGACATTGGCGTTGAGCAATTCAGTCGCATATAATGCATTGACAAAGGCGGGGCTTGATACAGTTAAAGATTTTCCTCCAATACGTGTGTTCGGTACGATTGGTTTTATCTGCTCAATGTGGCTTGTTGACCTTTTGGGGTTCCAGGCTAACCAGAATCAGTTTATAGTATCCGGCGTGTTAGGACTGGCGCTTTTCCTCTATACGTTTACGTTACCTGCATGTGACGTGTCAAAGTCTGACGGGAAAAAGAGCATTGCCGAAGCATTGGGGCTTAAGGCCTTTACTTTGTTTAAGCGTAAGGAAATGGCTATATTTTTCATTTTCTCGATGCTGTTAGGCGTAAGTCTTCAGATTACTAACGGATTTGCCAATCCATTTATAAGCAGTTTTGCGGCATTCCCGGAATTTGCTGATACTTTCGGCGTGCAGCATGCCAATATTCTGATTTCATTGTCGCAAGTCAGTGAGACATGTTGCATTCTGCTTATCCCGTTCTTCATGAAGCGTTACGGCATTAAGAACGTTATGTTGATAGCAATGTTCGCATGGGTTCTCAGATTCGGTCTTTTTGGATTTGGAAATCCTGGCAGCGGCGTATGGATGTTTATTCTTTCCATGATTGTGTATGGTGTGGCATTCGATTTTTTCAATATCAGCGGTTCATTATATGTAGATAAGACTACAGACCCGTCAATACGTTCAAGCGCACAGGGACTGTTTATGCTGATGACAAACGGAATTGGTGCTACAATAGGTACATTGGGCGCGCAGGCTGTCATTAATACTTATACATGGAGTGAGCAGGTCGGTGATAATTTCTATACAGTTGGTAACTGGCAGGCTTGTTGGCTCATCTTTGCAGGGTATGCATTGGTTATAGGGCTGATTTTCGCTGTCGTATTCAGGCCGCGAAAGGAACATGACAAGGTTTGATGTAAAGGAGCGATATGACAAAAGAACGATTGTTTTTCAAAGGAGTGTCAGAGATTGTCGGCACAGACAATCTTGGATTACTCATATTGACTGATGAAAAAAGTGAGCGGCAGATAACCATTGTCTGTGATAAGGCTATGGCCGTTCAGATGGAGCTTCGTGTCAAGAAAGTTCCTATTACGAAAATAATGTTGCCGGAAGTTCTCAGTAAGTTGTTGAAGAATTATACAGACCTGAGTTTTGAACTGGTTATTGATGATATAATTGATGGGCAATACCGCACATTGTTGTATAATAAGGAAACTATGTCTCCCATGTTGATACGTGCTTCTGATGCGGTCATGTTGTCTTATGTCAGTGATATTCCGCTTTATATTGAGTATTCACTGATGAGGAGGCAGTCAGTTGCGTATAGAGAGAATTCGCGAGGTGTGTCGTTGCCGGTCAATACCATAAGTGACGAAATGCTGCAAGCAGCACTTGATAAGGCCATAGCGGACGAGAATTACGAATTGGCTTCTCATCTGCGTGACGAGAAAAAACGAAGAAATAAAAATGGCGAAAAACCTATAAATTAGTATTTTACTATGAAAGAAATAAGATTTTTTTATGTCCCTTCGGCGGCAACTCTTACAGAGATGCCTATGGATGAGGCTCTTCACGCTTTGCGGGTGTTAAGGCTTAAGAGCGGTGATGAGATGTATCTGATGGACGGAGAGGGCAATTTCTACAGAGCTGTCGTAACTATTGCGGCAACGAAGCGCTGTATGTACGAAATAAAGGAAGTTTTACCTCAAGAGAAAGGTTGGAAAGGAAATATACATATAGCCATTGCTCCTACAAAAATGATGGACAGGATAGAATGGTTCTGTGAAAAGGCAACCGAAATAGGAATAGATGAAGTAACTTTCCTTAATTGTAAATTCTCTGAGCGTAAGGTAATGCGTACTGTACGTCTTGACAAAATAGTCGTGGCTGCGGTTAAGCAGAGTCATAAGCCATGGAAACCACGATTAAATGCTATGATGTCATTTAAGGATTTTATAGCGGCACCTCGTTCAGGGCGTAAATATATAGCTCATTGTTATGAGGAAATAGAACGTAAGGACTTGTTCAAAGAGTTATATACCCTGTCGTCAACAGATGAAGGTGATGATGTGACAATTCTGATAGGTCCTGAAGGGGATTTTTCAGTAGAGGAAGTGAAACTTGCCATGCAGAACGGTTATGAATCTGTAACGTTGGGTAACAGCCGTCTGCGTACAGAAACTGCAGCCTTGTCTGCAACGATGATGGCACAGCTTGCTTTACGTAAGTGACAAGGTGTGGTAAAGATTGCAGTTTAGGTCATTTTTTCTTATGTTAAGAGCCGTTTAGTCAGGCTTAATATACGTTTAATGAAAAAGATTGATTTTAAAGCTGTTGCGGCATTTTTAATGATAGTGCCGTTAATTGTTGTGTTGTCATCTTGCTCGGATGATGATTATCTGAATGCAATTCCGGAAAACAGTACGGCTTTAGTGTCCATTGATGTTCCCGGATTATTGGAATTTAGTAATGCCGGTAATGTTCAGAACGTGATGTCCGAGGTATTGGGCATTGATGCTACAGATGATTGTGGAATAGATTTTACGTCAAGACTATATTTATTTGAGACTATTGAAGGTAATATAGGCCTTGCAGCTAAGCTCTCAGATGAGGATGCTCTTGGCAAATGTCTGGACAAATCGGTAAAGGCCGGTCGTTGTAAGCCTGTTTCTGAATACAGAGGATATAACTTTTCTGTAATAAATGATTCTTGGGTGGCGGGGTACTCGTCAAATGCCATTGTGGTATTGGGCCCGGCTTTGCCGTCAGCTCAAGCAGAGTTGAGACAACGTATTGCTAAGTATTTGAAGCAAGACGAGAAGCATGGCATCAAAACATCACCGATGTTTAGTAGGATAGACAGCATTCAGGGCAGTGTGGCGTTTGTCTGTCAGGCAGCTGCATTACCAGACAAGTTTGCAGGGCTGTTCTCTTTGGGTGCTCCTAAGGATGCAGACGCATCTCAGGTGTTATTGGCGGCAGAACTTGATACAAGTGTAGACGATTTGTTTATTATAAGAGGCGAGACTTTTTCGTTAAATAAGCGCATTGACTCGGCAATCAGAGATTCCAAAAATATTTTTCGCCCGATAGAAAACGATTTTGTTGCTAATGTTGCTGATAGTTCGGCTATAGTCTCATTTATGAATGTGGATGGAAAAGAATTCATACGCTTGCTGCATTCAAGCCGCACATTCCAAGCTTTGCTTGCAGGCATGAATATGGCTGTTGACATGGACAATATAATCAGGGGTATTAATGGTGATTTTGTAATAACCGTGCCGGATTTTATTGCTGGTAAGCCCTCGCTACAGATAGGAGCTGAATTAGGTAATAAAAATTTTCTTGAGGATGTAAGCTATTGGAAAGAATCATGTCCAAAGGGAACGGAAATCAGGTCTACAGGAAAAGATGAATTTTGCTATACCGGCGGTGACATTTCTTTCTGTTTTGGAGTAAATGTAATGAGGTTTTATGCAGGCTCATCAGTAGATAATGCCCGTGCAATGCTTTCAACATCAAATGCCCCTGTTTCTTCTGTTGTACAGAATGTAATTAAAGGACAAAGATTGGTTATAGTTGCTAATTTAAATTCATTAATTGGTTCAGGCAGCGGTATGAATGGTTATTTTCAAAAACTGTTGGGGAATAAAAGAAGGATAATTTACATTATGAAGTGAAATCAATGAAAAGAATAGAGTTTTGTAATGTTATTCCAGATGTGTTCTCCAAACGTGTCGGTCTAAAGTCTGATATATGGTTTAATGATGCAACGTTTGATAAAGGAGGATTGTATCTTGTAGAAGCAGACAGTGGCAAAGGCAAAAGCACATTTTGCAGTTATATTCTCGGGTATAGGCATGATTATTCGGGTAGAGTCATGTTTGATGACAGACAGGCTGCAGATTTGAAAGTTGGTGAATGGGTTGATGTGCGTAAACGGCATGTAGCATGTCTATTTCAGGAACTTCGTTTATTTCCGGAGCTTACGGCTTTTGAAAATGTAGAAATAAAAAACCGGTTGACAGGAATGAAAACCCGTGAAGAAATACTGTCGTGGTTTGAAAAACTTGGCATTGGAGATAAAATTGATGCCCGTGTAGGACATATGTCGTTTGGTCAGCAGCAACGTGTCGCTTTGATGCGTGCATTGGTACAACCATTTGATTTTATTCTTGCAGATGAGCCGATAAGTCACCTTGATGATACCAATGCAACCATTATGGGAGAGCTTATGTTGGAAGAGGCCCGTAGTCAAGGTGCAGGAGTAATAGTCACAAGTATAGGCCGCCGTATTAATCTGGATTACGATAAAGTATTCAAGTTATGACTTTGGTTTGGAAACTTTTGCGCAAGCATGTCAGTGTGCCGCAGCTGGCAGGATTCTTTTTCGCCAACTTGTTTGGCATGCTGATAGTTCTTTTGGGATATCAGTTCTATCGAGATGTACTTCCCGTGTTTACTTCGGAAGACAGCTTCATGAAGTCGGATTATGTGATTGTCAGCAAGAAAATAGGAATGGCCGGAACAATTTCCGGCCATGCGGGAACCTTCACCGGTGCAGAGATTGATGACCTTGCAACGCGAAAATTCATAAGTAAGATTGGCGCATTTAACTCAGCAGGCTATCGTGTTGATGCAAAAATGGGTATTGATGGTCAGCCGATATTGGCATCAGAGTTGTTTATTGAAAGTGTGCCTGACGGTTTTGTTGATGTTCCACTTTCTGAATGGAAATACAATGAAGGCAGCCATGAGGTTCCAATCATATTGCCTCGCTCATATATAAATATGTATAATTTTGGCTTTGCGCGCACTCATTCATTGCCTAAGATAAACGAGGGACTTGTTGGACTTATAGATTTCCGGCTTTATATCAGAGGAAATGGTTATAATGATGAATTCCGTGGACGCGTTATCGGTTTCTCAGGTAGACTGAATACCATACTTGTGCCTCAGGCTTTCATGGATTGGAGTAATGCCCGTTATTCAGTTGAAGGATCACCTGCGCCAACACGCCTGATAGTAGAACTTGGAAATCCTGCTGATGAGAACGTTGCCAAATTCTTTAGTGGCAACGGTTATGAAGTAGAACAGGACAAACTGCAGGCAGAGAAGACTGCTTATTTCTTGCGTCTTGCTGTCGGTGTCGTGATGACCGTAGGTGGTGTCATCAGCCTGTTGAGCTTTTACATATTGATGCTCAGTATATATCTTTTGGTACAGAAGAACAGTTCAAAGTTAGAGAATTTGCTCCTCATCGGCTATTCGCCGGCACGAGTGGCCATGCCGTATGTAATGCTGACCGTGGTGCTCAATGTGGTCGTGCTTGCAGTGGCGCTTTTAGCCGTGATGGCTTTCAGAAGCTATTATATGGATGTCATTGAGTCTCTTTTCCCTCAGATTGATTATGGAGCAATGTGGCCGTCAGTCGTACTTGGTCTGTTGTTATTTGTTATAGTGTCACTCCTTAATCTTGCGGCTGTTCACCGTAAGGTAATGCGAATCTGGTGGCGTAAGGACATATAAAAGTTGGGGGCATCTTGGCGTTACGCTCAGATGCCCTCACGTATAAAATCAAGTGCTTCGTATATCTCTTCATTAGTAGCAGTCTGGTTGATGCGGATATCGCCGATATCTGCCAATAGGGTGAAGTTTATGTTTTTCCCGGTATTCTTCTTGTCATGGCGCATCAGTTCTATTAACTGCATGTAATCTTTGCAGTTAATATCCGGACATCCGTAATGTTCACGAATGAAAGTTGCCGTCTGACGCATCTTTTCGGTCGGGAAACCTGTTTTGATGCAGCTCAGGTAAAGTTCACCAATCAAGCCGTAGGCTACGGCATATCCATGTAGTAACGGATGTTCGGTGTTAAGAGCGAAAGACTCAAATGCGTGCCCTATCGTGTGCCCGAGATTAAGAGCCTTACGCAATCCGGTCTCGTGAGGGTCAAGTTCTACTATGTGTTCTTTTACTTGTATGCTGTCCTTAACCATTGTCTGCAGAAGCTTAAGGTCAGGATTTCCAATATCAAAGAGTAATAGTTCTGACCACATTTTATCATTGCTTAACAGTCCATGTTTAAGCATCTCGGCATACCCCGATAATAAGTTCCCACTGTCAAGAGTACTGAGAAAAGAGGTGTCAATAATTACCGTACGGGCATTGTTGAACACTCCAATTTCGTTTTTCAGTCCGCCGTAGTTGATACCGGTCTTACCTCCTACCGAAGCGTCAACCATTGAAAGCAAGGTAGTTGGAATGTTTATGAAGTCCATTCCGCGTTTGAATGTTGACGCGGCAAAGCCTCCAAGGTCAGTAATCATGCCGCCTCCAAGGTTTACGGTACATGAATGTCTTGTTGCTCCACCACTTTGAAGCTCAGACCAGACATATGCTAATTGTTCAAGATTTTTGTTTGCATCGGTCGGTGGAATTGATATTATTTTAGCGTTGGCCAGGCCCGGAGCTTTCATAATCAACGGCAGGCATAAACGCTGCGTTGTATTGTCCGTTATGATGAATGTCTTATCTGGCTGGCAGGCGGCTACGGCCGCTTCAGCCGTTTCAGCAATATCTGTGGAGAAGGCAATGGTCTGTTTCATAAACATAAAGATATTTAGATGTATGCAAATGTAGACATTTTCATCGATAAAACCTCCATTTTCTTAATTTTTAATATTTTATGAATTAAACCAAAGCCGTTTGTTCCCGTCTAAAGCAATAAAAATATGTAAGATGCAAAGATTATTTTTTATTATTCTGATTACTTTTTCCGCACTTATAGCGCAAGCTCAGGGCATCAAGATATCAGGTACTCTTGTTGACCGTGATACCCGTGAAGGCGTAATGTTGGCCACTGTTCAGATGCTGAAAAGCGACAGTACTTATGTTAAGGGTGTGCTAAGTGACGATAAAGGGCGTTTTACGATTGATGCTCCAGAGGCAGGCAGTTATATATTAAAGTTTTCCAGTGTCGGTTATGTAACCTTAACCAAAAATGTGAAGGTCGGCGGCAAAGGTGATGTCGCCCTTGGTAATATTGAGTTCGGGGCAGATGCCATAATGCTGAAGGGCGCTACCGTTGTAGCTCAGGCTGCCCGTGTAACGGTTAATGAAGATACGTTTGTTTATAATGCGTCGGCATATCGCACGCCTGAAGGTTCAGTAGTAGAAGAACTAGTGAAGCGGCTTCCTGGTGCCCAGGTGAGCGATGACGGAACTATAACTATTAACGGCAAGGAAGTTAAGAAGATACTTGTTGACGGAAAGGAATTCATGACCGGTGACACTAAGACCGCAATGAAAAATCTTCCTACTTCGATAATAGAGAAAGTAAAGGCATATGACGAAAAGAGCGACTTGGCACGTGTTACAGGAATTGATGACGGTGAAGAGCAGACGGTGCTGGATTTTGGTATAAAACGTGGCATGAATAAAGGCTTCTTCGGCAATGCAGATCTTTCTGCCGGTACACATAGCCGTTACTCAGAACGTCTTATGGGAGCTGTTTTCAAAGACAAGTCACGTGTAATGTTGCTTGGAAACGCAAATAATGTCAATGACCGTGGATTCCCCGGTGGCGGTGGAGGAGGGCGGTTCGGTGCCGGACGTCAGGGTCTGAATTCATCAAAGATGGTCGGTGCAAACTTTAACTTTAGTCCCAGTGATAAACTTAATCTTGACGGCAGCGTAAGGTGGAACCATTCAAACAGCGACACCCGTACCGAGCAGTCATCTGAAAACTTTGTAAGTACAGTCGGCTCATTTTCTAACAGTCTTAACCAAAGTTATACAAGGTCAGACAGTTGGGATGCCCGCATGCGTCTTGAATGGAAACCTGACAGCATGACTAACGTCATGTTCCGGCCGACTTTCGGATACACTAAAAGTGACAGCCGTTCGACAGGCCTCAGTGCGTCATACAATGAGGATCCGTATGAATATGTGTCAGACCCTCTTTCTCAGGAATCTGTTGACCGAATGGACGCTGAGGGGCTTATGGTAAACATGCGCGATAATACCTCAATTACTTATTCAGACAGTAAATCTGTAGGTGCAATGCTGCAGTTCAACCGCAAACTTAATACCAAAGGGCGCAATGTGACTGCTCGTGCTGATGTAAGTTATGGTGAGAACGACGGCCGTAGTTTCAGTACCTCAAATGTGCATCTGTATCAGGTACTTGATGCTTTGGGCAATGATTCTACTTATCAGACAAACCGATACAACCTGACGCCTACCAAGACATGGAACTACAGCCTGCAAATGACTTACAGCGAGCCGATCTTCCGTGCGGCGTTCCTGCAGTTCAGTTATAAATTCAGTTATAAATATAACAAGAGCGACCGCTCAACGTATGACTTCAGTAACCTTGGTGAGGATTTCTTTTCAGGGATATCGCCTGCATACCGTGGCTGGGCTGATTATCTGGCACGTCTTGATAACCCGCTTGAGACATATCTTGACAACGATCTCAGCCGTTATTCAGAATATAAGAATTATATTCATGACATCCAAGTGATGTTGCGTGTTATCCGGGAGAAATATAATTTCAATGTCGGAGTTCTGCTCCAGCCGCAGAAGACACGCTTCATACAGCGTTATCAGGGCATAAATACAGATACGGTAAGGACGGTGGTTAATTTCACTCCTACGCTTGATTTCCGTTACCGTTTCTCTAAGTTGAGCAACCTGCGAATAAATTACCGTGGAACTACAGCTCAGCCAAGTATGTCAGACCTGCTTGATATAGTTGACGACAGCGACCCGCTGAATGTCACTATGGGTAATCCCGGTTTGAAACCTTCGTTTACCAATACATTGCGCCTGTTCTATAATAATTATATTCAAGAGCGCCAGCGCGCCATAATGGTGCATCTCAATTACAGCAACACGCGTAACAGCATAAGCAATATGGTTACTTATGACGAACAGACGGGCGGACGCACCACAAGGCCGGAGAACATCAACGGCAACTGGAATCTGTCAGGAGCCTTGATGTTTAATACCGCTCTTGACTCGGTAGGCCGTTGGACCGTCAGCACGTTTACCAATGTAAGATATAATAACTATGTCGGTTATCTCGCCCTTGACGGCATTTCAAGCTCACAGAAGAATACAACAAAGACCGCTCAGATAGGCGAGCAGCTTACCGCCAGCTTCCGTAACAGTTGGTTAGAGGTGTCTCTTGATGGATCATTAGACTATACGCACACCCGCAACATGCTTCAGAGCAGCAATAATCTTGATACCTGGCAGTTCGCATATGGCGGATATGTCAACATTTTCCTTCCGTGGGGTACAAGTCTGTCAACGGATATCCACCAGAACAGCCGCCGAGGTTATAATGACAGCTCTATGAATACCAACGAGCTGATATGGAATCTGCAGGTAAGTCAGAGTTTCCTGAAAGGTAATGCGCTTACATTGTCATTGCAATTTTATGACATTCTGCATAACCAAAGCAATTTCAGCAGAACAATAAATTCAATGAGCCGCAGCGACACCCGTTACAACAGTGTCAACAGTTACGCAATGTTGCATGCCGTATATCGAATTAATTTATTCGGTGGAGGCAAAAGCTCAGGACGTCCTGACGGCATGGATCGTGGTGACAGGCCAAGACGACCTGACGGCGATCGGCCCGGCATGAGGCCTGGCGGCCCTCGCAGATTTTAAGTGAAAAACGAAAAGTGAAAAGTTCATTTGCTTAGTCATTTGATTTTTCACTTTTCACTTTTCGCTCTTCATTTAAATTGAATCTCCTGATAGCCTACAAGTCTGTCCGTGCGTTCGCCGCGTCCGCGAAAATACACAAGAGCCTGATATTTGTTCTCGGTTTCGTAGAAACTGCCTTCCGAGGGTACTACCTGGCTCGTTCCGTCCGCGCCAACCATGACGAATTGATAAGAGTAATACCCTTGTTTCTGCATTATCGTTGCGGTATAACACTTGTTTATGTCGTCATATGTCATCAGATATTCAGACGTGAGCTGGTCATTAGTCCAGGCGCCGTTTACATAAATGTCACCGTCGTAACGTTGAGGAGTTTTTAATGTGTAGTGAACGTAGACATATTCTGATGAAATGTCGTTCTCTATGTTGTCGCTGTTTCTTATGTAAAATGCGCCGTTAGCGTCTTCGTCATACAGATAGTTAGGCCGCGGCGTGCATACGTAAGGATAGGCGTGGTAATTGTTTCCGTCCCAAACGATGCGGTCGATGCCCATGGTCGGGTGGTCAACGTCAAGAATCTCATACTTGCGGTATTCGTTGCCGGCCTGGAATATCAGGTCACGGCAATGTTCCCATTTCAGACCGTCTGGCATGAAATATTGAGGGCGCGGGTTTATTTTTGCGTTATCCCAGCGGCGGTTCTGCATGACAACGGTTTTTATCTGCGATGCAGGGTCAGTAACGGTCATTCCTCCATAGTTCACGGTCATTGTTACCTGCTGATGACTTTTGTTGATGTCAATGTCTGTATTTGTTGTCACGCCGAGAGCAACGTTCATGACCGGTTCTACCACCATAAAACATGCCGTCAGCACAGGTCTGTTGTTGTCATTCTCGTCATATACGGTCAGTTTGTAGTTACCGCTCATTTTTAATGCACAGTTTTCGTTGGGTATTTGCAGCGAATAATGAGTGTAAAGCGTGTTAGTGTTGATTGACTCAACGATGTCGTCAATAGTGTTTCCGTCTTGAAAGCCCTCTATGAAGTCACTTGAGAAAATCTGGTCAGATACGGTCCAGTCAGCCTCGCAGTGTTCGATTTTATATACATAACGGTGGTATGTGTGCGTCAGGTCGTCAACGCTGATGTTGATACGTTCCTCGGGCGAGTAGCTGCCGAGCTTGATTATCGGAAGTTCAAGCCATTGCTGGCCGGCCACTACTTGTAGAGAAGCTATGCCTCTGTCATATATTTCATTACGTTGTGCTGTTGCGGTGAATGGAAATAAAAATAATATAAGGTAAAGTAGAGTTTTTTTCATAAGTCTTTTTATAGCATAACGCCGCGTACATGTTTTTATTGTGTCCGCCGTGTCAGTTGTATTAAGAGCGATGGAGCGAGGAGTTTGAATGCTTAGTCAGTTAGAATTATTACGTTTATTTGATTGATTCAGACTTATATACAGCGAGAGAGTAATCGTCTACAGCTAAAAGTCCTTTACGTACTAAACTTTGCAGATGCCGTTTAAAGTTTGCGGTATGGTTTGAGCAATTTATCAGTTTTCGTAATACCACTTTCTCAAAATTAAAGATATTCAACGATTGTGCCATTCTGATATAATTCTCGTTCTTTGAGTGATGCTCCTCGGCGTCCTTCAGTTCATTGGCAAAATCATCCTTGTGGCATACTTCATACATCATCAGAATGTAATGCGCTAAAGCGTCGCTGGCTGCAAAAACAAATGTTTTTTCTGACCCCTGCCATTCTCCGCTTTTGAACCCCATTTTGTTTATCTCGTCTTTGCAGTTGATAAGGTACGGAGGATTGTTAAAGTCGCCCAATGCCCCAAACGTATGGCGAAGCGTGTGGGTGGAAAAGTCATAACAGAAGGCGACACTGTCACCGAAACTCATCCACCGGTACGTCGTTTCATCAGTTTTCCATACTGCGACTAAAGTAGCGAAAGAGCCTTCGTCGTAAAACTTCTCAAGCGACATTCCTCCCATCAGCTTGGCGTCTGCTTCACATTGGTTGTAGAACGGTTCCCATATCTTTTCAATCCATCCGTCCAGTTCTTCGGCAGACTGTATTGGATTGTCGGGCAGGTGGTCGAGCAGATAACGCGACCACCGCTCGGCAAACAGTCCGCCTCCGCCGGCACCGTCAGACACGGCTATAACGTTTTTCTTGGCTAAGGCTGCATCCTCATTTATGCATCCTTGCTCTGATTTTCCTATTGATACACAGCTTGTCTTCATTGGTTCTGGCTTATGTTTGTAGGTGTGCCTATGTCCATAAGTTTAATAAGCGTCGTGGCGTCGGCGTTTACGCCCATTGCCACGTGCCGTCCTTTCCTTCCGTCGTTCAGATACTTCTCTATGTCGGCGTTATAGCGTTCGGGCAGCAGACTTGACATCTGGAACAGAGTCTCGGCGTATCTGTCTCCGCCAAGTTCGCTCTTGTCAATCGGGCATACCACTTCCTCTGACGACTTGCTGGCGGTAAAATGGATGTTGAACAGGATGACGTTGCCGTCGTTGGTAAACATTGATTTCAGCTCGTTAGCCTGCTGCAGCACAGTCTCCTTGTTTGCTCCGTTAAACTCGCCGTCGGTTATGTTTATAATTGTCGGCGGATAGCAGTCTTTTTCCTTGTGCTGTTCCATCCATCGGTTGAGTAACGATTTAGCCCGTGCAAACGCCTGATGCAGATGTGTCCAACTGCCGTCATGCTGCGCCTCAACCCATTGCACTTTCTCCACTTCCTTTATCATCGTGCCCTTCCTTGTGCGCTTCTCCTCACGAGTTATAATCTTCTTGAAAGGATGGTCGCGCAGTTCTTCCGGCGTAACGAAGTCGCGTCCTTCCAACTCTCCTTTCCATCCGCTGTAAGCGTCAGTTCCATAGCCTATTACGGCGATGTCGTAATAATGGCGCACTTCGTTCGACTTGATGCAGCGCAGCACCAGTTCGTTAATCTGCCTGTTCACTATTCGTGCGGCGGCTTCTGCCATTGTCATGTCTTCTCCGAATAGGTTAGTATGCTTCTGCATACTGATAGAATGGTCTACGAGGAAAATAAATGCCGTCGGCGTGTTGCGTGTTATCTGTGCCGTGTATGCCGTCTTTATCTGCAACTGTTGCGGATTGTTGGGTATGGGCAGACCGAAGTTGCCTATGTTTCTGATATACTGCAAGGGAATAAAGTTCTTTACCAGCACTTCCGCCTGAAAATACGGCTGTTCGCTTTCGTCCAGGTCGAAATGCTTTCGGGCTTTTACCGATTTGAAATGTATGCGCTTAAAGTCGTCAATCGTTCCGCCTACATTTGCTCCGTTGCGTGTAGCGTTGCAGTCGGCGTACTGCGTGTTTTGCCAATAAACCACTTCGGGGTCAATTTCTAGAATCACCGGGTTTGATATTCTTCCTTCGTTCATCGCCACATACATCATAGGGTGCTGCGTCACGAAGCTCAGCCGCACGTAGTTCTGCAGACCGTCACGGCTGTCCAGCTGGCGTGACAGACTGCCGCCGCCGGGTTTGCTTATCGTTATTCCTTTCTGCTCGCAGTCAGCCCACGAGTACAGGCCGCCGTTCCTTATTATTGACTCAAGGTTGTCTCTGTCGGTAAAGTGATATAGTTTGCTTATGCCGTTCTGTTCAAGCAGCTGCTTATATTCTTGCCAGTTATTCTTATTTTCCATAGTTGTTTGGTTTTATTATTCAAATAAAGACAGTTCTGTCGGTATATTGTCAGTTTTATTATCGGTGACATTGCCGCCTGTTACGGCGTCCTCGTAAGGATACAGCCCCTCGGCGTATGCCTTTATGAGGTAAGCGTGAGACAGAGGCTTGCTGCCGTCGTTCACGTCGCAATTTGTGTTATAGTCGAGCAGCACAATTGTTTTGCCGCGGCTCGCTTCCCTCAACCTCTCGATAATGTTCTGCACCTTGTGTTCCAGCACCCATCGGTATGCCGGTATGTATATTTGCTTCCGCGCCTCGATATAGCCTAACAGCTCGGTGCCGTTCACTCCCTTGCGGTGGCCTAACGGCTTGCCGAACCGCCTTACAGTGCGCTTGATGTTCTTCATCGTGTCGTTTCTGAACATCTCTACGTCCACGTCTGCATGTTCAAACACTTTCAACCCCTGCCATATCGCCTCCACGCACGTTGCCGTCCACCCTTCGCTGAACGGCACAGGTATTCCGCCGTGAGGGTAAAACGGACTCAGCTTTATCAGTCCGTCTTCCGCATGGCTCGTTACGTCGGCTATAATCGCTCCGGGATGTTCCTTCAATATATTTTCCGCCTTTCGGCGCTTTGATGCTATTATTATCATTTTCTGTTTCTTTATATTTCAACCAATTTGTTTTTATCGTCAGGTAACATCTTTTCAAATCGTTCTCTGCTGCCTTTGGGGATAGTTATTCTCCGCAAAGAAGTACACATATAAAACGCCTCATTTCCAATCTTCGTAACATCATGTGGAATGTTGACAGCCTGCAAGGAAGTACATTTTTTGTATCTATTACTCGTTGATTATCAATAATTTGCTGCTAAAAAGGTAGAAAAGTGGATTTATGGGTTCTACCTGTATTCCGTGAGGGTGAGATTTAACGTATTTAACTTTCATTTATAGGAAAAATTACGCTAATATGCTCTCAAAACCGTTTGTCTTGATTGGCTATTTTAATGCTACTCGGTAAGGAAAGGTATCTCTTAGAATAGGATTTTGGAAAAGGCACTGAGAATTTAGATGAAACATTTTGCGCTTTGAATTAAAAGCGGTATCTTTGCATCATTAGAACCTGCCAAGCCTCTCAACGATGCTCAAATCGGCGGGTCGTTTTTTTATTATAGGTACATGAAGACAAGTTTCAACAAGCCATACTCAACGCCTAAACAGATTGTTCAGATACTCAAAAGCCGCGGAATGAACTTCAATGATGAGGGCAGAGCAGAAAGTTATCTGATGAACATCGGTTATCACAGACTGTCAGCTTATATCTTTCCATTCTACAAAAGTCCCAAAAGCGACTTGGTCTTGAAGGACGGTACAACCTTTGAACAGGTGATGACACTTTACCGTTTCGACAAGAAGTTGCGCATCGTACTTTTCAATGAAACGGAAAAGATAGAGGTGGCTATCCGCAGTGTATTGGCCAATGTGGGTTGTCAAGAGCTTGGCGATAAGTATTGGATAACAGAGGCGGAATATTTTGCCAACGCTGAGAAGTTCAGGCAAACACTGGCTGTCATAGAAAAGGAACTGGCTTCAAGCAAGGAGGAGTACATAGAGCATTTCAGGCAAAATTACATTGAGGACTATCCTCCGGCATGGATGATAACTGAAGTCTTGTCGTTCGGCAACTTGAACTACATTTATTCTAACATAGCAAACAACAGACTGAGGAAACTTATTGCCGGCTATTTCGGGCTAAAACCGCAAGTATTCACTTCGTGGCTGACCGTACTCGCAAACTTGCTCAATATGTGCTGTCACCAAGCCAGGGTGTGGAACAGGGATTTCATGCTCACCCCGGCAGATCCACGTAAGGCTTCTAAAGTCTGGATCGATACGTCAAAGTTGGATAAGAAAAAGGTGTTCTATCGTCTGTGCATTATCAGGTATTTTCTCTCCGTAGTATCTCCAAACAACAACTTTGATGCAAAAATAGCAGACTTATTATCCAGGTTCCCGTCAATAGACATAACGGCTATGGGATTTTGTAAAGATTGGAAGGATGAACCCTTGTGGCAATAGGTAATCATTTGCTGATCAAATAGAATCCAGATATAAGCGACGCGCTGTATCATTGACTCCCTCGTCCTGTTGGGTGACGGGAGTATACGAAGAAACTGTTTCAAATATGAGCCGTTTGAGAGTGGCCACAGCTGCTTGCCCGAACCGCCTGACAATAATATCAGTTGTATGTTTTTTTATAATTTATTTAATCATTATAAAAATCAAACAGCTTTTAAAAGTCTGTGATAGCAAGATGTTTCTTCATAAATTGTTATCTTTGCACCGATGAAATCATTGTTTCGTTTAGTGCTGTCTTATCTTTCGGCTGTTGTCCTTATCCCTATAGCCCTAATAGCCAAGTCGCTCAGGAAAAAATAAGAATGCTTATTTCCCGAAGGGATTCTTGTATATACCTAGCAACTGCTTTGTGAAATAATAGAAGAACTGCATATCATCGACGAAATAACGTCTGAACAGACGTTTCGGCTCCTTGATCACCCGATACAGCCATTCCATTCCGCATTTCTGCCAGATCTTTGGTGCCCGTTTCAGTGTACCGGCCTCAAAGTCTATCGTAGCTCCTAGTGCCATAAACACATCCACGTAGGGCATACGGTCGCAGTATTTCATGATCCATTTTTCCTGTTTGGGAGCACCCACACCTACCAGAAGGACATTTGCACCGCTTGCGTTCACGATCTTAACCAGTTCCTCACATTCTACCTCGTTCTTCTCAAAACCATATGAGGGGGAGTGTGCTCCGACAATGATCTCACGTCCTACTTTCTTATTGATGTTTCTCTTTGCTTTCTCAGCTATGCCTTCGGCAGCACCCAACAAGAATATCTTGCAGTTGGGATCGTCCTTATGGTACATATAATAAGTCGTAAAGAAACTGCTTCCTGGAATAGCCTCCGGCAGTGGCTCTTTTAGTAACTTCGACATCAGATATAAGATCTTACTGTCGCATACCACCCATTTAGCTTTTTGGTAAACCTCATAGAAGTCTTTATCCTTTTGAAGTTTTACCAGATGGTCTACGTTAGGGGTGATCAACACACCTTTTTTCAAATTCTTCAATAGCTCATTGCGTGTTGTTGAAAGTATGTCAATATTTAGGAAACGAATAAATTTTTCCATTTATTTTTATTCAGCAACTAAAAATTTATTTACACAATCTGTTAAAAGTCTCTTTCCACGATTTATATATTTCGTTTACAGAGTATCTGTTACTTGTTTCGATAGCTTTTTCTGCCATATTCTTATAAACGGTTTCATCAGCCATAATCCTTTCCATCCGCCTTGCAGCATCTTCTGCAGAAAAGCCTTCTTTGTTATACGGGAACACTATTCCGTTCACGCCGTCATTAACAATGTCATACACAGCAGAATAACTGCCATACACAGCAGGAACAACTCCAAAATTCATCCCTTCAACCAAGACTAAACCAAAGCCCTCATATTCAGAAGTGAGCATAAGAATCCTTGCACGTTTATAGTATTCAATCGGAGATTGGAAACCTTCGAAACTAATATGTTTGAGGTCTAAAGCTTCCGCCTTGTTCTCAAGATTCTTACGTTCAACGCCATCTCCTACTATAGTCAATTTCCAATCTGGATATCTATCCTCTAGTAATGCCCACGTATCTATTACCCGGTACACCCTCTTCTGATTATAATCGATACGGCCCACATATATTATTTCTTTTTCCTTGCAGTTTGGCCTGAATACAAAATCACCGGTTTCTATCGTCACAGGATTTGTCTGAACCATAAGTTTCTTAGGATTCTTTATTCCTGTGAAATCTTTAAAACGTTCAACAAAACTAGGGGAAAGAATTTGGTAAACATCACTATGATTATATACGTACCGCATACTTCTGCTTGTGATGAAATGGAATAAATACTTCTTCATCATAAGTAGCTGTCGCTTTAATCTGTTATGAGTCTGTGATAATTTTATTTCAACATCCTTTATTCGAGCATTAGTGCCGGGATCATTGTGATATATAGCTATTACTTTGACATTTAATCCCTTTCTCGCTTTATCTAATATTTTTGCTCCTATAAAAGGAAGGCCCCATTGATTAATAACAATATCTATCCTTTCAGATATAAGAATATCTCTTAATTTGGCGACATTACTTTCTGAATATTTAAAGCCATCTAAGTTATATATTATGACCTCTTTACATGTTCTTTCAACCATCAGTTTATTAGGATGGTTAAAACATGCAATGTACACATTATGATTGTTATCATTGAAAGACTTGGCTAAAACAGATGTAACAACTTCCTGCCCACCTATTTCATACGCTTTCATAAGAAAAAGAATGTTCATTCTCTTTTTGTATTTAACTTTTTAAATACATTATAAAAACTTTTAGCCATCCCTTCAACATTGAACAAGGAATATCGTTTTCTACATTTAGCTGTCATATCTCCATTGGACATAATTTTTTTTATTCCTTCCATCAAAGCGTTTCTATCATTTTCATTAACCATTATACAGCATTTATTATCTGACAAATCATAACCAGCCCCAACTGCTGTAGTTACAACAACAGGTGTACCTTGTTCTAATGATTCATTAACTGTTAACCCCCAAGCTTCAATAACACCTTTATAGGTATAACTTGGAAGTACAAATAAGTTAGACTGTTTAAAATAAGCAGATCTTATTTTAGGATCAACTTTACCTGTAAATATTACATTATTAATTTTATATTTTTTTATGTAATTGCGCAAAGTTATTTCCTCATTACCTTCTCCACAAATAACAAGATACAACAAATTATCATTTGATAACTTCCCAAATGCATCAATAAGGATCTCGCAACCTTTCCGTTTAACTAATCGTCCTAAATATAATATAATCTTTCCATCTTTAGGGATGTTGTATTTTTCACGAATATCTATTTTCCCTTTATATGGAACAGATGTACTACTATCAATTGCAACATTAATTTTAGATTCTACAATCCCTTTTGACCTTAAATAATTTTTTGATTTTGTTCCTGAAACGATACATAAATCACACTTATTCGCAAAAAATGAAATAAATTGTGCTTGTATATAATTCTTTATACGTTTAGTTAATGGCTGAAGTTCCTTTAATGCCTCCCATTTTTCCGTCCAAAATACAGTCTTAATTCCTTTTGTTCTACAAGCAAGCAAAGCACAATGAGCACACCTTATTTGATAAAAATTATCAATTGGAGGTAATACTACAATATCATAAGTTCCATTTTCTATTATACTTTCAATATTTTTTACTTTACTCAATTTAATAATATTTAAAGTATTAAAAATTTCTTCTAATGGGGTAAAATTATAAATAGAAGATGCTAATTTTTCTTCTGTTATTAGAATATCAAGATCCACTAGGCATGATAATTCATGGAAAAAGGATATTCTATACTCAGCTAATGTATTATGTATAAATAGAATCTTCATATACTAAGATTTTTAGTTGTTGTATATAATTTATTCCAACAAAAATTAGAAATAATAATTAAATTGCGATCCAATCAGATGGAAATATTTTTAAGTCGCCTTCACTTGTCTGCCACTTTTTAGGATAAATAACAATATTATTATTTTTGTTCAAATATGCTCCCCAATAACTAAAAGTACTATTTGCAATAATATTGGCTTTAGCAAATGTTTGTAAATACATATCTACATAACTATCTTTCCCTGTATTCCAGTCTATATAGATTGCATTATTTAATGTGATATTCTTTTTACACCATTCAATATCGTCAGAGAAAATAAAGAAAGTAGGATTTTCTATATATTCATATATACGATTAATTGCAGAATTATAATAATCCAAAGTTGCAACATTTGCATGATTAGCTGCATATTTTTCAGATAAAAAATCCCCACGCCTAACATGTATACATACTGATTGTTCCGACTTTATTCGATTTAAAATCGATCTATTCATATCATTTAATTGTATATTTTTAAATTCAAGCCAATCAACACGATCTTTATAGCAAGAAAAGACCATTTTATGTGCGTTAAATAATATCGCATCCCAATACGGATGAGTTAGGTTATGACAATAATATTTTGTTGAATGAATATATCTATTCCATCCCATAATAACAAACATTAATATTCTAGCAAATAAAGAAGAGTGAGGTAATTTCACATTAAAAATATCTTCTATCTCTAGACCTCCTGCATGTTCCTTAAATCTTTTTTTAGAATATACTCCGTAAATTCTAGAATTTGGGAATTTGTCTTTTATTGTAAGATACACAGAATATTCAAAAATTTGATTTCCTAAACCACCTCCAAAATAAAGTATTTTCATTTTACAGTAAAATTAAATTACAAAACAATATTATTCAAACAAAATGAGATTATTTGAAACTTTGTCGTAAACAATTTACGATATATATAATAAAATATGTTATATGACTAGTCACTACTATTCAAATGATTTATTCTGCAATGCGTTAAGAAACTACTACATTTGTATGCAACATTATAGGAATCTTCTCCTAATAATAATAATTTCAGAAATTTACTCCGCCTTATTAAATCAATCAATAAAATTGATATTATTATAGCTAAAACAGCTACTACAAGAACTAAAAGGATATCTATTGAATTATTTATTTTAGGTAATACGACATTTAGTTTTTTCCCTAATAAATTTTCTATAAAGAAATCATGAATTAAATAAATACCTAATGTCATTGAACCAAATGAACTAATTTTTGTATATTTTTTCGAATATAATTTGAAAAATCTAAGTAGAAGTAAACTTAATGCTATAGCACAAAATTGTCTTAATACCAAGATATACCATTGATTGGAAAAAATAAGATTATGATATTGATAATCAGGTTTATAAAAATTTTTCCCTATGGTAGGTATTAAGCACAAGCAATATGTAAAAAAGATGATTATTACTATTTTAAAATTAATCTTTTCAATTATGTTTTTGTTATTTACGATAAATCCTACTACAATATATGTAGAAAACTCGCTCATTCTATTCCCTAAAAATTGTGAAAATACTAGGAATAGTATAATACCACCATAATTATTTATAATGCTTAAATTAGTATATCTCTTAATTATGACGTTATTTATATAACAGCATAAAGAAAAAAATATTAATAGACGCCATAATATTGGTAAAAACCAATATGAAGAGAGCATTCCGTCACCCCCCCCCAACCCTAATAAAAATGTTATTATGCTTAGGAAATATGCTGGTATAAGTATTCGTATTGTATTTTTTATAGATAAAGAGAAAAAATTACTAAATGTTTTAATTTTCACAATCCGTGTTCCAGATGAAAATCCGGAAAGCATAAAGAATAGCGGCATATTAAATGATACTATGATACCTTGTATCAATTCATATCCTGCAATCTCGTGCTTTGTCAAAAAACCTAATGTATGCCCCAACACAACACAAAAAATTGCAAATAATTTTATATTATCCAACCAAGCCTGTCTTTGTTTTTTTTTCATAAATAAATTATCTTAGATACTAAATAATTATATTTTAAATTCCAATGGAAAAATTTGTCCTAAATTATATAAGTTGTAGAATATGTATATAATATTAATTGTAAATGCAATTAATAAAGGAAGTGCGCGTAAACTTATTTTTTTATATGAAAAATAATAATAAACTAGAATACCAATAGAGATAGTCATAATATTCTCTATATATATTCTTATTCTTAATAATATTTCTTGTTGCATTATTGGTATTAATATAAAACTTAAGATCATAGCTATGTATAGAAAATTTAAATGAGAATTAGATTTTAAAAATTTATCTGAGTACCATACATATATAATATGAATTATCATCATTATGTACTGCATTCTTGAATCATCCCAAATCGTGTCTAGCATTCCTTCTAACTCATATCCCTTTCCTGTTACATTTTGGGATACAACAACAATTGTATTTACATAATTAGACAAATGTTTTAGTACAGTATTTGCAGAAATCGTTATAATAATTATTATAAAAATTACAAGCCACTTGTTTATTCTCATTCTTCTTAATAAGAAACATGCAATAAACATAAATGAACCAATAATAGAAGAAGTATGAAAGAGAAAAGCAATATATAGTAATGCAATAACTAATAAATTATATTTATTAGTTATTGCAAACTTTTTATTTGAATCATTATGGATAAAAAAAACATAATAAGAATACATCAATATAGCCATAGCTATATATTGACGGTAAAGATTGAGAGATAAGGGGAACATAAACAAATACCACATAAACATAATATAGGAAGCCGCCCTTCCATACAAACTACAAACTTTATTCCACACATAAGCGTTAAGAAATGCGCATATAATAAAAAAGGATACATGAGAATGAAAAATACTTGACAACAAAGTAATAAGCCACCTATAACCTATTTCTCGTCCGCTTCCCCATAAATCATACATATTTTTTAATTCAGAATTATAATGATCATAATAATGCCAATAATCCTGCCCAGTATTATATGTAATTCCTAATAATATGCTATATGCTAAGATACAAATTCCAACAAAAATATTTGACCTATATTTATGAAAATATACTCCTAAATATGATATATTAGTAACGTCATTTCTGTATTTTACATATTGAGCTGTTGGAATTAATGCAAAAATCAACAAATAATATAAAATGTACTCCATTATCAACTCTTTAACAATAAATAAAATTTTCTAATAATTAAATGATATATATATACTATCCTAAAATAAATTGGATATGTCCTCCTTAATTCCTTATTATATTTAGATTTTCTATTATTTTTCTTGTAAAACTGAAACACACTATATGTTAATAGCATTTTCCATTTAGAATTTAATGAACAATATGGTATTGTGCTAACAAAATCTTTTTCGTATGGATGACTAAAACTTGAAGCAGAATCAGGGTTTTTTATATAAGCCATAATTTCTTTGGATAAAATGACAGGCTTATAATATGATAATAAACGGATTGAAAATTCAAAATCTTCATTATATGAAAGGTGTTTGTCGTATTTTCCGATAATATCAAAAACATCTTTACGGATTATTGTATTACCAGGTCGAGGATAAAAATTCTTATACCATAGTGATTTTAATGGACATGAAAGAATCTTATCAGATTTATATTTTATATTATTAATTTCCTTTTCATTCTCATATATTGTTTTAAATCCTGCAATGAGCACACAGTAATCTGCATATTTATAAATAGATTCAAATAAAAATATGAATGCGTCATCTAAAAAATAATCATCGGCATCCATAAAAATAATCCAATCACCTTTAGCTTCTTGAATACCTGTATTTCTTGCAGAAGACACACCACCATTTTCTTTTTTAATTAACCTTAAATTATTATACTTATATTGTTCAACAATATTACATCCATTATCTGTTGAACCATCATCAACAACTATTATTTCTATACGTCTATCATTTTGGCAGAAAATTGAATCTAAACACCTTCCAATATATAGTTCTTTATTATATAATGGAATAATAACTGACATTAAAATTTCTTCCTTCATATATTGCAACTATCTAAGAACAAATAAGATGTATCTTTTAAAACCTTTAAATTCTCATCGTTTCCTTTTTGGAAGATGTTATTAGGAATATAATCATTGACATTAACAATTAGATGATCTAACAATCCTATTCTTTCTAGGAGTGATTTAAATCTAGATAATCCACGTTTTTTATTACCATAAACTAGAAATGGTTTATTGAATAATATAGAAAAGACACATGCATGAAATGAATCTGTTACGATAAATTCCGCATCATAGAATCCACGGAGCCATTGTTCTACAGATGGCTGTATACGTTCTGGTAATAGAGCATTGATATCCTCAACTTTAGAGTTCACACGAAACGGAATAAGTCCTTTGTCTTTTGCTATTTTCTCTATCAAAGCCATTTTCTCTGGAGTTTCATCAAGAATGTAATTGAGCAATGTTCCCGGACTTTTAGGTGTACTTTCCGCCTCGAAAAGTTTTATATAGTCTCCAGCCTCAAGCAGCATAGTTGGATCTAGAACATGAGTTGCCTGAACATTAAAATGATTACGGCATAGATCAATACCGGATTTTTCACGGACCGATACAGCATCAAAATTTTGCAATAACCGTCCACATTCTCTTGTTTGCCGTTTGTTATATTCCCATTCATTCGTCCCGAATGACGCAGCGTATGCAATACGTCGGATATTCCAGCCTTCCGTAAAATCCAGATACGCATGTTCTATATTAAGAAAATATTTAGGTCGCCATATCTGGTCGCTGCCCACAACGATTGCGTCGAAATCTGTTTCTTTGATTTCAGAAAAACTATTTACAATTCTACGTTTAATGTATTTACGGACAAACTGATCTGTATGCTGTTGTATAATAGGTTTTTCACGGTTTACTTTCTGTTCGTAAAAGATAGGAAAAGGATGTCCCGTGAGATTTTTCAGGATTCGTTTACCATAGAACAAGGGAGCTTTCCACAGCGGCAGACGCAGTGGTTTTTGTCGTTTCTCTATCAGACAGACATCATGCCCCATGCGTTCCAATACCGTCTGCAAGGCGTACGCCTGGAGTATGCCGCCGTAGTTGGTATGGAGCGGGAGTGTAAGTATTGCTATTCGCATAATTACCTCTTTTCATCTTTTGTATTACGCACTACGAGGTCATTCATGAACTCTTGTTGAGCTTCAATCAATTTTTGCACTAAAAGTCCTACATTTGAAGTAGATAATTTCAACTGATACTCATGACCTTTCCTATCTTTATCTTGGAATATACAGATCACATTTGCTTGATTATTATCATCAAATGTTATATTCCCATGGGATAAGGCATTACGCAAATGGCTAATATGTTTTAAATCTTCAGGATATTTTTCTGGCGGATAATTATCAATCACAGTTTCTTCTTTCCGTGTGTCTATCCAAGTATTTACTTTTTTATAACTTTCGGGATATTTATTCAATATTAATTCTTTAGGTAATACTAATAAAGCATACAAGCAAACCAACAACATTCCTTGATTACCTATGCCTATTTGTCCATTTTCGTACATTTCCTTAATTGCAGGATAGGGGAAATCCAATGATTTGAAGAAGTCACTGTTTATAAACTTCGCACTATTCATAGATAAAGTGGCTAATAATACTGCATTACACGTACTTTGTATAATCAGATTTTCTTCATTTGAATAAAGCATATCTTTAATGTTTTAAATATTTTAGTATTTTCTTGCGAATCCTTATACCATGTTTCAGCAATTGCTTACATCATGGTAAATGTTCAATTCTGACATACCCATCATGCCTTTTTCGCCAGCGGAACGAAGCCGTCTATTATTTCACCATATTCTTAATCCGATCTACTACACTTTCAGGTACTACACTTTTTACTACAGCTTTCAATTTGGCTTTCGCATCTTCTGTTAGATGGTTGACTATCTTCAAAGCATCACTTTCTTCCATATCATTAGTAAACGCCTCTAATAGCATGGGGTTATTTGTAATGCTTGATGTAAGGAAGTGGTCTAAATGGTTGAGATATTCCTCTTTTGTTGTTGCCTGCATATACTCAAAACCCAAGTCTTCAGCATAGTGCCGCACGAGCAGGTGTGATTTATTGCCATAATGACCTGCAGCAGCCATAAAGCGATCAGCATCATCACCAAAACGAGCCGCAAAGTGGTTGTAGTTACGGAATTCTGTGCCCTTGCCATTGTTGACAAGTAAAATGCGGACGTTATTGCCTACATGACGATTGCCGATGGAGTTGAGGTCGTAGAAGAAAGCAAGGTCGCCGATAACCAGGAAGTGGAGTTTGTCGGGACGGATTACCGAGCCACCTATCATAGACGACATGCAGCCGTCTATACCGAAACCACCTGTATTGACAAAACATTGACTCTGCACTGACTGAGGAGTATCAAACAGCGTCCAGGCACGTAAGCTATTAAGTATACTGACATGGAGCACACTGTCTTGCGGCAAGCGGTGGGCTGTCTGCATGGCCATCCAAAGGTTGGAGAATGGGATTTCGGGAATAAGCGCATGCATCTGATTGTAACTTTTTTGGCACGATTCCAGCCATGTCTTGCCTATTGCCTGTTGTTCATCGCGGCCTTTTGCTATTTTGGCATAACAATTGAAGAAGTCTTCCTCACGCATCTCGAATACATTCGTTAGCTTATGCATGGGATCACGCAACTCACCATCCTCATTTATTCGCCATACAGCCTTGGTTTTAGTGCATCCTACGTTACCATATCCGCCCACTTCTCCAATGTGTATCAGAAGGTCGGTAGTCAGTTCGTCTTTGGAGTACATCTCCTGTTGGTTGACAATACCAAGGTTTACTCGATATTTACCGTTATAATTACTGCAATGCTCGCAGAACACCACGGCTCCATAGGCGGCACAGAAACGGTCTATCGCCTCTTTTTGTCTGGCAGTCCAAGGAAGGTGATTGTCTACGCGTATACCAATGCGTCCTTTAGGTAACTGTGGCAATTCATCCCAAAGCATATACCTGCGAATGCAATGTGCCACAGGAAGTTCCTTTACGGAGAAGTCCTTATCGTAATTTGTCGCCAGATTGATGTGCACAGGACCTCCACCTCTATGCCTTAATGCCAGAATAGCACGGTTTAGTCTTATCGTGGCATCCCATTCATCGTTCTCATCGCGTGGTACGGGTACATGCTCACTATGTACGACCATGTCTTTCAGCTGTTGCGAACGATCCATCATCTGTGGTATCATATGCCCGATACGGTTTTCGTTTTGCGTGGCTGTTACAGCCAAAATTGGTAATTTGCGGTAAAACGCTTCGGTCAGTCCTGGTATATAATTGCGTGAGGCTGTGGCACCAGTACACGTCAGTACGATGGACTCGCCTGTTTCTTCAGCCATGCCTACTGCCATATAAGCCGCCGAGCGTTCATCAACTGACGAATAGACCTCAAAGAACGGGTCGTTCTGCACGCTGCCTACGAAAGTGACGTTTGTGTTTCCTGGGCTTGCTATGATTTTCCTTATTCCATTTTGTTTGAGCAAGGAAATCAAGATTTGTTGCCCACGCTCTACAGTATAATATTTCTTTTCCATATAAAATAATTTCGTATTGTTACTTCGCTAATTATTAAAATGTATATGTCATATCGTCATAAGTGAGTAACCCAGCACCTCCTGTCATGTAAACGATGTCTCCCAAAACCATGCGTCCCATGTCGCTCACGAGGAACAAGGCCATGTTGGCTATCTCCTCCGGCATGGCATAGCGTCCGGCTGGTATCTTGTCATGCGTGATGTTTGCTCTATCGCCATTCATCAACATGGGTGTAGCGGTGGGACCAGGTGCCACGCCGTTTACTACAATTCCATATGGAGCAAGTGACTTGGCTAATCCCAACGTCAACCCCCTTACACCCCATTTGCTGATAATGTAAGCAGAAGTGGCAGGACGGAGACTTGATGATGACGCTATATTCAGGATGTTTCCATGGATGTTGTTCTTTTTCATATATTTTCCTATCAGTTGCGACAGAAAGAACACGCCTTTCAAGTTTGTGTCCAACACAGCATCGTATTCTTCTTCTTGTGCGTTTGGAAGACTTGCGCCCAATACTCCCGCATTGTTCACCAAAATGTCTATCTTGCCTGCTTGGGCGATGATTTCCTCCATCTTTATGGAAAATGAGGAAACATCCTTATTGTCCAACGTAGAGTAAAAGACTTTACCCTCTATGGATAAATTTTGCAAATCCGCACACGCTTTACGTAATCTATCTTCATTCCTTCCCGTGATGCAAACAGACGCGCCGCTGGCCAAGAAAAGTTTTGCTATCGCAAAGCCTATGCCACTGGTTCCACCAGTGATAAGAGCCGTGCGACCTTTAAGCAGTTCGTTAGGAGCTATTGTCGCAATGTTAGCGATGGTATAAACAGGTCGTTTGGCGAATATCACCTTCAGTCCTTTTTTAATCAGTTGTTTTATATTCATAATAAAAAAGCAATCTATTTCTTTATAAACAGTCCCTTTTTCTTGTCAATAACAGCGATAGCCTTATTTCTTATTTTGGTGCGCTCGTTTCGTGTCAGCCCGATAGTGTACACACAAATGCAGGTAGAGAGCGTACAAACCAACGAGATAACTATTAATCGTAGGAATGTCAAATCCATTTGTTTGTAAACAAGCAAAGGAATAGCGACAGCTACTGACGTGACGGCAACTATTTTCCATACTACATCTTTTACGAACATCATTGGCGGGAATTGCAGTAAGCCTTTCATTACATAAAGCCGAGCAGAAGTCACACCAATATATACCAATATGTAAGCGATGTAAGCGCTCTCTACAGGAAAGCCAAGCCTGAAGGCAATCCATGTCAAAGGAAAGACCAAGCAACCGACTCCGGATATGATAATCACATACCTACGGATATTACCTGTTGCCATGCAAGCGGTATATCCGGTATTGCCAAGCATGGTTATCATCGAACCTATGATGGTGAGACGTAAAAACATTACGGCATGGTCAGGCACGATTTTTAACCAAATGGACAATACTTGTTCTGCCTCAAACATCATCGGCATCGCAAATAATAGAAGCAAGAAATAAGAGAACTTGGCACCACGGCATACCAGTTTGAACATCTCGTTGATATTACCAGCCGCATAGTTCTTGGTAATTTGAGGATTCAATGCCATGGTGAAATTATAGACAAACTGCATAATGGCTGCGTCCACCTGATTCGCAATACCACGTGCAGCATTTAGAGTCACACCGAAAAACATATTTATCAGAATATTGACCCCTTGTGTATTGAATATCGTACAAGTATTCGTCAAAAAGCTCCAGCCGGAAAAGCCGAACATTTGTTTGAATAACAGCGTGTCTTTAGTCCAACGATAATGACATTCCACGAAATGCCTATTGCAATAAATTCCATATACTACGCGAATCAGCAAAGCCGCAACTGCGAGCAAAACCGCATAAGATGCAAGTTTGTCAAAGGGGGAAATCGTAATCATATAACAAACGGCTAACTTCAAGAATGCGTCTAAAATGCTGACGTAAGCGAAAGCGTTCATGTGTTCATGGGCAATGATGCAAGCATTGTAAGGGATGCTGATAAGGTTAATACAAAATACGGCCAACGAGCAATACAACACCCAATTGGCAGCCATCATTCTTTCCACTGGGATATTCATTTTCTCGTTTAAGAACCATCCTCCCAAAAATCCTCCGACTAATAGAACTATTAAAGCGATAGCCACTTGAATGTTTACGCTCATGGAAAAAACCTGACTCAATCGTTCCTTGTTACCTCTGCCCAACTCGAACGTGATGAACCTGCTGATGGATGCAGATAAAGACCCAGACAACATTGAGAACATAGCGACAACACCACCTACAACATTGTAAATGCCATAGTCTTCTACCCCCAACACATTTAATATCACCCTGCTTGTGTAGAGTGAGACAAGCATAATAATTATTGTACGAACGTAAAGTAACAGCGTATTCT
Organism: uncultured Prevotella sp.; assembly: GCA_900550365.1. GTDB lineage: Bacteria > Bacteroidota > Bacteroidia > Bacteroidales > Bacteroidaceae > Prevotella. The sequence goes on along the minus strand of URRR01000002.1, from coordinate 6,658 downwards.
TGGCGATACGTTTATTGTTCGCTGAAGTATCCATTGTATCAAAAGAATAGTCTTTAAATTAAATAACAGCAGAATTGGGCGCTTACTGATTAAACCATACGCTAATACACTTGTAAGCGTCCAATTCTGACGTACCCCCCTGCTTTTCAGGCGGAACGCCTAAAATAAGATTAAAATCTGGTCGATATTTAGATTTTGTTAGCACTTATGCCGATGGTTGATGGCATAAGTTTTCTGTAGTCATGGTTGTCTGTGACTATCCCTTCGAAGGGCTTTTCTTTTCCATGACATCTATTTCCTTTTGCAGTTGAGCTATCTTTTTGTCCTTCATATTAAGCAATTCCTGTAAGTAGGGTATCGCTTTGCCCATTTCAGATTCATCCTTGTTGACTGATTCTTTCACTTTTTCAAGTATATCTGCCTGTTTTTCAAGTTCGGCAATCATACGTTTTTCATCCTTGCGAGCCGCCTCAATTTCTTCCAAATATTTTGAGTTTGATATAATTTCTTCTATCAGCTCTTTACGGTTCATTTCTTCAATTCGTTTCATTTTCTCTTCTTTATTTATACTGTAATTCTGAATTTTCATGCCAAAGTATATAATGCCTTATAGCTCTATCATACTCCGATCGGTTGGAAATAGCAGTCTGCATATTTCCATCGACCGGAGTGACATAGATGTCAGATTACAATATTGTACGATCGATGTCCGTGAAAACCGCATTACCGTTAACCGGCTGGTATACCTTTACAATGGCAGTGAAAGAGTAGTTTTCTTTATTTGTAATCTTTTCGATGCAGAAGAAACGGTAGTTCGTACCGTTGACAAGCTGTTTAGATACTTTGATAGCAGTATAGTCAACACCGATGTGACCTTTAAGGGCACTTGCAAAAACGTCATCGTCGTCTGACTTAGGATCATTTCCTGCTATATCAAATCACTGATCTTTACCTCCTGTATCAGTCCATCCCAAGTATGCCTTGCAACTGTCAGGTTCAACGGGAAGGAAAGTCCGAGCATCCGGCCTATCTTTTTCAGGTTCCAGTTGATGTTGTGGATGGCCGCGTCATGCTGCCGCCACTGTTCCTGCGGGTCCTCCGCCGTGATAAGCGGGAAAAGGTAGGGCGTACCGGGCTGAGCATATTTGCTGACTATCTTCTGCAGGAAAGGGTACCAGCTGACAGATTCCTCCTTGCCCGTAACTTTGGATATATAGGTCAGTCTGCCGTCCTTTATGTTGTCTTTCGTCAGATAGAAGATGTCCCTTCCGGTCATGCCCTTGGTGAATATGGCGAACAGGAAGATGTCGCGGGCAAACAGGGCGGAAGGACGCAGACCGCTCACGTCCATATAGCGGAGCTTCATGACCTCCTGGTGTGTCAGCCGGTTCCTGTTCTTCTTGACCCGGTAACTTACGTCAACACCTTGGAAGGGATGACATTCATCGGTCAGTCCGTTCGTCACAGCCAGCTGATACACCCGTTTCAGGTTGCGGATATAGAGCGAGACGGTGTTCTGTCCCAGTTCCTGGTTCTTCAGCCAGGTGTGGTAGTTCCGTATCAGCAGGGAGTCGAAGTCCTTGAAGGGTATCTCGTTCTTACCTAAATAAGTGATGAATTTTTTAAGATAAATATTCAGTTTGTGGGCGGCGTCATACCGTCCTTCGTCCCGCATTTCGCCGATGCAGGTACGGGTATAGGCGATAAAACCGTTCTTCTCATCCGCAGCCAGGGTCAGTGCCGTCTGTACATTCTCTTGTTTGTTATCCACTTTCTTTATTTTATTACTTCAGATACTCATGCACCGTGTTTCTCCATCGGTTTCAACTGCCCGAACAATTCCAGAAAATCAAAGATATTGGGTTCATCCCAATAGATGCCCCAGTCCGCATCGTATGCTTCTTCGGGGGCTTCGGGAACGGTATATAAATCATCATAAAGGCTTATACGCCTGCCAAAGTCTGTAGTGAAACAGCATTGTTTCGCTGCTTCCTGTTCTTCGTTGATTATATCAGTCCAGATGCGTTCACCGTCCCATTTTTCAGCATCCTTGCTGTCCAGCCATACGGCAGGGCCGTTTATGTATGTCTTACTCAAGTATGTTACAAGCTGGGCGGCAAGGTGATCAGATACTTCATCTTTCACTCTTAATTCTTCATTAAGAGCCACGTTCTCAAACACCCTGCCGTCTCTGTGCCGTAATGTGAAGGTATTGTCGTCTTTTCTTTCAATGACCGTATAGGTGTCCAGGCGTTCGGAATGTATGGCGTCGAGGGCATCGGCTGCTTCTTTCAGCAAGGATTTTTCCGTATTGCCCTTCGTCTGGTAAATCTCGCGGAACTTCCCGGCTATGACATCTGCCAAAGAATAACCGCGCTTGTCCTTCCAGTTGAAGGCAAGGTCGGAAAAGCGCATCCTTCGGGCCGCCAGTCTGTCACCTGTCAGCTTGCGAAACATCGTCTTACGGAAGTGCAAATCGGGACAGACGCGCCGCAGGCACGCATCTGTACGTATAAACCATGTCAGCATGCCGCTTAACCACCGGAAGTTGCCCGAAAGTACGCTTTCAATCACCCATCTCCCGAGCGAACTGTTGGTTGCGTCAGCCACAGCCTGACGTATGATATTGTCTATCTGCGATGAGGATTTGACAGGCAAATGCCATTTGTCACACTGATTACATACGACATTTCCAATGCAGCGGTACCTGTATTCATAAACGCCGTCAAGACCTATGGCGATGATGTTTTCCGCATAAAGTACCAGCCGGAGGATTTCCGACTCGTAGAAATTACGTGCCTCCTGACGGACGACATTATACAGCCGGCTGTACAGCTCATAGAAGAAAGCCACATCACCGCTCACGTCCATAGACGGGTGGTGCAGACGTTGCCATTTGAAGGCAAATTGGTTGAGAGTGAGCATTATGATGTTTGGAGTTAAAGAAGTTAGAGAAGTTATCACTTCGCTACGCTCCGTTAGAAGTTAAAGACAATACTTCCGCAGATGTATTCAAATTCAAAATATTGTCAACCCGTCAACTGATACTTTATTCACTATCTAGTCAACTAAAAAATCTTCATTTAATTGTGCAGCCAGACTGAGCGTAGATACCTGCGCCATACTGCCAGGCGGTTGGTGCTGTTGATTTTCTTGCAGATGGCCACGCAGGTACGAACCAGCTCATCTGTTCCCGGCTCAATGTCGGTGGTAGTAAGAGCCATCACATTCAGCGTGGTCTCACCGGCCTTAAAGTCCTTGACGGCTTTCACGCTTGAATCCTTATCGGTTAATACCTTATATAAGGTAGGCGCAAAATTCCGGAAAGATCCGATCATCTTCTCTTTCTCACCTTGTCCCTTCGTCTCCTTGCCTGCTGATGTAAATCTTCCTTCAACCAGCTTCTCATTCGCCTTACCTGCTGTCTGAAAATACTGGCTAAGAAAACCGTCCCAGTTGGCAAAAAGTATGTAACATGCCTTTTCAGGATGCCTAATTACTCCGATATGTGAAAAGTATGTGGTGGTTACGGTCTCGGTTTTCTGTCTGCTGGGGTAATAGAGCTCTTCGGTAATGCCCACCTTGCGGATAATCTCAGTGAAACCTGCATGTTGAAGCTCCATCTGCTCCCTGCCGTCCTGCCATTCAACGCCCGGAGTGGGAGTCAGAAACGGACGCAGGGAGATTCTGCTCCATGTCTCCCTCACATATCCGGGATTGTCATTCTCATAGCGTACAAGATTGACAATAAGGTCAGCCTCCTTGCCTGTCATCTGCGACAGACGTCTGCTTAATGCCAGATCGCCCTGCCCGGACAGCGTCTTACAAAGTTCTGTCAGAGACAGCCTGGTGGTAAGGGTCTCAATGATTTCGTAAAACTTCTGCTGTGTCCGGTCTCCATATCCACAGGCCTGCAAAATACCGATGATGATGTCGGCGGCGCGGGCTTTCTCGGTGTCGACGGAGAGACGGTCGCTCTCGGCATTGTGGATGCGTACCACGTGGAGGTCGTAGACATTAGGATAGACAACGGTCAGACGGTTGCCCGGCGTGGCATCCTGCACATGGAACACCAGTCCACGGTTACGCCTGAACCGGCAGATGTAACCCTCACGTCCGGCAAGCGGGCCGTCGATGACACGCACAAGCTCGTTCGGCTCGTTGGCCTTTGTGTTGAAGGCATAGTCCGTGTACGGCCGCTCCAATATCACGACCTTGTCTGCATAGTTCTCATTATAATTCCGGAACTCACGCATCTCTTCCTCCGGTATCACGCACAGGCGTGCCGCTTTGCCTTCACCTCTTCCTCTTGTCGAATTATACTGCATGCGGAAGTCAAGGGAGTACTTGCCGATAAACTCCATCAGCGCGCTTTGGGTGGCGAGCACAAACGCTATTCCGAGAAACAGCTGCAGCCGCTGCTCCACACCGTCATGCCACACACGGACGGTGGTGCGGTCAGGCACATAGATTTCAAGTATGTTCTTGTTCTCAGCCTTGTACTTCTCGAACAGTCCGACAAGCTGGTCCACTTTCTGATAGTGGGTGCGGACAACATACCAGCGGAAATTCAAGTGATCAAGTTTGTTCGCCATATCCGAATCCGTGAAGAGAAGAAGAGAAAGAAAGAAATTTCTGATGCCGGAGAACTGGTGTGCCTTATTTCGTGAAAGGGCGTTCTTTATATTCCTTCAATGACAACCGCATTGAAGTCCTGCAGCACCTTATTTCAGGTATAACGGCGGTATTCCGGAAGAATCTCAGCAGCAAATATTCACCGTTGTTATGTGACGAGAAGTGTAAAGCGCGGTGCGCTTTAATAAAATTGCTTCCATATCACAAGTGTTTGAAATTCAGTTCATTAAGTCTTTCCGTGTCCGCCGCTTTACTGTCGTTTTATAATATGAAACGGCGACGCCGTTGTACATCATTGAAAATCAACAGGTTATCATGTTGCCATTTACTGGATTAGTCAAACAAACGCGGTTTTGTTGAACTAAAATTTTCTAATTCTGAATATTTTTTTGCTGTAAATGCCTCTGTATTAAATCTTTTTTATATCTTTGCAGCAGGTTCGCCGTTTCATATTATACAGCGTCGAAATTTGTCGAACATTTCCCGGTTGTCTTTATCTGCTTTTTTCTCCGTTCACTCTTTCCAACTGCCTGTTGAATATTGCCAGTGTCGAATCCGCTCCGACCGTCTCAACGAGCTTTTCGTATGCCCCGATGGATATGGCAAGCTCAGGGTAAAGCTCCTTGAGCATGACCGTTGTCACCTTGTGCTTGTCTGCAACCATCCCCAGCCGACTGTTTTCCTCACGGTATTCATGCCATTGCATCCAACTGACGGTAAACAACGCAAAGAATACAAGCGTACAACCGATACCCGTCCATGCGTAAGGGTTCTTGTACCAGCAGTCAGGAAGTTTGCGCCAAAGTGATTTTATCCGCTTGGATATGTCACTGCACTTCCGATGGAATGAGAATCCTCCTATCTGCGGTCTGCTCTTTTGTCCGTTACCTGACATTCGTCGGCTCTTCTCAATATGTCCGGCCAACATCTTACGGATGTCAAGCAGGATGCCGTACCTTGTAGGTATGCCACGCCCGATTATGTCTCGTCCGTCAGCATCCATCTTCGCCAGCAGGCTTGCGGCCGTTTCGTCGCCTTGCGATTTTCGGTAGGCAGCTATGGCTTCCTTGCTCTTGAAAATTTCATTGATGTTGTCCGCCGTACTGCCGCCAAAGAAACGGAATATCGGCTCCAGCTTCGCTTCCAGCCTCTCTACCGCATCGTCCTTATATGTGGTGTCTTTTGATTTTACCGTGTTTTTGATTTCCTCAATGTCCTCCGCCAATGCCCCTATGAGGTCGGTCAGGTATTGCATTTCGTCTCTCATCTTCTTCTCCTCCCTGGTTTAAGTTTGTCCTTTTCCTTGTCGTTCCAGCCGTTATCGTTTTCTCCACTGCCTCCGCCGGACGATACTTTGGCCTGATGCGGCTGAACGCACAGTTCAATGAGCGTGTCAATGGTTACACGGACTATGCTTCCGTCCGTTTCATTGAAACAATCTTCGCTCGTCGGGTTTGCCGGAGCTTCTACATGATTACTGTCGGGCATTACGTTACACCATGCAGGTATATCGCCAAACCGGATGCCGCTTGCGGTCCCAAGGTTTGGCTTGCCAACGTTAACGGCCGCTTGCCAACGTACACCGTCACTGATATTTCCATCCAACCGTCTGTTTATTTTGTAAAAGCCCATGCCGCGGTCTATCCGTGAGCCGCTGAACGAGATCCCGTCTTTGGTGAACGACACGCCTACGATATTGCCGTTACGCCTGTCGAGCTTGAAATTCACCCCGATGCCCTGTTTGGCCAGCCTGTCGCATAATTCCGACCAACTGTTACAACGGGGCAATGCGGCTTTCACGGCATCGTAAATCTGGTATTTCACCCTGTCCTTTCCACGCAGACGGTCGCGCTTTACTTTCTCTTTGCCTCTGGAGAAATGCAGGCCGTATTCCCTCGTGAGAGCCTTGCACACCGCCACATTCCGCACGGCGTCGTTCCGGTCACTTATGGTGTTCCCGTCGTTGTCAACCCTGTTGGCCACGATGTGCAAATGCTGATGTTCCCTGTCAGTGTGACGGCAT
>URRR01000001.1 GCA_900550365.1 uncultured Prevotella sp. | reverse complement strand
AGCCGCGCGTGTACCGCCGCTATTACAAGCAGCTGATGGACTCGCTCAACATGCCGCGGCTGAAGTTTCACGTGGCGCGCCATACGTTCGCTACGAGATGCATCGAAAGCCACTGCGACTACAAGACGGTAAGCTCTATCCTCGGCCATTCAAGTATAAGCACCACGCTTAACCTTTACGTTCATCCCGACATGGGGCAGAAGCGCAAGTGCATAGACCGGATGATGAAGTCGGTAATGAGATAGGTATATGCCTGAACAGCGGTATTACACGCTGCTCAGGCTATAACTTCTTTTCAATTGATGGTCTTTCGCAACATGAAAGGCCATCAATTGAAACGCGAAAGGCCGTCTTTTGCACTGCAAAAGACGGCCTTTCGTAAAGCATTGAATATCAATATGTTATGCCGGCAGTGCCGGGCGGTTACGATTTACGGTAACTTACGGGCGACATGCCGACATGTTCCTTGAAGAATTTGCCGAGGAACGACTGGTTGGGGAAGTTCATGTCGGCGGCTATCTCCTTGATTGACTTCGTGGTGTTTTTCAGCATCGAGCGCAGCTCCATTATCACATAGTTGTCAATCCACTCGTTCGGCGTGCGGTTGCTTACGACCTTCACCGTCTCAGAGAGATATTTCGGCGTTATGCACATCTGCCTGCCGTACCAGCTTACGCGCCTCTCACGCATGTAGTTCTGCTCCACGAGGTGTATGAAGTCGGCGAATATCTCCTCGGTGCGGGGCTGCCTGTCAATGTCGTCGGCCTGTATCCGGCGTATGGCGTTGTTAAGCTCGCACACCATGGCGGATATCAGATGGCTTACCACTTCACGTCTGAACACGTTTGAGGTGTCGTTGATTTTCTTCTTTATCATTTCACAGTAGGCCACCATGTTGCGCGTCTCGGCCCGCGTGAGGCGGAACACGGGGTGGCTGCGCGAGAATATTATCAGTGACGACAGCTCGTGGATGTCTTTCACTATCTCGTGATAGAAGTCAGGCGACATCAGCATGGCTATGCCCTTCGAGTCTGGCCCTACGGTGTAATGACCCATCACCTGTCCGTCAGGTATTATCAGTACGTCGTTAGGTCTGACGTCATATTCTACTGTGTTGGCCGTATATTTGGCGTGTCCTTTCAAGCACAGGCCTACCGTAATGTCGGTAGTGCGGCATGCGCCTGAGGGTATGTTGATATCCGTGAACTCGTCAAAGAGCATCAGCTCAGTGCCGATATGGTACGGCGTCGAAGCCGTCATCAGTTCTGAAATTGAGGTTGACGATAGTTCTGTATTTCCCATGGATTCGTCTGTTTTTCCTGCAAAAGTAATAATTTATTATACACCTGCAAACTTTTCGGGTGCAAAATGAGCCTTTTGGCGCCGGTGGCTGAGCCTTTACCGATCCGTGTCGAGCCCGGCCATGCGCCTTATCTTGCGGTCAAGATATTGCCTGAATCCCTCGCCTCCGGTCACCTCGATGTCGTCATACAGCCCGAGCACGAAGCGCCCTATGCCGGCGTAGCTGCACACGTCCATGCGCAGCAGGTGGCGCCCGTGGCCGTCGTCGGTAACGTAGCGCGAGGCGTGAGGATACTCTTCCTTCAGCACGTTGTAGGCCAGTGTGCCGAGGCTCATCTCTACGGGCAGCAGCTCCTCACCGCTGAACATGAACACGTCGGTGAACATCTGGCGGTGCTTCTTCTCGTAAGCCCACTCAGAGTCGAGCATGCGCACGCCCTGCATGCGGCTCAGCTTGAACGTCTTGTTCATGCCGGACGCCGGCTCGTAGCAGCGCACCTCATTGTTGTTGTGCATCAGCAGGAACGGCTCTACGAAGCGGTCGCGCACGGTCTTGCTGTGGGGCGAGGCATAGCCCGTCAGCACTACCTGGTGCCTGGTCTTGATGGCGTCGTACAGGGTGCGTATGTTTTGTGCCGTCTGCTCGCGCAGCTCCTCGTCGGGGAGTATGTCGAAGTCATAAAAACGTGCCAGCTTTGACTTCACGCTGACCGTCAGCGGGTTGCCCTTTTCGGCCTTGTCGAGGGCACGGCGCACGAGCACGGCCTCCTCCTCGGTGAACGACACGCGGTTGAACAGGTGGCTGAAGAATGGCGAGTCGCGGTCTATCTTGTAGAACGTGCCGTTCTTGACCACGTTGAAGCCGCAGTCGCGGAAGAACTCAAGGTAATAATACAGGTTGCGGCGGGATATGCCTATCTTGTCGCATAGCTCGCTGACGGAGTAATTATGGTTTTCGGTGAGCAGCAGCATGAGCTGTAACTCACGCTCAAGTTTGTCGTGGCGCACGGAGGATGAGAAAGTGAAAAGTTAAGAATTAAGAGTGAAAAGTGAAGAGTGAAGAATTTATGAATTATGAATTGTGAATTATGAATTGTGAATTATTTTGGCAAAAGCCTGAAACTTTTGCGGTGGTACGGCGTTACTCCATACCGCTCTATGGCCTCACGGTGAGCCTTGGTGGGGTAGCCCTTGTTCTCGGTCCAGCCGTATTGGGGATATTCCTCTGCCAGACGGTCCATGTAGTCGTCACGGTAAGTCTTGGCAAGGATGCTCGCCGCCGCGATAGACAGATACTTTCCGTCGCCCTTTACTATCGTCGTGTAGGGTATGAAACGGTAGGGCTTGAAGCGGTTGCCGTCAACGATAATGGCCTCGGGGCGCACCGTCAGCCGGTCGAGAGCGCGGTGCATGGCCAGTATGCTGGCGTTGAGGATGTTGATTTGGTCAATCTCCTCTGCCGTAACCACGCCTACGGCCCATGCCAGGGCGTCGCGTTCTATCTCGGCGCGCAGCTCGTAACGCCGCGCCGGCGTAAGCTGCTTGGAGTCGTTGAGGCCGCTGTTCTCATAATCTTCGGGCAGGATTACCGCCGCCGCATATACGCTTCCGGCAAGGCAGCCGCGCCCCGCCTCGTCGCATCCGGCCTCTATCAGACCGTTGTAAAAATGGCTTTTAAGCATGGATTTATCTTTCTTTAACTAAAAACGAGGTATCAGTGAACTTATTGTGCACAAACGGACGTTTATTTTGCAACCAGAAACAGAACTGAAAATTAAGGTAATATGGAAAAGCAAATAATGTTGACAGTTAATCAGGGAATACTGAAAAGATGTTCAGACATGATAAGACGGGCAGGCGCAAGCCTGCGGATGCCGCTTGAATGGCTGCGGCGTTATTACTCATACGTTCTTGAGACGGAGGTGAGCATGGCCCGTGCAAAGGCTATGACGGAGGCACAGGCGGCTTTCTTCGCCGTTGTCTTACCTGTTGATTATCCTATTATAATAAGGATTGCGGTGTGTGCATGGTTCGTAGTGGCGCTTAAGAGAACAAAAGACAGGGGCTGACATCTATATGCGCAGCCCCCTGCCGGTGTAGGTCTGATGTCAGAACATACGCGCCACGCGCTTTATTCCTTCTACAAGTGTATCAATTTCTTCCTTCGTGTTGTACAGGGCGAACGAGGCGCGCACGGCTCCCTGTATGCCGAGACGTATCATGAGGGGCTGGGCGCAGTGGTGACCGGTGCGCACGGCGATGCCGAGACGGTCGAGAAGGGTGCCCATGTCGAGATGATGGATGTCGCCGACGAGGAATGACACAACGGCATCTTTACGTTCAGCACGGCCGAAGAGGCGTATGCCCTCGACCTCGGCGAGCCGCTGCATGGCGTACCGCGTCAGCTCCTGTTCGTGCTGCCGGATGTTGTCCATGCCGATGGCGGTGATGTAGTCGATGGCCTTTGCCAGTCCGTGGGTGGCTACATAGTCGGGTGTTCCTGCCTCAAACTTGAACGGAAGATGCTCGAACACGGTCTTCTCGAAGCTGACGCTTTCTATCATCTCGCCCCCGCCCTGATACGGTGGCAGGCGGTCAAGCCAGTCTTCCTTGCCATACAGCACTCCGATACCTGTCGGACCGTACATCTTGTGACCGCTGAACGCGAAGAAGTCGCAGTCCATTGCCTGCACGTCTACGGCGAAGTGGGGCGTGCTCTGCGCGCCGTCAACCATTACGGGTACGCCGTGGGCGTGGGCTATGCGTATCATATCTTCCACCGGATTGACTGTTCCGAGCACGTTGCTTACGTGTGTAACGCTTACAATCCTGGTCCTGTCGGTGAAAAGCCGTTCGTATTCGTCGAGTTTCAGCTCGCCCTCATCGGTCATCGGAATGACACGTATCGAGATGCCTTTTTTTGCCGCCTGGAGCTGCCACGGCACGATGTTGGAGTGGTGCTCCATGACAGACACTATCACTTCGTCGCCCTCCTGCATGAATTCGTCACAGAAGGAGGACACCACGAGGTTGAGACTCTCGGTAGTGCCGCGGGTGAATATTATCTCGCTTGTTGACCGTGCGTTGATAAACCGGCGCACTTTCTCGCGTGCTTCTTCGTGCAGGTCGGTGGCCTGCTGTGACAGGTAGTGCACTCCCCGGTGAACGTTGGCGTTCACGTTGTAGTACTCGTCGGTTATGGCTTCTACCACCTGGCGCGGCTTCTGCGTCGTAGCCGCGTTGTCAAGGTACACCAGCGGACGGTCATACACCGTGCGGCTGAGTATCGGAAAATCGTTACGTATCTGGTTGAGATTGAGCATAATGGTATAAGTAGTTAAAGTAGTTAATGGTAGTTAGAGTAGTTAAAGTCATTAGCTTAATATCTTTTTCACGTCACATTGTCATTTCTCGAATGAAGGGTAATGACTTTAACTACTTGCGAGTGAAACGAGCAATAACTACTTTAACTACTACTAACTACTGAGAAAATCATCTGCACAGCTTACATCCCTCGCATTTGTTCAGTTCGCCACGGAACCGCTTCTCCACGAGATAATGCAGGCGGTCACGCAAGGGCTCAAGCTTGATGCCGTCGACAACCTCGTTGACGAAGGCAAACTCAAGCAGCAGCTTGGCCTCCTTGAGACTTATGCCTCGCTGGCGCATGTAGAACAGCGCAGCATCGTTGAGCTGACCTACGGTGCTTCCGTGGGCACACTTCACGTCGTCGGCGTAGATTTCAAGCATCGGTTGAGTGTACATGCGTGCCTCCTTAGTGGCGCAGAGGTTCTGGTTGGTCTCCTGTGATACGGTTTTCTGTGCTCCGTGGCGCACCAATACACGGCCGGCGAACGCGCCGACAGCGTTCCCGTCGAGCACATATTTATATAGTTCGTTACTCGTGCAACGGCCTACACGGTGGTCAATGAGCGTGTTGTTGTCAACATGCTGGTGCTTGTCGGCTATCACGCAGCCGCGGAGGTCGCACTCGGCGCCCTCTCCCGCAAACACAAGGTCGGTGCGGTTGCGTGTCACTCCGTTGTGAAGTGTTATCACGTTGTGGCTTACCCGGCTGTCTCTTTGCTGCTCGATGAACACGTTGCTTACACGAACATTCTTCACGTGGGTCTCCTCCAGGCAGTAAAGGTCAAGTGAGGCGTTGTCTCCCACATATGCTTCTATCACCTGAGTGGCGAGGAAACGGCGGTCGTCGGCGGCGTGGTCGCAGAAAAGCAGCTTTATCTGAGCGTTCTGCTCAACTACTATCAGCACGCGACGGTTGACCATCAGGTCGACATCTGAGCGCAGAATATTGATTATCTGCACGGCTCTGTCAACCACAACGCCCTTCGGCACATATATCAGCAGTCCGTCTTCGGCCAGCATAGTATTAAGAGCTGTGATGCCGTCGTCAGCCGTCTTTGCCAGTTTAGAGTAATATTTTGAAACAAAATCAGGATGTTCTGCGGCGTATTTGGCAAGTGACCCTACCACAACTCCTTCCGGCAGAAGATGTCCTTTGGGCAGAGCCTTGTCGTAAAATCCGTCGTTCAGCACGAAGTAAAGCGACGTGCTGAGGTTAGGAACATCGCATCGGAATGCCTCATACGGGTCAACCGGTATCTCAAGGCGATTGAGGTTAAGCCCGTAGTCAGGCTCAAACAGCGCCGGAATGTCTGTATATTTGTATCTTTCGACCTTCTTTGTAGGGAAGCCGAGACGTTTGAAATCATCAAAAGCAGCGTCGCGCACGGCATTCATCGGCGTCGCGCTATGAGTCATTATCATGTCACGGCATTGCCCGTACAGGTCTATGTATTGTTTTTCGCTATTCATTTATCTTATATAGAAGTTAAAGAAGTTAGAGAAGTTATCACGCCCTGCAGGCGTTAGAAGTTAAAGCCATTAGCTTTAGAAAGTAGTTAAAGGGAGTTAGAGTAGGCAGAAGTAGTTAAAGTCAAATGTTTTGTTGTTTGCAGAGCAAATCTCCTTGTCTGCTTGTCTCTCGTCCCTTGTTAACTTGTACCTCGTCCCTTGTCTGCTGAAAACCTTAAGACCCTTACTCGCCTACTTCTTCCTTAATCCAGTCGTAACCGCGTTTCTCAATTTCTTTTGACAGTTCCGGACCTGCGGTCTTTACTATTCTGCCCTTGTAAAGCACGTGTACGATGTCGGGCTTGATGATGTCGAGCAGGCGCTCATAGTGCGTAATGACGATACAGCTTGACTCCGGCGTGCGCAACTTATTCACGCCTTCTGCCACGATACGCAGCGCGTCGACATCAAGACCCGAGTCAGTCTCGTCCAGAATGCTCAGCTTCGGTTCGAGCATTGCCATTTGGAAAATCTCGTTACGCTTCTTCTCGCCACCGCTGAATCCCTCGTTTACTGAGCGGTTAGACAGTTTGCTGTCAAGCTCTACTATCTTCCTCTTTTCACGCATCAGCTTCAGAAACTCTGACGCGTTGAGCGGTTCCTTGCCTTCATACTTGCGTTTCTCATTTATGGCGGCACGCATAAAGTTGGTCATTGACACACCCGGAATCTCCACCGGGTACTGGAACGAGAGAAAAAGTCCCTCGTGCGCCCTGTCCTCGGGCTTCATGGCGAGCAGGTCCTTGCCGTTGAACGTCACCTCTCCTTCGGTTACTTCATATAGCGGATTGCCCACGAGTACTGCGCTCAGAGTGCTCTTTCCCGAGCCGTTAGGCCCCATTATGGCGTGTGTCTCGCCATCTTTTATAGTAAGGTTGATACCTTTCAATATCTCCTTGTCGCCTATTTTGGCGTGTAAATTCTTTATTTTTAACATATTTTCAATTCATAATTCACAATTCATAATTCATAATTGGTATCGCTGAAGTTCATTCATAATACATAAAGCTTAATCCAAAAATCCGGCGAAAGGCCCAATTATGAATTATGAATTATGAATTATGAATTAGCAACAGTTTACCCCACAGTGCCCTCTAACGACACGCTGAGCAGCTTCTGAGCCTCTACTGCGAACTCCATAGGCAGCTTGTTAAGCACCTCCTTGGCGTATCCGTTCACGATAAGGCCTACGGCCTGCTCTGTCGGTATGCCGCGCTGGTTGCAGTAGAACAACTGGTCTTCGCTGATTTTGCTCGTCGTAGCCTCATGTTCTACTATCGCCGTGTCGTTGTGTATGTCCATATAAGGAAAGGTGTGGGCGCCGCAGTCGCTGCCGAGCAGCAGCGAGTCGCATGACGAGTAGTTGCGGGCATTGTCGGCGTTGGACGCCACACGTACCAGTCCGCGGTAAGAGTTCTGGCTGTGTCCGGCGCTGATGCCCTTGCTTATTATGGTGCTCTTGGTGTTCTTGCCTAAGTGAATCATCTTCGTTCCGGTGTCGGCCTCCTGATAATTGTTGGTCACGGCGACAGAATAAAACTCCGCCTGAGAGTTGTCTCCGCGCAGAATGCACGACGGATATTTCCATGTTATGGCCGAACCTGTCTCTACCTGAGTCCACGAAAGTTTCGAGTTAACGCCGCGCAGGTCGCCTCGCTTGGTCACGAGATTGAGCACACCGCCGCGTCCGTGCTCATCACCCGGATACCAGTTCTGCACGGTTGAGTATTTCACTTCGGCGTTGTCTTTTACTATTATCTCAACAATCGCGGCGTGAAGCTGGTTCTCGTCACGCATCGGAGCGGTGCATCCTTCAAGGTAAGACACGTAGCTGTCGTCTTCTGCAATGATAAGCGTTCGCTCAAACTGTCCTGTATTCCTTGCGTTTATGCGGAAATACGAGCTCAGCTCCATAGGGCTGCGCACACCTTTAGGTATGTAGACGAACGAGCCGTCACTGAATACAGCGCTGTTCAATGCTGCGAAGAAATTATCGCGGTATGGCACAACCGAGCCAAGATACTCACGCACGAGGTCAGGATGCTGCTTTACCGCATCGCCTATTGAGCAGAATATGATGCCCTTCTCGGCCAGCTTCTCCCTGTAAGTGGTCTTCACCGAGACAGAGTCCATTATCGCGTCAACAGCCGTCTGGCCGCTCAGGGCGAGGCGCTCTTCAAGCGGAATGCCCAGCTTGTCAAACGTTTTCATCAGCTCAGGGTCAATCTCCTTCTTGCCCTCGTCTTTCTTCTTCGCCATAGGGTCAGCATAGTAAGATATTGCCTGATAGTCTATCTCCGGCACATGTACGTGCCCCCATGTGGGCTGTTCCAGCGTCTGCCAGTAGCGGAACGCCTTCAGACGGAAGTCAAGCAGCCATTCCGGCTCACCTTTCTTCTGTGAAATCAGGCGTACGACGTCCTCGTTAAGGCCCACGTCTATTATGTCTGTATGTACATCAGTGGTAAAGCCGAACTCATATTTCTGCTCAGCCACCTGCCTTACAAACTCGTTATTGTTATTATTTATATTCTCCATTGTTTTCATTGTTCATGTAAGCACGGTGCCTTTTATCCTTATCCTGCACCGCTACGGCGCAGCAATATTTTATATGGAGACACCATTCCTGCAAGTCTGCAAAGTTAATAAAGAATGCGTCCAACGCAAAATAAATGGATATAAAAATACCAAAATGCAGTTTTGAGCCGTCTTCCGCCCCGCCTTTCCTGTATCTTCCACATTTTGCCCGATATTAAATTATGGCCACTGCCACAACCATCAGAATCACAATGAAAGCAAAAGTCTGTATTTCATGACAAAACGACAGAACAGCCCAATCCGTGACTTAACATACATTTCTGTCCCTAATTTATTTAATTAGAGAGAGTATTTATGGAAAAAAGACTAACAATGATTTTGGCCTGCCTGTTCCTGTCAATAGGAATGGCACTGGCCCAAACAGCAGTCACGGGCACAGTGGTGTCGCATGAGGACGGCCAGCCCATCATCGGCGCCACCGTTCGTGTGGTAGGTGCCAACACAGGTGCCGTGACCGACGCCGACGGCCGCTTCTCGCTGTCGTTGCCCGCCGGCCACAACACGCTGCGCGTGTCTTACGTGGGCATGGAGACTCAGGACGTAACCGTCAAGGGCGGCAGCGTACGTGTGGTGATGCTCCCTGTGCTGACCGACCTCGACGAGGTGATGGTCGTGGCATATGGTACTACCACCAAGTCGGCCTTCACCGGTTCGGCGGCTGTGATTAAGTCTGAAGAGATTACGAAGTCGGCCAATGCCAACCCGCTGTCTTCACTCACCGGTAAAATGTCCGGTGTGCAGGTGAACAGCGCTTCTGGTATGCCCGGCACGGAGTCTTTCAACATCAAGATACGCGGTATCAGCTCTATCAACGCAGGTAACGACCCGCTTATCATCGTTGACGGTGCTCCTTACGACGGCGACTACAACAATATCAACCCTAACGATATCGCCTCAATGACGGTATTGAAGGACGCTGCCTCAGCCGCTCTCTATGGTGCGCGCGGTGCAAACGGTGTTGTCATCATCACGACAAAGAGTGCCGAACAGGGCAAGTCTTCACTTACATTCGACGCCAAGTGGGGTTCTAACTCGAAGGGTATCCCTAACTACAAGACTGTAGACAGCCCGGCCAAATACTACGAGACGTATTTCCAGGCTCTGAAAAACTATGCGATGACTGATGCCGACGGACCGCAATATTCTACATTCCCGATGTCAGATGCAGACGCTCATGTATGGGCTCGTAACAATCTCATTGACTCACCAAGCTACGGTTTGGGTTATAACGTGTTCACCGTACCTACAGGTCAGTATCTTATCGGCGCTGACGGGAAGATTAACCCCAACGCCACGTTAGGCCGTGTGATCAACTACGGAGGCAACACTTATACTCTTATGCCCGATGACTGGCGTGACGCTACTTTCCAGAACGGTCTGCGTCAGGAGTACACACTTACCGCGTCAGGTTCTAACGGTAAAGGTTCTTTCTACGGTTCAGCCAGCTATCTGGACAATGAGGGTATCACTATAGGCTCTCAGTACGAGCGCTTCACTGGCCGCTTGAAGGCTGACTATCAGATTAAGCCTTGGCTGAAGATGGGCGGAAACTTCAGCTACACTCACTCAACAACCGACTATCTCGGCGATGAAGGCTCAAGCTCATCATCAGGCAACATCTTTGCCGTGAACACTATCGCGCCTATCTATCCGCTTTACATCCGTGACGGACAGGGCAACATCATGACCGACCCCAACACGGGCGGCAAGATGTACGACTGGGGTGACGGCCAGATTATCGGAGTTTCACGTCCCGTATTCAGCGGCACTAACCCTATCAATGCCAACGAAATGCAGGAGAACAAGGCTGAAGGTAACGCCTTCAACGCTACGGGCTTTGCCGAAGTGCGCTTCCTGAAAGACTTCAAGTTCACGTCTTTAAATACAGTCATGGTTAACGAATATCGCCAGACCAACACCACTCAGCCTTTCTACGGCCAGTTCGCCTCTATGAACGGTGGTGTTGACAAGTATCACACACGTACCTGGAGTTACGACTACCAGCAGATACTTAACTGGCATCATCTCTTCGGCAAGCATGATGTTGAGGTAATGTTAGGTCATGATTACTACCGCACACGTTACTATCTGCTTTATGCAAGCAAGACAAACCAGTTCTCAATGGGTAACGACGAGCTTGCTGGAGCTGTAACCAACGGCAGCATGGACTCATATATTACCGACTATAACACTGAAGGCTGGTTCGGCCGCGCTCAGTACAACTATGATCAGAAATACTTCGGTTCTGTATCTTACCGCCGCGACGCCTCTTCACGCTTCGCTCCCGAGAACCGCTGGGGTAACTTCTGGTCGCTCGGCGGCGCGTGGATTATCAGCAAGGAGAGCTGGTTCAACGCTCCCTGGGTTGACGAACTGAAGATCAAGGCATCATACGGTGAACAGGGTAACGACAACATCGGCAACTACCTCTACACCGATACTTACACTATCGTGCCCGGCTACGGCAATATCTCGGTAATACCTACATCTACAAAGGGCAACCGCGACATCACATGGGAGAAGGGCGGCAACTTCAACGCCGGCGTAGAGTTCTCGCTGTTCCGCGGCCGCCTGTCAGGTAGCGTCGACTACTTCTACCGCAAGACCTCTGATATGCTTGCATTCTTCACGTTGCCTGGTTCTTACGGATACTCAGGTTACTATGACAACGTAGGTAACATGAGCAACCAGGGTGTCGAGATTGAACTTGATGGAACAATCTTCCGTACACGCGACTTCGAGTGGGGAGTAAACGTAAACTTCACCGCTTACAAGAACAAGATTACATCTATGCCGGATGAGAACAAGACTATGGTTGTTGATGGCGTAGGCGGATACAGCAGCGGAAGCCAGTTCTACGGTGAGGGCGAGCCTCTGTACACATGGTATCTCACCAAATATGCAGGCGTAGATCCTGAGACGGGTAGCGCTCTGTTCTATAAGAATGTAACCGACGAGAACGGCAATATCGTTCAGGAAGTAACCTCTAACGCAAGTGAAGCATCACAGTACCTCTGCGGCACAGCTCTGCCTTGGGCATACGGAGGCTTCGGAACCCATCTTTCTTATAAAGGCTTCGACTTCTCCATCGACTTTGCTTACCAGCTCGGCGGCAAGGTTTACGACTCATCTTACGCAAGCCTGATGTCAATGTCAAGCGGCGGCAGCTCTATCCACGCAGACCTGCTTAACGCATGGACGGCAGACAATACAAACACAAACGTGCCCCGTCTTGTATATGCAGACTCAAGTTTCGGCGCAGCCTGCGACCGTTGGCTTACCAGCGGCTCATATCTCAGCCTGCAGAACCTCAACGTAGGCTACACTCTGCCCGCAAAGCTTACCACCAAAATCGGCATCAACAAGCTGCGCGTCTACGTAACCGGAAACAACCTCTGGCTGTGGTCTAAGCGCCAGGGTCTCGACCCGCGCCAGAGCATATCAGGCAGCACAAGCTCAGCTTACTATGCTCCTATCCGCACAATCTCTGGAGGTATTACCGTAACATTCTAAACATAAAGAAAAGGACAACAACAATGAAAAAGATATTAGTATATGGACTAAGCTCTCTCTTGATGGCCTCGTCGGCGATGACGTTCACGGGCTGTATTGACGAGACTGAGCCTACAAGTGGTGCCACGGCAGAGCAGGTGGAGAAGAATGACGCCGACAACGTTCTGCAGATACTGCGCGGCTCCGCCTCATACCTTTGCGAACCGTGGACAACAAGCTATCATTGGGGATGGGGCTACGGCGCACTGATGCATATCCGTGACCTCCAGTCAGGCGACATGGCCATCTATGACGGCGGCCGTAACTACAACCAGTTCTGGTATTGGTATGAAAACCAGGGTATGGACCGCAGGTATGTATATGCCCAGTTCCAGTGGGAATATCAGATGGGACTGGTCAACATGACAAACAAGGCTATCGCCATGATCGACCCCGAGACTGCAAGCAACGAGACGAAAGGCTACCTTGGCGCAGCATTGGCTTACCGCGCAATGGTTTATCTTGATATGGCGCGTGAGTATGAGTTCCTCGAAAACGAATACACACAGCCAGTAAGCCCGGAAGGCAATGACATCTCTGGCCTTACAGTGCCTATCGTAAGAGAGAACATCACCGAGGACGAGGCACGCAACAACCCGCGTGCTACAAGGGAAGAGATGTTCAACTTCATACTTGAAGACCTCGACAACGCTGAGCAGAACATTCCTTATCTTACTCAGTCTGAGAAGAATCTGCCTCACCTTGACTGTGTTTACGGCTTGAAAGCACGTCTCTATATGTGGGTAGAGGATTATCCTAACGCTGAAAAGTATGCCCGCATGGCTATCGACGAGTCCGGCATGTCGCCTATGACGCGCGACGAATCGCTCAGCGCAATCACCGGCTTCAATGATATCAGTAAGTGGATGTGGGGCGCACAGTACACTTCAGGAAACGTAAGCAACCTGCTTAACTGGACTGCCTTCGCGTCTAACGAGGCTGTTTACGGTTACTGCGGTCCTATGGCATACGGCAGCACCGATGCTTTCACGCTCATCGACCAAAGTATGTATGACCGAATCAGCAACACTGACTGGCGTAAACTGGAGTGGAAAGCACCTGAGACATCTGCCCTTTACGGACAGAATACTTACATTGACGAAGGTGTTGGCGCAGCTCTTCAGCCACTGGCATCGCTGAAGTTCCGCCCCAACAGCGGCAACATCACTGACTACACAATCGGCAACGTAAGCTCATTCCCCCTGATGCGTGTGGAGGAAATGTATTTCATCGAGGCTGAGGCTGCCGCTCATCAGGACGCTGCGCGCGGTGTACAGCTGATAGAATACTTCATGAAGAACTTCCGTGACGCTAATTATACTTGCACGGTAAGCTCAACTGACGACGTCGTAGATGAGATCGTATTCCAGAAGCGTGTAGAGCTTTGGGGTGAAGGTCAGAGCTTCTTTGACATCAAGCGTCTTGATTATCCCGTCAACCGTGGATACCAGGGCAGCAATCATGGTGCTCAGGCAAAGCTTGCCAGCTCATATGAAGGTCGTCCGCGCTGGTGCAACTGGGCTATCGTGCAGAGCGAGGAGAACGGTAACGCCGGAGTGCGCGGATACAACAACCCCGACCCAAGCGAGCCCACTGAATAAATTAACGATGCCAAAACAATAATAAAAAACGAGAAACAATGAACAAAATATTTAATCATTTCACGATGCTGCTTCTTTCGGTAATGGCCCTCACTTTAGGGTCATGTACCGAGGAGTACGACTATGTCGGCGAAAAGGCAAAAGGTCAGCAGGTGTACTTCAGTAACACGCTGTCTTCTTCCGTAGAAATAACGAGTGACGGTGCGCACTTCCTTGTGCCTATTAACCGTGTCAGCACGGACGAAGCACTGACTGTAAACCTTGCATCAACTGACGAGAGCGGTGTGCTCACGATTCCTCAGACAGTAACTTTCGACGCAGGTCAGAGTGAGACAAACATCACCATTGACTATGATGCCTCAAGACTTACGGCTGAGACACATTACTCTGTAACGCTCAGCATTGCTGACGAAGACTATACAACACCTTACGGTGAGTCGTCTTACACGTTTGACATCGTGTTAAGTCCTCCCTCAACATCTATCGGAATGGGTACGTTTACAGATGAATTGACTGGAGTATATAATGTTCCTGTTGAAATCAGACAGATTGACACTAACCCCAATCAGTTCAGAATAATGTATCCTTACGCTAATATTTCTGAAACTGCCAGTGAGTATCTTCAGTTTACTGTGCTTCACGCAGGAGATCTTTTACCCAGTGGCGAAACAGTTCAGGAAGATGGTTTGGTTTACTTCGATCAGCTTTCTGTTGGTGTTGATTTATTTAACGGTGGATATCCAGACTCACAATTATGGCATCCATCGCTGCTTGTAGGTATGGATATTTCTCATAATCGCGTACTTGCATATCAAGACAATGGTCTTCCCGGAGCAGTACAGCTCGCACCATATCTCTGTGCTTATACAAGCGGCTCAAGTGTTTATGGACAAAGTTTTGCAGACGTTGACGGCGTGATTACGATTACGTTCCCTGACTACGTTTACGACCCGAAGGATTACAGCGTTGACGTTACTTATCTCGGCGCGTTTGTAAGCCAGGACGGCAACAACTATGTAATGGGCAACGTTACAATGGGTGCCGATGTTAACGAGGTTCATGTAGGAGTAGTAGAAGGTGGCGATGAGGCAAACGCTCTCAACGAGGCTCTTCTCGGCAATGTTGAAACCACTACTGTGACTGAAAACGGTGATATACGCATACAGTGTGACTACAGCGGCGAGTGTACTTTGGTTGCTCTGGCTTACGCTTATGACGAAAACGGTGAACTTACTGTGCAGAACTACGCTACAAAGGTGTTCAATTACTCTATAGCTCCGAGCGAGTGGACATCTCTCGGAACAGGTATCTACAACGACTATGTCTTAGGCAACAGCTATATATCAGCTACTGATCCTGAAACAGGAGAAGAAGTGCCTTACGGCGATTACGCATATTATGTAGAGGTTCAGGAAAGCAAGACAACTCCGGGTGTTTACCGCTTGGTTAACCCTTACTCGCCTGAAGTTAACCCTATAGTAAACCAACTGATGACAGATTATTGGGACAGCAGCCGTTCTTACAACATCATAATCAATGCAAGTGACCCAGAGGCCGTGTATATCTCAACGCAGCCAATCGGTATTAATGTAAATAATGACGGTATGTATATTTTGACTGTTGGCGGTATGTACGTCGATGCTGGTAAGCCGTTTGATTTACTTAAACAGAATGGCATGATAAAGGGAAAGCTCGAGAACGGCATAATCTCATTTGATGCTGGGGAGTTATGTTATACCTTTGATTCAGATCTTGCTGACCCCAATGGTTACATATATTACGCAGGAGTAACGCCTACTACTGTTCTGATGTTGCCGTCGGCTGTAACCCAGCAGGCAAAGGCTAATGTTCAGAACACGGCTAAGGCTCTCAAGAACCTGAAATTGTCAAAGAACATAAAGAAGTCTTCAAAGGTAAAGATGTATAACTTCAAGAAAAAGAAGACATTCGCACCCGTGAAGTTCGAGAAAATTGTCCGTAAGTAATAAAGATTTATAACATCTGAAACAGGATGGAGTTGCGACCGCAGCATGTCGCGGCTTCATCCTTTTTTGCATAAACAAAACATAAACAACTATGAAAAGAACATTTATCGCAATCGCAATGTTGGCGCTCTCGCTCGGCATTATGGCCGTTCCGGCCAAGCGCGGACAGTGGAAAACGGTGAAGCTGGCTGACGGAACGCAGGTCAGAGTTGAGCTTCGTGGCGACGAGTTCTGCCATTTCTGGCAGGCAGAGGACGGCCGCAAGTTCGTAAGAAACACCGCCACCGGCCGCTACGAAATTGCAGACATGACGTCAATGGTGAAACTGGCGGAGGCGAAACGTGCCGCAGCAAACGTGCAGTCGGCCGGCCGACAGAACGCTCCGGCGCGCACGCCGGCGGCAAATGCGCCCTCAGCTTACACGGGTGAGAAGAAAGGACTTGTGATTCTCGTGGAGTTTCAAGATATGCGGTTTACTGCCGGAAGCCGTGCACTTTACGAAAGAATTATAAACGAGAAGAACTATTCTGACTCCGGACTGGGCTTTGTCGGCTCTGTAAGAGACTATTTCAGCGACCAGAGCCGTGGCGCGTTCGACCTTACTTTCGACATCGCAGGCCCTGTGACTATGCCCGAGAACTATGCTTACTATGGCGGTGATACGCCTTATCAGGACGCTAATGTTGCCACAATGCTGCGTTATGCGCTCAATGCCGTTGACGACGAGGTTGACTACACCAAGTACGACTGGAACGGCGACGGACAGGTGGAGCAGGTGTTCTTCATCTATGCCGGCCTTGGTCAGGCCAACGGAGGTGACGACAATACAATATGGCCGCACAAGAGTGCTGTTGCCAACGAGGCCGGAACTGATTATATCAGGCTTGACGGCATGCGCATCTTAGACTATGCGTGCAGCTGCGAGCTGCAGCCGGGATATGGAGGATCTGACACACACATTGACGGCATCGGCACAATCTGTCACGAGTACAGCCACTGCTTAGGTCTGGCCGATATTTATGATATTGATTATTCCGGCGGTTACGGCATGGGGTCGTGGGACCTGATGTCGTCAGGCTCATATAACAGCTACGGATTCCGCCCCGCCTGCTATACCGGCTTCGAGCGTATGCAGATAGGCTGGGAGCAGCCGACAGAGCTGAATGAGGACACAAGCATTGAAGGCCTGCGGAACATTGAGCAGGGCGGAGGCTTCTACGTTGTGCGCAACGACGGCAACCCCGGCGGCAACCCTGTTTACTCTGGCGAGTACTATATCCTTGAGAACCGCCAAAAGTCTGGCCGTTGGGACGCAGGTCTGCCCGCCTCAGGTCTGCTTATAACTCATGTTGACTATGACCAGGCCGCATGGAACGCCAACGGTCCTAACAACGACCCCAATCATCAGAGATGCACACCTATACCGGCTGACGGCAGCACCCGAAACAGCGAGGAGGGCGACACCTATCCCTACGGCGGCAACAACAGCCTGACAAACAGCTCTACGCCTGCCGCAACGGTTTACACAAAGAACACTGACGGCTCTAACTATATGAACAAGTCTGTAACAGACATAACTCAGAACACCGACGGAACCGTCAGCTTCAATTTCAGCGTGGCGTCCGGACCGATATTCTACGAGTCGTTCGACAAGTGCATCGGCAAGGGTGGCAACGATAATAGTTGGGCGTCAATAGGCTCAAGCAAGCTGGGCAATGGCAGCTTCAATGCAGACAATGACGGCTGGACCGGCAACGGAGGTGGTGCAAGCAAGTGTGCAATGTTCACAGGACCGGCAACAACACCTGCAATACAACTTAACGGCCCGGCAGAACTGACATTTAAAGCAGGAGCCGTGATGCCGGCAAGCAATCCTAATATCTACATAGAGATAGCCGGAGCTGCAACTTCAAGCGCCCAAGCAGCACTCTCAGTAGGTAGATTCACTGAATATCGCCTCAACCTTGACGCGAACGGTCTCGTTACTCTCACGTTCTCGTCAGACGCGGAATCGTTCTTCCTTGATGAAGTGAAGATCACGTCAACCTTCAGCACCGGCATAAGCAATGCCGTGCAGATAACCGATACTGGCATAACTGAATCTGCCGATGACCGCATCTACAGCATTGACGGACGTTATGTCGGTAAAGATGTCAACAGCCTGGGCAAAGGCCTGTACATACGTAACGGCAAGAAGTTCGTAAAGAAGTAGACACATATATCGATGCCGGCACGATAAGGCGTTGATATTCAATAAATTACAAAAGGCCGTCTTTTGCGCTGCAAAAGGCGGCCTTTTGGCTTATGATTGACGGCCTTTTACATTCCGTTCTGCCGTCTTTTAGGTTCATCCGCTGTTCTGATGTATGAGACTAATGTATGGTTCATCCGCAGTTCAGCTGCATAATGACAAGAATAAGGCAGCGAACAATAATACGGACAATATGGCCATTACAGTTATTTTATTTTTTGAAAAACATCTCTCATCTGTCACTTTCCCTTTATAACATATTTATTCTCAACCGGTTATGCAGTGACAGATGTAAAAAACATCTGTCACTGTGTTCCTGCGGATTTGCAATCCGCAGGTGTGAGTATAAGGATTTATAATCCGGTTAATAGATTCATTTTCTTAGAACTGCAAATTCTGATACTCCATTCCGACAGATTGCAAATCTGCCGGAACGGTGACAGATGTTTTTTACATCTGTCACCGGCTAACAACCTGACTGTCAGTGCGATATGCAGTAAAAGTGACAGATGAGAGATGAAAACGAAAAATCTTTATCAGTTGACCGTGCGGCATACTGTGTTCCTGCAGATTTGCAAATCCGCAGATTATGTGTATATAAGGATTTGTAATTCTGACAAAAGTTATATTAGGAATAATTATCGGATTACAGCTCCTTATAATAAGTTCACACGGATTAACAATCCGTGTGAACGTTCTCTTTTAATTTATTGAATATCAACACCTTATCGTACCGGCATCGATATATGTGTCTACTTCTTCACAAACTTCTTGCCGTTGCGTATGTACAGGCCCTTGCCCAGGCTGTTGACATCTTTTCCGACATAACGTCCGTCAATGCTGTAGATGCGGTCATCGGCAGATTCAATCTGCGTTTCAGGCGATATTACTATGCCGTTAATGCCAGATGTTGTGTCGTCGTCACCTGGTTCAAGAGTTATGTTGCTGCCTGTCTTAGTCAGAGTGTAACTGCTGACAGTACCTTCAGGGAACGGTACGGGCGTAATCTCTGAGCGGCCTCCGTCCTGCACGGCAAGATATAAAGTGTAAGTGCCGTCGGGCAAATTTGCCGGCAGGTTACCAGTATAGTCAACTCCTAACGATTTTCCGAAAAATCTTGCCTGTCCGCCTGTTATCGTAAACATTGATATTTGGTTTTCCTGACCGGCAAAACTATAATTGTATAGTGTGTAGTCTCTGCCGTTGCCGGTTAGCTTGATGTACAGATTACCGGTGAAGTCATAGATGTTGAGGTTATAGAAACTTAGCTTGCTGATGTTTACGGTAAGTTCATTATTGTCGAATGATGCTTCAAGATTATCACCACAAACCAGTTCACTATGATGTTCTATAGTCTCATCGGGCAAACCTAAGCCTACAATCATGTCTTGTCCTTCGCTGTACTCAAAAGTGGAACCAATCATGTCAGGATTAAGAAGCTCGATATCATAGTAGCCGTTACCTTCACCGTCCCAACCCCAGTTGACTGACACGAGTCCGTCTTCACGGTAACCGTCAAAAACGAAAGCATGTCCGCCTGAGCCACGAGCATCCTGAGCGCCGTAGAGTATAGGCCGGCCGGCGGCAAGTTCACCATATACGGTTTTCATCCAGTCAGCCGTTTTGTGATAATCTCGCATGCGGTAAGTCAAGTTTTCGTTGTACAGGAAATTCTCGTGCATGGCCAATGCTGCTTTTATTGAAAACGCACCACTGCCGCTAGAGGCATAGTTCATACTTACTGCGACTCCGCAGTGACGCATCAGAGTAGCTACAGCGTTACCCTGTTCTATGGAGTAACCATTTCTGTAGTCGGGCAACATCTTGTCATATTCATAGGTCGTATTTGAAAAATCGAAGACTGCGCCCATGTCACCGATTACAAAACCGTTGCCGTTAACGGGATATTTGTGATAATACATTATCTGAGCCATGGCCGTGGCTACGCAGCCCGAAGGATACTGATGCGGGCATTGCAGGTTGAATGGTTCGCTTTGTCCCCAAACGCTTGTCAGCATTGGGGTTACACTTGCAGGCAGAGAGGGGTCAATGTCAGAGGGCAGATACTCACGAACGTAATCGGTGGCTGATGAGAGGACCTCGTCTACAGCACTGAGCCACCACTTCAGACCGTCAGGCATATTGTCGGTGTTGTATCTGGCAGTCGACCAGCCAAGTACGGCCTCACACCTGTCATCATTGGATATAACGGCAAATCCACCGTTGTCATAACCCAATACAGACAGGCCTTCAGTCTCTTTGAGCAGTTTAAGCTCGTTGCCGGCTACGCTGCTTGTAGTTATCTGTCGGCCCAATATTGTCTGGGCAATCTGCTTTTTCTGCTGCCAAGTACGCTCGGCGGCGTCGGCAACAGTGAACAACAGCATCGTAATGGCAAGTAATAAGTAATGCTTTTTCATAGGAATATTGGTTGTTAATGAGTTAATCAGTAAACACTTTAATCATAAAGAGAACAAGGCCGGACCGCTGAATGCGTCCGGCCTTGTTAAAATCACATTGCCGTTATTGCGGAAGAGGATTGTAACCTGCGGGGAAATAGATGTCGTGCTCTATTGCTCCGAAGCCGCCTCCGAGTGACGGGATATTCATTGACCACGCGAATATTATCGCGTTATACTGTGGATAATACGTTCCGCTACCTGCAACAACAACCTCACCGCCGTTATAAGTGTCATAGTAAAGGCCTTGCTCGGCAGTTGAAGCGTTGCCTTCACTGTCAAGCGAGAAGATAACGTTGTAGCCGTCACCATATCCCTGACCGACCTGGGCAGCAACAAGATACGGCTCTTTAAGCAGGTATCGTGCAGTCTTCGCGCCAGTTTCCTCATCTGTCAACGTGCCATACTCGTATATATCGAGCAGCCATGTGCCGGGTCCGCCCTGACCGTCACCGAAGAAATAGCTGGCCATTATCGTCTGGCCTGGTATTCTCCTACAGCGGCTGATTGTGTAAGTCTGCGAATGTGCGCCGTACATATACTCCTGACCTTCTTCTACACCGATAGTGACCTCTTCTTCGATAGTTCCTACAGGTATGTCGAAGTCAATAGTGAAGTGCTTTGTACCCTCATTGGCTGCAAAGCTGACTTCTTCCGGAATGTTTATGTTGCTGTTAGTTGTGTACAGTTTATAGGTGGCTGCTTCAGTTGAGTCGTGACGCGCTACGGTGAACGACAGTTGCTGGGCATCGTCCTCACCAAGTATCAGCGTTGTCTCGTCAGCCAATATATACGCTCCGCTGAAGTCTGTGTCTGACACAGGAACGTAGTCATATTCTTCTGTACAGGCATTAAAAGCCAAGGCTACTACGGCCAACATGGCCGGCTGCCATAGTTTTAATATTCTGTTCATATTATCTTTGTTTTCTTTATGTTAATAATTATCAGTTGCCAGCTATCGGCTGATAGCTTCCTGTCGGGTCAGGATTGTTCCATCCTACTAACGCGCTGTTGCTGTTCTCCTCTGTCTGTACTATTACCCAGTTCATCCATGCCGGACGGCCGCTTGTCTTGAAGCGTGCGTCGTCAAAGAAGTTAGAGCCGTCTTGTGCACGGTCAACTGAATAGTTGAGGCGCTTGATGTCGAAGAACGTCTGTCCCTCACCCCACAGCTCAATACGCTTCTGGAAGATGATTTCCTCTATCACGCCTTCTTCTGATGTTGCCCTGCAGGTGTAGCTGCCGTTGAGTGAACGGTATTCGTTCATGAACTGTTCGAGTATCTGCTTGCCTACAGCTGGGCTGTAAATATGAACGGCAGCCTCAGCACTGATGAAAATCATCTCCTCAATACGCATCAGGGGGTATGCTGCAGCGCAGGCAACTGAAGCATTGCTTGTGTTGCCCTCGTTAGGCTGGAACTTGCTTGACACGCCCGGATTTATGATGTCCTGGGTGTTCCAGAACAACTGTCGCCAGTCACTCGGATCGATTCTGTTGTACAGCGGAAGGTAAATGCAAGGAGCAGCTCCAGCAGCAGCGTAACCACCAGAATATTCAGGAGACATCCATGATGTCCAGTTGAGAATACCGGACGTTACGGTAGAGTTCTCTGAAGTCTGCGATACGCCCCACATCCATTTGCCGGTAGACAAGGTGTTGAAGCAAGTCGGGAGTATGCTGTAATATCCTTGTCCTAATGACTGGAAACAATCAGTAAGCTCAGTTACGCTTGTACTGGTGGTATTAATTGCTTCCTGGGCATATTTATAAGCGTTCTGATAGTCGCCAGTCCACATGTAGAGACGTGCGAAAAGACCGCAAACCACATCTTTATGAGGCAGAGTTCTGTCTGACGCATATGTTCTGTTGGCATCAAGATAATCAATATATTTGTAAGCACTGTCAAGGTCGTTCTTTATGAACTCAGCCATAACATCACGCTTTACACGGGGATTGTTCTTGGTGTCTTCCTCCGTTGTCTCGTCAGTTACTATTGGAACTGTGTAATTGGTTACGTCGTTACCGTCAGAGTTGGTGCCGCTTAACACATCGTTAGGCAAGAACTCATACTCACGGGCGAGGTCAAGATACATTGCGGCACGCTGTGCATAAGCTGCTCCGAGAGCTCCGAGGTCTAACGCTGAGGGGCTTTCTGTAGCCTTGACAACTCCGATAAGTTTGTTGCAAGACAGGATGCACTCGTACTGATAGTTCCAAGGCCACTGTGTGCGGGCCATGTTGTCACCCATCTGATCAAGCGTTTCCCACGGCTGGAAGTGGTCATAGTCAGAGAAGGTTATGGCCATATCCTCAGTCTCAACGTCGCGGATGTGCATCAGTCCGCCATAACCGAAGGCATAGTCACCGAAGTTTCCCGTGCGCGCATCAAGCGTGTTGAAACTTGCCGGAAGAGCCATCAGCATACCGCTGACAGAGTTCGGCGACTCGTCAACATCGTCTTGCAGCACAAAGTTGGTAGGCTCGGTCTCGTCGATACATCCCGTTACTGTGAATGCTGCCGAGCAAAGGGCGAGCGCCGTTATAAATTTTATGCTTTTTTTCATAATTATATTCCTTGTTTTCTTTTGATTAGAATGTTAATGACAGTCCTCCTGAAATTGTACGCATCGGTGCATAATATGCTGAAGTTATGCTGCCTGAGATGCTCTGGCGCGGGTCAAGACCCTGACGCTTGCTCCAGGTCCAGAGGTTGTCACCGGTCACATAGACGCGGATGTTGCTAAGGCCGATACGTGAAACCCAGTTCTTCGGCAGGTTATAAGCTACGCTGAAGTTCTGCAGACAGAGGTAAGACGCGTCTGTAAGGAAACGGTCTGATGTTGAAGCTGTGTAGTCATCGTTATACTGCAGACGCGGAATGTTTGAGCCGGTGTTCTCAGGTGACCATGCGTTAAGCAAGTCAGTGTGGAACGCATTACCACGGCTGAAAGCCATTTCTTGTGCGTATGTGTTGTCATAAACTTTTCCGCCGATCTGGTAAGAGAAGTTTAATGATACTTCAAGTCCCTTCCAACTGAGGCTTGTTCCGAATCCTCCGTAAATATCAGGCAACGCCGTGCCGCAGAGATGATAGTCAGCCTGGCTGTAATCAACGGTCTTCTCACGTCCCGTAACGTTTCCGTTGGCGTCTTTAATGTCTTTCCAGTAAGCAGCCTTACCGTTATCAGGATCGCTGGGGTTATCCTCATTATAGTAAACACCGGCGTACTGAGGCATGTAGAAAGTGTACATTGACTCGCCCTCACCGTAGTAATAGCTGCCGCTGCTGTATCCGGGCGCACCGTCAACGTTCATTGTACGGCTGCTCTCGGGCAGACGTGTAATCTTGTTGTTGTAAGCCGTCATGTTGACGTTTGCTGACCAAATAAGGTCTTTTGTGCGGATGATATCGCCGTTAAGCTCTATCTCGACACCTTGGTTACGCATGTCGCCTACGTTCCGGTAGTAGCTGCGGTAACCGAATGAAGGAGCGATCGGGAAGCTGAAAAGCATGTCGCTGGTCTTACGGTAGAAGTACTCAACACTACCGGCTAAGCGCCCACGGAAGAGCGAGAACTCAACGCCTGCGTTGAAGTTGCCGTTCTTTTCCCATGTGATGTCACGGTTTCCGTAGATGTAAGGAACGACTGAAATCTGGTTGTTTGAGTTTACAATGGTGTAAGAGTTGGTGTAATAATATCCGTCACCGATATTGTCATTACCCTGTTCACCATATGAAGCCTTAATTTTCAGCTCATCAATCCAAGGAGCGTTGAACCAGCTCTCCTTACTGATAATCCATGCGCCGCCGAACGACCAGAAGTTACCCCAACGGTTCTCGGGAGCAAAACGTGAAGATGCGTCACGACGGTAAGATACAGAAGCGAAATATTTCTGTGCGTAGTTATACTGTGCACGGCCGAAGTAACCCTCAACATTGTAGTCTGTAGTATAAGAATCCTGCGAGCCTGCAACTACGCCGCCGGCAAGTTCCTCACCCCACGGGTCGAACATGTTGCTTTTTGAACCGTACAGATATGAATAATGACGGCGGTAATACTCGTGGCCAAGCATTATGTCAACATTATGCTTACCGAAGTCGTGAGTCCAGCTAAGCAACTGTTGGAAGTTGTAAGCCCAGTCGCGAGTATGGTATTTGTAAACTATTCCGTTCTGAGTAGCGTACTGTCCGTAGAATGGGTTTATGGTCTGCGTCTGGCGTGCCTCATCCTCAGTAACAGTGTTTACTGAAGTAAACTTGATGCCGAAAGGCAGACGGATTTCAGCCGTACCGGTAGCGCTGAACGTGTTGCCCTCGATATTCATCGTGTTGAGCTGGTTGTCTGACAGCGGGTTAGACTGTCCCATGAACGGACGCGACAGGCCGATGACTGATCCGTCACCGTAGTCGTACATGTTGATTCCGGTAGCCTCGTCAAAGATAATGTTGCCCTGGGCATCACGGATATACAGAGGATAGATAGGCGCAATCTGTGTCAATGCGAATACATTGCCTGATGAAGCAGAGCTTCCGTCCTCACCGAGTGAGTTTGAATCATAATGGGCATAGCTGAAGTTTCCGCCTAATTTGAGCCACGGTTTCAGCTGATAGTCTGCTTTCAGACGCGCTGAAATGCGCTCATAGTCAGATGCTACTGAAATACCCTCGTTGCTAAGATAGTTTACGGAGCCATAGAAATTGCTCTTGTCCGTAGCTCCGGTTGCCGTAATTGTGTATTCCTGTCGCAGACCGTTGTTATATGTAGCGTCAGTCCAGTCATCAGGTGTAATGTAATATTGGTTGCCATCAACACCGGTTACGAGATTACCTAAAGTGGCATTGGGGTTCAACCTGCCATTAGCTCCGATAAGGTATTCGTTCTGAGGAACTGTATAAACATTGTATCCCAGACCGTAATTTGAAGCGTCAGTAAGATGCTCGTTAGCAAACTTAGCAGCTTGATCAGGGCTATATTTGAACACGTTCTGAGCATAATTGTTAAGTCCTGCATACCACATTTCGTAATATTTTTCCGGACTGTCAACCGTCTTGTAACTCGGTATGGCACGAGAGTTAGAACCCCATTTTGCATCTACGGTAACTGTCGCCTGACCTTTCTTTGCCGATTTAGTGGTAATAAGGATGACACCGTTAGCACCACGCGCACCGTAAAGAGCGGCAGAAGCGGCGTCCTTCAATACCGTCATTGAGGCAATGTCCTGATTGCTTATAGTATTAAGGTCACCCTCAAATGGCGCACCGTCAACTATAATCAGAGGCTCTGTGCCTGCATTAATTGAACTGATACCACGGATATTGATAGATGTAGACGACTGTCCTGGCTGTCCTGAAGGATTGTAAAGCTGCACACCTGATACTTTGCCGACAAGAGCGTCAACAGGGTTTGTAACCTGAGCCTTGTTGATGTCTTCGGCGTCAATCACAGCCGCCGAACCCGTGAAGGCCGACTTAGTAGATGTACCATATGCCACGACCATCACCTCGTCGAGGTCGGTCAGCACAGGGAGCATCACCACACGTACGCTGCCGCCCTTGACGGTTACGTCCTGAGTCTCCATGCCCACGTAAGACACGCGCAGCGTGTTGTGGCCGGCGGGCAACGACAGCGAGAAGCGGCCGTCGGCGTCGGTCACGGCACCTGTGTTGGCACCTACCACACGAACGGTGGCGCCGATGATGGGCTGGCCGTCCTCATGCGACACCACTGTGCCCGTGACTGCTGTTTGGGCCAGTGCCATTCCTATTGACAGGAACAGGCAGGCCAAAATCATTGTTAGTCTTTTTTCCATAAATACTCTCTCTAATTAAATAAATTAGGGATGCTTTTTGCCCGAATCTTAATGCTCTGTAATGTGCCGAATACACCTGTATTGAGGCATATGTATGTGATAATGAAGGTGAATGATTTTGAAACAACGTAAAAACTGTAAGTAAAGCGCCTTGCAATATTTATATATTTGTATAATTTAAACAAAATAATGTGTAGATTTTAACCAAGCCATGCGGTTTATATTACAAATCAAAAGGCCGTCTTTCAGGCTGCCAAAGACGGCAAACGGCAGGCCAGAAGACGGTCTTTTGCAAGTCCGTAGACCGCCTTTTGCTGTAACGTCAGACTAAAAGAACTTTATCCTTGACCGTCAACTCTATCTTGCTTTTGCCTATACCTTATTATATATAGTGACAATATACAGCAGGACGGGCGGCTGCCAGCCCTGAATTTAACTTAATCCGTGTTAACCTGAGGCCGTTCCGCTCCGCATAAATATTCATGTCTGCCACGGTGTAAAAGCTGTGTTTACATGCGTTCCCGCATGCAACAAGTTGACACTAAAAACGCCTTTCGGCCGACAAATATATATTCGCGTGCGACTTAAAATCACATACTGTTGCCCCTTGAAAAATCCATGAAAATCATGCCGGCGTGCATCATAATGCGAAAATATTCAAATTTTATGCAAAGCCCGCATGAACAAAATGAAAGAAAAATAGCTGTCAAAGTAACACTTAAAAGGGTAAAAGGTAAAATAATGAAACCGTTTTGTTAAAAAGTGGATTTAAACTCGCTTTTTTTTCATTAATATTTCGTTTATATTGAAATTATCTTTAATTTTGCAAATTGTAACAAAAGTATAATTTATTTATTTAATTAGAGAGAGTATTTATGGAAAAAAGACTAACAATGATTTTGGCCTGCCTGTTCCTGTCAATAGGAATGGCACTGGCCCAAACAGCAGTCACGGGCACAGTGGTGTCGCATGAGGACGGCCAGCCCGTCGTCGGCGCTACGGTGCGCGTCGAGGGTTCCAACAGCGGAACGGTGACCGACGTTGACGGAAAGTTCAGCGTCAACGCTCCGGCTGACGCCTATCTTACCGTAACTTACATCGGTATGAAGGAGGCACGCGTCAAGGCGGGCAGGAACATGCGCATCGTCTTGGAGAATGACGACAACGCCCTCGACGAGCTTGTTGTTACCGGTTACGGTTCAGCCCGTAAGCTCGGAACCATCGCAGGATCAGTGGCTACGGTTTCTGGCGATGACCTCGCGCTGCGCCCCGTTGCCAATGTGGGCGATGCCTTGCAGGGTCAGGTTGCCGGCTTGCAGGTGTTCACATCTTCAGGTGAACCTTCAGCTGTGTCAACAATGACCATACGCGGTACAACATCGCTTTATGCCAGCACCGAGCCTCTTTATATATTGGACGGCAGCGAGATTTCAGCTAACACATTCTTGTCGCTCAACCCTAATGACATTGAGAACATCACAGTATTGAAGGACGCTTCTTCTACCGCTATTTATGGTTCTCGTGCAGCTAATGGTGTTATTATCATAACATCAAAGAAAGGACAATTTGGTGAAGCTCCTACTGTATCTGTAACAGCTCAATACTCTATCTCTGAACTGGCTCACACAGGACTTGAAATGCTGGACGCTAACCAGTGGTTCCAGTTCCAGGAAATGGTAACTCCTTCAAATGCTACAAACGCCCAGTTCCAGGCCATGAAGGAGTATTACAAGAAATATAACATCGGTACTAACTGGACTGACGAGCTGCTTGGCGGAACATCACCTATAACACAGATTGACGCCAGCGTACGCGGCGGCTCACAGAACACGGCTTACCTCGTGTCATTCTCTCACTATGACGCTGACGGCCTTTTTGATGATTCAAACATGCGCCGTGAGACTCTCCGTGCCAATCTTGAGATGAATGTTACTCCTTGGTTGAAAATAGGAACGAACTCAAATCTGGCTTACACAAAATACCAGACAACACTGGTAATCAACGACAACCCCGGCAGTGTTTACAACAAACCTTTCGCAGCGCATGCTTATCTGCCTACACAGCCTACGCATGAGATTCTCGGACTGGTATATAACCCTGACGGCAGCATTGACTACGCAAACAGTACGTTTGAAGGCTATGGCGAAGAGCTGAAATGGTATTCACTTAACACTGGTCAAGGAACATTTAATCCCACATATCTGGCTAAGTTCCAACCGGAGATACAAAATCGTGTCCGTTTAAATGAAAACGCATATGTAAACATTAATCCTATTAAGGGGTTAAATATACGCTCCGCAATTGGTCTTGACTGGAATGACCTCAGAGTGTCAAGCAAAACATACAATATGGTGTCAGAAGGATTTGGCGACCAGCTCCCTAATGGACAAGTATCCGAGCAGTTCTCACGCTTTTATCGTTGGACAGTGACCAATACAGCTGAATATAAGTTTGATTTCCTCAAAGATCATCACGTAACAGTACTTCTCGGACAGGAAAGCATGACAAGTAAAACTGAGGCTTTTGGAGCAGCAAGAACCGGTTTGACCGACAATCGTCTTATGTTGCTTAGCTCTCCGTCTATTGCCAGTCCGTTAACACCTTCACAGTCAATCAGTGAAGAAGTGCGCAACTCTTGGTTCGGAATGCTGAATTACAGCTATGCTGACCGCTATTTCCTCGATGCGTCAATACGCCGTGACGGCTCTTCACTTTTCGCAAAAGGACATCAGTGGGGTACATTCGGTGCTGTTGCCGCAATGTGGAACATCACCAACGAAAAGTTCATGGCTCCTACAAAGAGCTGGCTCAACGACCTTCAGGTACGTGTAAGCTATGGTTCTACAGGTAACTCAGGCATTGACCCATATATGGCTCTTGGTCTTGTCGGCGCTGCAAGTGGCATGTACAATAATAACTCAGGCTCAACAATAGCCAATCCGAGCAATCCGGACCTTACATGGGAGACTGTCAAGACATTCAACGTTGGTCTTTCAGGCCGTCTGTTTGACCGTGTTGATTTCGATTTTCAATACTATAACAAAGTCACTTCTGATATGTTGATGAGTATTCCTTACTCTTACACAACAGGTTTCAGCAGTGGCTGGGGTAACGTTGGAGAGATGCAGAACCGCGGTTTTGACTTTACCGTAGGTGTAGATGTTATTAAGACGAAAGACTGGTACTGGAACATAAAAGTGAACGGGAATTATAACTCAAATAAAATCACGAAATTGTTCCAAGGACTTGACTCTTATGTACTTGGCGACTTCCAGATGCTTGAGATCGGACATGATTGCGGTGAGTACTATATGGTACGCTGGAGCCATGTTGACCCGGCTGACGGACAGAGTGTATGGCTCGACAAAGACGGCAACTATACTAAGGTTTATTCTGAGGCCAACCGTGTGCAGACCGGAAAGAGTTATCTTGCTCCATGGTCAGGTGGTATATCTACCACAGTTGCATGGAAAGGTCTGCAGCTTGATGTCCAGTTCTCAGGAGTGTTTGACCGCTATATGTGGAACAACGAGCGTTGGTGGCTTGAAGATCCACAGGCTAATGGAACTTATAACATGACAGTCAATATGCTCGATATGTGGCAGAAGCCAGGTGATGTCACAAAGATTCCTGCTGCCAGCGTTACACGTGAAGGTGATACGATGTTCCTTGAGGACGCTTCTTACGTACGTCTGAAAATGTTGCAGCTTTCTTACACATTGCCTCAAAAATGGATGGACGCTACACATTTCATTAAAGGTGTCAAGGTGTTCTTTACAGGACGTAACCTGCTGACATTTACCGATTACACAGGCTACGATCCTGAAATTATGAATACCATGAGTCTGG
This sequence comes from uncultured Prevotella sp., assembly GCA_900550365.1. Taxonomy (GTDB): domain Bacteria; phylum Bacteroidota; class Bacteroidia; order Bacteroidales; family Bacteroidaceae; genus Prevotella. Next base: position 133,688 of record URRR01000001.1, on the reverse strand, counting down.
GTGATTATCCCAACACCCGTCAGTATTCATTCGGAGCTCAGATTACATTCTAAAAAGTATTCTAAAAAAATATTCTAAAAGAAATTTATACAATGAAAAAAAGAATATTATTCCCGGTAGTGGCGTTGGCATTCACTCTTGCCTCATGTGATATGGACAAGACCCCTTATGACGCCATACCTGAAGATGAGGCATTGACAACGCCTACCGACTTTACCAATATGAGTGTGCCATTGTACACAGGCCTGCGTTCATGTGTAGGCAGCAGCACCTTCTATAACGCACCTGATCAGCAAGGTGATGAATTTAACTCAACGTTCGGAACAGGTGTCAGTGATCTCTATGGCTGGACATTTAATACCAGCCTACGTGAGGGAGATGCAATGTATGCAAATTGTCAGACAATGATAGCACGTGCGAATTTCATCATTGACGGCTACAACAAGTGTGACATGTCAAATACGAGTCTTTTTACACCTGATGCAATACAGACTGTAAGAAACGTTAAGGGTGAGGCTTTCTTTACACGCGCATACTTCTTGTTCTACCTTGCTCAATACTTCTGCGAGGATTATGACGAGAGCATTGCTGACAATGAAAACAGCGGAGTATCTTACCGCACGGATTATGCTCCGTCATCAGAAGGAAGTACATATCCGGCAAGAAAGACGCTTCGTGAAACTTATAAACAGATAACTGATGACCTTGACAGTGCAGCTCTCTACATAAATACTGCCGGTGCACAAAGTTGTTATGACATAAGTACCGATGCTGTTACGGCCATACAGGCCCGTGTCGCTCTCGCCATGGATAATTATCAGGTAGCTGCTCAAAAGGCAGAAGATGTAATAGGTACAGGTACTTACGCCCTTGTCAATTCAGAAGCAATGATGGAGGCATTCTGGTGGGACAACTTTGACACTGAGACTATCTTCAAATTGTTCGGAGGTTCTTCAAGTGAGTTGCCTTCACAGACGGGTTCAGTTTATCTGCCTTATACCGAAGGTGGTACTCCAAGTTACATTCCTACACAAACAGTGATTGATCTTTATCCTGATAATGACTATAGAAAAGATGTGTACTTTACATCTCTCAACGTGCAAACGAGCACAGGTATCAGCGGAACTGTATTTGCTCTTAGCAAGTATCCTGAAAACGGATATGTATGGGAGCAGTCAGGCCAGTACGATTATGCCCGTTTCGCCATTGAGCCTAAAGTTGTGCGCATATCAGAGATGTACCTTATCGCGGCTGAAGCTTACGCCATGCAGAACGATCTTGTTAATGGTGCTAAGTGGCTTAATGATTTCAAACGTAACCGTGTGGCAAATTATCAGGATGCCAGCTTCCCGTCACGCGATGCTCTCATGGCAGAGATAAGGAATGAACGTCAACGTGAATTCCTTGGTGAAGGTATGAGACTTATGGATCTGAAGCGTTGGCACTTGGGCGTTACACGAGGTACTCCCCAGAATGAAGATCTTTGCAGTATGCCAGGACTGCCTACAACGACAGAACTTAGCAAACCTGCCGGAGATATGCGTTTCACATGGCCAATACCCCAAAACGAAATAGACACAAATCCCCAGATTGTTCAGAATCCAGGATATGCGAGGATTTAATCCTAATTTTAAAATATATAAACGTAAAAGACTATTATCATGAAATATATAAAACTGTTCATGCTCTTGGCCGTAGTCATGCCTTTCTTTACGTCGTGTTCAGATGATGACGACGTGAATACGGCAGAGTGCACCGTGGGCTTTGAAGAAACGGAAGTTATAACAAGTGAATATGTTGAGGGGTACCTTAATATTCCGATTGTTGTAACAGGGAAAAGGAATGGACCTATACATCTGACTGTCAAGGCTGAAGGTACCGGCGAGAATCCGGCCATTGAAGGCACGCATTTCACTGTAACAGACAAAACGTTGAACCTAAATGCAGATACATTAAGTAACAGCACAATAAATGTCGAGGTGAAAATAATCGATGATACAGAAATGAATGCCGACAGGCAGTTTACCCTGACAATAACAGATGCTTCCGGTGCTGATATTACAGCAGGACAAACAACTGTTACTATCATGAATAATGACGGATTCTATAAATCTCTCTTCGGTGAATGGACATTGACAGCAACAAGTATGTACTCTGGAAATATTAGCTGCGACGTCATTTTAAGTGGAACGGAAGATGAGAATTCTCCGGAATATGAAAATATATTGACTGCCACAACTACCAATTTCCTCGGTATCGGTGAGACGCTTACGTTCAGTTGGGCTTACAATTTCGACAGCTTAACCCGTGCAGGGCAAGTAGGTTGGCTGTGTGATCAGTCCACTATTGCCACATTGTCCGGAGGTTTGGAAATGTTCCTTGGCATAGACAACGGTGACGGTTCCATTAGCTTGGGATATTTTATAGGTGACTGGGCGCTCAGTCCTGAAGGAGAGCCGGCAAATACTATAGAGTTCCCTTCATCACTTGATTTATTGTATTACGGGCCTGACGGTCGTTTGTCTCTTTATGATATGTACACTAATATAAAGCTCACGAGGAAATAATTCTTCTGTAACATAAGGCAGGGATATTCAAAAGGAATAAGCCCTGCCTTTTTATCTTTCTTACAAAAGCATAATATTTAATTCTGCAATACATGAAAAAACTCATATTAACATTTTCTTTCCTGTTATCTTCAATTCTAATATATGGAGCCCAACGCAGTTTTGAGCAGATGATTACGGCAGCTAAGCGCGTTGTGAAGGTTGCACCGGCGGCTACAAGAAGCGGCGCGGCACAGATGAAGATGCTGAAGCAGGGCAGCCAGTTCACCGTGTTAGGCTATGATAGCGGCGGATTTGCAGTAATAGCCAACGATGACAGGTTCAATGCTGTGCTCGCTTACTCTGATGACAGATTCTCTGCGGACAACATTGCACCGGGCATGCAGTGGTGGATGAACGCCGTAGACGAGGCTCTGCAGAGCAAACTTGAAAGCGGCGAGCCTGCTGCTGTGGGGGCTGAGCTTAGAGACGAGTCGTTGCCTGAAAGCGTTCCCGTGCTCCTTTCAACGACATGGGGCCAAGAAACTCCTTATAATAATAAGATAGTTGAAATATCAGGCACAAATTATCCTACTGGATGTGTAGCCACAGCTATGGCGCAGTTAATGAAGTATTATGAGTATCCTGTAACAGGACACGGATTTAAAGGTTATTCTATTGGCGGTAACCATATAAATGTCAATTTTGCCGCAGCTCCGTATCAATGGGAAAATATGTTATCATCATATCCACTTACACCCGGAAGTTACAGCGACGCTCAGGCTGACGCTGTGGCTGAGCTGATGCTCCATTGCGGGGTTGCTGTAGATATGCAATATAACACCGATGCCAGTGGGGCAAAGAGCAATGATGCGGCAATTGCAATGAGAGAATACTTCAAATACAGCACCGACTTCTACATGCGTGACATTTATACAACTGAAGAATGGATGAGCATCATCAAGCGTGAACTTAGCAACGGACGCCCCATATTATATGGCGGGTTTACTACGCAAATGGCCGGCCATGCTTTTGTTTTCGACGGATATGACGAGAATAATAATGTTCATGTCAACTGGGGCTGGAATGGTATAGGAAACGGTTATTATAACGTGGCCATTCTTGATTCTCCTTCCGGCACATATTCAGAAATGCAGGATATGATAATCGCTATACCTGAAGAAGGCGGCTTACCATATAGTTCGCAGTGGGGAATTATGGCTGAGCTGACATGGATAAGTTCTTCAGGTCAGCAGTTTACAACGACAGGCAAGTTCGATGTAAGTGTCAGTGATAATTTACTTAGCTTTGAATGCAGTAACTTGATAAACTGTGATATCGAAACCTTTACCGGGCAACTGTCAATGTTTGCTGAAAATATCAATGGAGGGCAACCTGTACAGCTTGTCACTGCGTCTGTCAATAACGTAGAATACAATAATGCTTACCCTGAGAATGCAAAGGATTATGTCGGCACAGCAGACATTTCTATGTTAGCCGACGGCACTTACCGTGTATATCTTGCATCTAAGGCCACGACGGAGACCGAGTGGCAGCCCGTGCGCAGCAACGAGTCGATAACTAACAACTATATCCTGACGATAAGTAACGGCACGGCTGCAGTGACGGCAGGCGAGCCGGGATGGACCACGGGCATACAGGGCATCGAGGCAGCAGGGACTGACGGCGACGGCACAGTGCGCGTTTACACTGCTGACGGCGTGCTTGTCTACACGTCGCCTGCCGACAGTTTCAGCATCGATGACGTGCCGGCACGTGGCCTGCTCATCGTGAAGAACGGAGCGAACACCACTAAGATAATGAAATAAATCACGCAGCTCCAAGGCACGGAATGTGCTGATGAATCATGAAAGACGGTTCTTCCGCAGCTCGGGTGCATGATATTTCAAGACAGCACCCGCCGTTCACACGGATTGCAAATCTGCAGGAACACAGTATGCCGCACGGTCAACTGATAAAGATTTTTCGTTTTCATCTCTCATCTGTCACTTTTACTGCATATCGCACTGACAGTCAGGTTGTTAGCCGGTGACAGATGTAAAAAACATCTGTCACCGTTCCGGCAGATTTGCAATCTGTCGGAATGGAGTATCAGAATTTGCAGTTCTAAGAAAATGAATCTATTAACCGGATTATAAATCCTTATACTCACACCTGCGGATTGCAAATCCGCAGGAACGCAGTGACAGATGTAAAAAACATCTGTCACTGCATAACCGGTTGAAAATAAATGAATTATAATGGAAATGTGACAGATGAGAGATGTTTTTCAAAAAATAAAATAACTGTAACGGCCATATTGTCCGTATTATTGTTCGCTGCCATATTATTGTCATTATGCATCTGAACTGCGGATGAGCCATACTTTAGTCTCATACATCTGAACTGCGGATGAACCTAAAAGACGGCAAAACGGAATGTAAAAGGCCGTCAATCATAAGCCAAAAGGCCGCCTTTTGCAGCGCAAAAGACGGCCTTTTGTAATTTATTGAATATCAACGCCTTATCGTACCGGCATCGATACATGTGTTTACTTCTTCACGAACTTCTTGCCGTTACGTATGTACAGGCCCTTGCCCAGACTGCTGGCGTCTTTTCCTACATAACGTCCGTCAATGCTGTAGATGCGGTTGTCGGCAGGCTCTGACTGGGTTTCATTTATGATGAGATTGGAAATACCTGTCGTAACGCTTTTACGTACTCTTACTTCATCAAGGAAGAATGAAGTATTCGATGAGAAAGTGATACTTATCGGTCCATTGCCCTTTATATCAATAGAATAGTTTGTGAAGCGTCCCAATGTCATGGCAGCCTGAGTTCCGCCCAGCTCGGCATCTCCGTTTACAGCGATGTTAATGACAGGATTTGTGACACCTGTTGTCAGTGGCGCAGCGCTGAACGTCATTTCAGCCTGGCCGTTGATATTGAAAGTAGGTGTAGTCGCCGCATCGCTGAATAGGGCACACTTGCTCGCTCCTCCGCCGTTGCCGGTCCAGCCGTCATTGTCAGTAATCAGATTGCCCTTGCCTACAGGATTTACACCCATATTGATGAAATTCCCGTCGTTGCCTCCTTTTCCCGAGCAGCCATCAAATGACTCGTAGAACAAGGGAGTGCTGTCTACTATGCTGAAGCTGAAGCTTACAGTACCGTCGGCGTTCTGGATTATGTCTGTCACTGATTTGTTCATATAATATGTGCCGTCAGTATTTTTCGCATACACGGTTGCTGCCGGTCTTGAATCGTTTGTCAGGTTGTTATTGCCATTATATGGCCATGCATCGCCGCCTACGTTCTGGCTGCTAGTATAAAAATTATTGTCGGCCGGAATCGGTGTACAGCGCTGATGGTCAGGGATGTCATTTGGTGTATTGTTAGTCCACGCTGCCTGACTGTAGTCAACGTGTGTTATCAAGAGTCCTTCTCCCGGCAGTCCGGCATCCCAGCGTCCTGACCGCTGACGGTTCTCCAGGATGTAATATTCATCCTGATTCACATCGTGACGTATGATATATGAGCCGCCCCCTTCCTCTATACTCTTCATTCCGGTAATTTCAGTGTCAGATACCAGTTCCACAGGCTGTTCCCATCCTATCTGCATACGCTCGAAGCCGGTATAGCAGGCGGGGCGGAATCCGTTGCCGTTATATGAGCCTGACGACATTAAGTCCCAACTATCCATGCCGTAACCGCCTGAATAATCAGTGTCATAAAGGTCGGCCAGACCTAAGCAGTGGCTGTACTCGTGGCAGATTGTGCCGATACCGTCAATATGAGTGCCGGTAATTACAATCTGGTTTCCCTGTACTCCGTACACCGGCTGCAGCTCGCAACTGCACGCATAGTCATAGATGCGTATGCCGTCAAGTTTGATATAATCAGTTCCGGCCTCGTTTGCTACCGCACTCTTGTGCGGCCATATTGTATTGTCGTCACCTCCGTTGGCCTGACCAAGGCCGGCATAGATGAAGAACACCTGCTCTACTTGTCCGTCACCGTTCCAGTCATACTGGGTATAATCAACCTCATCGTCAACGGCATTGAGCGCATAGCGCAGCATTGTGGCAACATTAGCGTCCTGGTAAGGCGTATCACCGCCATACGTAGCATAGCCTTCAGGCATCATTACGGGGCCGGCGATGTCGAAAGTAAGGTCGAACGCGCCACGGCTTTGGTCGTTGAAGTAGTCTCTGACAGAACCTACGAACCCCAGTCCTGAGTCAGAATAGTTCTGCTCGTTTATAATCCTTTCGTAAAGTTCACGGCTTCCGGCTGTAAACTGCATGTCGGGAAATTCCACGAGAATCACAAGTCCTTTCTTCTCGCCCGTGTAAGCTGAGGGCGCATTAGCCGACGGCGTACGCGCCAGAGCGTTCTGTCTGCCGGCCGACTGCACGTTTGCTGCGGCACGTTTCGCCTCCGCCAGTTTTACCAATGACGTCATGTCTGCAATTTCGTAGCGGCCGGTGGCGGTGTTTCTTACGAACTTGCGGCCGTCATCCGCCTGCCAGTAGTGGCAGAACTCGTCGCCACGAAGCTCAACCCTGACCTGCGTTCCGTCAGCCAATTTCACCGTTTTCCACTGTCCGCGCTTGGCCGGAACGGCCATAATGCCGAGTGAGAGCGCCAACATTGCGATTGCGATAAATGTTCTTTTCATAGTTGTTTATGTTTTGTTTATGCAAAAAAGGATGAAGCCGCGACATGCTGCGGTCGCAACTCCATCCTGTTTCGATGTTGTTATTCGTATTTAATTACGGACAATTTTCTTAAAGTTCATAACAGATAAGGGCAATCTCTTTTGTATTTTTAAATTTCCTTCTCTTGCTTTCGTCAAAGTCTTCCTGATCTTTGGCATGTGCTTCTGAGCTTTAGCCGACATCTGAGCTTTAGCCTTGGCTTGTTCTGTTACAGCAGACGGAAGTACAAGGAACTCTGTTTCATTTACTTTATCAGGAATGTAAACACCGCTCTGTGCATATGTCGCGTCATCTGTAAACAGCAGCTCAGCCGGTTCAAATGAAATTACGCCATTGGTCAATGTTCCCTTGATTAATCCTGCTTGCTTTACCACATCAAAAGGATTACCTGCGCCAATATATCCTCCTCCGTTGGTAAGGATATAAGAGTATCCATATTGAGGATCATTGATACCGATTGACTGCATCTCGATATAAACAGCCTCAGGGTCAGAAGCATTAACTATAATGTTACCAGGAACGGAAGAATCATATCCCCAACCGTCACCGTAAGGATAAATTTCCGGCGCATAAGGAGTCATTATACGGTAAATGCCAGGAGTGTTTTTGTTTTCCTGCACTTCAACTTCATATGTCACAGGTTCAAATCCAACATACATACATGCTGCCATATAGTCTGTATAGAGTCCGGTTCCGATAGAATTCCATTCGCTCGGGCTGAGAGAGAATGTGAATGAAACAGTAGCGTAGTTCTGCATTTCTCCTTCAGCGTAGCCGATTACAACCATTGTGCAGTCTCCGCTGTAGTCACAAGGAATACGCACTTCTCCGCTTTCGGTAACAGTAACTGTCTCAACGGCTCCGCTGAGTATCTGTGACAGGGCGCTATTTACGTCTTTTCCTTCAACAACTGCAACCTGAGCCTCCTCAATATCCGCACCAAGCGTTACGTTACCAATTGCATAGCTCTGCTCGTCAACGCTTGAGAACGCACCGAGATAATTCACGCTGACAGAATAATCCTTCTGCTCATAGCCGGGGAATGTAATTGTAATCATTCCGTCATCTTGACTATAATTCCAACCTCCGGTATTCTCCATATAATAAAATGGAGCAAGCTGAACTTCACCCGGAAGACCGTTCTCCTGATAATTAATCACCGTATTATGAGTCCATGCAGACTCAACATTGCCTCCACTGAAATGGACTGGATGATAAACATTTACAGGCACACCATATGTGTCATTGACAATTATACTTGTTTCTGTGGGAGAAAAATATACAAGATCCGACATTGTTACACTTACACCAGCAAGTTCATCACCAGGCTGAAGTATTTCAAATTCGAGATATTCTGAAGGTTGTCCGCTTAGATTGTACCCCGACTCACTAAATAATTCAGCAAATTCATCATATGGATGCATTACTCTGAACTGGTTTGGATTGTTCTGGTTTTGCATAATCTCAACATCTGCATATCCTTCAATAAAGAACGAGTCAGAGAAACGTCCTATACCGAGTGATACGTAAGGCGATGACATTCCAGCGTTGAATGTGTAAGAAGAATTTCCGTAAGGTGTGGTGTAGTCAGCGTCAGCGATAGCTATTGTCACGCTGTTGAACACGTCATACTCCAGCTTTGACGGGTCGTAGTTCAAGTTGAAAGAAGTAGAGCTTTCACCCTGTGCGAAAGTAACAGATGATGGGATTGAGTAAATTCCGCTCTCATCGCTGATTGTAAGGTTTACAGTCAGTTCGTCGCTGGTGTTAATGCGGTTAAGCTGTATGGCATAGCTGCTTTCAGTGCTGCTCAGATTTACCGTTGAGCTCAACGTATTGCTGAAGTACACTTGCTCGCCTTCAACCCTGGCCGCAGAGTATTCGTACTCTTCAGTACATGACCCTAATGTAAGGGCCAGTACCGAGAGGAGTAGCATTGTGAAAATACTGTTTATTTTGTTCATTGCTATATCAGTTTATAATTTTTATTCTTTACTTGCCTACCCATGTAGAATATGCGCCGGTGGGGTCAGGATTGTTGTATCCGCGCACGCCGCTGTTGTTGTCTTCCTCAGTTACAATGATTACCCAGTTCATCCAAGCAGGACGGGTTGTAGTGTTAAGACACTCAAGAGCTACGTGGTTGGTTCCATCATAACCACGGGTTACCGGGTAGTTGAGGCGCTTTACATCGAAGAAAGTCTGGCCCTCACCCCACAACTCTACACGCTTCTGGAATACTATTTCCTCAACAACATCATCAGTTGAAGTTGCCGCGCATGTGTAGTTCTGGTCACGGTATGTGCGCATGAAACTCTCCAAGAGTTGTTTACCACGCGCTACATCCTGATGAGCGGCGGCCTCAGCCTCGATGAAATACATCTCTTCAACACGCATAAGCGGGTATGCTGCAGCTGAACCGACATTATAATCACCGACCTCACCTGAACCCGGACGGAATTTCAAAGAAGCGTATTCAGGAAGAGATTCACCATATTCGGCGTCGATATAGGTATTCTTACCGTCAAGAGCAGAACCTGCAGGAGCCTTCCACATCAGCTTTCGCCAGTCGGTATCGCTGATGCGCTGGTATATTGCTGCGTCCATTGTGCAGGGGGCATATGACGCATATCCGAACTGAGCCTCATTGCTCATCCATGAAGTCCAGTTAAGCAGGTTGCTGCGCAAGCCTGAAGTTGTGTTCTGTCCACCCCACATAAACTGCGAAAGCGTGTTGAAGCCTGAAGTCGTGTTGAGTGCTTCAGTCTCGGTAATAACCGGAGTGCTGCTCTCATTGATTGCCATACGCGCGTATTTCTCGGCATTTGCATAATCCTCAAGCCACATGTAGTAACGTGCCAGAAGGCCATAAACACAGTCGAGATGAGGCAGAGTCTTGTCAGCAAGTGTCAGGTTGGGAATAAGCTCCTCGGCCCTTGTAAGGTCTTCAAGGATAAACGCTGCCATGTCTTCCTTGGTAGCGCGCGGATTTACACGCTGATCATCCTCACTCATGCCTTCACGTACAATAGGTACGGTCAGCCCCTCGATATTGTTACCTTCTGGGCTTACTGGCTGAGTAGCGTCATTAGGAAGCCATTCATACTCGCGGGCGAGGTCAAGATAGAACATCGCACGGTAAGCAAGCGCAGCACCGAGGAAGCCCTTGTCCGTAGGGTTCTCGCTTTCGGCGTCAACCGCAGACACTGCAAGGTTTACGGTATTGATACAGCTGTACTGGTATTCCCAGATAAACTGTCCATAAATATAGTCGCGGCCCTGATAAACATTCTCGGCCCATGGAGCAAACCAGTTGTATCCATCAACGTCGGTGTTGGCCATATCCTGAGTCTGGGTGTCACGGATATGCATTATTGCTCCGTAACCCCAAGAGTAGGCACGGCTACTCATCCATATCTCATTAAGATAAGACGGTATAGCCAGCAGGAAGTTCTCTTTAGCGTTTGTGTTTTCGTTTACCTGCTCTTGGGTTGCGCCGTTGGTCATTACCGCCTCTTCGATACAGCCCGTGAAGGTAAGCGACGACGCTGACAGTACAGCTGCACCGAGTCCATATATCAGTTTTCTTCTTATATTTTTCATCTTCGTTAATCTTTTTTAGAATGTTAAAGTAATGCCACCTGAGATGGTGCGTACCGGAGAATAATAGTCAGCAGAGATATCTCCAGTGATAGTCTGGCGAGGGTCGAGGCCCTGACGCTTAGACCACAACCAGAGGTTGTTGCCGGTAGCGTAAACGCGTATGCCCTCGATACCAATCTTATGGCACAGCTTAGCAGGCAGAGTGTAGCCTATGTTGACATTCTGCAGACAGAGGTATGACGCGCTTGTCAGCCAGCGGTCAGATGAATATGCCATGTATGTGTCGTTGTATTCAAAGCGAGGCACTGACGTATTAGTATTTGTCGGAGTCCATGCGTTGAGCATGTCGGTGTGTATCTGTGTACCACGGCTTCCGCCCATTGACGAAGCGTAACCATAGTCGTAAACCTTACCGCCAATCTGATAAGTGAAGTCGAACGACAGGTCGAAGCCTTTCCAGCTCAGGCTGGTGCCGAAACCTCCGTAAACATCAGGCAACGCGGTTCCGCACAAGTGACGTGTAGCCTCACTGGCATTAGTCGTCGTAGTCTGTATGGGATTACCGTTCTCGTCTGTTGCGTCTTTCCAGTACAGAGCCTTACCGTTGTTCGGGTCGCTGGGATCGTCAGGATTGTTGTAGACGCCGGCATATTTAACGAGATACCATGTGTACATAGGCTCGCCTTCTCCATAATAGTGGTTGCTGCTGCTGTAACCGTGAACACCGTCAACTACAGAAGTCTTATTGGCATCGGCCAGATAGCTGATTTCGTTCTTGTATGTAGTCAGGTTAAGAGTGATGTCCCATTTAAGGTCTCTTGTCCTGATAGGAGTGGCATTAAGACCAAGCTCGAAGCCGATGTTGGTCATGTCACCTACGTTGTCGTAATAGCCTGAATAGCCTGAAGATGTCGGCAGATAGAATGCTGAAAGCATGTCAGAGGTCTTGCGATAGAAGAACTCGGCACTACCTGCCAGTCTGCCGTTGAAGAAAGAGAACTCGAAGCCTGTGTTGAAGTTGGCGTTGGTCTCCCATGTAATTTCACGGTTTCCTTTTGAGCTTGACGGTGTCAGCGAGATGCTGCCGTTAGAGTCCATAATGGTGTAACGGTCAGTATAAAGGAAATTACTGATGTTGTCGTTACCCTGCTCACCGTAAGAAGCCTTGAACTTCAATTCGTCAACCCAAGAAGCGTTGAACCAGCTCTCCTTGTTAATGAGCCATGCACCGCCGATTGACCAGAAGTTACCCCAACGGTTCTCGGGAGCGAAACGTGAAGAAGCGTCGCGACGGTAAGAAACCGAGCCGAAATACTTCTCGTCATAGTTATATTGGGCACGTCCGAAGTAGCCTTCAACGTTGTAGTCGGTCGTATATGACTCCATTGAGCCATTGGTGATCGCCGAGTTAAGCTCGGTGTTGAAGATAGAGAACATGTTGGTCTTGTTGGCACCCAGAAGATAGGTGCGCTGGCGGTAATACTCATGACCAACCATTACCTCAACGTCATGCTTACCGAAAAGATGGTGCCAGTTAAGCAGCTGCTGGTAGTTATATGCCCATGTACGTGTATGGTACTTGGTGATACCACCGTTATTCGTAGCAAACTGTCCGTAGTACGGGTTGTTTGTATCTGTCTGACGAGCCTCGTCAACCATTACGTTGTTGACAGAAGTAAACTTGAAGTCCTTCAGAAAGCGGATTTCAGCAGAACCCATGGCGTTAAGAGTGTTGCCCTCAATATTATGAGACTCAACCATGAGGTCGCCCAAAGGGTTTGAGTTCGGGTACATCGGTCGGCTGATACCTATCACACCGCCGTCACCATAGTCGTAAATAGTAAGGCCGTTGGCGTCCTTGAGGATGTTGCCTGCGGCATCGCGTACGTAAAGCGGATAGATCGGAGCGACTGAGATAACCGAGAACAGGTTTCCGTTACTTCCACCGTCACCGTCGTTCTGCAGGAAGTCAGAGTTATAGTGAGCATAACTCATGTTACCGCTAATCTTCAACCAGTCTTTAATCTGATAGTCAGCCTTCAGACGGCCGGTGAGACGTTTGTATTGAGAGCTTACTGTGATACCCTCGTTGTCCAGATAGTTTACTGAGCCATAGAACGAACCTTTAGCATTTGAACCAGAAGCTGTCAATGTGTATTCCTGGCGCAAGCCGTTCTGGAATGCAGCGTCAGTCCAGTCGTCAGGAGTCAGCAGGTAAGAGCTTCCGTTATAGTTGATTACACGTCCTAATGTAGCGTTAGGGTTCAGCTTGCCGTCAGTACCGATAAGATTCTGCCCTTCTGGCAGAGAGAACACGTTGTAAGCCAGACCAAACTCGTCGTTGGCGGTCAGGTGCTGGTTAGCCCACTGGTACGCAGCGGCCTCAGAGTCGCCACGCTGATATATGGCATAGTTCTTCAGTGCGGTATACCATGTTTCATAGTAACCTGCCGCGTTATTGATATACTTGTAGTCGGGCACAGCGCGAGAGTTAGAACCCCACTTGGCGTCAAACGTGATTGACGACTTGCCCTGCTCGGCACTCTTGGTAGTGATGATGATTACACCATTGGCACCACGCGCGCCATAAAGAGCAGCTGAGGCAGCATCCTTCAGCACTGTCATTGAAGCCACGTCGCTGTTGTTAAGCGTGCTCAGGTCACCATCATAAGGCGCGCCGTCAACGATAATGAGAGGCTGTGTACCAGCATTGATAGAGCCAATACCACGTATCTTGATGTTAAAGCTTTCCTGTCCTGGCTGTCCTGTTGCAGAGTTTATCTGTACGCCGGCGACCTTACCTGTCAGTGCACTGACAGGATTGGCAATAGCAGTCTTTGATATGTCTTCATCATCGAGCACGGCAGCCGAACCCGTGAAGGCTGATTTCTTGGCCGTACCGTATGCGACAACCATCACCTCATCGAGGTCAGTCAGCTCAGGAACCAACGTCACGCGTATGTTACCGCCCTTCACAGTCACGTCTTGCGTCACCATTCCGACGTAAGACACCCTAACCGTGTTGTGGCCGGCGGGCAACGACAGCGAGAAGCGGCCGTCGGCGTCGGTCACGGCACCTGTGTTGGCACCTACCACACGAACGGTGGCGCCGATGATGGGCTGGCCGTCCTCATGCGACACCACTGTGCCCGTGACTGCTGTTTGGGCCAGTGCCATTCCTATTGACAGGAACAGGCAGGCCAAAATCATTGTTAGTCTTTTTTCCATAAATACTCTCTCTAATTAAATAAATTAGGGACATAAATGTATGTTAAGTCACGGATTGGATTGTTCTGACGTTTTGTCATGAAATACAGACTTTTGCTTTCATTGTGATTTTATTGGTATCGTGGCTGCGGACTGCAGCGATTGAGCTTGATTTGGTTTTGAATATAGCCGGTTGTTATGCTTTTCAGGTATTCAGGTATAATGCTTTTGATGTTAATTTAGTTTAATTTTGATTGCTGATTAATTTGATTTTGCTTTTTATGCATCTGTCATAATGTTAAAGAGTACGTTGTCAGATAAGCCGGAGAATAAATATTTTGCACTTTTGTGGGGAAAAGTGGTGCGTTGTGGTGAAATTTACTTATCTTTGCCCCTTGATTACATGTAACAATAACAATGCGTTTTTTAGGGAGCGTTGAAGCCAAGACAGACGCTAAGGGGCGGGTGTTCCTGCCCGCGGCGTTCCGCAAGGAGCTGCAAAACGCAGGCGAGTCAGGTCTCGTCATGCGCAAGGACGTGTTCCAGCCATGCCTCGTGCTCTATCCCGAAAGTGTGTGGAACATGCAGATTGACGTGCTCCGCATGCGTCTGAACCGCTGGGACAGCACCCACCAGAGCATCTTCCGCCAGTTTGTAGCCGATGCCGAGGCTGTCACGCTTGACGCCAACGGCCGCTTCCTTATCCCCAAAAGATATATGAGAATGGCCGGCATCAGCCAAGCCGTAAGGTTTATCGGCATGGACGACTCTATCGAGATATGGAGCGAAGAGGGCTCGGCCGGGCCATTTATGGAGCCTGAGGCCTTCGGCAAGGCTATCGAAGACATCATGGCCGGCGGCCGCGGCGAAGCGGAATGAGCCATTATCCGGCCAACGGCATAAAACAGACAAGACAACATGAGCACAACAGCTGAGACATACCACGTACCCGTACTGCTGAAAGAGAGCGTTGACGGGCTTAATATCCGGCCCGCAGGCATCTACGTTGACGTGACCTTCGGCGGCGGCGGGCACAGCCGTGAGATACTGAGAAGGCTGGGGCCTGAGGGCCGCCTGTTCGGATTCGACCAGGACGCTGACGCCGAGCGCAATATCATCGGAGATGCGAGATTCACCTTCGTGCGCAGCAACTTCAGGTTTCTGAAGAACTGGATGAGGTATTACGGCATTGAGCATATCGACGGACTGCTGGCCGATCTCGGCGTGTCGAGCCACCACTTTGACGACGCCGAGCGCGGATTCTCGTTCCGTTTCGACACTCCGCTGGACATGCGCATGAACCGGCGTGACGGCATCACGGCAGCCGAACTGCTCAACACACTGCCCGAACCGGCGCTGACCTCCATGTTCTATATTTACGGCGAGCTGAAGAACGCACGCAAGATAGCCGCCGCCATAGTAAAGGCGAGGGAACAGAAGCCTTTCGTGACAACGCAGGACCTTGTCAACGTTACCGCCCCTCTGCTTAAGCGTGAGCGCGAGAAGAAGGACATGACGCGTATATTCCAGGCTCTTAGGATAAACATCAACAACGAGCTGGGCACCCTCAGCAGCATGCTTGAGGCTGCGGGAGAGCTGCTGGCGCCGGGCGGCAGACTGTCGGTAATAACCTACCACAGCCTGGAAGACCGCATCGTGAAGAACTTCATGCGCTCGGGCAATACTGAAGGGGAAATGAGCAAGGACTTCTATGGCCGCGTGCAGACGCCTTTCACGCTTATTAATAATAAGGTGATAACGCCTGACGATGCTGAGATAGAGGCCAACCCGCGCAGCCGCAGCGCAAAACTGAGAATTGCTGAGAAAAAGAATGATGAGAAATGAACGATAAAAACACCATAGAACAAGCCGCCCGCCAACCGGACACTGACGACAGACAAGAGGCCCGTAAGCCCTCACAACTGCAGGAAGTGATAAGGGAACAGGCCCGTGAGGAGGATGCTCCGCCATCGGCCAGCGACACTTTGCGCAAGATTCTGGGCGGTGACTACCTCACGACAGACGCTATCAGGAGGCAGGTAGGCGTGATAATAATTATCGCCGTGTTCACACTGGTGTATATATCGAACAGATACAGTTGCCAGCAAGACCTTATAGAGATTGACCGTCTGAATAAAGAACTGAAGGACGCGAAGTACAAGGCTCTGGCAAGCTCGAGCGAACTGACGGAGATGTGCCGCGAGAGCAACGTTCTGAACATGCTGAAGAATAACAAGGACAGCGTGCTGCACATCCCCAACCAGCCTCCTTATATAATAACCGTGCCTGAAAATGAGTAGCTTGTTTGACAGAAAAAAAATTATCAAGAGATACAAGGTGGTGGCATATGCCATGCTTGCCATAGGCCTTGTGATCATCTTCAAGGCTGCATATATCGCCACGGTCAAGCGCGAGTATTGGCTTGACGTGGCTTCAAGGCTTGTGCGCGACAGCGTTGACGTAAAGCCGATAAGGGGCAACATACTGAGTTGTGACGGCCGTCTGATGGCCAGTTCGCTGCCGGAGTTCAGCATGTTCATGGACTTCAAGGCCGGAGGCGAGGACAACAAGGAGCTTGATTCTCTGTGGAAAGTCAAGGTTGACAGCATCTGCGAGGGTCTGCACGAGATATTCCCTACAAAGACAGCGGCCGAGTTCAAGCGTGACCTGGAGAAAGGACGGGCCAAGGGCAGCCGTCACTGGCCGGTCTGGCGTGGCAGGGTGAGCTACAATACCTTTTCAGAAGTAAAGCAGTTGCCGGTCTTTAACCTGTCAGCCTATCGGGGAGGTTTCCATTATGAGAAGTTCAACGCAAGACAACGGCCGTTCGGCTCGTTGGCAAAGCGCACCATAGGCGACCTGTATGGAGCTAAGGACACTGCCCAGTTTGGCCTTGAGCTGTCATATGACTCAATACTGAGGGGCAAGGTAGGTAAGAAGAGCCGCCAGAAGGTAAGAAGCAAGTTCCTTGACATAACGATACAAGACCCTGTCAACGGTGCCGACATAGTAACCACGATAGATGTCAACATGCAGGACCTGGCCGAACGTTCGCTTATCGACGAGCTTAAGAAAGTAAACGGAAACGTAGGCGTGGCAATGGTGATGGAGGTAAAGACGGGCGACATCAAGGCCATAGTAAACATGACCAAATGCGCTGACGGAGGATATTACGAGATAAAGAACAGTGCCGTGTCAGACCTGCTTGAGCCGGGCTCGGTGTTCAAGACGGCGTCGCTCATGGTGGCGCTTGACGACGGCGTGGTGGATACTACATACACTGTAGACACCGGCAACGGAATATTCGACATGTACGGAGCCAAGATGCGCGACCACAACTGGCACCGCGGCGGCTATCAGGTGCTTACTCTGCCGCAGACCCTTGAGTACAGTTCCAACATAGGAGTAAGCCGGATAATAGATAAATATTACGGAAAGAACCCCGAGAAGTTTGTCCAGGGCCTTGACCGTATCGGCATACGTGAGGATCTGAAGCTGCCGATAGTAGGCTACGCCCCGCCCCGCATACGTATGCCGAAGAAGAACAAGCGCGGCCAGTACGTAAACTGGAGCAAGACGGCGCTGCCCTGGATGAGCATAGGATACGAGACCCAGGTGCCGCCGATATCAACACTTACTTTCTACAACGCCATTGCCAATAACGGCACGATGATGCGTCCGCGCTTTGTCAAGGCCGTAGTTAAGGACGGTCAGGTGCTGCAGGAGTTTCCGCCGCAGGTCATCAAGCAGCGCATATGTAAGGAAAAGACGCTGCACGAGATACAGACCATACTGGAACACGTGGTAAGCCAGGGCCTCGGAAAGAAGGCCGGGTCAACCTCGTTCAAGGTTGCCGGCAAGACGGGAACGGCCCAGATATCAAAAGGAGTCAGCGGATATAAGTCCGGCACGATGAATTATCTGCTCAGCTTCGTGGGCTTCTTTCCTGCTGATGCGCCCCGTTACAGTTGCATAGTGTGCATACAGAAGCCCGGCCTGCCGGCCTCGAGCGGCTTCAGCGCCCTTGTGTTCCATAACATAGCGGAAGGAATCATGGCCAAAAGTCTGAAGCTCGATGTGGCCGACGCCCGCGACTCGCTCTCTATTTTCATACCGGAGGTAAAAGACGGCGACCTTGTCGCTGCAGACTATGTACTGAAATATCTCGGCATCAATACCCGGAAAGACTGGAGCCTTGACCCGACCGACGGGCATCCCGTATGGGGGCAGGCAGAATGGAGCCCCTCGGTGCTGACCCTTGAGCAGCGGCCGGCATGCGCGGGTGACGTTATACCCGATGTAAGCGGCATGGGAGCGCGTGACGCCGTGTACGCGCTTGAGCGCCGCGGAGTGAAGGTTAGGCTGGCAGGACGCGGCAAGGTGACCCACCAGAGTCTGCCGCCGGGGCATAAAATCAGGAAAGGCGAGACGTGCACACTAAAGTTAGAACTATAAAAAAGCAAACACATGATACTTAAAGAGCTTATCAGGAACATCCGCCCCGACAGCATATCGGGAGGCACGGACGTGGAGATAACGGGCGTTGACATCGACTCACGCCGGGTAGAGGCAGGCCATATGTTCATCGCGATGAGAGGAACGCAGACCGACGGCCACGCCTATATTGACAAGGCCATAGCCCAGGGAGCGGCCGCGATACTGTGTGAGGACATGCCTGAGACGCAGGCCGGGGGCGTGACTTATGTTCAGGTGAAGTCTACGGAGGACGTAGCAGGCGAGGTGGCCACGACGTTTTACGGCGACCCCTCACGCCGCCTTAAGCTGGTGGGCGTAACGGGTACCAATGGAAAAACCACGATAGCCACCTTGTTATATAACATGTTCCGAAAGCTGGGATACAAGTGCGGACTGCTGTCTACCGTCTGCAACTACATCGAGGACGAGCAGATACCGGCTGACCACACCACTCCTGACGCCATAGAGCTTAACCGCCTGCTGGCACGTATGGTTGAGGCCGGATGCCAGTATGCCTTTATGGAGTGCAGCTCGCATGCCATAGCGCAGAAGCGCATAGGCGGACTTAAGTTCGCGGGCGGCATTTTCACCAATCTTACGCGTGACCACCTTGACTATCACAAGACGTTCGAGAACTACCGCAACGCCAAGAAAGCCTTCTTTGACGGGCTGCCCAAGGGTGCTTTCGCCATAACAAACGCCGACGACAAGAACGGCATGGTAATGGTGCAGAACACCAAGGCTACCGTCAAGACATACTCAACCAGAACCATGGCCGACTTCCGTGCCAAGATACTTGAGTGCCACTTTGGCGGCATGTATCTTGAGATTGACGGCCGCGAGGTAGGCGTGCAGTTTATCGGAAAGTTCAATGTGAGCAACCTTTTGGCCGTTTACGGCGCCGCGATAATGCTGGGCGAGCAGGCTGAGGACGTGCTCGTGGTGATGAGCACGCTGAAGAGTGTCAGCGGAAGGCTTGACCCCGTGCACTCGCCTGAGGGCTACACGGCGATAGTAGACTATGCCCACACGCCCGACGCGCTGGAGAACGTGCTCAAGGCCATACATGAAGTGCTAAACGGCAAGGGCCACGTGATAACCGTTTGCGGCGCCGGCGGCAACCGCGACAAGGGCAAGCGCCCACTCATGGCGCAGGAGGCCGTCAAGCAGAGCGACTGCGTTATCATCACGAGCGACAACCCCCGCTTTGAAGAGCCGCAGGCTATCATCGACGACATGCTGGCCGGACTGAATGCCCAGCAGATGAAGAAGGTGATAAGCATTGTAGACCGTCGTGAGGCCATACGTACCGCCTGCATGATGGCCAAGAAAGGCGACGTGATACTCGTAGCCGGCAAAGGTCATGAGAACTATCAGGAGATACGTGGCGTGAAGCATCACTTTGACGACAAAGAAGTGCTGCACGAGATATTCGACGGACAGAAAAACTGAGACGGCTCAGGCCCGCCGCGGGGCTGTCATGGCATCGGCCGTGATGCGTTTTGTAACCGGTTGATATTCAATATCTTACAGACACGCCTGCAAAAGACCGCAAATTGCTTCGCAAAAAGCCGTAAATTACGTTGCAAAAGGGCATCTTTCATAAGCCCGGAAGCCGTCTTTTGCATTACGGGCGGCGGCAGCAGGGCATGAAAGAGGCCGTCAAGGCCACCTCAACAGATAAATAACAAATACGAAGAAATAATGTTATACTACTTATTCCGCTTTCTGGAGCAGTTCGGTATTCCCGGTTCCCACATGTGGGGATACATCTCGTTCAGGTCATTGCTGGCGCTGATACTGTCGCTGGTCATCTCGGCCTGGTTCGGCGAGAAGTTCATCAAGTACCTCAAGAGCAAGCAAATCACCGAGACGCAGCGCGACTCAAAGATTGACCCCTTCGGTGTTCAGAAAATCGGTGTGCCGTCAATGGGCGGCGTAATCATCATCGTGGCCATACTCGTGCCAGTGCTGCTGCTTGGCCGCATGCGCAATATTTACCTGATACTTATGATTGTCACCACGCTGTGGCTCGGCTTCCTCGGCGGCATGGACGACTATATCAAGATATTCCGCCGCAACAAGGAGGGGCTGCCCGGCCGTTTCAAGATAGTGGGGCAGGTGACTATCGGGCTCATCGTAGGACTGGTATTGTGGTACAGTCCTGACGCCAAGATAAACGAGAACCTTGCCATAGAGCGGCAGAACGGTCAGGAGATGGTAGTGAAACACAGGCCGGAGGCCCGTAAATCGCTGAAGACCACGATACCTTTCGTCAAGGGGCACAACCTTGACTACGCCAACCTCGTAAGCTTCTGCGGCAAGTATAAGTACGTGGCAGGCTGGGTGCTCTTCGTCATTATGACGATATTCGTGGTAACGGCCGTGTCAAACGGTGCCAACCTTAATGACGGAATGGACGGTATGTGTGCCGGCAACTCGGCCATAATAGGCGTCGCACTGGGTATTTTTGCCTATGTGAGCAGCCACATTGAATACGCCGCCTACCTCAACATAATGTACATCCCGGGGTCGCAGGAGCTTGTGGTGTTCATGTGTGCGTTCGTAGGCGCGCTGATAGGTTTCCTTTGGTACAACGCCTATCCGGCGCAAATCTTCATGGGAGATACCGGTTCGTTGACCATCGGAGGAATAATAGCCGTATGCGCGATTATCATCCACAAGGAGCTGATGCTGCCGATTCTGTGCGGCATATTCTTTGTCGAGAGCCTCAGCGTGATAATGCAGGTGTGGTACGCCAAGCTCGGAACGCGCCACGGGGTGAAGCAGCGCATGTTCAAGCGGGCGCCGCTGCACGACACGTTCCGCACCCGGCAGGAGCAGCTCGACCCCGAAATAAAATATCTTTTCAAGAAGCCTAAGGGCGCGATACACGAGTCGAAAATCACCATCCGCTTCTGGATTGTAACGATAATACTCGCCGCCCTGACGATAATAACGTTGAAGATTAGGTAAGCTAACAGCAGACAAGCAGACGAGGGACAAGCAGACAAGGAGATTTCTCAAGCAGACAAGACACAAACTGACGAGCAAATAAGGAATAAGAAACAAGTAGATAAGATATAAAAGAATGAACATGCAGACAACATACATACAGACAGGCAAACAAGGCAAATCTCCTTGTCTGCTTGTGTCTTGTCTGCTTGTTTGCTAAAAAAGAAGAATATGAAACGCATAGTAATACTTGGAGCAGGCGAAAGCGGCGCCGGAGCAGCCGTATTAGCAAAGAAAGAGGGTTTTGACGTGTTCGTGTCAGACATGTCGGCTATAAAGGACAAGTACAAGAAAATGCTCGATTCTCACGGTATCGCGTGGGAGGAAGGCCACCATACGGAGGAGAAAATCCTAAGTGCTGACGAGATAATAAAAAGTCCCGGCATACCTAACGACGCGCCGATGGTGAAGAAATGCACTGATAAGGGCATACACATAATAAGCGAGATAGAGTTTGCCGGCCGCTACACCACGTCGAAGATGATATGCATCACCGGCAGTAACGGCAAGACTACTACCACCTCACTTATCTACCACATATTCAAGAGCGCCGGATACGACGTCGGACTGGCCGGCAACATCGGCAACAGCCTTGCTCTCCAGGTGGCAGAGGACCCGCATGAGTACTATGTTATCGAGCTAAGCTCGTTCCAGCTTGACAACATGTACGACTTCCGTGCAAACATTGCCATCCTTCTTAACATCACGCCTGACCATCTTGACCGCTACGACAACTGCATGCAGAACTACGTGAACGCCAAGATGCGCATCTTGCAGAACCAGACCGGAGAGGACTCTTTCATCTATTGGAACGATGACCCGATTATCAAGCGTGAGCTGATAAAATATGACATAAAGGCCATTCAGTATCCCTTCTCAGAGCTGAAAGAGGTCGGCTCGATAGGCTACATTGAGGAGGGCCAGTATAAAATAGAGAAACCCGTGCCCTTCAACATGGAGCAGGAGGAGCTGAGCCTTACCGGCAAGCACAACATCTACAACTCTCTGGCCGCCGGAATAGCGTCTGACGTGGCCGGCATAAAGAAGGAGTTCATACGCAAGAGCCTGAGCGATTTCCCCGGTGTTGAGCACCGTCTGGAGAAGGTTGCCAAGGTGGCCGGCGTGCAATACGTCAACGACTCAAAGGCAACTAACGTCGATGCCTGCTGGTATGCGCTTGAAAGCATGAAGACACCGGTAATACTCATCCTCGGCGGAAAGGACAAGGGCAATGACTATAACGCCATAAAAGACCTCGTAAAACAGAAGTGCGTGGGACTGGTTTACCTTGGAGCCGACAACACAAAGCTGCACAACTTCTTCGACGGTATGGGCATCCCCGTGCGTGATACCCACTCGATGAAAGACTGCGTCAAGGTCTGCTATGAGATGGCACGTCCCGGCGACACCGTCCTGCTGAGCCCTTGTTGTGCCAGCTTTGACCTGTTCAAGAACATGGAAGACCGCGGCGAGCAGTTCAAGCAGCTCGTAAAGGCCCTGTAAAAACATAAATATATAATGTCTAACGGAAACGTAACGGAAAGCAAGTTCAAGGGTGACGCCGTCATATGGACGGTGTTCTTCTTCCTTTGCCTTATCAGCATAATCGAGGTTTTCAGCGCTTCGAGCAACCTGTCGTTCAAGACGGGCAACTACCTTGGCCCTGTGCTGAAGCACTGTGCGCTGCTGGCCGTAGGAGTTGTGGTGATGGTCTGCACGATGAACATCAAGTGCCGTTACTTCAAGATAGTTACACCATTCGCCCTGCTGCTGTCAATCATTCTGCTGGTAGTGGTGTTCTTTGTGGGCGAGAGTACCAACGGCTCACAACGATGGATAGAGTTTCTCGGTATACAGTTCCAGCCTTCAGAGATAGCCAAGGGTACTCTGATACTGGCTACGGCGCAGATTCTGAGTGCCATGCAGACTCCTGAGGGCACCGACAAGCGGGCAATAAAGTACATACTGGTTGTGTGCGCGTTCATCATACCGCTAATTATGGTAGAGAATCTGTCGACGGCAGCCCTGCTGTGCATCGTCATCTTCATAATGATGTTTATCGGTAAAGTGCCCGGTCAGCAGCTCGGCAGGCTGCTTGGCGTCACGATGCTCATCATTGCCGTCGTGGTGTCGGCCATCATGCTCTTCGGTCATGACAAGGAACGTGATATGAAGGAGGGTGCGCCGCAGGCCATGGTAGAGCAGGCTGAAGTGAAAGACGAGACGCTACTGGAGAAGGTTTTCCACCGTTTTGACACGTGGAAAGCCCGCATAGACAACTTTCTCAGCAACGAATATGTGGCTCCGGAGGATGTCGACATTAACGGCAAGGACGCCCAGACGTCGCATGCAAACATAGCCATAGCCTCGTCCAATGTCATCGGTAAAGGTCCGGGAAACTCAGTTGAGCGTGACTTCCTGTCCCAGGCTTTCTCCGATTTCATTTACGCAATCATTATCGAGGAGCTCGGTATCCTCGGGGCAGTGTTCGTCTGCATGTTATACATCGTCCTGCTTTTCCGCACCGCGACGATAGCCAACCGCTGTGCCAATACCTTTCCGGCCCTGCTCATCATGGGCTTTGCCATGCTTCTTGTCGTGCAGGCACTGTTCAATATGGCCGTGGCCGTAGGACTTGTGCCCGTGACAGGCCAGCCGTTGCCCCTCATAAGCAAGGGAGGAACGTCTACGATAATCAATTGCGCCTACATCGGAGTAATTCTCAGCGTCAGCTATTCAGCCAAGAAGCGTGACGATGTGGCGCCTTCACAAACACCGGCCGTAGCCGGCTGACATTCATTCCGGGCGTTCACTGACGTTGCCCGAGCTGCAGCCTGAGGCTCTCTCTGTGTCCGGTAAATTACAGAATATAAATAAGATATAATATGAAATGCCGCCTTCTGCACTGCAGAAAGCGGCATTTTTTTTATGATTTGTTGTCTGACAATATGCGCGGAAACATTTTTTTGCTGTGCCGTTACCGTCGTAACAGGGTAGTGTTGCTTATGTTCTGTGCCAATGTCAGTGTCAGAATATTTAGATTAATATCCCGGATTCTGATATTCCGCACCGTTGCTTATCACGTCGGTAAACTGTGACGGAATCGGACGCAGTGCATATTCTGGCTTGAAGTATTGGCCGAGGTCAGGATGTGTCTCGTTCAGATAACTTGCATCCTTGAGCATGCCTGTACGCTTCAGGTCGTAGAAGCGGCAGTATTCTCCGCACAGTTCACGCGCACGTTCGTCGAGAATATCGCGTACGGTAGGTGTTCCTGATATCAGTTTTGCGCCCGCGCGTGTTCTTACCTTATTGATATAGCCTGCTGCGTTGGCACCTCCGTTAAGATAGATGTCGGCCTCTGCAGCGATAAGATACATCTCAGACATACGCATCATGAACGTCGCGTTGAGGTTGGCGTTACGTCTGTTAGACTCGCTTACCACATAGAATTTTCCGCTGTTGTGCTTGTTCAGTGACGGATAGAAGTATCTGAAGAGGTTTTCCTTGCCGTTCAGTGTCATGCGCACGTTGCGGTTGTTGTCGTCATACACGTCATTATAGTCAATGAGAAGGTAAGGAAGCGATGCCTTTTGGGCAACGAGCTGTGCATAGTCAGGGTCCTGAGGCATTACGATTTTTATTGCAAGGTCGCCTACTGCAAGCTGCTTGCCTACCACGCTGGCGTCTTTGTCATAGTTGTCCTTGCTGTCATTGTCCCATGTGAATGCCTGGTTGGCGTTCCATTGGGTAGAGAATGACTTGTGGAAACGCGGGTCAAGCGTGCCGTCGTCCTGCACGAAGAGGCTGAGCAGATGCTGTGTCGGCATGAAGATGCCTTCAATGCTGCCTTCCCATGTTATTCTTGAGGCCTGATTATCTACGCGTGCGCCGAAACGGCTGAGGCAGCACAGGAACTTCTCATTGTTCTGGTTGGTCTTGTAGTTGCCGTTAGAGCATCCGTGACCGTCATCTCCTACGTAGAAGCGGTGCTTCCACAGAGCTTCCTTGTTCTCCCAGTTGTTGGCGTCAGCGAAAACCTCCTCGAATGTAGGATACATGTAAGCTCCATATTGAGAGCCGCCACCCTCACAGTCTGCAATAAGAGTCTGAGCCGTCTCGAGCGCCTGTTGCAGATACTCGGTTGTGCCGTATTCATAGGTTTGCAGACATGCTTTTGCAAGCATTCCGAGCGCCGCTTTCTTTGTAGGAATGGTTGTCGTGGCGTCGTCACCGCGTTCAAGCCACTGTGCCGCGAACTCAAGGTCGGGGATGATAATCTCACGATATATTGTCATCGGCTCTGTGCGTGTCGGTGCATAGTCAGATGTGCCGGTAGGTTCGGTTATCATGGTAACTGCTCCGAACTGCTCAACAGCATTGAAATAATACACGGCACGCATGAAGCGGGCCTCTGCGACAGCGGCGTTGCGCTCCTCCTCGCTGGTAAACGGAGCCTTGTCAGCCAGAGAGATGGCCAGGTTGCAGCTGCCGATGCCGTCATAGATGTTGTCCCAAGTGTCATTGGTGTAAGTCAGCTTGGGCGCGCCTCCGGCAAAATACCAGAACCACTCGGTATATGACGAGCTGATGTTGGCACGGTAAGTCCACAGGTCAGTGTCGCCTTCGGTCAGCTCCATGTAGTTTTTAGAACAGAAGAACGCACGCTCCATACCGAAGTAACAGTTGTTCACGAGTGTTCTGTATGAGTCTACCGAACTCTCGGCAAGGTCTTCCATGGTGAATCCTCCGGGATTCTCCTCTTCCAGCGAGCACGACGTAACGCCGAATGCCACTGACGCTAAAGCCGCTGAAAATATGATGTTCTTAATCTTTATTTTCATGATTTATATGTTTATTGTGCCATGAAGGCTGTTTTGTAAGAATATTGTTAGAACGTAATGTTGACACCGAATACAAACTGCTTGTAAGTCGGGAACGTGTCAGAGCCGCCCATTTCAGGGTCAGTTCCGTCAAGTTTGCTCTCCATGCAGAATATCCAGGGGTTATAAGCAGTGAAGTAGAAACGGCATTTCTCCATAAGAGCATGCTTTGTTATGTTCTTCGGCAGAGTATAGCCCAGGGTTATGTTCTTTATCTTTATGAACGAGCCGTCATATATTCTGAGTGCCGAGATACCGTTAGTCTGCTCGTCGCCGATACCCGGACGCGGATAATATGCACCCTGGTTGTCCTCAGTCCAGTAGTCGATGCCTGATATCTGGTTCTTTGTAATGTCAGACTTTGCCGTGTACTGTCCGATAAGGTCGCTGTAAATAGTCTGTCCGAAACGGCCCATCATGTAGATAGTGAGGTCAAAGCCCTTGTATGTGAACGTGTTGTTGAGGCCGAGTATCCAGTTCGGGTTCTCGTGTCCGAGTATCCTGCGGTCATCCTCTCCATACGGATGTACGCCGCCGTCGCCGTTGTTGTCGTTGGTCTCAACCTTCACCCAGCCCGGTTTCACACCGTAAGCGTCAAGAATTTCCTGCGGAGTATCAGTTCCCCAGATGCCCGCGTACTTGTAGTCATATATCGACTTTATCGGCTGTCCGATGAAAAGGTTCTCGGCAAGCAGGTCACCGTCAGGCAGGCTTTCTATCTTTTCCTTGCTCCATGTGCCTGTAAGAGTAGTGGTCCAGGTGAAGTCTTTGGTCATGATGTTACGGCTGTTGATGGTGAACTCGAAGCCCTTGTTGCTTGTCTTTGCGATGTTCTGCCATACGTTGAGCGCTCTTCCCCAGCCGGTGTTGCCGCTGGTGACGGGCAGTGTGCGCTTGAAGAGCAGGCCGCGGGTAACAGTAGTGAAGTAATCGAGTGAGCCGTCGATGCGTCCTCCCAGTACAGAGAAGTCAAGACCGAAGTTCCAGTTATATGATTTTTCCCATCCCAGGTCGGTACTTCCGAACGTTCCGTCATACTGGGCGAAAGGTACGATCTGGCCGTTGAGCGTGATTCCGGCATTTGACCACTTCATCGCGTTGGTCTGTGTGGAGTAAGCGTCGACGCCTCCAGAGTTACCCGTGATACCGGTACCTATTCTCAGCTTCAGGTTGTCGAGCCAGTTCTGCGTGCCTTTCATGAACGGTTCGTCTGAAATACGCCATGCGATGGCGCCTGCGGGGAATGCGTCCCACTTCTTTCCGGGTGAGAAGAACGACACGCCGTCCCAGCGGTTAGAGAACGTCAGGAGGTAACGGCCCTTGTAAGAGTAGTTGAATCTCACGGCGTACGACATCTTCTGCTTCTTCTTGTATGCTGATTCGATATGCTGGCTCGTGGCCGATGCCAGTCGCCAGAACGACCATGCGTTGAGGTCCTGGCCGCTACCGCCGGCGATATAGCTCTCGTCAGTCACAACCTGCCATGACGTTACACCTGTCAGTCCGAAGTCATGATCCTTTGCTACGGTGATGTTATATGAGAGGATGTTCTCCCATGTGTACTGGTAGTCGTCCTCGGTTGTTATCTCAGCGTGGGGTGTTCCGGCATAAGTCGGGCGCAGAGCGTTACACTTGTCGCCCCAGAATTCACCCTGCCTGCTGTGCGCCAGAGTGGTATTGAGCTGTGAGCGCAGCTTCAGACCCTTGAGAGGATTAATCTCGAGGTAACCTGTCGCGTTGACATAAGTTCTCTTCGTCTCGTTTACGTACTGGCCTTCTATGAAGTCGCCCATCGGCGTATAGTTGTTGTCGATGTATTCATAGTTGTATTCGCCGTTGTCGTCACGAGCCTGTCCCAGGGGGAACGCCGTCAGAGCCTTTGTGAAAGTATGGTTCTCGCTGCGGTTGCGTTTGCTGTAGCTGATGTTGGCCGTAACGCCGAGTGTTGCCCATTTGAACAGTTTCTGGTCAATGTTGAGACGCATTGAGTACTTGTCACGGCTGTCGTTGTCAAGCATGCCGGTGTCGCGGTTGTACATGAGTGAGGCGTACACACGCGTCTTGTCGGTGCCGGCGGTTACTGAGAGCGAGTATTTCTGAGTGGTGGCAGTGCCGCCCATGGCCTCGTCAATCCAGTCAATCCACTGTCCGTTGTTATATGCGTCTATGTAAGCCTGGTTGCCGTTGAGCAGTGCTGATATGTTGTTTGGATAAGCACCGTTCTTGTAGGCATAGGCTTCAGAATAGTAGTCGGTCCACTCCTGTCCGGTCATGCCGTGTTTGTATTCGGGTGAGCCGCTCCATCCGTAATATGCGTCGAAGTTGATGTCTACCTTTCCTGTCTGTCCGCGCTTGGTCGTTATGATTACAACGCCGTTCGCGCCGGCAGAACCGTATATAGCCGTTGACGACGCGTCTTTGAGTACGTCGATGCTCTCGATGTCATTGGGGTTCACGTCTGAGTAGTTGCCGGGCAGTCCGTCGATGATGAACAGCGGCGTGTTGTCACCGTAGATTGAGCGTGAGCCGCGCAGAAGAATGTTTACGTCTTCGCCAATCTCACCTGAAGTCTTGGTGATGTCCATACCTGCGATTTTACCTTGCAGGGCCTCCATTACGTTTGATGTCGGGGCTATCACCACGTCTTCGTTCTTCATTGAGGTGACGGCTCCCGTGAGGTCGCGTTTCTTTACAGTACCGTAACCTATCACGACAACGTCGTCAAGGTTGGTTGTCTCAGGTTCCATGACTACCTTTACAGGGCCTGCGCCCACGCGGACGGTAGACGTCTTGTAGCCGATGTAGGTTATCTCCAGTTCGTCACCCTGCCTGGCGGCGAGCCTGAAGTTGCCGTCAAGGTCGGTCACGGTGGCAGCCTGGCCGCCCTTCACCTTCACGGTGACGCCGATCATGGGCTCGCCTTTCTCGTCAACGATGTTGCCGTTCACTGTCTGTCCCTGCAGTACGGCCTGCACGGGAGCCTTTGCGGCCGTGCCGTCAGCGGCTGATGCCGGAGCCGGGGCGAGCATCATTGCCGCCAGACCTACTGCGACAGAGGCTTTTGTCAGGCTGAAGC
The DNA here is from genome assembly GCA_900550365.1 of uncultured Prevotella sp. Lineage (GTDB taxonomy): Bacteria > Bacteroidota > Bacteroidia > Bacteroidales > Bacteroidaceae > Prevotella. The sequence continues at coordinate 104,161 of URRR01000001.1, read as the reverse complement.
CTGAATTAAGTTGCTTGTTCTGTTTCATAATAAATTATCTTGGTTGATATATCAGGTACAGCATGATGACTTACGGCAGATTAAGATACATGCCTGCGCATGGTCTTTATCTGCTGTCAGGGGTATGGTTTCTTGTCTGATTTTTAATGGTTAGCAGCTTGATAGATTTTCAGGTCTGTCATTAGATTTCGTATTTCTTTATTGCGGTGTGCAAGTCTGCCCGACTTTCATGTCCGCTGGTATTATATAATAGGTGTCCAGACTTTAAGGTAAATGTTCGCTTCTACGTTTGATTCTTGACTGATGCAAATATAAGTAGATTTTCAGTCTAATCATAATAAAACATGAAAAAAATATTATGCAATGTCAAAAAGTATTGTTTTTTGTATGTATGCGGACATTTATTAAAGTCCGCTTGCCTGCGCCCGGGCCGCTTTGCGCCATATATGCCGTTGTTTCAGAGGGCGTGAGCCATGCCTGCCGTTACTTCCGCACATATTCCGCCGCGCCGGCCTTGGCCGCCCGCCGGTCTGCCTTGGCTGCTTGCCGGCCGGCAGCGTTACGTGCGCGGACAGCCGGTAAGACGTGCTTCTTTAACGGCTGACATAATGAAGCTGTTATCGCGTAATGGCTTACACTGTGATTTTCCTTGAAGCGTGAGAAGGCCGCCGCCCGTCACAAAACGCATATCTGACTTGAATATCGCGAAAATCGGTGTGCAGATGTATCTGCCTTACAGTAAGGACTTTATGGCGTAACGGGCGTAAGTGTGCAATGACTGGAAGGCTTTTCAGGGCGTTTTTGCCTTGTAAAATGCGGCAAAACGCCATGAATTGTCCTCTTTTCCGCGGCTTCCGCGGTTGCTAAAGGCCGTGTCTTGCCGCCCGAAAGACGGTCTTTTGCCATGCCGAAGGCCGTCTCCGGTATAGCCGAAGGCCGTCTTTTGCACTATTAACGGTGCCTGTCGGGGGTGCGGCCGTTCTGTTTTTGTCCTTTTGACGTAATTTCTCCGTCTTACGTTTTGCTGTCTCAGGTCCGGTCCTGGTGTTAAAATGTCAACCGCGGCAGGCTTCGGTAGGTCTGCGTGCGGAAACCGTGGCGCGCGTCTTGAATCCGCCGTCAGGCGGTCCGCCGCGGCCTTACTGCGGCAAAGTGGCCGCTTAACCTTGAATACCTGCGTTTATATTACAAAATAATGTATTTTCTGATGTTTTTCTTTAAAAGTTGTATGATTTTGGAAAACTTGCATTATTTTTGCAAATAATAAGCTACATATCGGCAAAACTCAGGAACTACGGGCTATGCCGTTTCGGCTTGTTTACAAGTCAGATGTTAGTATATTGAGATGGAAAAAATCACTGAGAGAACTATCGACGTGCGCGAAATCCTGAAAAGCAAGATGGGGGCCAGGGCCAGATATGTGCCGGGGCTGCTCGTGAAATGGCTTGAGCACATACTGCATCAGGACGAGGTGAACGACTTTCTGTGGCAGAACCGCGACCTCGTGGGCGTGCCCTGGCTTGAGTCATGCCTGCGCTACCTCGACGTTACGCTCGACATCGTTGGAAAGGAGAACCTTCCGCCGAAAGACAACGGCCGCCTGTACACCTTCGTCAGCAATCATCCGCTCGGCGGACAGGACGGCGTAGCCCTCGGCGCTATTATCGGTAAGCATTATGACGGCCGCCTGCGCTATCTCGTGAACGACCTGCTCATGAATCTGCCCGGCCTGGCTCCGCTCTGCATCCCGATAAACAAGACGGGCCAGCAGAGCCGCAGCTTCCCCGCAATGGTTGAGGCCGGATTCCACGGCGACAATAATATAATAATGTTTCCGGCGGGCATCTGCTCGCGCAGGATTAACGGACAGATACACGACCTGCCGTGGCGCAAGACCTTTATAACCAAGAGCGTCGAGACTCACCGTGACGTGGTGCCGATTCATTTCGGCGGACATAACTCAGACTTCTTCTACAATCTGGCCAACATATGCAAGCGCCTGGGCATCAAGTTCAACATTGCAATGCTCTTCCTGGCCGACGAGATGTACAAGAACCGCCACAAGACATTCCGCGTGGCCATAGGCAAGCCTATCCCGTGGCAGACCTTTGACCGCTCGAAGACGCCCGCCCAGTGGGCACAGTATGTGCAGGACGTGGTGTATAAGCTGTAGTTTCATCAGACAAAATCTGACCCCTTATATCAACAACAACCATTAACTGAAAAAGAAAATGGCACAAGAAATCATCCTTCCGATTGACAAGCAACTGCTTAAGAGCGAGCTTACGCCTGAACGGCAGTTGAGAATGACCAACAAGAGCCATAACGAAATCTACATAGTAACGGCCCACAACGCGCCCAACGTAATGAAGGAAATAGGCCGTCTGCGCGAGATTGCCTTCCGCGAGGCCGGCGGCGGCAGCGGCAAAAGCATGGACATTGACGAGTTTGACACGTGCGACAACTGCTACAAGCAGCTCATCGTGTGGAACCCTGAGGAGGAAGAAATCATCGGCGGATACCGTTACCTTCTGGGAAGCGACGCCGACATTGACGCCGAGGGCCAGCCCGTGCTTGCCACGAGCCACATGTTCCACTTCTCTGAGAAGTTCATGAAGGAGTATCTTCCTTGGACAGTAGAGCTCGGCCGCTCGTTTGTCGCTCCGGCATATCAGAGCTCCAAGATGGGCGCAAAGAGCCTTTTCGCCCTCGACAACCTGTGGGACGGCCTCGGAGCGCTCACCGTAATACGCCCCGACATCAAGTATCTCTTCGGCAAGATGACGATGTATCCCTCTTACGTCCGTAAGGGCAGGGACATGATTTTGTACTTCCTTAAAAAGCATTTCAACGACGACGAGAACCTCGTAATCCCGATGAAACCGCTCAAGATAGAGACCGACGAGGCTGAACTGAAGGCCCTTTTCTGCGAGGATACGTTCAAGGAGGATTACAGAATACTTAACCGCGAGGTGCGCAAGCTGGGCTACAACATCCCGCCTCTGGTCAATGCGTACATGGGACTCAGCCCTACTATGAAGATGTTCGGCACCGCCATCAACTATGGTTTCGGTGATGTGGAGGAGACCGGCATACTTATCGCCGTTGACGAGATACTCGAGGAGAAGCGCATACGCCACATTGACTCGTTCATAAAGGAACATCCCGAGGCTCTGCACATAACCTCCGGCGCGAATACCGTTATCTATAAGGAGCATACAGACAACGCTTAAAGCCCGCTGAAGTCTGCTTATTATGACGCCGCCATAGGCGTAAGGCCGCCCGTGAGGGGTCGCCCTGCGGTCAGGGACATGCCTAAACAGCCTGCGGAACCGTCCGCAAGCCCTTGTAAAAGCATGCCCGCCGCGATGTATTACCATGAAAGAAGAAAGATGAACACCTTACTTTAATATAATCTATCAACCTTTTTTAAAACATTGTGAGCCTATGAAAAATCTACAGATGTACGTCAACGGTAAGTTTACCGAGGCCCGTTCGGGCAAGTGGATTGACGTTGTGAACCCTTCAACAGAGGAAATTATCAGCCGCCAGCCTGACGGAACGGTTGACGATGTGCGTGAGGCCGTTGACGCAGCCTACGCCGCACAGAAGTCGTGGGCACGCATCCCGGCGTGCGAGCGGGCCGTTTATCTGCACAGAATGGCCGACGGCATACGTGCCAACTTCGACAAGTTCAAAGAGATTTTAGTGCGTGAGCAAGGCAAGACGCAGGCCCTCGCCGCAACAGAAGTAAACGTTACGGCCACCTATTTTGATTATATGGCCGAGTTTGCGCGCCGCATTGAGGGCGAGATTATCCAGAGTGACGCCCGCAACGAGACGATGATGCTCTTCAAAAAGCCCCTCGGCGTGGCTGCCGGCATACTGCCGTGGAACTTCCCCTTCTTCCTTATTGCACGCAAGGCGGGTGCCGCCCTCATAGCGGGATGCACCATTGTAATCAAGCCTTCGCAGATAACGCCGGAGAATTGTTGTGAGTTCTGCAAGATAGTTGACCAGTCGGGCCTGCCTGCCGGAGTGTTCAATGTGGTTACGGGGCGCGGCTCCGTGGTGGGCAATGCACTCGCAAGCAACCCCAAAGTGGCGATAGTTAGCCTCACGGGCAGCGTCGGCGCGGGTACGAAGATAATGGAGGCGGCAGCTCCCAACATAACTAAGGTGAGCCTTGAGCTGGGCGGTAAGGCTCCCGCGATAGTCTTTCCTGACGCTGATCTTGAGCTGGCCGCGCAGGCAGTGCTTGAGAGCCGCATAGGCAATTCAGGCCAGATATGCAACAATGCCGAGCGTCTGTACGTGCATAAGGACATCAAGAAAGAGTTTACGGCCATTCTTCTGGATAAGTTCAAGGCCGTAAAGGTAGGCAATCCGGCCGTGATGCAGGATGCCGACATGGGTCCGCTGGTGGAGAAGAGAGCGCTCGAGAGCGTCGAGGAGAAGGTGCAGCGCGCCGTAAGACAAGGCGCGAAGGTGCTTTGCGGAGGCCATCGTGTCGGTGAAAAGGGCTATTTTTACGCCGCCACTTTGCTTGATGACGTGAAGCAAGACTTCGACATCGTGCATGAGGAAACGTTCGGACCGGTGCTCCCGATAATAGAGTTTGACAACATAGACCAGGTAATCGGTTGGGCCAACGACGTGGAGTACGGCCTCGCATCGTCAGTGTTCACAAAGGATATTGACACCGCCACGCGCATGTGCCGTGAGCTGGAGTTCGGCGAGACGTACATCAACCGCATGCACTTCGAGGCCATCCAGGGCTTCCATGCCGGCGTGAAGAAGTCAGGTATAGGCGGAGCTGACGGCAAGCACGGCCTTGAAGAATATCTCAGCACCCACGTTGTCTACCTTGACACGCATTATGAATAACGGCGGGAGGCGGCCTCAGGCATTGTGCCCGGCCGCCTCCGTTATGACAGATGTATGCCCCTGCCGCGTCGGCAGGGGCATTTTCTCACTTTTTCACCTTTCTTGTTTTACCCTTTTACCTTTTTACTCTTTTACCTTTAATATATATCCTTTCTTTATTACGGCCCTTGTTTTACCCTTTTACCTTTTTACTCTTTTACCTTTAATATATATCCTTTCTTTATTACGGCCTCAATCGCCACGGCAGGGTCAGACTTCAGGGCGCGGCGGAGATAAGTAATCTGCACGTTAAGGGCCATTGAGTTGGCGTAAGAGTCGTCTCCCCAGACCTCCGTAAGCAGTTCTTCACGGCTCACGAGGGTGTTCTTTTTCATTGCGAGCAGGCGCAGAATTTCGGCCTGACGGCTGGTTATTATAACCTTTTCCGAGCCGTGGCGCAGCTCGTTGAACGTGTAGAAAAAGTCGGTTTCACCGAGTTTTATCGCCTCGCTTTCGGCCGGTTCGCTTGCCGGAGGCTGCTTCATCTCGTAAATCATGTTCTTCATGAACTCGTGGCGGATGCCGTCGATGCGTTTCTGGATGATGATTGTCTTAATCTGATACGCCATGCAGAAGGCCAGTATGACCACAAGCAGCGCGCTGCCGGCCAGTTGCCAGCCCATGGCCGTCAGCACCTTGCCCGGCCGTATGCCGATGCTGAAGGCCACGGCCTCGAACATCAGCGGGTTTGAGGAATACCTTACGTCGAGCCGGTTGCCGAAAGTGCCGCTCACGCTGAACACCGGTTTCACCATGCACCGCCTCGTCTTGTAAAACCTGAAGTGCTCCGTTGTGTCGTGTCCAGCGCTGTTTATCAGCGAGTCAAGATGCCGCTTGTCAAGTCGACGGACAAGTGACGAGGTGTATCTGTCGAGTAAATCAAGTTCGTTATTCATGCTGACATTCCTCACCACGACCTTTCTCTTGACTTCGGGCAGGGTGAATGTCATGCTGCTTTCTCTGCTTTTTTCGTCCGTATTGATTTTAATTACGAATTTGATCTGTCTCTCCTTTTTTTGTGTGTCATATGTCTTTGCCATCTCGCTGCGCCATTGCTGCTCCTTCACCAGGGCCTCCGTGCACACCGTTTTCAGCCATTCAGTCTGTACGGCGACGGTCTGTTTGTATTGGTTAAACAGCCAGTATGCCTGTCCGCAGAGTATAAGCACCATTGTTATGACGCTCAGCACCCATACCGTTTTTATCCTTCTGTTCATCTTGACGTGTCTTTTTACGGTATGCAAAGATAACTGTTTTCACGCACACGCGTACCTATAATAATATTTTAGTAATATTCCGGGTAATACAAAAGTAATAAAAATCAGCGGTTTCATCGGTGATTACTTTATAATTTTGCGGCAAAACCATGAATACTTTCAGATATGTCAAGATTAGTCTTATCATTGCTTACGCTGTTGTCAGCCGTCTGTGCGGCGGCGCAGATCACCGTTTTCACTCCCGTTGACCTTGAGAAGGGCGAGCCGTGCGACACCGCCCGCTACCTGGTTTACTACAACATGGCCATGGTAAAGGACACGGTCAATGCCCCTGACAAGCCGGTAAAGGAGATGATGCGCCTCGAGATAGGCGGCCATACATCGCTGTTCTACAGCTATGACAGCTTTCAGGCCGACTCCGCCAACGCCGTTGTGGCCAAGAACGGCGGCAATAATTACACCGGCGAGGGCGAAGTATCGTGGCGGCTGTACATTGATTATCCGCGGCAGGGCAAGGTCTCGCTGCTCGATAAGTTCGGTATGGACCGTTTTGTGTTCACCGAAGACTGCGCCGCACCCCTTTGGACGCCCGTGGCCGACAGCTCCGCCGTCATTCTCGGCTATCCTTGCAGCATGGCCGTGACCACGTATAAGGGGCGCACATGGTACGCCTGGTATGCCGCCGACGTGCCGATTGACGCCGGACCGTGGAAGCTCCGCGGACTGCCCGGTCTCGTTCTGCGGGCCTATGACAGCCGTAAGCACTACGTGTTTGACGCCGCCGGACTGGTGAACGCCGCTCCCGGCATGGCCATATATTATAAAGGTGGCAAGTATGAGGTACTTGACCGCAAGACGTATGACGACCTCCGACGCCGTTATTATGCTGACCCTGTGGGTTATATCACCAACAATCCACGTGTAACAGTCAGCATAAAAGACGGTAAAGGCAACGCTATGGCTGCCCCGCGAAACGTACCTTACAATCCGTTGGAGCTGCCGTCGGGAGACGAAAAATAGCCTGCGCGTAAGTGTCTGATAATCAGTGCCGTTGCAAAAGACCGTCTTTTACCTTGCAAAAGGTGGCCTTTTAGGATGCAAGAGACGGCCTTTTGCAAGCTAAAAGGCCGTCTCTTGCAAAGAAGTTAAAGAATTTATAGAAGTTATCACGGCCTTCGGCCGTTAGAAGTTAAAGCCATTTGCCTTTTCAGCAGACAAGGAGGTCTCTCCTGCAGACAAGATACGAGCAAACAAGCAGACAAGGAGAATTGCATTTTTTTTGGTTATCAGGTTATGAGGTTTTACGGTTTTAAGGTGAGAGAAAGGCCTGAGGTTTGACCGCCAATAGGGCATTTGACTTTAACTACTATAACTACTCTAACTCCTTTAACTACTTAAGCTAATGTCTTAACTCCTTTACTCCCTTTAACTCCTTAACTCCTTTTCTTAACTTTTAATTCTTAATTAAATTATATATATGAAAAAACTGCTATACATCTTTGCCTTCCTGATGACTGTTTTGCCGTTACGGGCGCAGACGGTGGTTACGGGCGAGGTGTTCGATTCGCTCTCGTTGAAACCGCTTACGGGTGCTTCGGTAACGCTGACGCGCGCCGGGCGTGCCGTAAGTTTTGCCCGGACGGGGCGTGACGGACGCTTTGAGGTGAAGGCAAAGGCGGGCGACAGCCTCCAGGTGACGCTCCTCGGCTACATGAAAAAGACCGTCGCGGCGACCGAAGGACAAACGGTGGAGATACCGTTGGCGCAGAAAGCCTTTATGCTTAAGGAGGTTCAGGTGAAAGGCACGCCCGTGTTCGGCCGGCAGGACACCGTAGTGTTCGACCTGAAACGCTTTGCCGGCGAGCGCGACAACTCGCTGAAGGATGTGCTGAGAAAGCTGCCGGGAGTAGACGTTGACGATAACGGGCGCATAACTTTTAACGGAAAAGACATCACGCGGTTCACCGTTGAGGACCTTGACCTCACCGGCGGCCGTTACAATCAGCTCACTGAGATGCTTAAAGCCCGTGATGTTGACAAGGCGGAGGTGGTGGAGCACGACCAGCCGGTAAAGGCCTTGCAGGGCAAGGTGTTTACTGACGACGTGGCGATGAACATAAAGCTGCGCCCCGAAGCACGTGACAAGTGGATGTTTACGCTGCGTCCCGAGGTGGCGGCGGCCTTCCCTTTGGAGCAGACGAGGCCCCAGGGCGGCGCCGACGCGCTGCAGATAGGCCGGCGGAGGCAGTGGATGTATGCCGCCGGATATGACCGGTCGGGCAAAGACTTGTCACGTAACGACATGATGCTGGCCACGGGCGGCATGTCAGCATACGGTGCGGCAGCGTCAGTTACGCAGTGGTTTGCCCGTCCGGAACTGACGTCTCCAATCGACGAGGAGCGTGTACGCTTCAACCGTTCGGTCAATGTGACGGTCAAGAACACCCGCAAGACCAGGGGCGGAAACGAGCAACGCGTCACGGCCGGATACCTGCACACCGACGAGGAGCAGCTTACGGGCAACACGTCAGTGTACTATTTTGACGGCTCAAGCCCCGTACAGACCGATGAAACCGGCCTTTCCCGCATGCGGAACGACCGCCTTTACGTTGACTTCAACCACAAGACGAACACCGAGAAAGCCTACGGCAACGAGTATTTCATACTTGAAGGCTCGCTGGCCGACGGCATTTCGACCTTCACGGGAGCCGGCGGAGACGATATAACGCAGCGGGTGAAGACGCCGGAGCTGCACGCCCAGAATACGTTTAACCGCATACTTACCCGTGAACGGCACTCGTGGACGCTCTGTTCTACCCTCGATTTCCACTACGCTCCTCAACGGATGAACGTAGACGGACAGATGCAGAAGCTTGACAACATACTTTATTATGCTGACCATTACGCCCTGCTGACGTTTGAGCGCCGGCGGTTGACCCACCGCTATACCATCGGCCTTACCGCCGAGCACCTTAATCTGCGCGGCCGCCACACTCGTCTGGCAGCCTATGCCACGCCCTCATGGCAGTACAGACACATGAAGACGGTGGCCCGTCTGGCCGTGCCCCTGCGCTGGACGATGTTCACCGACCGCGGCGAACACAGCCTCGACGCCTCGCCCTCGCTATATATTAATGTGAAAAGCGGCATGCGCGGAGAGTGGAACGCAAGTCTGGGATACAGTATGAAGACGGGAAGTTTCGCCGATTATGCCGCCGGCAGTTATATGTCAGACTACCGCACGCAGGTGATAAAGGCAGGACCTGTACAGCGTAACGGTACGTTTTACGCTCACGCAAGTTATGACTATAAGCGCTCCGTGGCCGAGCTGTTCATGAGTTTCGGTGCCGACTACAATTGCAGTCATGGCAACGTGATGACCGACATGAGCATTTCCGGCGGCCGTTATCTGCTGCGCAGCGTCGCGCGCGACTGGCACGGGCAGGCCGTTTCAGCCTTTGCGCTAATGTCGAAAGGCTTTTTCGACCTGCATCTTAAAACGAAATTAGACCTCCGTTACACCTACGGCACTGGGCAGCAGCTGTCTGAAGGCTTGGTGACAGGCTATTCATCTGGCGTATGGTCAGCGTCTCCCGAGGTTGTATTCTCGCCGTCTTTCGGCATGTTCACTTACCGTGCCGCCTTCTCTTTAAACCGTATGAGAACCGATGAAATGGGGCAAAACAGTCTGTTTGACTGGACTCAGCGCCTCTCTTACACGCAGACCGTGGGCAATGTGGACATCTCTCTGTCGGCCGTTCATTACCGCAACGAGCTGCAGTCGGCCGGAACGGTAAACACTCTGCTGGCCGACGCCTCGGTGGTTTGGCGCATGAAGAAAGTCAGATTGTCGGCCGAGGTGCGCAATCTGTTCGACAAACGCCGTTACACCGTCACCACTTACAGCGGCGTTATGTCGTCAACGGGTTATTACGAGCTGCGTCCCCGCGAGGTGATTGTTACAGCGCAAGTGCAGCTCTGACGGTAAAACTCTTTACCGCGCCTCGCCGGAGTCATGCTCCCATAGCCCGAAGTCAACCACGTTGTTGCCGTCATCGGCAATGCTGTCGGCCGGCGCCGCAGTGTTGCCCGGTGCGGTTCTCTTGTAAATGTCGACGCCGATATACGTACAAAGTGCTGCGGCTGCGCACAGCAGCAGACACAGCAGCGCCACCCAATGCCTGGAGGTGGTATTGGCGGCGAGAGCCGCCGCTATGTCGGCCGGTCGCTCGTTAGCGTTGCGGCGGGTGCATTTCCGCGCGAGTCCCGCCATAGCCTTGTCGCCCGTGTGCCGTGCTATTTCGGCCATCACCACGCCCAATGAGTAAATGTCGGCCCGCGTATCGGCCTTGGCTCCCGGCATCAACTGCTCCGGAGCGATGTAGCCCCGCGTGCCAGCCGGTGTTTTCAGCACACAGTAGGCGTCGCTGTCGGCAAGGCTCAGGTCAATCAGCTTCACGTTGTGGCCGTTGTGCGTTATCATTATGTTTGCCGGCTTAATGTCGCGGTGAACCATCTGCTTGCTGTGAAGGTAAGCTACGGCCGTGGCTGTCTGCACGGCTATCCTGCGCCCCAGCGCCGCGTCTACGCGGCCGCCCTTGAGAGCCGACGCGAGCGTCTCGCCGTCAACGTACTCGAGTATTATGCATGCCCCAAGGCCATCGACGTCTTCCATGCCTATCGTGCTGCGTATGTAAGGGTGGTCGAGCTTTATGCCGATCTCAAACTCCTTTGTAAGCGCCTGGCGGTAAACAGGCGTATAGGCAAAGTCGGGTTTCAGTGTTTTCAGTGTGTACGTCTTTCCGTACCTTACGGCGGTGAAGAGACGCGCGTGCCCCGACTCCGACACGTAGCGCTCCTGGATGTTGCTGAAGCTCCCGCCTGCAGCCTGCTGCCCGGCCTCCATTTCGCTGCCGATGTCCTCCGTGTATCCTGACGAATCGTTCATACCCAGTCTTTTATCTGTATGGTAGTAAGTCCTCCGTTGCGCCCTGCCACGAAGGGAGGCGTGCGCTCGCCGTCTCTTTCAATGTAAGGCAGGTAGAGCGGCTGACCCTTTATGAAGCAGCCCGTTATAAACCTGTCGCCCTGCCTCAGCTTGCTGTTGGCAGACTCTGTTACCTCGTAAAGGCTTCCGCCAAGGTAGCGCAGGCCTATCAGCCTGTTAGGACGCCAGCCAATCTCCACGCAGCTGCCTTCGGGAAGTTCGTTGCTTACAAGCTGCAAGGCGCTGAAGAACGACGAGTTATACTTCGTGCTCGTCTTCAGCCACGCCTTAAAGTTGTGGAAGTCAGCGTGCCCTATGTACTGCGCCAGGATGTCAAGCGTAAATGTCCGCGGCTTATGTCTGTCGTTAACGTAGCCCCAGATGCGCTTCAGCGTTGACGGTGACAGCGTCGACGTCGTCTTTTTTGTCAGCGCCAATGAAAACTCATTAAAGTCGGTAGTCGTGATAAGCACTCTGCCGAACTTTCTCTCAATAAGCTGTTTAAGCTCTTCTATTTCTACTGCGTTAAAGTTCATACATCCTCCTTACTGACAATATTCTTGAATTTACCCCACACACTGTCGGCCTTGTAAAACCCTACGCGCCCCTCGGGCACATGCAGCACGCACTCTTGGAACAAGTCTCCGAACGAGCTGCTCAGTGCGTCTTCGGCGCATACCGGAGGATATAAGGCGTCTATGTATATGTGTTTCAGCGGACAGCCATCGAAGGCGTACTCGCCTATGTACTCGGTGGCCTCGCCCAGGCTTACCTCAGTGAGCCTTGTGCACTGCTGGAATGTTGCCGAGGGCACAAGTCTGAGGCCGGCTGGCATGACGGCGCGCTCTACAAGGCTGTTGCTGAACGCTGCCCGGCCTATGCTCGTTATGCCGGCCGGCAGGATGAATTCTGTTATGCTGCAGCCGCTGAAGGCGTAGTCGCCTATTGTGGTAACGGTTGAGGGCAGGGTATAGCTGCCCGTCTTGCCTGTGGGGAACCATACTATCTCACTGCCGTCGGCGCTGAGCAGCACGCCATCGACACTGCTGTATGAGGTGTTGGCCGGTGACACCGTAACTGATTCGAGCCGTGTGCAGCCCGATGATGGCTCCACGCTGGCGGCGGCCATAGGTATCTCGAGGGTCTGCAGCGAGCTGCAGTTTTTTATGGCGTCTTTCTCTATCACCGTGGCACTCTCGGGAAGTATTATCGCCGTCAGCTGTGTGCAGCCGGCAAAGAGGCCGTAGCCTATGACGCCATCCTTGGTGTAGCGCGACGAGTCGTAAGGCCCTCCGCCTGCCACGATGCGGGCATCGGTCATGTCTAATGTGGTGAGGCTGCCGTCCGTGGCGCTGCCGTCAGCGTCGCGTCCGGCCATCTTCCTTAGGCAACGCAGGTCGTCGCCGTTAAGCGGTCCGGCCACCGATAGGGTGGTCATCTCGCTCCAGCTGTCGCCCATCAGCAACTCAAGGCTGCCCGGTTCGGTCTGTATTACGGCATCACGCGTCGTCAGGCTCACGGCATCGCCTGTGCTCTCGCCTTCCGAGTTGGCGGCAAATGCCCTTATTTCGTAAGTAGAATTCTTTTCAAGTCCGTCAATATACAGCTTTATGGTGTCTTTCCCGGCATTCACGCCTGCTGCTTCAGCCTTTATTTGCGACGAGCCTCCGGCTTTTGCCGCATAACATCCTGTCGAGGTAATGTCTTCGCCACCGTCGTCGGTAATGGCGTATTTCACTATTACGCTCATAGCCCCCTGCCCGAGGATTTCAGGCCGGCTTACCGTCGGTTTGTCGTTAGGCATTGTTGTAAACTCTTCAGTGTTGCTCTCTATTACGGCACTGCCGTTGCTGCCTTGCAGTCTGAAGAAATATTGCGTGCCGGGCGACAGTTCGCTGAGGCGTGCTGCTACGGAGCCGTCTGCCGCCGGTGTCACTATGTCGGTGCTTGTTTCGGAAGTCTCCGTCGTGCCATAGATAAACCGCAGGATGGGCATCTCCGCCTCGCTGTCTATCGTTATATGCCCTGTTACGGTAGCCTCTGTGCGTGTTATGCCGTCGGCCCCGTCGGCCGTAAGCCGCGGCTCAATGTTGAGCGGAGAGCTTACGTCGCTGCACGACGTGGCCAACAGCGCTGCTGCCGCCAGTGTGGCGATACTTATATTTATTCTCATAGTTTTCCTATTTTTATGCCGATGCCGATGTTCCCCTGCCAGTGCTTGCCGGCAATGGTGATTGCTGAAGCTGATACACTTAGTCTGCCTGCTGAGAACAGCAGTCCGGCCTGACCGGCGATGCCTTTGTGCGACAGATCAGCGTTTAAGGCGTAGCCTCCGCCTTCGCTTTGGGCAAGTTGCCACGCCGTCTGCGTCTTGCCGTAGCCAAGCCCCTCAAACAGGCACAGGCCGCGCCACAGCCGGTGTATGGCTCCGGCCGTTACGGTGTATGACGAGTTGCGCGTCTTGCCCGAATAGTAGGGCCTTGTGCCATCGCTCAGCTGTCCGCCCTTGTCGCAGGTGTATGCCGTGCTGACGGCGGAGTGTATGTTGTACGCGGCACAGACGAACACACCGTGGCGGCGCATCAAGGCAAGCATAATACCGTAAGACGGACCGCCCTCGTGGAGCGATAGTGTCAGCAGAGCGTGAGCTGCCAGCGGCTGCCGCGGCTTGCGCCTGCTTACGGCCACAGTGTCGACAATAGTTCTCGTCATTATGATTGTGTCCGTCGTGTGCGTTCCCGTCGTTTTGGGGCAGTCGAGCTTCATCTCATAGGTAACGTGACTCTCGAGCGGTTTCTCAAACCGGTAGTTCCTTATTACGCCCCATTGCGGATGCTTTAAGGTTATCATCTTAGAGCCGCGTGGTAGATAAATCCATATTTCGCCCACTTCGTCCTTGCGTTTCACTATACCCAGTGGCGACGAGAATGCAAACTCTTCTGGCGCCACCACCTTTATGAGTGCGCAAGGTTCGTCGTTGAGGTCGTAAACGGGCGTGATAAACGCGCTTACATCGTTGGGCAGGACTCTGAATCCGGCAACACTGAATTGCTGTCCTGTCGCCTTCTGCTGCCCTGCCGCCAGTATTGCAAGCAGCAGAGCCATGCGGATAATTATGTTTCTCGGATTAATGTCTTTTGTATTCACTCCAAATTAAAGTCGCTAATGCTTATTACTTCATCTTCTTTTCCTATTGTATTGGCGGGCTGCCATGTCCTTACGTGTATGAGCGGCATTGACTTGTTGCGGAAGTCCCACAGCAGAAACAGGTAGCCGTCATCAGAATAATTGTCGCTTTCATACCGCTGCCGTAGCGTTACGCCGTATATGCCGTTCATCGTCGGGTGGCGCATTATATGGAAGTCGCTGAACTTCAGGTCGATTTTACTGTTGGTGTTGAAAGCCTTTTCAAGTCGGGCAATGTATTCCCTTTTAGTCCTTATGAAGTATTTCACCCTCTCTTCAGGCATGTACCGGCTGTCGTCGGTTGGTTTTGGCTTCACCACGTTGCCCACTATTATAAGTGCCTGCTCGCTGAAGAGTTGCTTCAGAAAGTCGATGTCTTTTGTCGTGTAGGCCGTTCTCAGGTGCTCGCAGTAGTTCAGAATAACGCGGCGTTTGCTTGCATCGTCCTCATCGAGCTTTCCTGACAGAATCTTGGCTGCCTCCTTGACGAAGGGGTTGTCTGACGCCATGCGCCTCAGTTCACTGTCAGTGGCCATGTATTCTTTAGCATTTCCGCCGTCGTCATCAGCTATGTCGTCAGCCATGTTGACACGTCCCTTGGCAATATCTTTGCCCGGCGGTTGTATGCTGTCGCCTGAGAATACGGCCACGCCGTTTCTGTCGATAAAGCCCTCACGCCCCGTTCCGTTCATTCTGAAATGCAGTCTGCCGTTCCTGAAGCGCGTGTCGAGTGTGCAGCTCCTCACCGTAATATCAAATAGTTTCCTTCCGGCGCTGTCAGTTACGCAGTGGATACGGTTGCCGTATCTGTCGGTAACTGTTACAAGCTCAAGCCCTTCATACAGACCATAGCCGTTTTTTATCACGTCTCTCTTATAACCGGAAATGGGCAGCAGCCATAAAGCTACTGCCACACTTCCGAGAATTAGTGTCAATATTGATAAAAAGCACACTGCTTTCTTCATGTCCAAATCGTTCCGTGTCCTTTTATTGCCAGTCTTGTATTTCTCCTCCCACTTCTATCTTTATCTGTTCAGGATTGTCTGATATAATAAGGTTTATGAGGTGTTCCGTGCCGGGCTTGAACTGGAATGTGCTCTCGTAGACATACGATACTCCCTTCATCACAACCTCAATGAGCGGCATACGGTTCTCAATCCTTTGCGGCACGACGATGGCAGAGAACATGTAGTCGCTGTTCTGCCTGGCCGTTATTGTAGCCCTTGTGCCGAACGTGTTGCGGGTAACTATCCCGGCGCTTAAGTCAACGGTGGCCTCGGGCACGGTGTTGTGGACGTAAACCACGGCGTCGGTAGGCATGTCACCCTCGAAGTCCTCACCCTTTACGAGCCTTATCGTAACTTTGCTCATTATGTGGCTGAACGTAAGGCTTATCGGATCGGCCGACGCGCTTATGCCTGTTGTACGGGCATAGAGCAGGTCGCTTGCCTCATATCCGTCGATACCCGTTTCCTGGTCAACGGTTCCCTGGTCGGTGCTTACGCTGAAGGGCAGATCCTCGATTGACGTTATCTGCGAGATATAAGGGTAATAAGCATAGGCGTTGTATGTTCCGTCGTCCCAGTAAAGCGTCCTGCCTGCATTCCATTTGCCGTTGTCGCAGGTCAGCGCCTCGTTGTTCACGAGGTTGCCGCCAATCTCAAGCTGGGCGTCGGCGCTGCATACGAACAGGCCCACCTTGTCGCCGTTCTCGAATCCTGTGTCTGTTGCACGTGTACGTTGCGACGGATGTGTCATCGTGAAAGTCATCTCTGCAGGTAGGGTGGGGTCGGTGCGCATGTCATCGGCGTCCTGGGTGCAGGCAGCCAAGGCCATTGTCAAGGCCAAGGCTGCGTATGTTATTGATTTATTTTTCATGTCGTCAGAGTTTTTTTACTTATGATGAAGTCTTACCTTCTTGCCGTTAAGCGGACTTCCCTTGTGTATCTTGGGCGGCATCTGGAATGAGTGTATCCTGCTTACGCCTATGTCGCTGGAGCGTGTAACGCTGCCCGCGTTGCGGTTGTCGTTGGCAACGAACTCCTCGAACGAGTAAGTTTCGCCGGCATAGTTCTTTATGCGCCTAACGATGCTTTCGCGGCTTATCGTGCTGTAATACGGGATGTCGTTGTTCATGCAGGAGTTCTGCTCAGAGCGGAACACTCCGCGGTTGTGCATGAATCCACCCTCGTAAATGTCAACGATGTCGCTGTAACGGCTGTCGAATATAAGGTGGCTCCAAGGCACTTCGTGCATCTTGCCCGTGAGTGACAGGTTGTCGTACCAGCCAAGGCTTTTTGCCCAGTTAAATTCATATACGTGTCCGCAGCAAGTGCATCCGCAGAAGTCAATGAACTCGTTGTGGTAGATGTATTCGTCGCCAAGCTTGCCGAAGCCGTGTCCGCCGGCCTCGTGCTGTATCACGCCGCGTGAGTCGAGCGGATAACCGTATGTGCTTTGCGGGCAGAACGCTATCGCCGAGCCGTCAGCCCACATCTGGCAGATGCCTCCGTAGTCGGTACTGTTGGGCACAATGATGATAAGCGTTTGATTAAGATTCTCCTTTGTTACGGTAGGCGCGTTGAGAGCGTAGCTGAATATCTCGTCGTAATCGGCCCTAAGCCCCACTCCGCCGGTGTAAGTCGTGTTGAAGCGGTTGTAGCGTATGGTGTTAACCGTGCCTACGCCGGTCTCTGTCGACAGCGGGAACGCCGTGTAAACGTTGAAGTATTCGCGGTAAGTAGTGTAAGGCTCAATGCCGAAGAAATATTCCACCTCCTGCTTTATGTTGGTCAGATAGTCGCCGTCAGAAATGTTCTTAGCGTCATATCCGTCGCCGAGTATCACGATGTTGATGCCTCCCGTGTTTCCACGCGTTGCCTTCTGCAGCGTCAGCCACTCGTCTTCGCCGTACTCGTAGTCATACTGCGTCACGGTGCATTTGTGCGTGTATTCCTCGTCCTTCAGCTTGAACACAATTTCGCCCGTGCGGTCGGCCGAGCCTTTAGGCATAGCCTTAATCGTAAGCGTTACTTCGGTTTTGTCGCCTCCGCTTGTCTGCGACAGCTCGCACCAGTCGGGCTTGCTTGCCACTTCCCATTCGCCTTCGGCGTCTACAACGAGTGTCTGCTTGTGTTCCGTGTTGAGTGCGCAGGCTATTGACGGACGGCATACCAGCTCGTGGTGGGCCGCGATGCGCTTAAAGTCTTTCCAGCCCGTTGCTGCCTGGTACTGGGAGATAGCAGGCTCAGGCACCTCAAGCGTAAAATTATCTTTGGCAACGCCGTTAAATGAACTCTCCTGCACGTTTGCAGGCATCTCGCCTTTGCAGACTATGCTTCCTACACCGAAGCAGTTGGAGAAAGCTCCACTGCCTATGTTCTCTATGCTTTCGGCAAATACTAGACCTTCTATGCTGCGGCATTCGGCGAATGCTTCTGAACCGATATTCTGCAAGCCGTCGGGGAACTCTACAGAACCCATCAGTCGCCAGTTGCCAGCGAAGGCCCTCTTGCCTATGTATGAAAGGCTAGCTGGTATTACCAGTTGTCCTGAAAAATCACATCCGTCAAAGGCCGATTCTCCGAGATTCGTAAGATTCCTCGGCAGAGTAAGTTCTCCTTTCAACGGACAGCCCAAGAATGCGTATTGTTGGATTCCGGTAATTCCGTTGTGTAACTGTAACGTCCCGTTAAAACCCGCGTATTGGAATGTTCCTTGTGATATATAAGTTACTCCTTGAGGAATCTTAAGGTCTCCGGTAAGGTTTGTGCATCTGCGAAAGGCAAAGTCTCCGATGAACTCCAGATTGTCAGGCAGCTTCAGCGAACCATAAAAGCCTTCGTTGTCATTGAACACATTGTGCCCAATGTATTTAAGGCTGTTGGGCAATATCAGCTCGCCTGTAAATTTGCAACCGTCAAATGCTCCTCCTATGTCAACAGCTCCACCGCCTCCAATGTATTCAAGTGTGCTTGGAAGCGACAGCGTTCCGGCCAGAGAGTTGCACCACAAGAACGCACTCGGACCAATGCGCGTTACACCTTCGGGTATCACGATTGAGCCTGTAAGGTTGACACAGTTTCTGAACGCACGCTCGCCTATGCCGGTGAGCTTGTCAGGCAGTACAATGCGGAGAAGCGATGATTTCTCATCAAATGCCCTTGCGGTTATTACTCCTTCAGTTTCTTCGTCGTCATAAGCATCATCGCCTTTAAGCCACGGCTGTTGTCCAAATATGCCGCTTACGCTTGTTTCCTTCATGTTAAGTGATTCCAGCCTGTCCATAGAATCGCGCATGAAATAGAAATCCTGGCTGTTTATTCCGCCCGTTATCTTCAGATTCCTCAGCTGCGTGTAGTCCTTGTTTGAGGCGATGATGGAGTCTTTCAGATGTCCGGGTGTAGAGTTAACAATCACGTAAGTGCGCGACGTGGCGTCATGGCTTACGAGGTCGTTCTCCCACGGCGTTATGCTTTCGCTTATAAGGGTAAGGACATACTGGCCGGTAGCCTCTTTCTTGTCGACGCGGATTGAAAAGTTGTTCATCTTACCGGCTATGTAAGTGAACGCTTCGTTTTTATTAAACTTATAAGGTATTCCTCCTATCGTAATGCTGAACAGCGTTGTGCCGGCCTGTACCGTCTGCGGAACTACTATGGCGCGCCACTCGTCGCCGTTGCGGCTGGGTATAGTCATGGTGCTCTCAATGTCGCCTGTCGGAGTAACGGTGCCGTCGGCAAGGTTGATTTCAGCCTCGCGGCACAGGTTGGCTACAAGCACAGTCTTCTCAGTCTGCGCCCATTCGCCCTGTCCGAAGCCGCTGCCCTCAACGAGGGTAACGCGCGCGTTGGCCATGCGGTGCTGCAGAGGCAGGCGTATAACGTCGGTGGTTGGCGCCACGTCGGCCACCTTTCCCCACAGAAAGTCGCTGGCTTCGTAACCGCCCATCTCGCCGTTCTCGCCCGCCTTGTTCTGGTCGCGCTGCACGGTAAACCGGTAAGCGTCGATGCTTTCAGGCTCGGCGTAAGGGTAATATCCGTACACGTCGATGTGCGTGTGGCGGTCTTTCCAGTAGATGTCATAAGCAGAACTCCATGAGTAAGACGCCTCGTTGAATGTGTGGCGCACGTTGTCGGCCCTGTTGCCGCTAAGCTGTAGCGTGCCGGGAGTAGTGCCGTTGTAGTCGACGATGTAGACGCCCATCACGTCGCCGTCGCAGAAACCGTTGTCGTTGACGCGTGTAACGGCCAGCTGGTCGATTTCACCTGACAGCATTATGCGCCCGTTCCCCTGACCGGCAAATCCGTCGCCGGTCAGGTCGTCTGTACATGACGCAAGTGTCGTCAGCCCTGTCAGCAGGGCCAATATATATTGATAGTTTTTGTTGGTCCGTAATTTCATAGCCATGTCTTTTTTAATTAAATAATGTTGTCCGACATTGCCGTTACTCGGCCGTACCGCCGTTGTCGGTGCCGTCGTCAACCCATGACTCTATCGTTACGTTGACACCGCTGCTCGTTTTGTTGGGAGTTACGGTGAACTTGTGGCGCGTGCCGCCGGCAAAGGTGAAAGCTTTTTTAAGGTTATAGTCGCGCCCGTCGATGGTAATCGTTATCAGGTTGTCCTCGCTTACGGCCTGCGGCACTATGATGGCTCTGTACACGCTGCCGTCGTAAAGCGGCGTAACGCTGGCTGCCGTGCCCGTTGCAGTTACCGATGCCTGGGCTAAGTTGACAGTGGCTTGTGTCTTTACACCGTTCACTTTCACGGCCACGTCGGCCTCGGCGAGGCTCTCTTGGGTGAAGCCGTTGCCCGGTTCAACGTCGATTACCATCTGGCTCATGGCGTGCTTTGTCTTTATCTGCACGGCCTGTTCTGTCGGCTTGACGTTCTTTGCCGAGCCTATCAGCAGGTCGCCGGCCCTGTATGCAGCCTCAGTGCTTTGGTCAGCGTTAGTGTTGAAGGGCATGGCGTTCACGTCGGTTACCGGCGACGTGTAGGGGCTGTAGGCGTAGAAGTCGGCAGGGGTTGAATCGTCGGGCCAGTACACCGGCGACGCCGGAGTCCACGTTCCGCTGTACGTGTACTTCATGTTGTCTACATAGTTGCCTTGCGCCAGCAGTGCAGGAGCCGTTCCGTCGGCGTTGTATGTAGCGACATAGACGCCTATGGCGTCGCCGCTTTCAAACGACGTGTCGGTAACTCTCGTCTCGGTCGGGCTTTCAAGCGAGGCGTTGATGCTAATCGGCAGTTTCTTGTCAGCCGGTTCTTCAGTGCCTGTGTCTTCGGTGCCTGTGCCTGTGTTTTCTCCTCCTGATGAACATGCCGTCAGTGCGGCTGCTGCCCAGAATAATGGTATTAGGTATTTAAGTTTCATTCTGCCGTTTTTTTGAGGTAAAAAATTCACTTTAATTAAAAGTACCGCGGTGTAGTTTATTAGCATCTTATATGATGAAATTGTGTTTGCAAAGATAAAGAATAAATAGAAATGAAACAAGTTCATAATGGTTCATAAGCTGTTTTTTTTGAGGTGAAAAGTGTATATTTTTATTGTCAGAGGCCTTTACGTGTGTATTTGCGGCGTTGAAATAGCCCGTATGCAGGTGCTTTTAAGTTCTATGTTACTTCCGTTGTCAACTGTTGTCTGTCGTCAGTTCAGCAGTCAGTTCAACGCCGTTGACGGCAGTCGTGACGGTAAATATAATAAGGTGTAATAATAGACGCGTAAGAGTCTGATAATTATCGTTTTTGCAAGAGACGGCCTCTTGCAGGCCAAAAGGTCATCTCTTGCAAGCCAAAAGGTGGCCTTTCGCAATGCAAAAGGCCACCTTTTGGAACGCTGTTTGTAAGATATTGATTATCAACAGGTTACGAAATGCCTGCCGGAATTTATACGATGGGCAGGCTGATGCCGTTGATTTTCTGGTAAATGTCAAGCGCGTAGACGTCTGTCATGCCGCTGATGTAGTCGATAACGGCCATGAGGCGCGTCTCAAGGTCAGGCGAGTCGATGTCGTACTGGCTGCTCACCCGGCTGATAAGCTGGCGCGAATAAAAGCGCCCGGGGTTGACAGCCGCCTCGACCATGGCCGCCATCAGCGTCTCCATTATGCGGTAACCGCTCAGCTCAACGTCAAGTACGGGCTTGCTCTTGTATATCTTCTGCTTCGACATTGCGGCGCATTGGCGGTAAGCCTCGGCCCTTCCGTCGGCTATGTTGTCGATGAGGCTGCCGCTGAATTCACCGTTCATAATCTCAGTCTCGTGGCTCAGGAATGTCTCGACGCACGCCTTTTCGAGCGTTCCTATCACGCAGGCACGCATATACACGACCTTCTCGTTGTTGTCAGTGATGCCCTCGTCCTTAATCCTTTGCAGTATGTGATTTTGCCCCTTTTCATCGAAGAAATTCAGGAAAAGGCGTTCGGTTTCCTCAAACGAGACAATTTTCAGCTTGTGAGCGTCCTCGATGTCCATTATCTCGTAGCAGATGTCGTCGGCGGCTTCGACCAGATACACCAAAGGATGACGTGCGTACTCTGTCGGGAAACCGTCGGCGGAACGGCAAATTAAGCCCAATTCATCGGCGATTTTTCTGTAAATGCCCTCTTCAGAGATAAAGAAGCCGAACTTGCCGTGCCCCTTTTCGGCCGCCGTTGAGGCGAAAGGATACTTCACTATGGACGCGAGCGTGGTGTATGTCATGACGAAACCGCCGTCGCGCCGCCCCTTGAAGCGGTGTGCAAGCAGGCGGAACGCGTTGGCGTTACCCTCAAAATGAGTGATGTCTGCCCAGAAGCCGGGGCTTACCTTGTCCTTTAGCGTGCGCCCTTCGCCCTCGGTAAAGAACGTCTGTATGGCCTTTTCGCCTGAATGTCCGAAGGGAGGGTTGCCCATGTCGTGGGCAAGGCAGGCCGTACTGACGACAGTTCCGATTTGCGGAAACAGCGTGTCGCGCAGCTCGGGGCGGCTTTTCATTATGCCGTGGGCCACGTCGTTGCCGAGCGAAAGCCCCACGCTGGCCACCTCAAGACTGTGGGTCAGGCGGTTGTGTACGAAGATGCTGCCCGGCAGAGGAAACACCTGGGTCTTGTTCTGCATCCGTCTGAACGGCGCGGAGAATATCAGGCGGTCATAATCCCGCTTGAATTCGGAGCGGTCGTCGTGCCTTGTGGTGTGCTTGTGCTCCTGTCCGAGCCGTTTGTTGGATATAAGCAGGTTCCAGTCCATTGTCATATTAATCCGTGATTTATAAATCAATAATTCATAACAGGAGGGGAGCGAGAGTGAAAATCCCCTTGCAAAAGTAGTCTAAAAAAGGCAAAATTCTTTCTTTTTAGCAGTAAAAGTGCGCTTGTCTGAATATAAATCATTATTTTTGCAGCTTAAAAGAAAAGCAAGAAACATGATGACAGAAGTGAAGGTTATCAACAAAGGACATCATCCCCTGCCGGCTTACGCCACGCCGCAGAGCGCCGGCATGGACCTCAGGGCCAACATCGACGAGCCCGTAACGCTGCGTCCGCTTGAGCGGAAGCTGATACCCACGGGGCTTTACATGGCGCTGCCCGCAGGCTATGAGGCGCAGGTGCGCCCGCGCAGCGGCCTCGCTCTGAAGCACGGAATAACCGTGCTCAACTCGCCCGGAACCATCGATGCCGATTACAGAGGCGAGATAATGGTGCTCCTCGTGAACCTGTCATCAGAGGATTTCGTCGTCAACGACGGCGAGCGCATAGCCCAGATGATTATCGCGCGGCACGCCACGGCCGAGCTTATTGAGGTGACCGAGCTTGACGATACCGAGCGCGGAGCCGGCGGTTACGGCCATACGGGCGTGAAGTAACAATGCTACTTACATTTCAACAGACAGATGAGACGACAGATTTTACATATTATTATATGCTTGGCCGCCGTCGCAGCCGTGACCGGTTGCGGCACTTCAGCGCGTCAGTCACAGCCTGACGTAAAGCCGGTTGAGGCCGGTCAGGTGCTCCCTCCTGTCAGTCATAACGACAGTCTGCGCTTCAAGATGTATTATTTCGAGGCCGTGAAGCAGCAGATAAGCGGCAATTTCGACGCTGCCTATGACCTGTTGCGCCATTGTCTCACCATCAATCCCAACGCCGCCGAGGCCTACTTCATGCTTTCTTTCTATGACGGCATACTGCAAAGTGACTCCGCAGCCCTTGCCGACGTTAAGAAGGCATCGCGTCTGAGCCCCTCAAACAATGCCTATCTTGAGCGTCTCGGCAGCGGATATTACAGCATCAACAACATCCCCGAGGCCATAAAAGCATACGAGAAACTGTTCAAGAACAGTCCTGAACGTTCTGACGTGCTCGACATTCTGGCGCAGCTCTACGGCCGGCAGAAGGACTATGACAAGATGCTTGACGTGCTTAACCGCATGGAATCGCTTGAAGGCGCCAACGAGAATCTCACCCTCGCCAAGATGAGAGTTTACTCCCTGCAGGGCAAGAAGCAGGAGGAATATAACGAACTGAAGTCGATGTCGGAGAAACATCCTAACGACATGAACTACCGGGTGATGATGGGCAACTGGCTGTTGCAGAACGGACAGGTGGACGAGGCTTACCGCCAGTACCTCGATGTGCTTCAGGTAGAGCCTGAGAATGTCATGGTACGCATGTCGATGATTGACTATTACCGCACTTCCGGCCAGCCCCAGCGCGCCGACTCGTTGCAGGAGGTGATGCTGATAAACCCGAAGACGCCCGTCGACGGCAAGATGGCGCTGATGCGTCAGGTCGTTGCTGACAACGAGAAGAACGGAGGCGACAGCACGAAGGTGCTCAACCTCTTCAGGAAAATACTCTGCGAGCCGCAGGAAACGTCAGACATGGCGGAGCTGTGCGCCGCCTACATGACGCTGAAAAAGATGCCGCAGGACTCTATCTCACGGGTTCTTGAGATGGCTCTGGCCATATCTCCCGATAACACAGGTGTCCGTATGCAGCTTCTTCAGGCTGTATGGAACGAGCAAGACTTCGACCGCGTAATCGGACTTTCACGTCAGGCGCTTGACTATACGCCCGATGAACTGATCTTTTATTACTTCCTCGGCCTTGCGTATGTCCAGAAAGACGATGACGACAGCGCGCTGGAAGTATTGCGGCGGGGCGTCAGTCAAATCAACAATGAAAGCAACGCGAGCCTCGTTTCAGACTGTTACGCCATAATGGGCGACATCCTTCACGACAAGGGAGACAGCAAGGGAGCCTACGCCGCATATGACTCGTGCCTGCAATGGAAGGACGACAACCTCGGCTGTCTTAACAACTACGCCTATTATCTGTCAGTTGAGAACAAGGATTTGGACAAGGCCGCGAGGATGAGTTACCGCACGGTGCAGGCCGAACCGGACAACAGTACCTATCTGGACACCTACGCCTGGATACTGTTCATGCAGGAAAAGTACGACGAGGCGCTGCAATACATCGACATGGCGGTGAAGAACGACACCACGAAAAGTGCCGTAATAATCGAGCATGCGGGTGACATTCACGCCAAGACGGGCGACATCGAGGGCGCCGTTAAGTACTGGAACGAGGCCTTGAAGGCCGGTCCTGAGAATGAAACGTTGTTGAGACGCAAAATAAAACTTAAGAAATATGTGGAAAAATAAGTGCAGACTGATATGCGGAACGGCGCTTGTTGCGATGTCGCTGGCGGTTGTCTCATGCGGCAGTAAGAAGGCTTTGGTTGACGGAAGCGGAGAGGTAACCGCGCAGAAGGTCACCGCCGGGAACGCCGCCGAGGTGTCGCGAGACTTCCTTAGGAAAGTCTATGACAACGAAGTCTATGCCAACAGCATAACGTCTAAAATCAAGTTTACTCTCAACACCGGCTCAAAAGAGATCTCAGTGTCGGGCTCTTTAAGCATGAAGAAAGACCAGGTAATCCGCATACAGCTGACTCCCTTCGGACTGATGGAGGTAGGACGTCTTGAGTTTACCAAGGACTACGTGCTCATTATGGACCGTATGAACAAGGAATACATCAAGGCCAGCTATGCCGACGTTGACTTTTTGCAGAAGAACGGACTTGATTTCTATACCCTGCAGGCCATGTTCTGGAACCGTCTTTTTGTTCCAGGAACGCAAAAAATAACGGATTCATCGCTCAAAAACTTCACTGTGGCGTTCAATAACGCGCGCCCTGAGGCCGTGATTTCATACAAACGGGGCGACATGGCGTACTCATGGAGCGCCGACAAGACCACCGGACTGATAAAGAACGTTGACGTTACATACAGCGGAAAGACGTCAGGCACTACTACGGTGACGTGCGGTTACGGCTCGTTCGAGCCTCTCGGAACGAAGCTCTTCCCTACAGACATAACGCTGAAGATGAAGAGCGACGCCGTAAAAAAGGCTTCCAACATGTCTGTAAACATATCAATCAACGGCCTCGACATGTCTGACGACTGGGAGACTTTCACCACCGTGTCAGGCAAATACAAGCAGGTGGACGTGCAGGATGTCCTGAAACGACTTATGAAAATGTAAATGAAACAACTCCTTATACTCTTTTTGTCGGTTTTACTGGTATGCCCTTCATTCGCGCAGAGCAAGAAACAGACTACGCGGAAGAAGGCCAAGACCACGCGTGTGACCAAGAAAAGCACTACGACAAAGAAAAAATCAACTGCCAAATATTCTAATTCGTCAATCAAGGGGCTGCGCAATCAGCGTGCCGGAGTGCAGCGCAAGATAAAGGAACAGGAACGTCTGCTGAAGGCGAACAAGGCCGACGTGAAGAAAAGGCTGAACAACCTGATGACCCTTAACACCGAGATTGACCAGCATCAGAAGTCGATTGACGGAATACAGGACGAGATAACTCACATTGACGGCAACATAAGTATGCTGCAAAGTCAGCTCGGCACGCTTGAGAAACAGCTTGAAGACCGCAAGGCCAAGTACATAAAGTCAATGCGATACCTGGCCGGAAAGCGTACCGTGCAGGACAAGCTGATGTTCATCTTCAGTGCGAAGAACTTCGCGCAGATGTACCGCCGCCTGCGCTTTGTGCGCGAATACGCAGCCTATCAGCGCTCGCAGGGCGAGATGGTGAAGGCAAAGCAGCGGCAGATAGAGGAGAAGCACAAGGAGCTGCAGCGCGTAAGAGGGCAGAAGAACGCCCTGCTTGACAAGGACAAGCAGGAGCACGCGGCCCTGCAGGCCAAGCAGACCGAGCAGCAGCAGATGGTGAAAACCCTGCAACGCCAGCAGAAGACGATACAGCGGGTGATAGCCGAGCAGCACAAGAGAGACGCCGAGCTAAACGCGCAGATTGACAAGCTGATAGCCGAGGAGATAGCCAAGGCCAAGGCTCGTGCCGAGGCTGAGGCGCGCAAGAAGGCCGAAGCTGAGGCCGCGGCGAAGCGTAGGGCAGAGGAACTGGCCCGCAAGAAGGCTGCCGCCGAGGCCGCCGCGAGGGAGAACGCGCGGCGTGTGAAGGAGGCGAAGGAGCGCGAGGAGCGCCTGAAAGCCGAGGCCCGCGAGGCCGCGAAGAAAGACGAGGCGGCGCGGAAGAAAGCCGAGCAGGCCGCGCGTGAGGCCGAGGCCGACCGCATTGCGGCAGAGCGCAAGGCGAGGGTAGAGGCTGAGCGCAATGACCGTGAGGTGGCACGGGCTACCAAGAAGGCCAATGCGGCCACTGAGATGGACAGCAGCGACCGCAAGCTGAGCGGCAGTTTCGAGCGCAACAAGGGGCGCCTGCCCATGCCGCTGGCCGGCTCGTGCAAGATAGTGAGCCACTTCGGGCAATACACCGTGCCCGGTCTTAACAACGTAAGGCTCGACAACAAGGGCATCAACATACAGGGGCAGACGGGCGCCGGAGTGCGTTCGGTGTTCAACGGAGAGGTGAGCGCCGTGTTCAACTTTGACGGAAGCATGATCGTGATGGTGCGTCACGGCAATTACATATCCGTCTACTGCAACCTGTCGTCCGTCAGCGTGAGCCGCGGACAGAAGGTAAGCACGGGTCAGACGCTGGGCACTCTCGGCCGCGACAACATCCTGCAGTTCCAGTTGAGGCGCGGCACGGCTAAGCTGAACCCCGAAACATGGCTGAGATAAGACAATAACACAAGCATACGATGAACACGAGCGTCCCCTCAGAGGCTTGGATATCCGCCTCTGAGGGGACGCTGCTTTTTTTGCCGTAGGCATGCTTACGGCGCAGCCGGCAACGTGAATCCGGATTGTCATAATGACACGATAAAGGCCATTATGGTGTTATTCTGTCATTTGAAAAATGTCTGTCTTTTTGCTCGGAATAGATCTGTTGTCTGCCTGAAGACCGTGTCCTATATGGCGAAAAGGCACCGTAAGTGGTCTGTTTTGCCGCGAAACATGGCATTTCAGGCCGTTTTTTCAGCCGTAATTCATGGTCTGACACGTTGCCGAAGGCCGTCAACAAGAGGCCCGAAGACCGTCTTTAGCATTGCAAAAGACGGCCTTTTGTAAGGCCGGTTGCCGCATATTTTTGCACACTTGGGGCTGTTCCGTATGCAAGGTGCTGATATATAGCCGCTTAATTCTGCACACCTGTTTTCGCGATATTTTGCCCGTAGCAGCGCCGGAGCGGAAATATCGCGGAATAAACGCGCTGCCGTAAATCAATGTGTAAGCATGATGCGGTGATTTGCTGACATTCTGTCATCGGTGCTTGTGCGGCCGTCCGTACCCGAAGGGCAGGCAGCAGGCATGGCAACCCCTGTCAGGCAGGTTTGACTACGGTATCGTATATTTTTCAGACAAGCCGGAAAAATGTCAGCCAAAATTGCAGTAAAACAAAAAAAATGATTACTTTTGCGCAATAATAAGGTACGAGGTTTTATGGACGATAAACTCAGAATCATAATCAGCGGAGGCGGCACGGGAGGCCACATCTTCCCCGCCGTATCCATTGCCAACGCCATACGGGCAAAGCATCCGGACGCCGACATCCTCTTTGTGGGGGCTCTCGGCCGCATGGAGATGCAGCGCGTACCCGACGCCGGCTACCGCATCGTGGGTCTGCCTATCTGCGGGTTTGACCGGAAGAACATGATAAAGAACATTTCCGTACTCTTCAAGATATGGAAAAGCCAGCGCATGGCCGCACGCATAATACGCGAATTCAGGCCGATGGCTGCCGTGGGAGTAGGCGGATACGCCAGCGGCCCCATGCTGAACGAGTGCGCAGCGAAAGGCATCCCCTGCCTGATACAGGAGCAGAACTCTTATGCCGGCGTTACGAACAAGATACTGGCCAAGAAGGTTGACCGCATCTGCGTGGCCTATGACGGCATGGAGCGCTTCTTCCCCGCCGACAAGATAATGAAGACGGGCAACCCCGTGCGCCAGGCTTTGCTTGACACCACGCTGACAAAGGAAGAGGCACGCCGCAAGTTCGGTCTTGACGAGAACAAGAAGACCGTGCTCATCGTTGGCGGAAGTCTCGGCGCGAGGACTGTCAACGAGAGCGTAATGCAGCATCTCGACCTTGTGAAGACGTCAGGAGTGCAGTTTATCTGGCAGACGGGCAAGTACTATAACGCCTCAATAAACGAACAGCTGAAAGGCCGCACGGACCTGCCCATGCTGAAGGTAATGGACTTCATCAGCGACATGGGCGCCGCTTACAAGGCCGCCGACATAGTGATTAGCCGTGCGGGAGCCAGCAGCATATCAGAGTTCTGCCTCATAGGCAAGCCCGTCATACTCGTTCCGTCGCCCAACGTGGCCGAGGACCACCAGACGAAGAACGCCCTGGCGCTGGTCAACAAGGGCGCGGCCCTCTACGTTAAAGACGCCGAAGCCCCGGCAACGGTGGTAGAGCTGGCCATAGAGACGGTGAAGGACGACGAGCGCCTGGCAGCCCTCGCCGCCAACATAAAGAAGCTGGCGCTGCCCGACTCGGCCGACATCATAGCCGACGAGGTGGTAAGGCTGGCAAGAGAAGGCAAGAAACGATAAACGTGAGCGGGGCCACGGCCTCCGTAATCACAGTGAACGCGGGGAGCGGCGGTGCATTGCTGCTCCTGTAACTTCTTAAGACAAGACAATGGAATTAAACGACATAAAAGCAGTATATTTCATAGGCGCGGGCGGTATAGGCATGAGTGCCATCGCCCGTTACTTCCTCCACAGGGGCGTGGTGGTTGCCGGTTACGACAAGACACCGTCTGCCCTGACAGAACAACTCGAACGGGAGGGCATGCTGATACACTATGAGGAGAACGTTGACGAAATACCCCACGCCTGCCGCAACAGGGAGTCGACGCTCGTGGTATATACCCCCGCGGTGCCCGCAGACCATAAGGAGCTGACGCTTTACCGTGAGAAGGGCTTCGATGTGGAGAAGCGTGCCCAGGTGCTCGGCATGCTTACGCGTGCGCACAAGGGCCTCTGCGTGGCCGGAACGCACGGCAAGACCACCACGTCGACCATGTGCGCCCACATCATGCACCAGAGCCACGTTGACTGTAACGCCTTTCTCGGCGGCATATCGAAAAACTACGCCTCAAACTACATCCTCAGCAAGGAGAGCGACTACGTGGTGATTGAGGCCGACGAGTTCGACCGCTCGTTCCACTGGCTGCGCCCCTGGATGAGCGTTATCACGTCAACAGACCCTGATCACCTCGACATCTACGGCACAAAAGAGGCCTATCTCGAGAGCTTCACCAAGTATTCGTCGCTCATTCAGCCCGGCGGCGCGCTCATCATACATACCGGACTTGAGATGAAACCGGCCGTGCAGGACGGCGTGAAGGTGTACACCTACAGCCGCACAGAGGGCGACTTCCATGCCGACAACGTGGTGATTGACAACGGAGAGATAACGTTCGACTTCATATCGCCCGTCGAGAGTGTGCCCGGAATACATCTCGGCCAGCCCGTGCCGGTCAACATCGAGAACGCCATAGCCGCCATGGCAATGGCCCAGCTCAACGGTTGCACGGCAGAGGAGCTGAAGTACGGCATAAGGACTTACCGCGGAGTGGAGCGCCGGTTTGACTTCAAGATAAAGACTGACCGCATCGTCTTCCTCAGCGATTATGCCCACCACCCCAAGGAGATACGCCAAAGCGCCATGAGCATACGCGAGCTTTACAAGGACAAGAAGATAACGGCCATATTCCAGCCTCACCTGTACAGCCGCACGCGCGACTTCTACAAGGACTTTGCCGAGAGCCTCAGCCTGCTTGACGAGGTGGTGCTCTGCGACATATATCCTGCCCGCGAGGAGCCTATCCCCGGCGTTACGTCGCAGCTGATTTACGACAATCTCGCCCCCGGAGTGCACAAGGAGATGATTCATAAGGAAGACGTGCCCGAATATGTGAAGACACACGACTTTGAGGTACTTGTCGTTCTGGGAGCCGGCGACCTTGACAACTACGTTCCGCAAATAGAGAAAATCCTCTTAAGCAAGTACAAGTAAATGAAGCATAAGCTCAAAAGAGCATTGACCGTATTCCTCTGTGCCGCCCTTGCCGTATATGTGCTGCTGGCCATGACAGCCTTCAACCACCCGAAGGAGGCTTACCCCGTGTGCACGAAGGTGGCCATAAACATCGAGGACGAGAGCACCAACGGATTCCTCAGCGCGGCCGAGATAAAGCGCATTCTGGAGCGCAACCGCCTGTATCCGTTCAAGAAACGCATGGCCGACGTCAATCCGCGCGACATCGAGGAGAAGCTGAAAGACAGCCCGTTCGTGAAGACCGCGCAGTGCTTCAAGACCAAAGACGGCTGCGTTAACATAAGCATAACGCAGCGTCTGCCTATCATACGCGTGAAGAACGTTGCCGGAGACGACTATTATCTGGACGACCACGGCGGCATAATGCCCAACTCCAACTATACGTCAGACCTCATAATAGCCACCGGCTACATATCTAAGTGGTACGCACGGAGATACCTTGCCAACCTCGCCATCGAGATAATGAAGGACGAGTTCTGGCGTAACCAGATAGTGCAGATAAACATCCTGCCCGACATGGGTGTCGAGCTGGTGCCCCGTGTGGGTGAGCATATCGTTTATCTCGGCGTTCTTCCGCAGACGAAATACATCAACAGGCGCCGACGGCTGACGGCAGAGTTCGTCAATACAAAGCTCGACCGCCTGGCCAAGTTCTACAAGTACGGGCTCAGCAAGGCCGGTTGGAACAAGTATTCGTACATCGACCTTGAGTTCGACAACCAGATAATATGCAAAAAGAAGAAATAGACAGAGCAACAAAATACAAGAAAACAAAATAAGAAACGTATGGCAGCAAAGGATTTCATCGTAGCAATAGAGCTCGGCTCGTCAAAGATAACGGGTATAGCGGGCAAGAAGAACCTTGACGGAAGCATATCCGTGCTTGCCGTGGTAAAGGAGGATTCGTCATCGTTTATCCGCAAAGGAATCGTTTACAACATAAATCAGACGGTGCAATGTATATCCAACATCGTCAAAAGATTGTCTGCCGCGCTTAAGTCGGAGATAGCCCATGTGTACGTAGGAGTAGGCGGACAGTCAATCCGCAGCGTGAAGAACGTCATCGTGAAAGACCTTCCCGCTGACACGATTGTGTCTCAGGACATGGTCAACGAGCTGATGGACATCAACCGTAACATGACATATCAGGACCAGGAAATCCTTGACGCGGCCACTCAGGAGTACAAGGTGGACAACCAGTTCCAGCTCGACCCCGTCGGCATTCAGTGCAGCCGGCTTGAGGGAAACTTCCTTAACATCCTGTGGCGCAAGACCTTTTACCGTAACCTTAACAAGTGTTTTGAGACTGCCGAGGTGGCTATAGCCGAGATGTTCCTGGCTCCGCTGGCTCTGGCTGACAGCGTATTGTCTGATGCTGAGAAGCGTTCGGGCTGCGTGCTGGTTGACCTTGGCGCCGACACTACCACCGTTTCTGTCTACTATAAGAACATTCTGCGCCACCTGGCGGTTATCCCCCTGGGCGGCAACAACATAACAAAGGACATCGCATCGCTGCAGATGGACGAGGCGCAGGCTGAGAAGATGAAGCTGAAATACGCCTGCGCGTACACCGATAACAATGACATTGACAACTCGCTGATGCTCCCCATTGACGCTGAACGCAGCGTGGAGAGCCGTAAGTTCATAGAGATTGTGGAGGGAAGACTGCAGGAGATAATCGAGAACGTGTGGTATCAGGTGCCCTCAGAGTATGCCGACCGCCTGCTGGGAGGCATCATCCTGACCGGCGGCGGAGCCAATATGAAAGACATTGACAAGGCCTTCCGCAACCACACTCATATCGAGAAGATACGCATCGCGAAGTTTGTGACGCAGACAATCACGTCGAACAATCCCGACATCACGTCTCACAACTGCATGATGAACACCGTTCTGGGCCTGCTGATAAAGGGCGACATGAACTGCGCGGGCGACGAGACACCCGAAAATATGGACCTCTTCGGCGGTGAGAAACCGGCCAAGACCACTACAAAACCCGTAGACCCGCATCAGAATCCGCGCAGCGCGAGCGAGATGAGTCCAGGCGTTGTGCAGACCGAAGCCGAGAAGAACAAGGCCGAGGAGCAGCGCCGCAAGGCCGCAGAGGAGGCTGCCAAGCGTGAGGCAGAGGAGGCCGCGCGCCTTGAAGAGGAGCAGAAGAAGGCTAAGAAGAGCATGAAGAGCCGCTTCGCCAACTTCAAGAACTGGGTAGACAGGTTCATTAAGGAACCTGACGAGTAAGTCAACCGCCACTAATTGTAAAACGAATAAAAACACGACAAGATATGAACGAAAGACGCAGTATCGTCGATTTCGGCGAACCTGAGAAGGAAAAAAGCATAATAAAGGTCATCGGCGTGGGCGGTGGCGGCGGCAATGCCGTCAACCACATGTACCGTGAGGGCATACACGACGTGTCGTTCGTGCTGTGCAACACTGACAACCAGGCGCTCAACGACTCGCCCGTGCCCGTGCATCTGCAGCTCGGCAAGGAGGGCCTCGGTGCCGGCAACAAGCCCGAGAAGGCGCGTGAGGCCGCCGAGGAGAGCATCGAGGACGTGCGCAAGATGCTCAGCGACGGCACCAAGATGGCCTTCATCACCGCCGGAATGGGCGGCGGCACCGGCACGGGAGCCGCTCCCGTGATAGCCCGTGTGTCAAAGGAACTGGGCATACTGACTGTCGGCATTGTCACCATACCTTTCCGTTTCGAGGGCGAGAAGAAGATCGACCAGGCTCTCGACGGCGTTGAGGAGATGTCGAAACATGTCGACGCGCTGCTCGTTATCAACAACGAGCGCCTGCGCGAGATATATCCCGAGCTGTCGATACTCGACGCTTTCGGCAAGGCTGACGACACCCTGAGCGTTGCCGCGAAAAGTATTGCAGAGATAATCACCGTGCACGGACTTATCAACCTTGACTTCAACGACGTCAAGACCGTGCTTAAAGACGGCGGAGTGGCCATCATGAGCACCGGTTACGGCGAGGGTGAAGGCCGCGTCAAGAAAGCCATTGACGACGCGCTGAACTCTCCCTTGCTCAATGACAACGACATTTTCAACTCAAAGAAGATACTTCTCAGCATATCCTTCAGCGGCGAGAAAGGCAACAACAAGGGCAGTCTGATGATGGAGGAGATGAACGACGTGAACGACTTCATGGCAAAGTTTGACACCAAGTTCGAGATCAAGTGGGGGCTTGCCACCGACCCTGAGCTGGGCGACAAGATAAAGGTTACCATCCTTGCCACGGGCTTCGGCATCGAGAACGTTGACGGAATGGACAGCCACATCAAGAAACACAGCCAGGAGGAGAACGAGCGACGCGCCGAGGAAGAGGAGAAAGCGGCCGAGCGCCGTGCGCGCCGTGAGCGCATATACGGCGGCGACGGCAAGACGTCGAAGTACAAGCGCCGTCCCCATATATACATTTTCCGCCAGGAAGACCTTGACAACGACGACGTAATCTCGTCAGTTGAGTCAACCCCTACATACAAGCGCACGCGCCAGGAACTTGAGGAAATCAAGAATCAGGCTATCGGCAACGTGAAGAAAACCGAGCCCGAGGACAACAGTACGGTGCAGGGCACGATAAAGTTCGCTTAAGAATTTAAGAATTAAGAGTTAAGAATTAAGAAAAAATGCTTCCGTTTACTGTTCACTTTAACGGTTTATTTACAAGGCATATTTTCTTAATTCTTACTTCTTAACTCTTAATTCATCCTCCTTTTCCATGCGGAATATTTCTTAATTCTTAGCTGATAACTCTTCACTCTTCACTTTTAATTTTTAACTTAATACATTATGGCACTATTTGAACAAGTAAGCAACGACATCAAGGAGGCCATGAAGGCCCGCGACAAGGTGCGTCTTGAGACCTTGCGCAATATAAAGAAAGTATTTCTCGAGGCAAAGACAGCCCCCGGAGCCAACGACACTCTCGAGGACGCTGACGCCCTGAAGCTGCTCGCCAAGCTGGCAAAGCAGGGCAAGGAGTCAGCCGCGACGTTCACCGCGCAGAACCGTCAGGACCTTGCCGACGCCGAACTGGCGCAGGTGGCGGTAATCGAGGAGTATCTGCCCAAGGCTCTCAGCGAGGCCGAGATTGAGGCCACAGTGAAGGAAATCATCGCCCAGACCGGCGCCACTGGCATGAAAGACATGGGCCGCGTAATGGGTATGGCAACAAAGCAGATGGCTGGCCGCGCCGAAGGCGGCGTCATCTCAGCCATTGTAAAGCGTCTGCTGGCATAAGACGCAGCCATTACAAGCACATCCGTTGACGATGTAAGCGCCAATGAACAAGGATTAGATGTATTTTGGTTTTAATCAATATGTATTACTGTTCCCGTATGAAAACCGTGTTTAATAAGGTGACAATCCTTGTGTTTTGCCTCTTGCTGTTGTCCGTTGAGGTCAAGGCGAAGGACAAGGTCGTGTTTGATGATTATTGCGTGGTGCTGGTAACGTCGGCGCAGTGCGGCTATTGTCTTGTCAACACGGCTTGGTTCAATACGCTTGCTGACAGATATTCCGGACAGATACAAATGGTTGCGCTTAGCGAATCAAAGCGGAAGGTTATCGAACGCCTGCCTGAGCTTTATCCCGGCAGGGAGGTTGTGTTGAGAGGGTGGACGCTCGTGCCTGACGCTAGAGACGTTTACATGCCGCTTGTTGAAAGAGAAACGTTCCCTCAGATAATTCTGCTTAAAAACGGTAAGGTGGTTGAGCGTTTTGTGGGCACGATACAACCGGTGAAAGATGCCGTGGAGAAAGCCCTGCCTGAGTTTGTCGGTGAGAAGCAGGCTGCCGCCAAAGGGCAAGGTATATAGATGTCGCCGGATTTCTGATTGACGGCCTTTTACGTTCTAAAAGGTCATCAATCACACGCTAAAAGGCCACCTTTTGCATCGCAAAAGGTGGCCTTTTGTAATCCGTTGAATGTCAATAACTTAGCTTGTCGGCGACGTGCTGCGGGGCAGGGCGTGGTCATGATGCCTCTGATGACATCTTTTTCAGGCGGTATTTCATGGTGCGTGCCGCACCTGCCGTCATGTTCATGGCGTGCGGAATGGCGTCGTCGGCCACGCCGATATGTGTTAGCAGCAGGAAAAACGTTTTGTAGGGCGTCAGCCGTCCGTACCGGCTCTCTATGCCGCTTACCGTCTCCGGCATTATCGTTCGGCAGTATTCTATGGCCGCCTCGAAGTCGTTCTTCTTCCAAGTGGCCACCGTGCCGCCCGCCGTTATCTCCTCGCAGTGTTTCCGTCCCAGGCCTATTATTGCGGCGTGCCTCTCCCTCAGTGCCTCCAGTTTGCGGTTAAGGGCGTTTATCTTTTTGGCGTTCTCATGCTCTGAGGCCTTCAGCCCGGCTATTTCCTGCTTTTCTTTCTTCTCCTGCTGTTCTATGCTTTCGAGCCGTTTCCTTGTCAGGTTTTCTCTCCTGTTGTGATATACGGCAATCCCTGTAAGCACTGCCGCCACGCCAGCGGCGGCCGCCGCTACAATGGTGAGCCTCGTCTTGCTCCGCTGCCGGTCGTCGGTGCGCTCGGCTTCGTTCTGCAGGCGCAGCGTGTTTTCCGCCTTCTTGCTCCTCTCCATGCTGTCTTTCATGGCCTCGGCCCTGGTCAGCAGCTCTGCCGCCTCGCGGTCTTTGCCTTCCGCCTGCTTAAGGTCGGCCAGCCATAACATCGTCTCCGCCTTAAGCTCGGGGCGGGCCGTGCTTATCACTTTCTTCCACAGCGCCTCGGCCTCAGCCGTGCGTCCCGTCTCAAAATATACCGACCCGAGTATGTAATAGCAGTAGTCTGTCGGCTCAACGGCTATTGCCTGCCTGATATACTGCTCCGCCTTGTCAAACTGTTCCAGGTTGAAATAGCTTGCGCTGATGTCTGCCAGCAGGTCGGCCTGTTCGTATTTTCTCAGATATTTTACGTAAGGAATGGCTTTCTCGATATAAAACAGTGCGCTGTCATATTGGTTTACACCGGAAAAAGCCTCACTTATTTTATCAAGAGATAAGCCAATTATTTTATTGTCTTTTCTCACTTCAGCTATTGACAGTGATTTTTTCGCATATTCTAATGAAGTAAGATAATTTCCGATTTTCCCGTTTATTGTGGCCAGGTTGATGTAAATGTAATTAAGAGTTGGCATGATTTTATTGTCATAAGCAATGATTTCAGCTTCTTTTATAAGTTTTATCGCTTTTGAAATATTGCCGGATTGATGAACAATCATACCTTTATAATATAGAGCTCTTGCCAAATTCTGCTTGTCATTTACACGTTTATAATAGTCAATGCTTACGTTTATGGTAGAATCAGCAATGTCTTTTCGTTGCAGTCTATACTTTGTACATACAAGCAGAAGGCTGTGATATGCCTTTTCTTTTTCACTTGTCAGCTCGTCGTTTGATATAGATGTGAGCATCTCTAAGGCTGCGCTGTCCTTGTCGTTCATGAAAAGGCTGTCTGCCTTCTCAAGTTTTTTGTAGGTCAGACCGTGATTATTGCAGGCTGTAACGGCAGTTACGATGAGAAACAAAAAGGGCAAGATGTGTTTCATGTTGCAATTATTTTGACGCTCAAAATTAATGATTTAATTCCTACTTTGCAAGTTTTTCAGTTTTTCTTGACCAAAATAAATCATTGCAAACGTCACATTTTTGTGTTGCCAATCACCCTAAAATGTGGGTTAAAACTCTGACAATCAGCAGTTTATCTGTAAAAATAAGATGTGACACTCCCGAAAAAATGTTGTGAGAAAATTTGGAAGTCAGGCCGTTGTTTTTATAACTTTGCTGTTGAATAACGTGTAAAAACATCTTTTTGTATGGATAAAGTCAGCATCTATGAGAATTCAGTTGTAGTGTTGTGGGCAGCCGCTATCGGAAATGCCTTTGTGCGGGTTTTTACTGACGGGAGCGGCCTGCTCTCGTTGGTGTCATACGTCCTGCTGTTCGTTATGGGGGCTGTATGTACCTGGATGGTGTCATGGAGCAAGTCGGGATGGCACAGTTATAGTGCTATCGGGAATGTCTGCTGGCTGCTGATAGGCTTGTTTGGCATCTTTGCCCGGGTCACAGGGGCTTGACGGGGAGGCTCTCTGCGTCTTGCGTCCGCAGTATAGGCCGTTGCTTGCGTTCCTGCGGATTTGCAATCCGCAGGTGTGAGTATAAGGATTTTTAATCCGACAAAAAGGTTTATTGTTTTTCTTCGGATTGCAAATCCTGATACTCAATTCCGGCAGATTGCAAATCAGCCGAAACGGATCTTGCAAAGAGAACGTTGTGAATGATAGGCGATGCTTGGGCTATTGTAGATTATGTGAATTGTATGAGATAAAAAATCAACAAAGATTTTATGTGGTTAAAAATGTTTGATTAAGTGAAAGAGGAGCGTGTCAAGGCATGTCTGATATTTCTTTTGAGCAGAAGCAAGTGGCAGCTTTGCACGCTCTTTGATTGATGTTTAATGTATTTAAAATCAGAAAGTCATGAGTAGAGACAGTTATTTTGATGCGGCAGAGACGGCGATATTGCTTGTTTTTATTTATCATATGATAGTGACGCCCGGTGAAAGCGGAAGCCTGTGGGGGCTGTCATCTTATCTTCTGATAATCGTGATGTCCGTAGTCTGTATATGGATGATAGTAAAATGGAAACTGGCGAACACAAAATGGCGCTTGATTATGTATATCATCTCTCTGTTGTACGGTATGTTGCGCACGGTGTTTTATTTCATATAGGCAGGCGGGAGTCCACTGCTTGCAGAGCGCCTTACAGATGTCTGCTTTTCAATTGACGGCAAAACGCATTGCAAAAGGCCGTCAATCGCACGCTAAAAGACGGTCTTTTGCAAACCGAAAGACGGCCTTTTGCAACGGTGCTGATTATCAGGCAGTTAGCGACGGGCTGCTGAGCGGCTTGCAAGAGATGTGGATAAGCGTAAGCGTCTGCGTGAAAAAACTGCCTTGATGTTTGCCGTTTAGTGCGGATTTTTATAACTTTGCTGTTGAATAACGTGTAAAAACATCATTTTGCGTTCCTGCGGATTTGCAATCCGCAGGTGTGAGTATAAGGATTTTTAATCCGATAAAAAGGTTTATTGTTTTTCTTCGGATTGCAAATCCTGATACTCAATTCCGGCAGATTGCAAATCTGCCGAAGCGGAATTGGTTGAAAATAATTTTTGATAAACAGTCTGGTAAGATGATGGATAGAACTTCTCTTATTGTTCTTTGGGTGGTGGTGAGCGTTGTGTCATTGGCGGTTATCATCGTAAGACATCGCTTGCAGAGCGGCCGTGGATTGGCAGATGTCGTGGCCGAGCTGGCCTTTTTCGTAAGTATATGGAGACTGTTGGACCTCGTTGTCGGGACTGTTACGGCCTGCTTGTCGGCAGGTTATGCCGTGGCGGCAATGGCGTCAGGCTGCGCAGTGGCGTACAGACGGCTGAGAAAGATGCCCCGAAGGTGGTTTGACGGTACGTTGATGCAGCTGTGTATCGTGTCCGTGGTGGCGTCAGTTGATGCCGTCGGGATGTCATCAGCATCGCTGATGCTTGCCGGATGCGTTATCGGAGCTGTTGCGGGGCTTGCCGTTGTGCTGTTCAGAATGTACCGCAAGAAAGGCTTCGGCAAAGCAGATATGGTAGCGGGCGTGGTATATATGGCTTGTGCGGTGAAGTTCTGCGAGCTGGCTTTCGGCATGTCGTGGCTGGCCGGGGCAGGTGTAGCCGCGGGACTGCTGGTGACAGCCTTGCTTGCTTACTGCGCTCTGTGCTTTGTCCTGTGACTGACTTTGTTGCAAGGTCAGGCTAAACGGCTGACAGAATGCCGTGAATGAATCTTTAGCTTATTGAAACATAACTTATTTATGGACCGAAATTATGACAAAGTTTGACAACACATTGATTAACGTTTACATCGTGGCGTATCTTCTGGCCCTGCTTCTTAACAACTTCGGGGTGCTGTCTGACAGTGCTATGCCTCTGGTCATAAAAACTGTTTCAGGGCTTGCAGGTGCATATTTCCTCTATCGTCTTATACGGTATCGGGTTGTGGAAAAGAAGATAATGTGGAGGATAATATTTCTTCTGATAATCATTGCCGCGTTATTCGTGATTTATTGAAAATGCGGTTTGCCGTCTTTTACGTTTTGTTCACACGGATTTGCAATCCGTGTGAGCTTAGTATAAGGATTTTCAATCCGTAAATCTGTTCTTATGTAAATCTTTGTCAGGATTACAAATCCTTATACTCATACCTGCGGATTGCAAATCCGCAGGAACGGTTACGCACCTGGCGATTTCTAATTGGCCGCCTTTTGCTTTCCAAAAGGCCGTCAATCGCACGCTAAAAGACGGTCTTTTACAAGCCGAAAGACGGCCTTTCGCAACGGCACTGATTATCAGGCAGTTAGCAAAGCACGGCAGGGCGGGGTCTGACGGGGCGCTGACAGCGGGCGCGGTGAGGGCTGACAGGCGGCTGACAGCACGTCAGACGTGGTGCGTTGGCACTGTTTTTGCTGCCTTTCTGATAGAATATTAACTCTAAAAATATACCGTTATGTTAAACAAGAAGATTGAAGAGGCTCTCAACGAGCAGATTAACGCCGAGATGTGGTCGGCCTATTTGTATCTTTCAATGGCTGCTTACTGCCATTCTATCGGGCAGCCGGGCATGGCAAGCTGGTATGAGGTGCAGTTCCAGGAGGAGCAGGACCATGCCAAGATACTGTTCAACTACATCAACTCACGCAACGGCCGCGTTACGCTGAAGCCTATCGCTGAGGTGCCGACAGAGTGGAACGGCATCCTTGACGTGTTCGAGAGCACTCTGAAACACGAGCAGAAGGTTACGTCGCTTATCAACAACCTGTATGCCCTGACCCACGAAGCTAACGACTTTGCGACGCAGAGCATGCTGAAATGGTTTATCGACGAGCAGGTAGAGGAGGAGGAGAACGCCCAGACTATCATTGATAACATCAAGATGATAAAGGACAACGGATACGGCATATATATGCTTGACAAGGAGCTCGGAGCACGTACCTACACGCAGGCAGCTCCCCTGAGCGGCTCAAGCCTCTAAATTCAGTTATGAGTTAAGAGTTAGGAATTAAGAAAATATGCCCTGCAACTATAATCAGCAAAGCTATTTTTCTTAATTCTTAACTCTTAATTCTTAATTAATATTTTCTTGATTCTTAATTATTTTGC
The DNA here is from genome assembly GCA_900550365.1 of uncultured Prevotella sp. Classification (GTDB taxonomy): domain Bacteria; phylum Bacteroidota; class Bacteroidia; order Bacteroidales; family Bacteroidaceae; genus Prevotella. The sequence goes on along the minus strand of URRR01000001.1, from coordinate 63,111 downwards.
GGAGCAAAATAAAGTCTTTTTTATCTCTCAGAATCTTATTCAGCGGTACGGCGCGGTTATGGTCGTCGAGATACAGGCACGGCCTGACGGTGAACAGCGGGCTGGCTGCTGACAGACTGTCGTTGCGCAGGGGCGTGCTGATGCCCGCGATGGTGAGCATCGTGTGGAAGGCTGACGCGCTCGTGGCTATCCGTTTTGTGCTGTTGGCACGCAGAGTGCTGTCCATCTGAGCGTATCTCTGACGGTAAGCGTCAGACATCCAGACAATGAACGGCACGTGAAGCTCGTAGTATGACGGCACGGGCGAGGCGTGCAGGAACAGCCGCCGGCTGTCGTCGAAGATGTTCTCGCCGTGGTCTGACGTATAGAGCAGTGCCGACACGGCTCCCGTGCCGCGCAGTTTGCCCATGATGCCGGCCAGCAGCCGGTCAGTGGCACGTATCGAATTGTCGTACGCGTTGACCAGCGACGCCCTGTTGGCAGGCTTCGCCTCTGACGCGTCGTCGGGTCTGAAGAAGGCCTCGTCGCGGCCGTAACGCTCGCGGTAGTTGAAGTGAGAGCCGTAAGTATGCAGCACTATGAACTCCTTCCTGCGCCCTTTGGCCAGCACATCTTTCAGCTTCGGCAGCATGGCCGCGTCGCCTTGAGAGGGGTCGTAGCCCTTGCTTTCCTTCAGAAACATCCATTCGTCAGCCTCTTCTCCGAAGAAGTCGATGAACGAGTGGTTAGGTCTCTGGTTGGAAATGAACACCGTATGGAAGCCCGCTTCCTTGAAGGCGGTGATTATTCCCTTCTGTCTGTATATGTCGTTGAAGTCCTCTGCCGACACGGCCGACAGCAACATGGGCACGCTCTTGTGCGTGGTGTTCGACTGGGTGAGCGCCTTTGTAAACGCTATCAGCCCTTCCTCTTTTGCCATGAGAGGCGTTGTGGGGCGGCCGTAGCCGTACAGGCCGAAGCTGCATGCACGCGCCGTCTCGCCTATTACGAGTACGTACACCTCGCGGTCGGCAGCCGGATGAGTGCTATGCGCGTTGAAGCTGAAGTCTGCCGAGGTCTCTGCATAGCTGTTGGTGGCGCATGTACGCTCAACGGCCAGTCCTAAGTTATAGAACACGTTGACGGGATACAGGTCGAGTTCGGCACGGTAATCGTCGTCAACGGCATAGCTCGCGCCCAGGCAGAGCAGGCCTGCGGCCAGTCCGGTAACGGCAATGCGCCTCTGCGTTTGCATGAAGCCGCGCTCCAGGCGGTCACGCCTGCGTATGGATATCACGGCCAGAACGAGCAGCGGAACGTACACTATGACGACGCCGAAGACGGCCGGAATGAGATTGTCGAGCAGCTCGAAAGCCTCTCCGGGGTTGGTCGTAACGAGGTTGAGGAACATGTCCACGGCTATTATCGAGTGGCCGAAGAGATACAGAAGGACAAGCTGGAAGGCAGCGAAGAACACCAGCAGGAAGAGCGCCCACGTCATCTTGCCCGGGCAGCGGTTAAGAGTCATCAGCAGCCACACGGCCGCCGTGGGCAGCAGAACGTTCGTAATGTCGGCCATTATGCCCATTCGCTCGGTGAAGCACAGCCCTATGTTGGGCAGCGCAAGCGCCAGTATGGTGAAAAAAAAGAGGCTGCGCGCTGAGGCGCAAGCCCTTAACATGTCCTTAAAGGATTTCATTTTATTGGTTGTTTGTCCGTTGTTTCTTTGCCGGTCAGCATCCTGATGCGTCAGAAGGCCTCGTTGATGTTGAACACGAAGCCCTGTATCCCGTTCTTGCCGAAGCCGTAGTCAAGGCGTATGTTGCCGTTCTTCTTGAACTCCCAGCGGTAACCTATGCCCCAGTTGGGCAGCAGACGGTCAAAGTGGATGGCGCTGAACTTGTCGAAAACGGTGCCCACGCCTACCCACACAACGGCTCCGTTACGCTTCCATATGTGCTGGCGCAGCTCTATCTGGGCCTCCATTTTATGCTTGTCGCGGTACCGGCCTTTGTAGTATCCGCGCATGGTTGACGAGTTGCCTATCATCGCCATCATCGCCCACGACGGGTCGCCGAAGTTCAGCGTGCCGCGAAGGTCGCCTCCGATGACGGCTCCTTTCCACAGTTTTCCGTACGTGTTGAAGCGGAAGTCGGTAGTAGTATAGGCGTAACCGTTGCTCAGGAACTTCGGGCGGAACAGCTGTGTGACGGTGGCGTAGATGCCTCTGGTGGGGCGGGTCATGATGTCACGCGAGTCGTAGGCAAGCGTAAAGCCCACTCCGATGTTCCATACGAGCGGGTCCATGCCCTCAAAGAGCTCTGGCCTTTCTATCTCCATGGCATACGCATAGTCATAAGTCAGCGAGGGACCGATGAACACGTTGGGCACCACCTGCCACAGGAAGTTGGCCTTGGCGTCTATTTTCCAACGCTTTATCTCGCTCTCGTTGGCGTCGTTGTTGCCCATTTCGTAGCCCATTCCCCAGAATTTCTCCTTGAAATAGTTGGCAGATATCTCGTACTCTATGCGTCCCCGGTCATACGGAAACATGTGAGTGCCGAATATTCCGACGGTGTATGAGCTCTTGGTTGTTATATCTCCGAATATGGCAACGTTGGACGGCTGCGTGAGCGTGTCGCGCCGGTTCTGGCGGTAAAGGCCCATGCCGATGATGCCGAGACCCAGTCCTGTGTCAGAGCTGAAGTGCGGACCGGGCAGCACGCTGAAGTCAAACTTCTTGTGGTTCTTGTTCTTATTGGTGTTGTTCAGATAGTTCAGCACCCAGTTTATTATGCCTTTTTTCTTTTTTGCAGTGTCCGGCTGTTGCTCAGTTTGTATGGTCACCGTGTCCTGTCGTTCATTGAAGGGCGCGGCCGACGCTGCCTTGCATGTGCAAAACATCAGTAAGGCGGCGAGTAGCAGTCTTGTCATTCCTTATATATTTGTTGTTTTCAGTAAACCAATCTTACGTTGTCAATCCAGAACGTGTTGCCCGGCGAGCCGATGTATGCACCGCCGTGGCTCGACGAGAATTGCAGCACGAGGTGCGTGGGAGTCTCGTTGGCGGCGGCCCATCCCGTCTCTTTTACGGGCACGCTCTTGCCTTTGCTGTTGCGTGCGTAGTCAGTTGAGCGCAGCCCCATTGTCGAGGCGTCGTAATGGGCGTTGTTACGTATGTCACCGTAGAGTATCTCGTAGGTGGCGTCGTTGACCCATCCGCTGGTGCTATTGCCGTATTTTACGACCATGGTGCCCACGCGCTTGGCCGTGATGTTGCCATTGCTGTCCTCGGTGCGCTTCTGCAGGTAGAGCACGGCGATAGCATAGTCCTTGCCGGCTACGGTCTGCTTGCGGCTGAATCCGGTCTGCTTTATGCGTGTTGAAGAGCCGGTGGTCTTCACCTTGTAGTCAAAGCGCAGCGCCTTAGGCCGGCTTTTGAAGGGTATGCCGCTGTTCATGGCCTTCGGCCCGTCCTTCGTTCCGGTGATAGGCTCCTTCATGTCGCCGAGGAATATCGAGCCTGCGGCCAGCACCTTGATGTTCATCAGCCCCAGCACTTTTACGCTTTCGATATGCGTTACGAGCTTAGCGCAGTAGCCTGAGCCGTGCGTGTCGCGGTACACCGAGTTGTTGGTTTTGACCACGCCCATCACCTTTGCCATAACGTTGGACGTGCCCCAGGGCGAGCCTCCGCCGTTGACGTAGGGCTTGTTGCCCTCTATCGTGCGGTTAGGACCTATCTCATACAGGGTCTTGGTGTTGCCCCCGATGATGCCGGACTCGTGGATTTTGCGTATTGTCCACTTGTCCATGTTGCCGTAAGAAATGTACACTTCCTTTTCTGCGGCCGTCATCTCTGCCGATGTCAGCAGGGCTATGAGCAGCGTGATGATATTGCAGGCGTATTTCATAACGATTACAATGATGGTTCAAAACCTTTTTGCAAAGATATGAAAACTATTTATATTAAAATAGTTTTATGCTTGTTTTTTCCATTAAAAAGGTTAAAACGGACAGATTTCTTGGTAAAATGAACACTTCATGTCTACATCCGGGCAATACGGAAGGCTCAATCCGGCATAGCTGTCAGCCTGCGGTATCCGCCCCGCCGGGCATCGGCGGGCAGGGCCGGCGCCTCAGACTTTCAGGCGCTTCGCGGCAAGGCGTTTCCCGTTACGTTTCCGGCTTGTTTCCAAAAGGCCGTCTTTTGGCTTGCAAAAGACCGTCTTTTAGCGTGCGATTGACGGCCTTTTGCAACGCGATTTGCCGTCTTTTGGAAACGCTGCCGTAACGTGCTGTTTTTCCGCCTGTTACCGGCCTGCATGTCTCCGCCGGCGCGGCACGTCAGGTTGACGGCTGTCCGGGCGGCCGCCCCGTGCCCGGCTGACGAGGCGGCGGCGCCCGTGTGCGGAGCCAATACGGCCATTCACCTTTCTTATTTGTCTTATTATATGTAAAAAAACAGCGCGGGTGGTGTTTATTCGGATAATTTTTTCTATTTTTGCAACATCGGAATTACAAAAACACATATATTTTTATAAACTACAAAACTATGGATTTAGTACAACAAATCATTGCACGCGCTAAGAGCGACAAGCAGCGCATCGTGCTTCCTGAAGCCACTGAGGAACGCACGCTAAGGGCCGCCGACATGGCACTGGCCGACGAACTGGCTGACATCATACTCATAGGCTCACCGGCGGAGATAAACGCCTGCGCCGAAAAATGGGGACTGACACACATCGGCAAGGCTACCATTGTTGACCCGGAGAACAATCCCAAGAGTGAGGAGTACGCCGCCCTGCTGGCCGAACTGCGCAAGAAGAAGGGCATGACGATAGAACAGGCCCGCGAGCTTGTCAAGAATCCGCTCTACCTCGGATGCATGATTATCAAGACGGGAGGCGCCGACGGACAGATTTCAGGTGCGCTCAGCACTACTGCCGACACGCTGCGCCCCGCGCTGCAGATTATCAAGTGTGAGCCGGGTGTTACCTGCGTCAGCGGTGCGATGCTGCTTATCTCCAAGCAGAAACAGTATGGAGAGGACGGCGTTCTGGTAGTAGGCGACGTGGCCGTAACGCCCGTTCCCGACGCTGCCCAGCTCGCCCAGATTGCCGTATGCACGGCTGAGACGGCACGCTCGGTAGCCGGATTCACTGACCCGCGCGTTGCTATGCTGAGCTTCTCTACCAAAGGCAGCGCCTCACACGAGGTGGTTGACAAGGTTGTCGAGGCTACTAAGCTGGCCAAGGAGCTTGACCCGACACTGAAAATCGACGGCGAGCTGCAGGCCGACGCAGCCCTCGTGCCGGAGGTAGGAGCAAAGAAGGCTCCCGGAAGCGACATCGCCGGACATGCCAACGTGCTGGTATTCCCCTGCCTCGAGGTAGGCAACATCTCTTACAAACTGGTTCAGCGTCTCGGCGACGCCGTAGCCCTCGGTCCTATCCTGCAGGGTATCGCCCGCCCGGTTAACGACCTCAGCCGCGGCTGCTCGGTCGACGACGTCTACAAGATGATAGCAATCACCGCCTGCCAGGCGATGGACGCGAAGAAGGAGAAGTAAAATAAGTAGTTAAAGTAGTTAGAAGTAGTTATAGTAGTTAAAGTCATTTGCTTACATGACAAACAGGTTTGAGGACATCATAGCGTGGCAAAAGGCTTATGGATTTGTGGTTGAGGCATACAAAATTGCCAACACCTTTCCTGAACATGAGCTGTTCGGACTGTGTTCACAGCTGAAAAGAGCCGCAGTCTCAATACCTGCAAATATCGCCGAAGGTTACAAGAGAATAAGCAAGACAGAAAAACTTCGGTTTTATAACATTGCTCAAGGCAGTCTGGAAGAATGCCGGTGCTATATCCATCTGTCAAAAGACTTAGGGTATGTTGACGCTGAGACACATGACAGACTGTACACAATGCTCTCCGAAGCCAGCATCCTCCTGAACGCATACTGTAAAGGAGTGCTGAACAGCGGATATAAAAACAACACGCAGCAAGAGTATTGAATTTAACTATCCGACAAGGACAGCATGCAGCAAGAGCATTGACTTTAACTACTTTAACTACCTTAACTCCATATAACTACTATATATATAAATGATTAATTATGAAAATTTTAGTCTTAAATTGCGGCAGCTCGTCCATCAAATACGCCCTTTACAACATGGACGACAAGTCTGTCATGACCTCGGGAGGCGCTGAGCGCGTCGGTCTCGACGGTGCGTTCGTAAAAGTGAAGATGCCCGACGGCACCAAAAAGAAAATCATGCACGACATCCCCGAGCACACGGAGGGAGTGAAGTTCATCTTCTCACTGCTTACCGACCCTGAGATCGGAGTAATCAAAAGCCTTGACGAAATCAACGCCGTAGGCCACCGCATGGTGCACGGAGGCGAGAAGTTCAACAAGAGCGTGATACTTAACGACGAGGTGCTCGACGCCTTCAAGTCAGTAAGCGACCTCGCGCCGCTGCACAACCCGGCTAACCTTAAAGGCGTACAGGCTGTAAGCGAGCTGATGCCCGGTCTGCCCCAGGTGGGCGTTTTCGATACGGCGTTCCATCAGACGATGCCCGCCCACTCTTATCTTTACGCCATTCCTTATGACCTTTACGAGAAATACGGAGTGCGCCGTTACGGCTTCCACGGAACAAGTCACCGCTACGTGTCTCACCGTGTGTGCGACTTCCTTGGCGTGAAGTTCGAGGATAAGAAGATAATCACCTGCCACATAGGCAACGGCGGCAGTGTGGCAGCCGTGCAGAACGGCAAGTGTGTAGACACGTCAATGGGTCTGACGCCGCTCGAAGGCCTCATGATGGGCACACGAAGCGGCGACATCGACGGCGGAGCAGTGACCTTCCTCGAGAAGAAACTCGGTCTTGACGCCGACGGAATGTCAGACCTGCTTAACAAGAAGAGCGGTGTGCTCGGCATATCAGGCATCTCTTCAGACATGCGCGAGATTGACAACGCCATAGAGCAGGGCAACGAACGCGCCAAGTTGGCTCTCGACATGTACAACTACCGCATAAAGAAATACGTGGGAGCTTACGCCGCTGCCATGGGCGGATGCGACATTATCGTGTTCACCGCGGGCGTAGGCGAGAACCAGTACCAGATGCGTGAAGCCGTGTGTGAGAACATGGAGTACATGGGAGTGAAGCTAGACAAGGAGAAGAACAAGACCATCCGCGGCGAGGAAGCTGTAATCTCAACGCCTGACTCTAAGGTAACCGTATGCGTTATCCCGACTGACGAGGAGCTGATGATTGCCACAGACACGATGAACCTACTGTAAATAAAGGTAAAAAAGTAAAAGGGTAAAAAGGTAAAACAGCGCAGATGCGGGATATATTCGCCGCCGGCATGATTTACCTTTTTACCCTTTTACTTTTATTTATTTCTTTATATTGCTTTATTTTTCAGCTTTCTTACAGTTTACTTCCTACTTTCTTACCTTTCTGCCTTTTTACTTTTCTGCTGTTTTACCTTTATACCTTTCTACTGTTTTACCTTTATACCTTTCTGCTGTTTTACCTTTATACCTTTCTGCTGTTTTACCTTTTTACCTTTATACCTTTTTACCTTTATTCTTATAGTCTGCTTTCTCCCTCGACGTATTCCTCGAGGAACAGATGCTCGCCGTCGAACACAACGTAAGTGAACTGCCATATCCAGTCGCCGATAATCATCATGCGCGTCTTGCGCGATAGCATCAGGTCAAGCTCTATGTGACGGTGACCGTAGATGAAATAGTCGATGTCCGGGTGAGTCTTCATGTACTGTTTGGTATAGCGGACGAGGGCCTCCTTGTCCTCACCCTGATACGGAGGCTCCTTGCCGTCGGCCCGTTTCATGCGGCTGTGCTTGGCCCACGTCAGGCCGAACCATACTCCCCAGCGCGGGTGAATGGCGCTGAAGAGGCGCTGGCACGTGCGGTTATGGAACATGCGGCGTATGAAGTTGAATTTCGGGTCATGGTCGCCCAGTCCGTCGCCGTGCGCAAGATAAAATATCTTTCCGTATATTTCGGTGGTTACCGGCTTGGTATGCAGTATCACGCCGCACTCTTTCTCAAGGTAGCCGAAGGCCCAGATGTCATGGTTGCCGGTAAAGAAGTGCACCTCAACGCCCATGTCAGTCAGTTCAGACAGCTTGCCCAGAAAGCGCGTGTAGCCCTTTGGCACGACGTATTTGTACTCGTACCAGAAGTCAAACATGTCGCCGAGAAGATACACGGCGGCCGCCTTGTCCTTGATGTCGTCAAGGAAGCGCACGAGCCTGCGTTCCTGTGTGCGGGCGTGGTCGATGGCCCATGAGCCCAGGTGGGCGTCAGACAATATGTAGATATTCTTGCGCATAGGTATTTGTTTAGGGAAAGTCAGCTTCAGGATTGTCGCTCAGCCGTGCGGATTGTCATTCAAATCCCAGTTCCAGGCGTGCCTCCTCGCTCAGCATGCTCTGGTCCCACGCCGGTTCGAACACGAGGTTGACCGTGGCCGACTTTACCCCTTCGAGCGCGTCAACCTTCTGTCTTACGTCCTCGAGGATGAAGTCTGCCGCAGGGCATGTGGGCGCGGTGAACGTCATGTCGATGTCAACGGTGGCGTCGTCTCTCACTTCTATTTTGTAAATCAGGCCAAGGTCATAGATGTTAACGGGGATTTCAGGGTCGTAGACGGTTTTCAGCACGTCAACGATTTTCTCCTCTATTGCGGTCTTTTCTTCTTGAGTCATGTCTTTGATTGTTATTACTATAATACAAAAGTAATACAAATCAGGTAAAATCCAAAATAAATGTGCAGGAAAAGAATTTTTATTTTACATCACGGGGCATGCCGCAAAGTGCGTCCGGCCGCTGTCTGCCGACGGCTCTCACGCGGTGTCATGACGCTCCGCGCGCGGCTTTCTGACGGCCCGTAAGGCGTATTTTTGAGCCCTCTTTTCAGCCGTTGCGTAACTTCTTGATATTCAATGCGTTGCGAAAGGCCGTCTTTTACAACGCAAAAGACGGCAAACCGCAAGCTAAAAGGTGGCCTTTTGCAATGCGATTTGCCGTCTTTCATAAAACCGGTAGCCGCGTCAGTACTTGAAGGAGCTGCCCCCGAGGAACTCGCGCAGCAGCGACGTGGGCGGCAGCTGGCGGTTGGGCACGGGCGCGATATACTTCAGGAACTTCAGTAGGCGGTACGCCTCGGCATGCTCTTCGGCGTTTTCGGGCACAAGCTCGAGCAGCGGTTCGGCCTGGCTTTTTATCACAGCGAGCTCAAACAGCAGTGCCGTGTTGAACATAACGTCGGCATTCTCCTGGTAAGGAAATATCCACTTGTTCTCTCCCGCGCGCACGCTGGGCCATCGCTTGATGGTCTCCTGCGCGCTCACTCCGCGGTATTTGTAGTCGCGGATGATGCGGCGCAGCAGGCGGTTGTCAGTCGTCGGTATGTAGTTATGTGTATCAAGCAGAATGGTGGTAAGCGCCGACGCGTAGACGCGGAACTTCTGTTCTTCGGGTATCTGGGCCGTCAGCTCGGGGTTAAGGGCGTGTATTCCCTCAACAACGAGCACCTCCTCGGGCGCCAGCTTCAGCCTGCGGCCGCTCTTTTCGCTGCGTCCCGTCTGGAAGTTATACCGCGGCAGCTCCACCTCCTCGCCTGCAAACAGGGCGTTGAGCTGCCGGTTCAGCAGCGGAATGTTAAGCGCGTAAAGGCTCTCGTAGTCATATTCACCCTTGTCGTCTTTGGGCGTCTGCTCACGGTCTACAAAGTAATCGTCAAGCGATATCGGCACGGGCTTAACGCCGCACGTGAGCAACTGTATCGACAGACGCTTGCAGAAGGTGGTCTTTCCGCTTGACGACGGGCCCGAGATGAGCACCATCCTCACGCCCGGACGTGCCGCAATCATGTCTGCTATCTGTGAGATCTTCTTCTCCTGCAAGGCTTCCGACACGTTGATAAGCTCTGTCGACATGCCCCGCTTGACAGCTTCGTTGAAGTCTCCGACGGTCGACATGCCGAGAATTTTCTGCCAGCGGTGGTGCTCCAGGAATATCTCGAACATCTTGTCCTGCCTGACAAGGTCGCCCAGGCGTGACGGGTCGTCGCGCGAGGGGATGCGCAGCAGCATGCCGTCATAGTACTTCTCCAGGCCGAACAGGTACAGCTGGCTCGTGTTAGTGAGCAGTGTGCCGTAGTAATAGTCCTTGTATCCGTCAATCTCATAATACGTAGTGTAAAGCGAGCCGACACTTCTCAGCAGCTTTACCTTCGACGTATGCCCCGTCTCGGTGAACATCTTGATTACCTCCTCGGTGCTGCACTCGTGGCGGTGGATAGGCATTGCCGCGTCGATTATCTGCTGCATGCGGTTCTTCACGGCGCGTGCATCGGCCTCGGTCACGGCCCGCCGCATGTTTATGTTGCAGTAGTAACCGTTGGATACAGGTATGTCGATAACCACGCTTGCCCCCGGCCACAGGTCGTTTACGGCCTTGCAGAGCACGAAGAAGAGCGTGCGCGTATAGGCACGGGCGCCTGATGCCGAGCGAATGTCAAGGTATTCTACATCTTTATTATGGTAAACGCGGTAATGAAGGCCCTCCACTTTATTGTTGACCTTTGCGCTTATGGGTCCGTAATCCATTTTTAAGTTTAATTCACGGAAAATCTCAGAAAGAGTGCTTCCTATTGCGACGTTTAGCGTTTTTTTATTATTTTTGCAACGTATTTGTATTACTTGTTTCATTTTTCATGCAGTTTTAGATTTTACGTTTGTAAAGATACTCCGTTTTTTCGATACTGCATAAGGTCCGGCATCAAATTAATTTAAAATATGTCGATTTGGATTTTTTTTAAGATTATCGGGTCATTGGCCCTTCTTATTTATGGAATGAAGGTAATGAGCGAGGCCTTGCAGAAGATGGCCGGCTCACAGTTGCGCCACATCCTGGGCAAGATGACCAAGAACAGGTTTACCGGTGTGCTTACCGGAATGTTTGTAACGGCTGCCGTACAGTCATCGTCAGCCACCACGGTGATGACCGTCTCGTTTGTCAACGCCGGCCTCCTGACACTTGCGCAGGCCATATCCGTAATAATGGGTGCCAACATCGGCACCACGCTTACGGCCTGGATAATGAGCCTGGGCTTCTCGTTCAACTTCATGGACGCCGTGTTCCCCGCCTTCATCCTGGGTATCCTGCTTATCTATACCCGACGCCACCGCTATGTAGGCGACTTCCTTTTCGGCATAGCGTTTATGTTTTTCTCTCTTGCCTTGCTCAGCCAGACCGGCAATGAAATGGATCTGGGCCACAATGCTAAACTAATAGAATTCTTCAGCTCATTCGATACGGGCAGCTATCTCACAATCATAGTCTTTCTTCTTATCGGCACCGTGCTTACGTGCATCCTCCAGTCATCGGCCGCTCTCATGGCTATTACGATGATGCTGTGCTCAAGCGGCGTGCTGCCTATTTATCTCGGAATAGCTCTTGTCATGGGTGAGAATATCGGAACGACGGCCACCGCCAACCTGGCCGCCCTCGGAGCCAACACCCAGGCACGGCGCGCCGCGCTGGGCCACCTTGTCTTTAACGTGTTCGGAGTGTTGTGGGTGCTGTGTATTTTCTATCCTTTTGTCAATATGGTGTGCTCTCTTGTGGGTTATGACCCGGCCTCGGAGACGCTCGACCCGGCCATGCTGTCGGTGGTTCTGGCGGCTTTCCATACATCCTTCAATGTCTGCAACACTGCCATTCTGATATGGTTCATACCGCAGATTGAGAAAGTTGTATGCTGGCTCATCAAGCCTCAGACCAAGGACAGTGACGATGAGTTCCGCCTGCGCTACATCGGCGGCGACACGATAATGAAGACTCCCGAGCTGTCAGTGCTCGAGGCGCAGAAGGAGATACAGCTTTTCGCCGAGCGCACGCAGAGGATGTTCGGCTTCGTGCGTGAGCTGCTGACCACCGCCAACGGCACGGCGTTCAACAAACTCTTCAGCCGTGTGGAGAAGTATGAGGGCATAAGCGACAACATGGAGATAGAGATAGCCAAATACCTCGACAAGATAAGCGACGCGCATCTCAGTGACGAGACCAAAGCCAAGATACGTGCCATGCTGCGCGAGATATCCGAGATTGAGAGCATCGGCGACAGCTGTTACAACATAGCGCGGACGCTGAACCGCAAAATAAGCGGCAACGAGGATTTTACCGAAAGCCAGTATGAGCATCTCAACCAGATGTTTGAGCTTACAGACGACAGCCTTACACAGATGAACATCATGCTGTCTGGCCGTAAGGACAGGCTTGACGTCAACCGTTCGTTCAACATTGAGAACGAGATAAACAACTACCGCGACCAGCTGCGCAGCCAGAACATCAACGACGTGAACGCCCACGAGTACACGTATGCTATCGGAACGATGTACATGGACATAGTCTCTGAGTGTGAGAAGCTGGCTGATTATGTCATCAACGTTGTTGAGGCACGCATGGGTACCCGGCAGCGTGAGGCGTAATTGCGGCCATACGGCCGTCAGGCCTGCGCCCGGCCGCATGGCAAACTGATATTCGAGGAATTATGAAAGGTGGCCTTTTACAAGCTAAAAGGCCACCTTTCGCGTTGTAAAAGACGGCCTTTTGGAGTGTAAAAGGTCATCTTTTGCAGACCGGCCGACGCCGTTTTTGTAACGTGTTGAATGTCAGATCGTTACAAAAACGGCGGCTCGTCCCGTGCCGGCAGGGCCGTAAAAGATACGGGCAGAGCGGTGTAGGCTTGCGCCATGACCGTTCTGCCCGTGCTTAAGACTACAGGTAAAATTACCCTGAAACAATCTTTTACCTAACAAAAACCAATCTAACCATGAAACATCCGTAATCAGTTACCGCTCGTCCGGTTTACGATGCTGCCCGGCAATACGGGCATCGCGCCGCTCTGCGTGCAGACATAGGCCGACACTTCAACGGCCATCTTGTGTGCCTCAGCCACAGTCATGCCCTTCAGTATGCCTGAGCAGAAGGCTCCGGTGAACGAGTCGCCCGCGCCGACGGTGTCAACCACCTCTACCTTCGGTGTCTCCTGGAACGACACGTGGCCGGGAGTGAACACGTAGCTGCCGTTGGTTCCGCAGGTGAGCACGAGCATATCGAGATTATACTTGCCCAGTATGAGCCAGCACTTATTGCGCATGTCAAGGCCCGGATAGCCGAACATGCGGCCTATGATGACAAGCTCCTCGTCGTTTATTTTCAGTACGTTGCAGTGGCGGAGAGAGTCGCAGAGCACGTCCTCGTTATAGAAATTCTGGCGCAGGTTCACGTCAAATATCTTCAGGCGGCCGTCTCCGTCGGGCATGGTCTCAAGGAACTTGTGTATTGTCTCGCGTGATACTACGTTGCGCTGTGCCAGCGAGCCCCAGCATACGGCGCGGCAGTTCTTGGCTATCTCCTCAAGTTCGGGAGTGAAAGGGATGTTGTCCCAAGCCACATTCTCGCGTATATTGTAAGTCGGTATGCCGTTGTCGTCAAGGGTTACCTGCACCGTTCCCGTAGGATACGGCACGCGGGCTATATTGTAGTCAAGGCCTTTCTCGTCGAGTGCGGCCAGTGTCTCGTCGCCCAGCTTGTCTTCACCTACCGCGCTTACTGCTATCGAGTTAAAACCGAACTGGCGCGTATGATACGCGAAGTTGGCAGGCGCTCCGCCCAGTTTCTTACCTTCGGGAAGGACGTCCCACAACGCCTCGCCAAGTCCTACGATTAAATTTTCTGTGTGTTTCATTGCTGTCATATTTTTATAGTGAGGCCAGCGCGTGTCTCCACGCTGCTGACCGTGGCTGTTGTTAGTGTTTTACGTTTTTGATGTAAGTAAGAAGATAAATTACGCCTACCGCCATTACGGCTACTGCGCCGGCCTGACCTACAGCGTCACTGGCGAATCCCATGATGAGCGGGAACACCGTTCCGCCGAACAGACCCATAATCATAAGGCCCGAAACTTCGTTCTGCTTGTCGGGCTCGGATAGCAAGGCCTGCGAGTAAACCAGCGAGAACACGTTAGAGTTGCCGTAACCTACGAGGGCTATTGCCACGTAAAGCACAGCCTTTGACGTGCCGAAGAACATTCCTACCATGCTGAGCGCCATCATGATGACGCTGATTGTGAAGAACGTGCGGTTGTTCATTACGCGCAGGAAGAAAGAGCCGGTAAGGCAGCCGATGGTACGGAAGATGAAGTAAAGGCTCGTGGCGAAAGCCGCCTCGTTAAGAGTCATGCCCAGACGCTCCATGAGCAGCTTCGGCGCAGTTGTGTTGGTGCCCACGTCAATGCCTACGTGGCACATGATGCCGAGGAACGACAGCAGCACGATAGGCTTGCCCAGGAGGCGGAAGCAGTCGCCGAAGCCTGACGCCTTGCCCTCGATTTTCTCCTCCTCGATAGGCGTGATGAACAGCAGCACGGCTGAGATGATGCCTACAACGAAGTAAATCAGGAACAGCACCTTCCAGTCATAGCCGAACGAGGGCAGCACCTTCGTAGCGCCCCACATGGCTAAATACGGCGCAAGGAACGAGGCGATAGCCTTGATGAACTGGCCGAACGTAAGCGTGCTGGCCAGGTTGTCGCCCTTGATTATTGACGAGATAAGCGGGTTTAGAGATGTCTGCATCAGCGCGTTGCCTATGCCGAGCAGGCAGAAAGACACAAGCATCACGTAGAAACCGTCACCGAAGAGCGGCAAGGCAAGTGATATAATGGTCACGATAAGTGAAAGCAGCACCGTGTTCTTACGTCCGATGCGGTTCATCAGCATGCCCGTAGGCACTGAGAAGATAAGGAACCAGAAGAACACCATTGACGGAAAGATGTTTGCCACGGCGTCGTCGAGCCCCAGGTCGGCCTTAACGTAGTTGGAGGCGATGCCGACCAAGTCAACAAATCCCATCGCGAAGAAGCAGAACATCACGGGGATAAGGTACAAAGTCTTATTTGATTTCATAGTTATTTTGTTTATTTGATAAAGCGGAGGTCAGAGTTTTAAAGGAAGCCGGAGAAGCTAAAGCCGGGCTTTGTCTTCTCCGACTCCTTTTATTCCTGTAAGTTCCGTGATGATTATTTTACCGGATAAACCTTAAGAGAGGTCACTTTCGTCTTCTTGTCGCTCTTCAGTGTCAGCGTGTTATACGGCTCGGCAGGGAACACGAGGTTGGTAAGTACCGTCTTGCCGTCGTTGCCGAACACCTCAACACTGCTGTTGTCAACGTACACGCGCAGGCTTGTCAGCTTGCCGTGAACGGGAGCTGAGGTTACTGTCGGGAACAGCTCGCTGAACGACTTGTCGCCTGCCAGGCGCCTGTCTACTGAGAGTGAGTTGGTCTCAGCGTCATAAATGAACGACACATGCTCACCCTTGCCGTTTGAAAGGGTCATCTCCACTGTCGCCGCGTCGTTGGTCTGCATGTCCATGTCTATCTCATACGCGCCTCTCGGAGTGTCGAAGAGCTTCTTTATCGTGCGGTTTCCTATCGTCAGACGTGTGTCTACGGCAGCCTTTCCGCGTGCGGCGTCCATCTCCTTTGCGGGCCGTGAAGCCATGTAGTCAACTCCCTTGTAGCGGTACAGGTAAACGTCGCGGGCAATGGTGTTGGCACTGCGGAACTGCACCGTAGGCACCTGGTTGGCATACTGCCAGTTACTCATCCAGCCGATAATCACCCGGCGACCGTCAGGAGCATTGTCGAAAGACACTGTTGCATAGTGGTCTTTACCGTAATCCATCCACTTTGTCACCTCAGGTTTGGTGTCGCAGGTGAACTTATGGCCGTCAAACGTACCCGTGAAGTACTGCGTTGCGCTGCCGCCGGCAGGTCCGCCGGGGTTGATGTTGCAGATAAGCACCCACTTCTTCTCGTTCGTTCCCTCTACGGGAAGCTCAAACAGGTCGGGGCACTCCCACACTCCGCCGTGAGCGCCGTAGCCCTCTCCGAAGCTGCTTTCATACTTCCATTCCTTCAGGTTGGCAGAAGAGTAGATGCGCATCTCCTGTCCTGCCGCGAGAATCATTATCCAGCGGCCCGTCTGCTCGTGGCGGAACACGTGCGGATCACGGAAGTCCGGCACGTCAGAAACTATTATCGGGTTACCCTCATACTTGGTAAATGTCTTGCCGTTGTCGGTGCTGTAGGCCATGCTCTGCGTCTGGTTCTCGCCTGCCGAGGTGTAGAACGCAACCACGGCGCCCTTGCCGAAGCCGGCCGTATTATCCTTGTCAACCACGCAGCTGCCGCTGAATATCGTGCCAAGGCCGTCAGCCGAGATAGCCGTTCCCTCGTGTTTCCAGTTCACCAGGTCAGTACTTGTAGAGTGTCCCCACGTCATGTTGCCCCACATTGAGCCGTACGGGTTCCACTGATAATACAGATGCCACGTTCCGTCCTTGTAAAACATGCCGTTAGGGTCGTTCATCCAGCCCCACGCCGGTGTGTGGTGATACTCGGGACGGTATTTCTCGTCAGCCTGAATGTCAGGAGTGTCAGCATATTTCATTCTCGACCAGCATACGTGATCCTTTATTCCGCCCTCAATGCGGGCGCTGCCGTTCACGTGGATGTCCAGCAAGACATTCTTGCCTTCATATCTTGCCATGTCAAACGGCACGTAATAATCAATGTTGTCAATGGCCAGATGCACGTCAAAAGCCTGCACAACATTGTTGTCAACGATAACCTTAACATTGCTTACCTCAGCCTTCTCCTGTACAGGAATCATCAGGTAGCGGCCCGTTGCCTCCGCGCGTACCATGCAGTGAGACGCACTGAGGAATGAGACATCGCCCGCCTGGGCCGACACCTGCAGGGATGTCATGCCTAAGAGCAAGGCTACAAGCAGTTTCTTTATTTTCATGATTAGTAATATTTAGTTAGTAAATTCAATCAGATTCAGCAGGTTGCGCTTTCATTTTATTATGCCGCAAATTTAAATAAATAAATCATTAAGCGGTGAAAATTTTATTTCAACGTATGTAAAAAAACGTTCATGTAACAAAATTCATACCTTTTGAATGATAATTTATATTGTCAGACTTCTTGTCTTGACCATGCGGCAAAGACACCGTTGCCGGTCATCTGATTACTATCTTGCGGCTGAAGGTGTTCCCGTCGGTTACAATCCGTGCGATGCATGCGCCGCGGTAAGCTATCCTCAGGCTGCCGCGGCCTGCGCCGATACGGCTTGTCGAGAGCATGCGGCCCTCCAGATCGTAGACGGTCAGCACGGCGTTGTCATACGTGTTGTCGTAAACGAGGGCGCCGTCCTTTATCTCGAGTCCGAAATCCCGGCCCGCGTCTACCGACGTTATGCCTGAAGACTCGCTCTGGTTTTCATCGAGAACCCATGCGTTGAGCGTCTTTACATGTGTTGTTCCGTCAGAGAACGCCTCAATGCCGTTGGCATTTTCGTCAGTCGGGAACACTCTCATAGAGAACGCCCACGTGTCGTTGATGAACACGTCCATTATCGAGTGGTCAATGAAAGCGTTTATCTTGAGCACCTCGTCGGTCTGTATTCTGCGCGGAAGCTCGCTGCTGTAAACGCCGTCATACTCGTTATCGTCATTGCTGATGCGGTCAATGCCTGAGGCATTTACGGTAAGCCTATTCTCTAAAGGCGAGAAACTCAGCTTCACGGCCTTGTCTCCGCTCTTGAATATGTTGAAACCGAACTCGCCTGAACCTACTTCAAACTCGCCGCAAAGCTCCACCTTACGGCCGCTTACGGGGCTGAGCGATTCTGTTCCGTTAAGGTCAAAGTCGCTTCTTGAATAGCTTTCAGATGTGCGCATGGCTGTAAGTCCGCTGTAAGGCTTCTGTATCAGCGTGCCGTCATCAGCCAAAGAGATTTCGCGCGGAAGGCTGTAGCAGTGAGCCCAGCCCAGTTTATAGTTCTCTGCAGACGGCAGTTTGTCGGGCACGATGCCTAAAAGCAGGGTCTTGCCGTCGTGCTGGAATATCGTCGGTGACAGCAGTCCGTAGCCGTCTTTGCTGAATCCGTCAAGTTCAAGTTTGGCCGGTTGGTTGAGAGTTTGTGCCGTTGGGCTGAATGTTCCGTCAGCGGTGATGTCGCCAACCCAGTACAACACCTCAACGCCGTTTGATGTATTCTGCGGCGTTATGGTGAAAAGCCACTTGTCGCCAATCTGCGTTATGGTTGGCATCTCCCAGAAAGTGCCGTGTGTTCCGGTGCTACTGCCACTGAAGAAGGACTTTCCAAGATAGACCCATGACTTTGTATTAGTGCTGTATTCATGTAAAGTCGTAGTGCCGATACCGTTCTTTGCCGAACCTACTATCATATACTTCTTGCCGTTGGCGGTAAAGAAATACGGGTCGCGGAAGTCGTCTGACAGGTCTGACGGGCGTCCGTCAATCAGCGGGTTGCCGTCATATTTTGTCCAATACGTAAGGTTTTCGTCGTCGGGCAGCGCCATGTTGATTGACGCCTTGGCGTTGTCAACGCCGGTGTATATTATCGCGGGCTTGCCGCCGGTGATTTCTTGGTCGGTAAACACAGCCCCTGACCAGCATCCCTTCTTGTCGTAAGTCTCTGAGGGGGCAAGGGCTATGCGGTCCTCATGCCACTTATAAAGGTTTTCTGACCATATATGTCCCCAGTGCAGACGGGCCATGTAAGGGCCGTTGGCGTTTTTCTGGAAAAACAGGTGGTAACGTCCGCCTGAATAAGCCATGCCGTGACACTCGTTGGTCCACGCCGTAGCAGGCATGCCGTGGAACGTCGGGCGCAAGATGTCGCCTGCGTAACGGCTTGCGGGAATGCTCAGGTCAGCAGCGTTATCAGGCGTAGGCATGGCAGCCTCTTCGGCTGTAAACACCCTGTTATATATCGTGATGTCGTCTATCAGACCGTTAAACGTGTTGAGCAGGTAGCCGTCAAACGTGCAGTCGGTAGAGCTTTTGCCTATCAGGAAATCGTTGCTGCCCACATTGATTGGGGTCTGGCAGCGTGCAGTAGCAACCTGCTTGCCGTTGCGGTAAAGCGTAACGCTGCTGTTTGTGGCGTCAATCGTGGCTACAAGATAGCTCCACTCGTAATAAGGCAGCTTGTCTGTTGTTACCGATAGTTCTCTTAAAAAACCGCCGACATAGCACTTGAAACCGTAATCACCTTGCGATGTAATTGTGAAGGCGAAGCCCGTGCGTGAGGTTTCGTTAAGGTTTCCGGCTATACATGTCTCGGCGTTTTCTGCCTTGCTGGTGTTCATCATCGGGTAAGTCTCGGGGGCGCACCAGAGCGATATTGTCAGCCCGGTGGTGCTCAGCTTTGAGGCGTCTATCTGTGCGTTGACGTAAGACGAATAGCCGTCAAGGCGCAAAGCCTTGCCTACTGCGCCGTCAACGTTCTCGGCGGCGAAATTCCCCTCCACTTCAAAAGCCTGTCCGCTGACGCTTTCAGTTATAGTGTTGCCATTGCCGACAGTCATGTCAAAGTGTGCGACAACGTCGTTTTGTGCTGCTGCTCCGAGAGAGAACGCAAGCATAAACGCTATGTTAAATGATTTCAGTCTCATGGTTTTTTGGTGTTAAGATAAGTTGTTATATAATTGTTGGTTTATCGGTTGACAAGTAATAAAAAAGAGAGAACTAAGGCATATCAGATTTCCGGGTTTGCGAAAGACGGCCTTTCATGCTGCAAAAGACGGTCTTTTGCGATGTAAAAGGTGGCCTTTCGCAGCACAAAAGGCCACCTTTTGGAAAATTAATGATAAAGCTTTGGTAATCAAAAAGTTACGTTTGTATCAGAATTTAGGGTCCGTCACCGATGCGGCATGTCAGCCTTTATCTTGATAAGAGACATGCCGCAGGCGGCGTTTATTGCTGAAGATACGTCAGGCAGTTCTTTGTCAGCAGCTCGATATTGTCTTGATACTCGTTAACGCGGTCGTTCTGGTTCCACTCGTAAGAGTTAAGACCGATGGCCACGATGCGTCCGAGATAGTCGCCATCGGGGTTGAAGTCAATTATTCCGGCGCAGCAATAGTCCGTCACGTGTGCCCATGTGGCGAGCACGGAGCAGTTGGTAGCCTCCTCGAAGCCCTTAACCACGTTAGGATCATTTGATATTTCAAGAGCTGTTACGTTAAGGTCCCACATACAGTTGTGGTCCTCACGCCAACCCGGACCTTCCATTCCGTAGCCGTCGGGATAGCCGGTAACTTCGGTAGACAGCACCGGCAGATTGGCGTAGATGGCATGGTTCATATGGTCATAAGACTCTGTCTGTCCGCTTCCTATTACCGGATTTAGTGTCCAGATGTCAGTACCCGTGCCGCCGTCACCGCTTCCGAAGAGGTTAGGAGCGCGGTTTTCAGACACGCGGCCGATAGCTGCTACGAGCTGTGTGGCGTGCTTTGTGAGCAGCAGGTTGCCTCCGTTGAGCACATACTCCTTAAGTGCGGCTATCACGTCAGCCTGGACAAGCTCTGCCGGAAGGTTCTGCCAGCCCTGGGCTATGTCTACACGGTCTACCTGAATCCATATCTCTCCATACTGGTCGGGCGTTATTCCGCCGGCTGCAAACTCTGCAGGCGTCAGCACGCGGCCGTCGGGATAAGTCTCGCGGAACCAGTCGAGGGCTGCCTTCTCGTCGTCGTCGAGTGTGTTCTCGTCAGCCTGCGGCAGCAGCATTGCGGGCGGAGTAAGCTCTCCGTCGAAGCGTGCCATTACCGTCTGACCGGGTGCATAAGTGCCGTCTGCGAAACTTGTCTTGATTGTGAAGTACACATCGGTGTTCTTCTCGATGTGGCGTGCCACGTAAGACGTTGCCGGAGCGGCAACATTGGTGAGCAGATTGCCGTTCTTGTCGATGCGTACGCCTAACACGTCGTCGCCCTCGGGCAGTGTCCATGTAAGCGTTACGTTACGTCCTTCCTGCGTCATTGCAACTTCTTTGACCGCAGGCTTCGTTGACATATCGGCCGTAGGAAATTCCACGTCGGAGCAGGCTGCGAACGAAAGGCCTGTCAGCGCTACGGCCAAAGTCTTTAATATATTTGTTTTCATTGTGTTTTCGTTTAATGTTTTTACGGTATGTCTTTGTTTTTCCGGCAGGCCGTGGCGTTGCAGGCCGCGGCTTGCCGGTGTCACAAGTGTTTTACTGTTGCGGCTCGTCGTACAGTCCGCCTGCGGCGTTGTCCTGTTCGTCGAGAGGTATCGGGAAGTAAATCTCGTCACTGCTGATTGACGATCCGTCATAATAAGTGCGCTTTCCGCTCTCAAGCTGCATGTAGTTGTTTACAACGTCAACCGCCGTGCCCCAGCGTACAAGGTCGAACCAGCGGTTGCCTTCCATTGCAAGCTCGAGGCGACGCTCCATGCGCACGGCGCGGCGTGCATAGTCTTGGGTCCATGTGCAGTTGACGCCGGGCTTGTAATCCTCTACCATATAGCTTGTGCCTCCGTCAAGGTCAAGAGGGCTGTAGCTCGGGTCGATGCTGCGGCGGGCTTTCTGGCGTACCTGGTTGATGAGGTTGCAGGCCTCGCCGAGGTCATTGCCAATCTCGATAAGAGCCTCTGCCTTAAGCAGAAGGATGTCTGCATAGCGGATAAGGCAGAAGTTAAGGCCTGACGCTCCCCATGGAACTATACCGGGAACGATGTTCGGATCTTCGGGCGCAAGCTGTCCCTTCTTGCCTGAGTGCTCGCCGTAGATGTCGTAAGCACGGCACCATGATGACGTGTAAGTATGTCCGCGGAAGGGCACGCCGATACGTGCTACGGTGAAGTCGAGGCGCGGGTCAACGTTGCCTGTATAGTTGATGTCAACCGTCTCGAGGCTGTTTACTTCGCCGGAATTGCCGTTAAGGTAAGGCAGACCGTTGGCATCAGTGCGGAATGCGTTGACAAGGCTCTCGCTTCCGAGGAAGAAGTCGTCGCCGTTTCCGTAAAGGTTGCCCTCGCTGATGGTGCAGTTGAGCATGTTGCAGTAGTTGTAATGCAGGTTGTCTGCAGTCACGGCGAACTGTATCGCGAGGATTGACTCATACTTGTTGTCGTTCTCAACCTTCGACATATCGAGGAAGTTGGGATAGAGCTGATACTTCTGGCTGTTTATAACGTAGTCAGAATAAGTTACAACGTCCTGCCAGTCGTCCTGGCTGTTGTTGACTGAAGCGGTGAAGGCGCACACCTTCGCCATGATTGCAGCTGCCACATACTTGTTGAAGCGGCCGGCGTCTGCCTGAGTCTCGGGCAGCGTGTTGTAAGCGTCGCGCAGGTCAGCCTTGATGAAATCGAATATCTCGTCGCGGGTGTACTGGTACGGAGATACTGAGCTTGGGTCGCTTACGGTCTCGTCAAAGTAGGGAATGTTCTTGAACACTCGTATCAGGTCGAAGTAGAAGTAGGCGCGGAGCGTCTTCAGCTCGGCCAGCATAGATTCCTTACCTTCAATGTTTGTGCCCTCGATTGCACGCATTGCCTTGTTTACACGGCTCACAGCGTAGAAGTTGTTACGCCACTTGTCACGCACGCAGACGTTGTTGCTGCGTATGGTGGAAACCTCAAGGTCGTGGATGTTTGACTCCATTGAGGTGCCTCCTCCGCCTTTGTAGGCATCGTCTGAACGCACGTCGAATATCCAGTTGGTTATCGGTCCCTGGAATGCTTCATTATTACCGGGATTGAAAAAGTGGCACTCGAGACCTGAATAAGCCGCAGTCATCAGTCCGTTGATTGCTGTGGAGTCAAGCTGTTCCTCGGAGAATGCACCCTGTGGCTTAAGGTCGAGCATGTCGTTGCACGACGTGAAGCTGATCGGAGAGGCGATAACGGCCAGGCCGAGGGCTATTTTATATATGTTGTTTAATGGTTTCATATTTGTAATTTTTGGTCGACCGGTGACTTTACTGCAGGCCTGCGTGCGGCTCTTTGCCGGCAGCCCGCGCCCTGTCACCATGTCTGCTGTTAACTTGTTACTTGTCTGCTTAATCAGAACTGAAGGTTAATGCCTATTGAGAATGTACGTGAACGCGGATAAGGAGAGTTGTCTACACGTGCTCCGTAGCTGCTGAGCGGCAGCTCGGGGTCGAGGCCTGAGTAGCCTGTTATTGTAAACACATTCTCTACCTGACCGTAAACGCTCAGGCCCTGGCAGAACTTCTTGGCTATCTTTGAAGGCAGGTCATACTGCAGCTTGATGTACTTCATCTTGAAGTATGAACCGTCTTCAACGAAGTATGATGACATGCGCAGCTCGTCGTTCGTGTTGGTGAGAGACAGAGCAGGTATCGATGAGTTCGGATTTTCAGGTGACCAGGCGTTCAGGATGTCAACTCCGTGGTTGATGTCGCGCAGACCTGTGCCCATGAAGTCAAGCTGTTTCTTTACCATATTGTATATGTCGAAGCCGAATTCGCCGGTGAAGAAGGTGCTCAGAGTGAACTGCTTGTACTTGAATGTGAGGTTAAGACCGAGTGAGAAGTCGGGGTTCGGGTCGCCGATTATGCAGCGGTCGTTCTCGTCGATGACGCCGTTTCCGTCAATGTCTCTATAGCGGATGCGGCCTAATCCCTTGCCTTCCTGAACGGCAGAGTTGTAGACTTCCTCCTCTGTACGGAACAGTCCGTCAGCCACATAGCCGTAGTAAACGCCCATAGGCTCGCCTTCCTGTATTCTCCAGTCGCCTGCGCTGATGTATGAAACGTAGTCGTTGAGCTTCTCAACCTCGTTGCGGTAGAGCGAGAAGTTGAACGAACCGTCCCATGAGAAGTCACCGTACTGCGGGCTGTGGTAGTCGGCCATGAGCTCGAAACCGTGGTTCTTCATGCTACCGGTGTTACGGTAAACAACGGCGTTCTCACCTGCTACGGCGAGCACCGGCGGCTGTGTAAGCATGTCCTTGGTGTTCTTGATGAAGTAATCAAGTGAAAGTCCGAAGGTGTTGTTGAACATACGGAGGTCAAGACCGATGTTGGTCTGCGTGGTGGTCTCCCACTTCAGGTCTCTGTTTCCTGACGCCGAGACGATTACTCCGGGGTTGACTGTCTGGTTAGTGCCGGCCAGGTCGTATGCTCCGTTACCTGAAACGTAAGCGTAGGTGGTGTATCCGGCATAGAAGTTGTCGATTGCGGCATTACCGTTCTGTCCCCAGCCGAAACGTATCTTTACGTCGTTTACGATGTTGTTCTTCGGGAAGAACTTCTCCTCAGAGAGTCGCCATGCTGCCGAGAAAGCAGGGAAGACGCCTGAGTTCTGGCCTTTCCACAGACGAGAGGTCTGGTCACGGCGGATAGTTGCTGACAAGAGGTAGCGGTCAGCGTAGTTATAGTCAGCCTTTGCGAAGAGAGAGAACAGTGCCCACTGGTTCTTTCCGCCGCCGTTGGTCTGGTCGCCTGTACCGGCGCCGATCTGCATGAAGCCTTCGTCTTCAAACGCATAGTCGGTGCGTGCGGCAGAGATGTCCTGGAAGGTGTACTTGATTGCCTCGACACCGGCAAGCACATTGAGATGATGCTCGTTGAGGTCAAGGTTATAGTTGGCCGTGTTTGTCCATGTCCAGGTGTCTCCGGTGCCGTAAGCACGGTTCATGCTGTTCTGGTCAGAGGGGTTGACACGGCGGTTAAGATTCTTGTTGAAGTACTGCACGTGTTCGATACCGATGTTGCTCTTGAGGGTAAGTCCCTTTACGGGATACACCTCGATGAAGCCGTTACCGAAGATACGCCAGCTGTCGTTGTTGTTGTCGCGGCCGTTGTAAATGGTCTGTACCGGGTTGGCAAAGTCAGAGCTGCTGAGGTACATCGGGCGTGCGAAGTTGCCGTTGACGTCATATACCGGGATTGCCGGATGCTGGAAGATGGCCATTGCAGGCACACCACGGTCAGCATTGGTGGTGAAGCCACGGTCCTGCCAGTTGGCAACCATGAGGTTTTCGCCTACTTTCACGTATTTGCCGATGTTGTATGAAGAGTTGACACGTGCCGAATAGCGGCGGTAGAACGTGTAGTCGATAAGTCCGTCCTGGTTTACATAGTTCAGTGAGAACATCACGGAACCGTTCTTGCTGCTGTTAGATACGCTTGCAGAGAGGTTGTGTGTCCATGCTGCTGAGTACACAGCGTCCTGCCAGTCGGTGTCGGCAGACCTTACGGTGTGTGCCGCGTCGAGCCATTCTCCGAGCTGAGGAGTAGCTCCGCTGCCGTAGAACGGATGTGAGGCAACCACGTTAGAGTTTGCCGCAGCCGTCCAGTAGGCCTGTCCCCACTGCTCTGCGTTGAGCATGTCGTAAGTCTTTGCGACGGTCTGGAGACTGAGAGAATAGTTCACGTTGATAGAGAGCTTGTCGCCCTTGCCCTGCTTTGTGGTGATGATTATCACGCCGTTGGCAGCTCGCGAACCGTAGATTGATGCTGAAGACGCATCCTTCAATACCTGGATTGACTCGATGTCGGCCGGGTTGATAGAGTTAAGGTTCTCCGTAGTAGCCACGCCGTCGATGATGTAGAGCGGCGAGTTGTTCGGGTTGACCGTACTCATACCACGCACGCGGATGGTAGAACTGCCGCCGCCAGGCGCAGCGTCGTCGCTGATGGTTACGCCGGCGAGCTTGCCCTGCATTGATGACAGCATGTTAGGATTAGCCGCACTCATCGGCTCGTCCATATCCATGACGGCCACTGAACCGGTAAGGTCGGCCCTGCGCTGGGTGGTATAACCCGTCACGACAAGCTCTTCCATGATGTTGTTGTCCTCTTGAATCGTGACGTTCACGTTCGGACCGGCGGTAACCGTGGCCGGTTTAAAACCTATATAGGTAATCTTCAGCTTTGCGCCCGGTTTGGTCTTAAGCTTGAAGTTACCGTCAAAATCGGTTACAGTGGCATTCTGTGTGCCTTCTTCCGTCACCGTAGCGCCGATGACGGCCTCGCCTGTCTCGTCCTTTACGACACCGCTTACGTCCATTGTCTGTTGGGCGAAGGCGGTTGTGCCTAAGGCGATAAACACTGCGTTTAGCAGTATCCGTTTAATGTTTTTCATCATAAACTTTAATTTTTTACGGTTAGTAAATAAATTTATAGCCTGCCGCAAATGTACTGACAGAGCTTTAAAAAGGATAAAAACTTTATTTCAAACGTTATAAAATTTTGTACTTTGAATCAAAATTTATAGGTTTTGTACGAAAATTGCAAGCCTTACAGCCTTTGCCGCAAGGCTTTCCGGGGTATCGTAATGTCATTTTTATAAAAATATCACAAATATGCCTGGGCAGGATTCACTCCCTTTAACACCTTGGCTTCTTACTGCTTTTCTTAATTCTTAACTCTTACTTCTTGATTCGCTAACCTTTACCTTTCATTCCAAAAAGGTTTATTCGCAGTTCAGGTGCATAATGACAAGAATACGGATGTGAACAATAATGCTGGCAACACGGCCATTACTGTTATTTATTTTTCGAGAAACATCTCTCATCTGTCACATTTCTTTATAACTCATTTATTTCCAACTGGTTATGCGGTGACAGATGTTTTCAGGATCTGTCACCGTCCTCCACGGCGCATTTATTTTCAGCTGACAGTGCAGTGACAGATGTTTTTTACATCTCTCACCGGCCAACGGCCTGACTGTCAGCACCATATGCGGGAAAAGTGACAGATGAGAGATGAAATCAAAAAAACTTTATTTGTTAACCGTACGGCATACTTTATGGGGATGTTGATAACGCTCCTGCCGGCGGGTGCCGTCTTGAAATATTGTACAACCTGAACAGCGGAAGCCCCAAAGACGGCCTTTTGCGTTGCCGAAGACGGCAAATCAGGAGACAAAAGACGGCCTTTTGGAATGCAAAAGGCCGTCTTTTGGAATGCCGGTGACACAGTGTCAGTCTGTATTGGAAGATGTCTTTATGCTGACGGTGTTATATCCGGTAAGATAAGCGTACATGGCTGAGGGGATAAACATCAGCCTGACACCGCCGGCACTGACTATTCCGCTACGTGTCTTTGACGACACAATGGCATCGTCAAGACCGTTTGTTTTCAGGAAAGAGAGCAGCGACTTAAGCTCGCCTGGAGCGTCATAATACCGGTCTGACCATTTAAGCTCAACCGCCCAGGAGGGCTTTTGCGTCAAGGGATTAAGTCCGATCATGTCTACCTCGCCGTCGTCGCGCCCCATTTTCCAGTTGGCATACCATATGCTGTCATCCCGTTGTATCCTCTGGGCGTAGATTGCCGTCTCCACCATGCTGCCTAAGGCCTTGTCGTCTTCGGTTATAGGGGTAAACAGCGCGCACCGTATTGAGGGGTTGGTAAGATAAATCTTAAACCTCGTTACACGCTGCATCCGGCGCGCATTGTTGTCTACACGGTGGATAACCTTTACTAAGAACGCGCTCTCAAGATAGCGTATGTATTTCTTTATCAGCTCTTTACGTGTGCCGGAACTTGCTGACAGACCTTCCAGGGTGAACTCTCCGCCCGACTGATAGGCGATATGGATAAACAGACGGTAAAGCTCCTGAGTGTCGCTTATGCCGTAAAGACCGGGCAGGTCTTTTAACATTACCTTGTCAACGATGTCTCTGCGCATGTATGTTCCGGGGTCGTTCTGCATCTCTTTAGAGAAAACCACCTCGGGATAACCCCCGAAATTGATATAGTTAATGAAATGGCGGTTCAGCTCTGCGATGTCGATTGTGTCGAAAGCGTTGAACTTACGGCCTCGCCACGTTATCTCTTTTGGGAAGACGAGATGGCCGAGACCGAGCAGATGTATGTACTCATTGAATGTAAGGGGCGGCAGACTGAAGTCGTGGAAACGACCTGCTCCGCTCTCGTTGCTCTTCATCTTAAGGGCTGCCGCGGCCGAACCTGACACTACAAACTTGGTGGAACGGAACGTATCTACCAGCGACTTAAGATGCACCTCCCAGTCTTTCAGATACTGAACTTCATCGTAAAACACATAAAATCCCTCGTCGCCAACGTCGCTCTTTAGGGTGCTTTTGGCTATATTCAGCAGTTCCTCAAGCGACAACCCCATGTAAATAGGCGTGTCGACAGACATATATATTATCTTCTGCGGATTGACTCCGCTGTCAATCAGGCGCTGTATTGTGTGGTAAATCATCACCGTCTTGCCCACACGGCGCGGCCCCATAAGCACTACCCCGCGCCTTACAGTCAGGTCGGTAACCATATTGTAGAACATGCCAAGATACAACCTGCTCTTCATCTGACGGAAGTCGTCAGGAATATGTCCGTTGACCCACCACGGATTGTCATACCTTATCCTTTCGGATATTTCTTTTTTCAGTTCTGTACTGTCTAATACCATAGCCTGCGTTTTTACCTGTCGCAAATATAAGAAATATTTTTTGAAAAGCAAAATGTAGTAATAAAAATAAGCATCTGTAATAATGCTTATTTTGATATATTTGTCAAAATAAGCATTTTAATATGTTCTTATTATGACAAAAACGTGCGAATAAGATGTATTGATACGCAATCCGCGCCTTATTCTAACCTGACGGATACTGTAAAAAACGGCTTATGGCATGCGGAAAAGCATATAAGAAACAGGCATCTGCCGATGGGTCTGCAGCTCATTGACAATCAGCGCCGTTGCAAAAGACGGCCTTTTGCGTTGCCGAAGACGGCAAATCAGGAGACAAAAGACGGCCTTTTGGAAAGCAAAAGGCCGTCTTTTGGAAATCGTGTGTGAACAGGCTGCCTTACGGCTGGTTCTCTCTTATGTCGCCGGGCACTGTTCCGAAGAAATCCTTGAAGCATTTTGAGAAGTATGAAGGTGACGAGAAGCCTACTTCATACGATATTTCTGATACAGTCTTGTTTGTGGTCTTGAGCAGTTGCTCGGCACGCTTCAGGCGCGTGATGCGTATTATCTCGACCGGCGAAGAGCCCGTGAGACTTTTTATCTTGCGGTATAGTTGCACACGGCTGAGGCCGAGAGCCGCGCTTACTGTCTCAACGTTGAGGCTCGAGTCAGACAGATGCTCGTGGACGGCATGCCTGAATGCCTCCATGAACAGAGAGTCAGAGTCAGTCGGGGTCTTGTCCTCCTGCTCGCCTGCCGAGCCGTAGATGAACTTCAGGCGCTTGCGTCCGTCAAGCAGGTTGCGCACCCTCGACAGCAGCACTTTGCTGCTGAAGGGCTTGGTTATGTAGGCGTCGGCACCGCAGTCATAGCCCTCGGCGCGCTGGTTTTCATACGCCTGTGAGGTCAGCAGGATAACGGGTACATGGCTGGTTGCCGTGGCCTCCTTCACGCGCCGGCACATCTCAAGCCCGTCCATTACGGGCATCATCACGTCGCAGATGATGATGTCGGGCACGGTCTTCAGCGCCGTGTCGAGTCCCTCGCGCCCGTCTGAAGCCAGGCGCACGTCGTAGTCGGCGCTCAGCAGCGACGCCACGTAGTCGCGCACGTCGGTGTTGTCGTCAACCATTAGCACCATCGGCTTGTCAGTATTGTCTTCATTGCTGGTTATTATGTCAAGTTCAGACTTCTCGGCAAACTGGCTGTCGGGCCGCAGTGATGGCATGAGGCATGCCGACATGCTGTCGTAACCCTCGTCGACGGCCTGCTTGCCGCGCGCTTCAGCCGGCTCCACGCCTTCAGCAGGGATGTCAATGTCAGCCCTGCGGGCACCGGCCTTGGCCTTTACGGGCAGCGTAACGATAAACTCGGAGCCTTGACCCTCGATACTCTTTACCGCCACTTTGCCTCCGTGAAGCTCGGCAAAGGCCTTGACAATGGCAAGCCCTACGCCTGTGCTTCCGCCTACGTTGCCGGCCTGGAAGAACTTCTCAAAGATGTGCTGGGCATTCTCTTTAGACATGCCTATGCCCGTATCGGCCACCGTGATGACGGCGTAGCCGCCGCTGCCGGCCACGCTTACCGTTACCGTGCCGCCCTTGCGGTTATATTTAAGGGCGTTGCTTATCAGGTTGTAACATATCCTTTCCACCTTATAGTAGTCAGCGCAGATGTCTATGTCGCCGTCAGTCTTGAGGTTGAGGGCTATCTGCTTAGAGGCTGCCGTGGGCCTGAAGCTCTCCACCCACAGCTTTACGCTGTCGGTAAGGCTGAACGTCTGCACGCTGAGTTCCATCTTGCCGTTCTGCACCTTGCGCAGGTCAAGTATCTCGCTGACAAGCCTTAGCAGCAGCGCGGCGTTTCGTCTGACTATCTCGAGCATCGAACGCTGGCGTGAGGTGAGGTTGCTGTCGTCAAGGATGCGCTCCACAGGGTCGGCTATCAGCGTAAGCGGGGTGCGCAGGTCATGGCTCATGTCGGTGAACAGTGACAGCTTCGCGTCGGCCGCCTTGCGCTCCATGCGCCGCTTTACGAGCAGCATGCGGTAAAGGGTGCACAGCGTTATGATGACAAGCACGAGTATTACGATGCACAGGGTGAAGTAAACCTTCTGGTGGCTGTATTGTGTGAAGAACGTGTCTACGCGTCCGTGAAGCTCGTCAAGCTGATGACTGGCGCGCAGAGTCTCCTCTGACTGCATGAGCAGCGTCTCCGCATTGTCCTTTGTTACGATAGCGGCGCGCATGTAGTTCTCGCGCTCATAGGGCTTGCCCGAAAGTATGTTGAGAGCCAGGTTCATGACGACGTCGCCGCGGGTGGGGTAGATATACGATGCCTCGAGCACCCCGTCGCGCACAAGGCGTATGCCGCCTTTGCTGCCGGGCAGGGCGTCAACGCCCACATATTTTACCGACTTGCCCCAGCCGTAGCGGCGCATTACCGTCCAGGCGCCGCGTGCCATGCGGTCGTTATGCGCGAAGACGTAGTCAGGACGCACGCCTGAGGCCGCTATCTTGGTTGCCGCGCGTATGCCGCTTTGCTCTGTCCAGTCGCCGCTTTCGACCTGCGCCAGGCGTATGCCGGGATATTTCCTGATGGCTGCTATGAAGCCGTTATGGCGCTCAATGGCGGGCGACGAGCCTTCAAGTCCGGTTATCTCAACCACCGTGCCCTGGCCTTTCATTGCGGCGGCGATGTATTCGCCCATCGTCCTTCCTATCTTTTCGTTGTCCGCTCCGATGAATGCAGTGTACTTGTCTGACCCCGTCTTACGGTCAAAAAGGATTACGGGTATGCCCTTGTCGAACGCCCGGTCAACGGCGGGAGTAACGGTGTTGATCTGGTTAGGGGAGATTATCAGCAGGTCAACGCCGTCGTCAACGAACTTGTTTACCTGCTCGCTCTGCCGCTGGTCATTGTCGCCGGCCGAGGCGAAGCGCAGCTCCACGCCGTCATGTATGTAGGCGGCGGTCTGCAGCTCGTCGTTGAGCTTGTCGCGCCAGATGTCCTCGCTGCACTGCGATACGCCTATGACGTAAGTCCTCTTGCCTTCACCGCAGGAGGTGAGAACGGCTGACACGCACACGAACGCCAGACAGACAAGCAGCCACGGCCGGCGGACAACGTCCGCAAGCGTCTGCCTTATGTTAATGAATAAGCCTGTCAACATAGATAAGTACTTGCCCTTTAAACGAATGTGGATGTACTCCGGCCTCATGGGGCGAGGCCTGTCATTTATCAAGCCGCCACACGCAGCCGTCCTTGGTGTCCTTGACCTCAAAGCCGGCGGCGGCCAGATCGTCACGTATGCGGTCGCTTGTGGCCCAGTCTTTGGCGGCTTTGGCCTTGGCACGCAGGTCGAGCACCATGTCGACTACCTTGCCGAAGGCTTCTTCGCGTTCCTTGGTGCCGCCGCTCTCGGCCTCGCGCAGTCCGAGAATATCGAACGCGAAGAGGCGCATCACGGCCTCAAGCTCTGTAAGGTCGGCCTCGCTTATGGCCGCCTTGTGGCTCAATATATTATTAATAAGGTGGCAAGCATCGAAGAGATTGCTTATCACTATGGGTGTCTGCATGTCGTCGTTCATGGCGTCATAGCACTTCTGGCGCAGCGCTGAGACAAATCCGCTTACCTGCTCGTCGCTGCCGGCCGCGGGCCTGATGCGCTTCAGGTCGGCTATGCCCGTAAGCAGACGGGCCAGTCCCTTCTCGCTTGCCTGCAGGGCAGAGTCAGAGAAGTCTACCGTGCCGCGGTAGTGGGCGGAGAGTATGAAGAAGCGTATCGTCATGGGCGAGTAGGCCTTTGAGAGCAGCTCATGCTGCCCCGTGAAGAACTGTTCGAGCGTAATGAAGTTGCCGAGGCTCTTGCCCATCTTCTGCCCGTTGATGGTTATCATGTTGTTGTGCATCCAGTACTTCACCATCTGGCTGCCCTGTGAGGCCACGGCCTGGGCTATCTCGCACTCGTGATGAGGGAAGACGAGGTCCATGCCGCCGCCGTGGATGTCGAAGTGGTCGCCCAGATACTTCCTGCCCATGGCCGTGCACTCGCAGTGCCAGCCGGGGAAGCCGTCGCTCCAGGGGCTCGGCCAGTGCATGATATGCTCCGGCTGAGCCTTCTTCCAAAGGGCAAAGTCAGCCTGATTGTGCTTCTCGCCGACTCCGTCGAGCTGCCGGCTGGCGTCTTTCACGTCATCAAGATTACGGCCTGAAAGTATGCCGTAATGATATTTCTCGTTGTATTTTGCCGTGTCGAAGTAGATGCTTCCGTTGCTCTCGTAGGCAAAACCGTTGTCAAGTATCTGCTTAACGAGCTGTTCCTGCTCTATGATGTGGCCCGTGGCGTGCGGCTCTATGCTGGGCGGCAGCACGTTGAGGGCGCGCATGGCGTCGTGGTAACGGTTGGTGTAATACTGCGCTATCTCCATAGGCTCGAGCTGTTCCAGGCGTGCCTTCTTGGCTATCTTGTCCTCGCCCTCGTCGGCGTCGTGCTCCAGATGACCCACGTCGGTTATGTTGCGCACGTACCTTACCTTGTATCCCAAGTGCTTCAGATAGCGGAAGAGCACGTCAAACGTTATGGCGGGGCGGGCGTGGCCCAGGTGCGGGTCGCCGTAGACGGTGGGACCGCAGACGTACATGCCCACGTTAGGCGCGTGCAGCGGTTCGAAGCGTTCCTTCTGTCGTGTAAGCGTATTGTATATTAAAAAATTCTGTTCCATGGTCTGTTAAAAATTTTTCTACATCATTCTGGTTTATGTTCAAGATGCAAATATAATATAAATCGGCGGTAATGCAAAGAAAAACGGCTCTGTTTTTTTTGAAGAATTTAATAGAAGCTAAAGTAAAAAGCGTTGAAAAGAATACGGTCAGGAGTTAAAACTTTTGTCAGGAGTTAAGGAGTTATGTAGTTAAGGAGTTAAGACTTTTGTCAGGAGTTAAGGAGTTATGTAGTTAAGGAGTTAAGACGCTTGCTCTGCTGTCTTAATGGAAGATGTCTTAACTCCTTTCTTAATCCTTCACTCTTAATTCTTAATTCACGAAGCTATTGTCTTAACTCCTTAACTACATAACTCCTTAACTCCTAACAAGAGTTTTAACTCCTTAATTCCAAGCAAAAAACACAGTCTTGCAAAAGACGGCAAACGGCGCTGCGAAAGGCCGTCTTTTGGTTTGTAAAAGGCCGTCGTTTGTACGCTGAAAGACGGCCTTTTGCAACGGCAAAGGTAACCGGCTGATTGTCAGCAGGTTACATTTTAATCAAAAATCAGGGGTCTCAATGTGCCTGCAAAAGCGGCGCGGCAGCCCTCAACATACCAAAAATATATACCGGCATGACGTTTTTGTTACAAAAATTTAGTAACTTTGCCGACGCTTACAGCATTATACAGAAAGCATAAACCTAAATAATTCCCATATGGCATATACACGTATGACGGCGGCCGAGGCTGCCTCACTGATAAAGAACGGCGAGAACATCGGCCTGAGCGGATTCACACCGGCAGGCACGGCAAAGGCCGTAACACACGAACTGGCCAAGAAAGCA
This sequence comes from uncultured Prevotella sp., assembly GCA_900550365.1. GTDB lineage: Bacteria > Bacteroidota > Bacteroidia > Bacteroidales > Bacteroidaceae > Prevotella. The sequence goes on along the minus strand of URRR01000001.1, from coordinate 29,215 downwards.
CAGGCCGAGCACGAGGCCGGCCGCGAGTTTAAGGTAGGAGTATTCACCGGAGCGTCTACCGGGCAGAGCGCCGACGGCGACCTGTCAAACGCCCAGGCCATAAAATACCGCGCGCCGTACACTACTAACCGTGACTTCCGCGCACATGTAAACGCGGGCGAGATAGCATATAACGACATTCATCTGAGCCAGATGGCACAGGAGCTTCGCTACGGATTCATGGGCGAAGTAGACTGGGCCATACTCGAGGTGTGCGGCATTGAGGAGGGCGACACTACCTGCCGGGCTTATCTTACGGCGGCCGGAGGCATCAGCCCTACCGTGGCACGGCTGGCAAAGCACGTCATACTGGAGCTTAACTCGTTCCATTGCCCTGAGGCGAAGTATCTGCACGACGTCTACGAACCGCTTGACCCGCCCATGCGTCAGCCTATACCCATCATTCATGTGAGCGACCGCATCGGTAAGCCTTACGTCGAGATTGACGCCAGGAAAATTGTTGGCGTGGTGGAATGCAACATCCCTGACGAGGCCCGCGCCTTCAAGGCTGCCGACCCGATAACTGACCAGATAGGACATAACGTGGCACAGTTTCTCGTGAACGACATGCAGCGCGGCATCATTCCGCCGTCATTCCTGCCCCTGCAGAGTGGCGTGGGCAGCACGGCCAACGCCATACTGGGCGCCCTGGGACACGAGAAGAGCGTGCCTGACTTCAACATATATACCGAGGTTCTGCAGGACAGCGTCGTAGGCATGATGCTTGAGGGCCGCGTGAAGGACGCCTCGTCGTGCTCGCTGACCGTCTCCAACGACTGTCTCAGGCAGATTTACGACAACATGGACTACTTCAGGCAGCACCTGACGCTGCGCCCCAGCGAGATATCCAACTCTCCTGAGGTTATCCGCAGGCTCGGCGTGATAGCCATAAACACGGCCATTGAGGTTGACATCTACGGCAACGCCAACTCTACCCACATATCGGGCACGAAGATGATGAACGGCATTGGCGGCTCGGGCGACTTCGAGCGCAACGCCTACATCAGCATCTTCACCTGCGCGTCTACGGCCAAGGGCGGGCTTATCAGCTCTATCGTGCCCTTCGTGAGCCATCAGGACAGCTCTGAACATGACGTCAACGTGATAGCTACCGAGCAGGGTGTAGCCGACCTCCGCGGCAAGTCGCCCGCCGAGCGGGCACAGCTCATCATCGAGAACTGCGCCCATCCTGACTATCGTCCGCTGCTGCGTGACTATCTGAAGATAGCCAAGGGCGGACACACCCGCCACAACCTGACCGCCGCTTTTGCCATGCACGACACGCTGGCGCGCAAGGGCGACATGCGCCTGACTGACTTCGCCGAGTACGTCAAGTAAGCTTTTGATGATACTGAGACACTGATTTTTTTGTGTCTTACTATACATAACTTTCTCCTCTGCCCATGGCTGTGAAGCCTCGGCAGGGGAGTTTGTGTGTGTTTCAGTGTCATCCGGACACGCGTCAGCCACTCGCAGTGCGCGAAAAAATGACTATAAAAAGCGTAAAAAAGGAAAACTTTACACACTTGTTAAGTTTTCTATGCCTTTTTTATATGAATGCAGAGGCTTTGTTTAAAGCCTTTTCAGTAAGTTTGCATTATCAGAAGGAACTGAAAGTTCCGGCTGAATAAAATAACGACAACAACGATGAAGACACTGTACACACGTATTTTAGCCATTGCGCTGACGTCTATGCTCAGTGCGTCAGCCGCCAAGGCGCAGGCACCTGCCGACACCATGACCGTTGACACGTGCGTGGCTGACCTGCCGCAGCCTGCCGTCACCGCAAACTCTGGCAAAAAGATAAAGCCCAATCTGTATGACCTGCCTTACTCGCGTACCACAAGCCACCCTGACTGGGGGCGCATGTGGCTGCACACGGGAGTGCTCTTCGCCGGCGGAGTGGCCACGCTCGGCGTGCTGCAGCTGCTCCCCGAGGACGCTACGGCATGGAACAAGGAGCGCATCACGTCAATTCCTTTCTGGAAAAGGTGGAGCTATCACGTAAGGCGCGGCCCCGTATGGGACGGCGACAACTTCGTCTTCAACTACATACTGCATCCCTATGCCGGCGCCGTTTACTACATGGGAGCGCGCAGCATCGGCTTCAACATGCTCGGCTCGTTCCTCTACTGCACCGCCATATCCACCGTTTTCTGGGAGTACGGCATAGAGGCCTTCATGGAGAAGCCCTCAATCCAGGACCTTATTCTTACGCCGCTGTCAGGCATTCTGCTCGGAGAGTGCTTCTACCGGCTCAAGCGTAACATCGTAAGCAACGGTTACCGCCTGTGGGGTTCGCGGCTGTGGGGCAACATCGTGGCCTTCATCATTGACCCCGTAAATGAGGTGATAGGCCTGTTTGCGGGCAACCCGTGCCGCGAGAGCCTTAAAAGGAAAGGCGTGCCCGACGTTAGTTTCATGCCCTGGATAAGTCCGGCTTACGGCGGTTCGGCAGGTTTCACGATAAGCATAACGGGATGACGCCGTGCATAAAAAAATGACTTACAACTGAAAAAACATTGTAATAAAATTGAAACAAAGGCCATTAATCTATCGAATAACGGCGAATATCGGAATTTTTGATTAACTTTGCGCCCGTTTACAAGTATCCGTGATTGTTTATGAAGAGGATTTTAGTAACAGGGGCAAGCGGCTTTATAGGCAGCTTTATCGTCGAGGAAGCCCTCAGGCAGGGGCTTGAGACGTGGGCTGCGGTACGCCGGAGCAGTTCGAGGAAGTATCTTACTGACAGCAGGATACACTTCATCGAACTGAATCTTGACGACCCCGACGCTTTGAAAAGTCAGCTTGCCGGCCACGACTTTGACTATGTGGTGCATGCGGCAGGCGCCACCAAGTGTCTGCATGCGGCCGACTTCTTCCGCGTAAACACACGAGGTACCGAGAATCTTGCACGCTGCGTGGCCGCCGGATGCCGCAGTCTGAAGCGCTTTGTGTTCATAAGCAGCCTCAGTGTGTGCGGTCCGGTAAGGGAGAAGCGCCCCTACACCGCCATAACCGATGCCGATACGCCGCGCCCTGACACTGCTTACGGTCAGAGCAAGCTGGCCGCCGAGCATGCGCTTGACGGCATACCGGGGCTTCCATTCATTGTTCTGAGGCCCACAGGAGTGTACGGTCCGCGGGAGAAAGACTATTTCATGATGGCTCAGAGCATAAAGAATCATGTTGACTTTGCCGCCGGACTGAAGCCGCAAGACCTCACGTTCATCTTCGTAAAGGACGTGGTGCAGGCCGTGTTCCTTGCCCTCGACCACGGCATTGCCGGCCGCCGTTACTTCATAAGCGACGGCGACGTGTATCCGTCGCGCGCCTTCAGCGATCTGATACGCGACGAGCTGGGCCGTCCCTGGCTGCTGCGCGTCAAGGCTCCGCTGTGGCTTCTGCGTGTCATAACGGCCTGCGGAGACGCTGCCGGACAGATAACAGGGCGGCTGACGGCGCTCAACAATGATAAATATAAGATAATGCGGCAGCGCAACTGGCGGTGTGACATAGCCCCGGCAATGGCGGAGCTGGGTTACAGACCGCGTTATAACCTGCGTGACGGAGTAAAGGAAACAATTAAATGGTATAAGGACAACGGGTGGTTATGAGGCTTGAAGAAGCACAGGCCACGCATGGCCGTGGCCGCGGATAGGGCATACGGCCGTGTGCACGGCTGCCACTCAACCGAAAAAAGACAGAAATGATAAGGTTCATAAAGCAACTTCTCACCATCGACAAGCGCCCGCGCAAGGGGCTGATGCCACTTGAATGGGTAATGATAACTTACCTGGCGCTGACCTTGCTGATAGTATTCTTCACATATACAAAGCTCGAAAATCCCGACGCTATGGTCTGGGGACGCCTCAGAGTGGCGTTCATCACTGCGGCGATGTGGGCCGTTTACCGCATGCTGCCGTGCCGCCTGACCCTCTTTCTGCGCATAACGGTGCAGCTGGCGCTGCTCGGCTGGTGGTATCCCGACACTTACGAGATTAACCGTATGCTGCCCAATCTTGACCATGTGTTCGCCAGATGGGAGCAGGACTTGTTCGGATGCCAGCCCGCTCTGCTGTTCTGCAAGGCCGCGCCGTGGCCGGTCGTGAGCGAGCTTATGCACATGGGATACGCCGCTTATTATCCGATGATAGCCTTCGTGGTGATATATTATTTCCTGTTCCGCTACAAGGAGTACGAGCGGGCGGCGTTCGTTGTGCTCACGGCGTTCTTCGTTTATTACGTCATATTCATCTTCCTGCCCGTCACCGGGCCGACGTTCTACTATAAGGCGGCAGGTCTGGGCAATATAGCGGAGGGCGTGTTCCCCAATGTGCACGATTATTTCAACTATTATCAGGACTGCCTCGTTACGCCTGGATGGCAGGACGGAGTGTTCTATCACCTTGTAGAGGGAGCCAAGGCGGCGGGCGAACGCCCCACGGCAGCTTTTCCGAGCAGCCACGTGGGCATAAGTACGGTGCTGATGCTGCTGGCCTGGCGCACGGGCAACCGCCGCATGTTTTACCTGCTGTTGCCGTTCTACGTGCTGCTGTGCCTGTCAACCGTCTACATACAGGCCCACTACGCGGTAGACCTTCTGGCCGGACTTGTAAGCGGAGTGTTGCTGTATTACGGTCTGATGGCTGTGTCGAAGGGCATGGAGACCAGATAAACCCATATGCCGTCTGAGCCTGCGACTGAAGGCTCAGACGGTTTTTTATTTCTCAGTCGGCAGCCACTTTAACTATCCGCTTTAACTACTTTAACTTCCGAGGTTCACTTATTTCCACCAAAACCACTATTTTTGCACCCATGACAAGAATACTCCTGACATTAATCTGGGTGCTCGCCGCCGCATGGCCGGCCGCAGTCTGCGCACAGCAGACTGACGGAGAGAAGACCGCGAAGCCTGAGGACATGCCCGTAGACATGGACAACCCCACCTTTGTGCCTAACGTAAAGGTGGGCAAGGTGCTGTATGAGGGCGACAGTCTGCAGTACGTTGAGCTGAACAACATCTACGTTTACCCCAAGCCTACGTTCAAGAACGCCAAGCGGCGCGCGGCCTATAACCGCCTGGTGGCTAACGTAAAGAAAGTGCTGCCGATAGCGAAGGAGGTTAACAAGATAATCATCGAGACCTACGAGTACCTGCAGACGCTGCCCGACAAGCGCGCCCGTGACGAGCACATGAAGCGCGTGGAGGACGACATACGCCGCAGATATACGCCGAGGATGAAGAAACTGTCATACTCGCAGGGCAAGCTTCTCATAAAGCTTGTCTACCGCGAGTGCAACTCTTCGGCGTATGACCTGATACGCTCGTTCATCAGTCCTGTGCGTGCCGGCTTCTATCAGGCGTTTGCCTGGGCGTTCGGCGCCAGTCTGATGAAGAAATATGACCCCGAGAAAACCGACCGGCTGACCGAGCGCGTGGTGCTCATGGTGGAGTCAGGACAAATCTGACGGTGTGCAATAGGAATCATGTTGCCGGCAGATTCATAACATGTTGAAAATCAAGCGTTTAATATTCGTTATTCAAAAGGCCGCCTTTCGCGTCGCGAAAGACGGCCTTTTATCGTGTAATTGACGGCCTTTTGCAACGTGAAAGGCCGTCTTTTGCAGAGCTGTTGATTGTAAGGCAAATTCAACTTGCTTGCCGGGCTGTTGTCGGCCTGACGGTCAATACCGGCAGATTGCAGCCTTGCAGGATAACTGATATCAGACTTAACGGCTCCTGCCTGCTGACGATATGACTTAAAACCCGAAGCCGATAGAGCCGTAGAAACCGTTGTATGTGCCAATGCCTGCAGTGCGCGAGCTTGCATGGCGGAAGCCCAGGCCCACTAAAGCCTTAATGCCCGACCGCCGGCCGATGCGGAATGTTATGCCTGCGTCGTACACCGTCTGCTTCCAGTCGGCGTTGCCGATGCTGCTGCCTGCCGACGCCCGCAGGTCAATGTCAAGGTTGCCCTGCCGCCATAAGGTGTAGCCCAGTCCGCCGCCCAGCGTCGCGCTCTTGGTGTAATGCTGTCCGTGGTCCTCGTTATACAGGCCGAACGTGTTGCCGCCGTGTACGAAGACGTACATCCTCGGTATGAAGCGGTAGCCTATGTTCGCCCCAAGTTCCAGCGGGCTGAGGCCGTCCTTGGCGGTGCCCATGCCCGCGTTAAGCTCTAATATTACGTTGTTCCAGAAGGCCGGAGTGCCTTCCGTTACGGCCTTTCCGCCCTCTGCCGTTTGCGCCGTGGCTGTAATGAGAGCGGCAGCGAGCGACAATGTGGTGATGCTTCGTTTGATTCTGTTCATTTTTTTGTTGTTTTTATTGTTAGATGTAATTTGAAAATGCGTCCGTATAAGTGCAAAGTTAGACGTTAAAGATGATAAGGCCAAATCCTGTCCGGTTTATCTGTGCCAGTCTGTTACATACTGTTTGTGATGCTATCCGCTGATTATCAATGTGTTACGGCTGAGATGCGGCTGCCGCGTATGGCGAAATTGTAACAAATTCCGTGGCCGGAGTTTGTTCTTATTACATTTTTTAGTACTTTTGTGTAAAATAAGTTGACAATGAAATTATTTGTTGTATGTTTCGTTACAATCTTGTTTTTTACGGGTTGTGTTAAGGATAAAGGCCGTATGCAGACGGTTCTCGACCGGGCTGACAGCCTCATTGAAATAAGAAATTATGTGGCGGCGGATAGTCTTCTTGGCAAAGTTCGTCTCCGTGAGCTTGGCTCTGAAAACGAAAAAGCATTTTATTATCTGCTGAAAATGCAGACAGCCTTATCGCTTGACAAGCCGGTAGACAATGATTCTGCACTGATTTTTTGTATCGACTATTATAAAGCTACAGGAGATAATGCCCGTTTGGCACGTGCCCATTATTACAAAGGTGTATATGATTTTACCGTAGGTGATACAAAAAACGCCTTATTGTCATTCAAGAAAGCTGAAGGCATCCGTAGTAATAATGAACCTCCGTATCTACGTTATTTAATAAACATAAATTTATCATACATTAATTCTGAATTAGGAGCAAACCGGATAGCCCTTGAATATGGTGAAAAGGCGTTGGAATATGCGAAAGCGCAGAATAATATTTCATGGATATGTTTTGCTTATAACAGTATAGCGTCATGTTTTGTAGGTATGAAAAAAGAAGACAGCGCATTTGTTTATATAAAGAAGATTATACCTTATTTAAATAAGATAGAAGATAAAAAAGAACATGCGATGCACCTTACCAACGTGGGCTACTATTACTATCGTTCCGGGGCATATCGTGATGCAGAAAGAATACAGACAGAGGCTTTAAGACTGTATCAGGCTCCGACCGTATTTCTTAACCTCGGAATGACGTGTACAATGCTTGGCAAGGAGGCCGAGGCTGATAGCCTGTTCAGGCTCGCATGGGTTGATGCCTGTTATGCGGAGAAGGCTGAGCTGCTGCAGTTCCGTGCAGAGCAGGCTGAAAAGAAAGGAAAATTTGAAGCTTCGGCAGAGCTTTACCGCCGGGCCAAGGCCATGCAGGACAGCGTTGAGATAAACCGCGACACAGAGGGCGTGGTGACCTCGCAGCGTGAGTATGAGCAGAAGGACTACCGGCAGAGGGTGAGGCGTAATGAGACTGTGGCCCTGGTTATGGCCGCTCTTGCCGTCGTCGCACTGACCGCCACGGGCGTGATGCTGTACCGCAGGAAGATGAACAAGGTGCAGAAGACCGTGTCTGACGGCAACAGACGCATTGAGGAATACACCGCGAGAATAAAGGCTCTTGAGCAGGCCGACCGCCGCCACTCTGACGAGGCACGGCGGCTGGAGAGGAAGATAAGGCGGCTGAAGGACGAGCAAAACACGGTGATAAACCGCGGCAAGAGCCTGTATGAGCACATTATGGCCGGCGGCAATACGGCAACGTGGAAGAAGAATAACTTTGATGAGTTCATAGAGTATTACCGTCTGGGGCATCCTGACATGGTGGCCGGTGCCGAGAAAGGTTACCGCAGGCTGTCGTCGGCCAACATATTCTACCTTATACTGGCAGACATGGGCATTGACGACGCCGGCGTGCAGCGCATAATGTGTATGTCGCCGGGTGCGGTCAGAACCATGAAATCGAGGATAAAGGGCAAGATGAAGACGTGAGACCGGCGGCGACGGGCGTTTTTATTGCAAAATATTCATAACAAAAAACCTTTGTATGAGATTAAATTAGTAACTTCGCAGAAAACGAAAAACACAAAGTAAAACATAACGATATGAAGGAGAAGAAAAACAACAAGCGGCTGACCAAGAAAAAAGTGACCGAGATGCTGCAGGACCTGTTCATGCGGAATCCCGACAAGACGCTTGGATTCAAGCAGATATTCAAGGAGCTGAGGCTGACCACGCATCCGGCCAAGATGCTCGCGGTAGAGGCCATGGAGGACATGGCGTGGGACGACTACCTGAGCAAGGTGAGCGACAACTCGTATAAGCTGAACCTGAAAGGACAGGTGCAGGAGGGCAGGTTCATACGTAAGTCGAACGGCAAGAACAGCTTCGTGCCCGATGACGGGGGCAAGCCTGTGTTCGTGGCTGAGCGTAACTCTCTGTTCGCACTTACCGGCGACAGAGTGAAGGTTACATTCATGGCCCGCCGGCGCAACCATATCAAGGAGGCAATGGTGATAGAAATATTGGAACGCGCGCGCGACACGTTCGTAGGCAAGCTGCGTGTGGAGCGCGACTTTGCTTTCCTTTCGCCTGACGGCGGCGGCTTCGTGAATGATATTATCATACCGAAGAACAAGCTGAAGGGTGGCAAGACGGGCGACAAGGCTCTTGTGAAGGTGATAATGTGGCCCGGCGAGGATAATAAGAACATCATCGGCGAGGTGACCGACGTGCTGGGGCAGCATGGCGACAACGACGTGGAGATGAACTCGATACTGGCCCAATACGGTCTGCCTTACAAGTATCCGAAGCGTGTGGAGGAGGCGGCCGAGAAGCTGAGCGCCGAGATTACCGAGCAGGACTATAAGGAACGTGAGGACTTCCGTGAGGTTACTACTTTCACGATTGACCCGAAAGACGCCAAAGACTTTGACGACGCCCTCTCTATACGTTCGCTTGGCAAGAACCTGTGGGAGGTAGGCGTTCACATCGCGGACGTGTCTCACTATGTAACCGAAGGCTCGATAATCGACAAGGAGGCTCAGAAGAGGGCCACGAGCGTCTACCTCGTTGACCGCACGATACCTATGTTGCCCGAGCGTCTGTGCAATTTCATATGCTCACTGCGCCCGGATGAGGAGAAGCTTACTTACAGCGCGGTGTTCAATATGGATGATAACGCCGATGTGAAGTCGTGGCGTCTGGTGCATGCCGTCATCAAGAGCAACCGCCGGTTCTGCTATGAGGAGGTGCAGAAGATACTTGAGGACAACGGCGTGAAGGACGGAACGGGCGAGCCCGCGCCTGCTCCCGGGCCTGAGGGATATAAAGGCGAGTATGCCACAGAGCTGGTTACGCTCGACCGTCTGGCAAAACGCCTGCGCGCGGCAAGGTTCAAGCACGGCGCCGTAAAGTTTGACCGTGAGGAGCTGCGCTTTGAGGTCGACGAGAAAGGCAAGCCGATACGCTGCTATTTCAAGAAGTCACAGGATGCCAACAAGCTGATAGAGGAGTTCATGCTGCTGGCCAACCGCAGCGTGGCCGAGAGCGTCGGCAAGGTGAAGAAAGGGCAGAAGGCCAAGACGCTGCCTTACCGAATACACGACGTTCCTGACCCTGCCAAGCTCGAGACGCTGCGCGAGTTTATCGTGAAGTTCGGCTACCGTCTCAAGACAGCCGGCACGAAAGGTGAGGTTTCACGCAGTCTTAACAAGCTGATGGACGACTGCAACGGCAAGAAGGAGCAGAAACTTATCGAGAGCGTGGCGCTGAGGGCAATGATGAAGGCCAAGTACAGCGTGCATAACATAGGGCATTACGGACTGGCGTTCGACTATTACACCCACTTCACCAGTCCTATCCGCCGCTATCCCGACACAATGGTGCACCGCCTGCTGACCCGCTATCAGAACGGCGGACGCAGCGCCAACAAGGAATACTATGAGGAGCTGTGCGAGCATTCGAGCGACATGGAGATTATCGCCCAGAACGCCGAGCGCGACTCGATAAAGTATAAAATGGTGGAATACATGGCCGACAAAATCGGCAACACGTATGACGCTCACATCAGCGGCATAACGTCTTACGGCATATATTGCGAGATTGACGAGAACCATTGTGAGGGCATGGTGCCCATGCACGACCTTGACGATGATTACTACGACTTTGATGAGCGTAACTATTGCCTCATTGGCCGCCGTCACAGGCATAAATATCAGTTGGGAGACCCCGTCCGCATAGTCGTGGCAAAGGCTAATGTGGAGAAACGCCAGCTTGACTTCTCGCTGGCTGAGGATGATAAATAAACGGCAGGCAGTCTTCACGTAAGCGCGTGAAGGCTGCCTGTATATAATAAGGTGGGCGCGGCTCAGTCGCCGCCGAACAGCTCTTTGAGCACCGGCAGCGACTTGAGTTCAGGAAAATCAGGTATGTGTATCTGGTAATAACGCAGGATGACGTCAGCCATGCGGTTGCGTTCGGTGCGCGTCATCTTGTACAGGTGCATCGTTGGATAGTTCATTCTCAGCAGCAGGCTCATCTTCTCAGCCTCGTCAGGTGGCAGGCAGTCGTTGTGCAGAGGCACGTCGGTGCGGAAACAACTGGCTCTCAGGTCGAAGCGGCAACCGGGCGAATAGCCTTCAAGGTTGGGGTAGAAGCCCAAGAATCTGGTCAGGCGCATCATGAAAACAAGATGAAAATTGGCAAAGTGACCGCTGCATCCGTCAAGCCAGAGGATGCTGTTCTCCACATAGGCATATGTCAGTTCGTCGGCCAGTTCCTGTCTTGTGGCATATCTAAGGAACTCGGCGGAGAACAAGGAAATAGATAATTTTAGCGGATTGAAGGGTATGGAAATGAACGGAACGGCCACCCGTGCCTCTTTCAGCCGCTGCAGGCGGACACGCTGGCGCATGTCGATAATGGTCTCAAGAATTGTCAAAGGCTGGAAATACTGCTTCTTCAGCTTGCCTCTTGGCGACTTGTCTACGGTGGCAATACACCCTTGGCGGCCGTATTCCGCGGTAAGCAGCTCGACGATAAGTTTCGATTCGCCGTACTTGAAAGAATGAAGCACAATGGCCTTTGTTTTTACGAGCATGATGCAAAAATACATATTTTTGAGTGATAAACAGGAAAAATATTGAAAAAAGTTTGGTGAAATGAAATAAAACCCCTACCTTTGCACCGCAAAATCGTAACGATGGTCCCTTCGTCTATCGGCTAGGACGAGAGATTTTCATTCTCTAAAGAGGAGTTCGACTCTCCTAGGGACTACAACAAAAACAAAAAACGGTATTATATAAATAGAGATGGCAAACCACAAATCATCAGTTAAGAGAATCCGTCAGGACAAGAAAAGGACATTGCACAATAAATATTATGCAAAGACAATGCGTAATGCTGTCCGCAAGCTGCGCGCTATGACAGACAAGGAAGAGGCTCTGAAGCTCTATCCGAGCGTTCAGAAGATGCTGGACAAGTTGGCTAAGACTAACCTTATCCACAAGAACAAGGCTTCTAACCTGAAGTCAAGCTTAGCTTGTCACATCAACAAACTTGGATAAAGTAAATTATAAATAAGAGACGACAACTAAGTGATCGCAGCCTTATTCAAGTGGGGCTGCGGTCTTTTTTATACTGCGATGTCCGTGCAGAAGGCAATTGTCCGGTGGCAGAAGGCTGCCGGTTGCCTCCTGCACGGGCGCGTTTTATGTAGCGGTTGAGGCTTTACATAATAATTAAATGTTGCCTTATTAACACTAAAAGTTTGCTGATGACAGCGAATTTAGTTATTTTTGCGCTGATATCCTGAGATATCCAGTTTGACTATGAAATACAACTTTAACCAATATACACCGGCAAGATGAAGATAATAAGCTTTTTCCTGACAGTCATTGTGCTTGCCTTTGCCATGCAGGTAAGCGCAAAGGATACGGCATCACTGCTTGAAGAGCTTGACCGCACGCTTGCCGACGGCCGTAAATACACCGCCATGACGCAGGCCGGAATCAACAGTCTGAAGGCCAGTCTGGCACAAGCCCGCACCGATGAGCAGCGTTATGAGATAATAGGAAAGCTCAGAGAGGCTTACAGATCGTTTGATATTGACTCTGCCTTGTACTTTGCCAATGAGAAACTGGCTGTGGCCAGGCGCATAGGCAGGCATGAGTATATGTCTGACGCATACATGAACATGGCCGAGATGAGCGGCGTTCAGGGCATGTACAAGGAGGCTCTGGACCTTATTGACAAGGTGGATAAGGTAGGAATGACCGTTTATCAGATCGAGTATTACTACCATGTTTACCGCATAATTTACGGACTTATGGCCGATAACTGCAGCAATGAGGCCGCGAAAAAACGCTATCTCGAGATGACTGACAAATACCGTGACTCTATCTTATTGGTAAATACTCCCGGAACGTTTAATTACTTGATAGTAAAAGCCGACAAGTACAATGTTTATAACCGCTATGATGAAGCGATAAAGATGCTTAAAGACGCTTATCCGGAGTACAAAGGCATACACGAGAAAGCACTGCTCGATTATTCGTTGGCCATGTCTTACGCCGGAAAGGGTGACGTTGAGAATGAGAAAAGACACCTTATTATGTCGGCAATCAACGACCTTAAGTCGGGCATACGTGAATATACGTCGTTGCGTATGCTTGCCGTACTGCTTTATAATGAGGGCGATGTTGACCGCGCCTATACCTACATGACCCGCTGCATGAACGATGCCGCGGCCTGTAACTCGCTCTGGCGCATATACGAAGTGCAGAAAGCGTTCCCCATAATCAACCATGCTTATCACCATAAGCTCGACCGTCAGCGGCGGCTTATTGTCTTTTCGCTCGTTTTCATCATTCTTCTTACGCTGTTTCTTGCCATTGCCATTCTGCTCATCAAGAAGCAGATGCGCAAGGTTTCGGCTGCCCAGAAGCTGGCTCAGGAGGCCAACGTGCGTCTGAAAGAGGCCAACCGCGAACTTGCCGAGAGCTCACGTATAAAGGAAGAGTACATCGCCCATTACATTGATCAGTGCTCGCTGTACATCGAGAAAATGGACAGATACCGCAAGCATCTGCAGAAAGTAGCGTCAAAAGGCAAGGCAACCGACCTGTATGACGAAATCCGTTCGACATCATTCATTGACAACGAGCTGAAGGATTTCTATGCTCATTTTGACGATTCGTTCCTCAAACTGTTTCCGAATTTCGTCGAAGATTTCAACAGTCTGCTGCAACCGGAGTTCCGGACTCACCTCAAACCCGGCGAGAAACTTAACACCGAGCTGCGCATCTTCGCGTTAATCAGGTTGGGAATAAGCAGCAGCACCAAGATAGCCCACTTCCTCCGCTATTCCGTTACGACGATATACAACTACCGTGTGAAGTTCCGCAACGGGGCGGCATGTGACCGCGACAAGTTTGATGACGAAGTGATGAAGATTGGAGTGGTGGAGGATGACAAGCAGAAGTAAAAGCCATTACCTCCCGAAATATAGATGCAAGGGCGCAGGATGAGCCTTGCATTAAGCTTGAGAATAATAAAAATGATACAAGTGGGGCGTTCAAACGCCCTACTTTTTTAATGCTCTGGCGTTTGAGGTAAATGCCTGATGTTCAATATTTTATGAAAAATACGAGATTGAAAAACACTACTTTTTCAGAGAAATTCCGAAAAACGGGATTACGTTTTGTTTAATTTTGCAACAAGAACTTTAGCTTAGGCGAATATAGATTTCATGTGGCAGAATATTAACCCTAAACATAACAGAAAATGAAAAGAAATTACCTTAACCGACTGAAGGCCCTGGCGGCATGCCTGCTGACGGTCTCTGTAACGGCGAACGCCGACACGGTGAAGTCTCCCGACGGAAACATTGCCGTAGAGTTCAGGCTCGACAACGGCGTGCCTGTGTATAATGTGAAGTACAAGGGCCGTCCGGCGGTGAACGACAGCCGCCTCGGATTAGAGCTGAAAAACACTGAAAACCTTATGGACGGATTTGTGATTGACGGCACGTCGACATCCACTTTCGACGAGACATGGCGTCCCGTGTGGGGCGAGGTCAGCCAGATACGCAACCATTATAACGAATACGTGGCACAGCTGCGCCAGACATCTACCGACCGAAAGATGAACATCAGGTTCCGCGTGTATGACGACGGCGTAGGCTTCCGCTACGAGTTCCCCCAGCAGAAGAATCTTGTTTACTTCACGATAAAGGAAGAGCGCACCCAGTTTGCCATGACCGGAGACCATACGGCGTGGTGGATACCCGGCGACTATGACACCCAGGAGTACGACTATACCGAGTCAAAGCTGTCAGAGATAGGCGCGCTGCACGACGCCGCCGTCACTGACAACGCGTCGCAGACACAGTTCTCGAGAACCGGCGTGCAGACATCCTTACAGATGAAAACCGCCGACGGCCTGTACATCAACATCCACGAGGCAGCCCTTGTAGACTATTCGTGCATGCACCTCAACCTCAATGACAAGACAATGACGTTCGAGTCATGGCTCACTCCCGATGCAGTGGGCGACAAAGGCGACATGCAGACGCCCTGCAAGTCACCCTGGCGCACCATCGAAGTGTCTGACGACGCGCGCCGCATACTGGCCTCAAAGCTGACGCTTAACCTCAACGAGCCGTGCAAGCTGGAAGACACGTCATGGATTCGCCCCGTTAAATACATGGGCGTATGGTGGGAGATGATCACCGGAAAAAGCTCATGGTCATACACCAACGAGCTGCCTTCAGTGAAGCTTGACAGCATTGACTACGCCAAGATGAAGCCCAACGGCACTCACGGAGCCAACAACGCCAACGTAAGACGCTACATCGACTTCGCCTCGAAGCACGGCTTTGACGAGGTGCTGGTGGAAGGCTGGAACGTAGGCTGGGAAGACTGGTTCGGCCATCAGAAGGATTACGTCTTCGACTTCGTAACCCCTTATCCCGACTTCGACATAAAGGCGCTCAACGACTACGCGCATTCAAAGGGCATCAAGCTCATGATGCACCACGAGACCTCAGGCTCTACACGCAACTACGAGCGCCACATGGAGGCCGCATACACGCTGATGAACAAGTACGGTTACGACGCCGTGAAGAGCGGATACGTAGGCAACATGCTGCCGAAGGGCGAGCATCACTACGGCCAGTGGATGAACAACCACTATCTGTACGCCGTAAAAGAGGCCGCTAAGCACCACATCATGGTCAACGGACACGAGGCCGTGCGCCCCACCGGACTATGCCGTACATACCCTAATCTCGTGGGCAACGAGAGCGCACGCGGCACAGAGTATCAGGCTTTCGGCGGAAGCAAGACCATGCATGTTACCGTGCTGCCGTTCACACGCCTCAAGGGAGGCCCCATGGACTATACTCCGGGCATATTCGAGATGGACATCGAGAAAATAAATCCTAACAACCACTCTCACGCCAACGCAACTATAGCCAACCAGCTGGCCCTCTACTGCACCATGTACAGCCCGCTGCAGATGGCGGCCGACCTGCCCGAGAACTACGAGAAGCACATGGACGCCTTCCAGTTTATCAAGGATGTGGCCGTTGACTGGGACGACTCACGCTATCTTGAGGCCGAGCCGGGATATTATGTAACCGTTGCGCGCAAGGCCAAAGGCACGGGCAACTGGTTTGTAGGCAGCGTGGCAGGCCAGCGCGAGCACACCTCGAAGCTGAAGCTCGACTTCCTCGAGCCGGGCAAGAAGTACATCGCGACGATATATGCCGACGGCAAGGACGCCGACTATAAGACCAATCCGGCGTCGTACACGATAACCAAAGGCGTTGTTACGGCCAAGACCAGGCTCACCCTGCGCGCCGTTGAGGGCGGCGGATATGCCATAAGCATATTCGAGGTGAAGGACAAGGCCGACACCAAAGGACTGAAAAACCTCTAAGCCCGATTACCCTCCGCAGGCGGGGCGGTGACGCCCTGTCTTGCGGTTGACGGCAAACCGCGTTGCAAAAGGCCGTCTTTTGCACGCTGAAAGACGGCCTTTTACCGGCCAAAAGACGGCCTTTTGCAAAGCCATTGATAATCAGGAAGTTACAAGGCGGCTGAAAACCGCTGTGCGGCGAGGCCCAGAACGGCTTCTCAGCCGGTAACTTCATCGGTTGATTTAATATTCAGAATAATCATAAAATAACTATAACCCTTAAACAAAAAACACATGAACGGATTAAACAGAACATTGACAGCGCTGCTGACGGCCGTCATCCTCGGGATAGTTTTCCCGATGTCGGCCCTGGCACAGCAGTTGAAGGTGAGCGGAACCGTGACCGATGAGAAGGGTGAGACCGTCATCGGCGCCACCGTGAAGGTGAAGAACGGCGACGCGAAGAGCGCCGCCATAACCGACCTTGACGGACGCTTCACCATCAACGCGCCGGCAGACGCTACCCTGCAGGTTACCTATATCGGTTTTGCCGCGCAGGATGTGCCCGTAAACGGGCGCAGCACGATAGACATAGTGCTGAAGGAAGACAACGCCACTCTTGACGAGCTTGTCGTCATAGGTTACGGTACGATGCGCAAGAGCGACCTTACCGGCTCGGTGGCGTCGCTCGGTTCAGATGACATCAACAACAATTCGGTGAACAACATCGGTCAGGCCATACAGGGAAAAATCTCTGGCGTGCAGATTGTCGACGCCGGAAAGCCCGGTGACAACGTTACCGTGAAGATCCGCGGACTCGGCTCTATCAACAACTGCGACCCCCTCGTGGTAATCGACGGAGTGCCCACCGACCTCGGACTTAACGCCATCAACATGGCCGACGTTGACCGCCTTGACGTTTTAAAAGACGCTTCGGCCACGGCAATCTACGGCTCGCGCGGTGCCAACGGCGTGGTGATGATTACCACCAAGCGCGGAAAAGAAGGCAAGAGCACCCTCTCGGTGTCGGCAAACGTGTCGATACAGAACGCCACGAACGTGCCCGACCTGCTCAATGCGTCACAATACGCCGAGCTGAGCAACGACATGATGCTCAACAGCGGCAACACTCCCAATCCCGAGTTTGCTGACCCGGCAAGCCTCGGAGCCGGCACCGACTGGCTCGACGAGCTGCTCCGCACCGGCATTATGCAGAATTACACCGTAAGTTATTCGGGCGGCAACGAGAAGTCTCATTATTATATATCCGGCGGTTTCCTCGACCAGTCAGGCATTGTGCGCAGCGTAGGCTACCGCCGTTTCACCTTCCAGGCCAACACCGACGCCCAGGTTACCAAGTGGCTGAAGTTCTCCAACAACCTTACGTTCAGTGCCGACGAGAAGAAACAGGGCAGTTACAGCATCGGCGACGCGATGAAGGCTCTGCCGGTGTTCCCCGTCAAGGAGGCCGACGGCTCATGGAGCGGTCCTGAGGGCAACGCCATGTGGTACGGAAGCACGCGTAACCCTATCGGCACAACCGAGCTGAACACCAGCAAGACCAACGGATACAACTTCCTGGCCAACATCACGGCCGAGATAAGTTTTGCCAAGTGGCTCAAGTTCCGCAGCACGTTCGGCTACGATGCGAAGTTCTGGTTCGACGACAGTTTCACTCCCGCGTATCCCTGGAAGCCTACTCCCGTGGAGCAAAGCTCAAGGTACAAGAGCACGAACAAGTCGTTCACATACCTCTGGGATAACTATTTCCTCTTTGATTACACCATTGCCGACGCCCATACAATAAGCGTAATGGCCGGTATGTCGGCACAATGGAACGACTATGACTACTACAACGCCCAGAAGAACGTGTTCCAGTTTGACAACGTTCACGAGTTTGACAACGGCCAGGAGATGTACTCTATCCTCGGCAACATGACCGAGTGGGCACTCCTCTCGTACATGGCCCGCTTCAATTACAGTTATAAGAACCGTTACCTCCTTACCGCAACGGTGCGCCGCGACGGCTCAAGCCGCTTCGGTCCGAAGAACCGTTGGGGTACGTTCCCCTCTGTTTCAGTGGCATGGCGTATGTCAGAAGAGAAGTGGTTCCCCAAGAACACTATTGTCGATGACCTCAAGCTGCGCGTAGGTTACGGCGTTACGGGTAGCCAGGCAAGCGTCAGCAACTATGGCTATCTGGCTCAGTATAACACCAGTGTCTATCCTCTCGGCATCGCCGGAAACAACCAGACTGCACTCTATTCGGCTGCTCTCGCCAACCCGTACATCCACTGGGAGGAGGTGGCACAGACCAATATAGGTGTGGACCTGTCACTGTGGCGCTCGCGCGTGGTGCTCTCTCTCGACGCATATATTAAGGAAACGCGCGACATGCTCGTGAAGGCGTCAATCCCGATTACCTCCGGTTTCGAGGATACTTCAACCACTTACACCAACGCCGGACGCGTAAGCAACAAGGGATTTGAGCTGAGTCTGCACACGGTGAACATCGAGAAGCCCCTGCGCTGGGAGACTGACCTCACCGCAACGTACAACCGCAACAAGATAAAAGACCTCAACAGCGACGTGCCTTACTACATCAACCAGATTAACAACTCGTATGTCACCATGCTGGCCAACGGTTATCCTATCAACGTTTTCTACGGATACGTCACTGACGGAATATTCCAGAACCAGCAGGAGGTCAACGACCACGCCATACAGGCAGGCGCCGAGCCGGGCGACATACGCTTCCGCGACCTTAACAACGACGGCGTAATTAACGACGATGACCGCACCGTGCTGGGCAATCCTAATCCTACATGGATGTTCTCAATGAACAACCGCCTGACTTACAAGGGCTTCGAGCTGTCAATCTACTTGCAGGGCGTTGCCGGTAACAAGATTTTCAACGCCAACAACATTGACCTTACGGGCATGTCGGCGGCATATAACCAGACTACCGACGTGCTCAACCGCTGGACCGGCGAGGGTACAAGCAACAGCATGCCGCGTGCGGTCTACGGCGACCCGAACGGCAACAACCGCGTGTCTGACCGTTTTGTGGAGGACGGCTCATACCTGCGCCTCAAGAACATAACCCTGGCTTACAACGTGCCCGACAAGTGGCTGGCACGCATCGGAGTGCAGGGCCTGCGCCTGTCGTTCTCTTGCGAGAATGTCGCTACAATCACTTCATACTCCGGTTTCGACCCCGAGGTTGACATCAACGGCATCGACAGCTCGCGTTATCCTATCTCACGGACATTCAGCTTCGGCCTGAACTTTAACTTCTAAACCTTCAACGACAATGAAAACGATAAGAAACATCATATTGACGGGTATCACGGCGGTGGTCATGTCGTCGTGCTCAGACTTCCTCGACCTGTCTCCGCATAATACGCTTGACCCTGAGACAACCATGACCGACGACATAGCCAAGGCGCTGACGCTGGGCTGTTACCGCACGCTTCAGTCTTCAAACATGTATAACCAGCGTATCTGGACGCTCGACATCGTGGCCGGCAACAGCGAGGTCGGTGCCGGAGGCGGTACCGACGGACTTGAAACCGTCCAGGCAGCCAGCTTCATCACGCAGACCGACAACGCCATGGCGCTGTATCTCTGGCGCTCTCCGTGGGTGGGCATAGGCCAGTGTAACACTGTCATACAGAATCTTATGAGTGCTTCGGGACTGTCTGACGAGATTCGTAGCCAGAGCCTCGGCGAGGCATATTTCCTTCGTGCGCATTATTACTTCGTGCTTGTAAGGCTTTTCGGAGGCGTTCCTCTCCGTCTCGAACCTTTCAATCCGGGCGAGTCTACGGCCATAGCGCGCAACACGAAGGAAGAAGTCTATGACCAGATAATCAAGGATTGCCAGGAAGCTATTGACCGTCTGCCTGCCAAGGCCGACTATTCTGACGACGATAAGGGCCGCGCCTGCCGTGAGGCTGCTCTCGCAATGATGGCCGACATCTATCTTACGCTCGCGCCGGACAACAAGGATTATTATGCTGATGTTGTTGACCTGTGCCGTGAGATAACTGCGATGGGTTATGATCTGACGCAGTACAGCTATGAGACTAACTTCGACGCGACCGTCAACAACGGGCCTGAGTCGCTGTTTGAGGTGCAGTACAGCGGTGACACAGAGTACGACTTCTGGGGCAACAACCCGCAGTCTTCATGGCTGTCAACGTTCATGGGCCCGCGTAACTCTGACTTCGTGGCCGGCAGTTACGGTTGGAACCTGCCCACACAGGAGTTCGTTGACCAGTATGAAGAGGGCGACCTGCGCAAGGATATGACCATTCTATACCAGGGATGTCCGCCCTTCGACGGCAAGGAATACAGCAGCACATACTCTAACACGGGCTATAACGTGCGTAAGTTCCTTGTCCCCAAGTCAGTATCTCCTGAGTATAACACCTCTCCCGCGAACTTCGTTGTCTACCGTTATGCCGACGTGTTGCTTATGGAGGCAGAGGCTCTTAACGAGCAGGGGCTTACTGATGAGGCCGCAGCTCCGCTCA
This sequence comes from uncultured Prevotella sp., assembly GCA_900550365.1. GTDB lineage: Bacteria > Bacteroidota > Bacteroidia > Bacteroidales > Bacteroidaceae > Prevotella. Next base: position 8,552 of record URRR01000001.1, on the reverse strand, counting down.
ACATAGTACGCGAAAGAGCCGGACTGCCCGACGTGTCGGGTCTCACTCAGGCTGAGATGCGTGAGAAGATAATCCACGAGAGACGCATTGAGCTGGCCTTTGAGGGGCACCGCTGGTTTGACATGATACGTCTTGAGCACGGCGACTACGCCGTAAACTTCCTGCACAGCATAGGCAAGGCCAACGCCACCAAGAACCGTCTGCTCTTCCCGATACCGCAGACGGAGATTGACGCGAACCCCTTGATGACGCAGAATCCCGGTTATTAATCGTTTAACTTAATACTGACAAAATGAAAAAACATATATTTTCAACACTTGTCTTCATGCTGGGATGCCTGGGCTTAGGCTCCTGCGTGGACGACGACTACGCCCAGTTGGACAAGGGCAACACCGAACTTGCGCTGTCGGCTGACGCCTCTGACATCACTTTAGCCGAGCTGACGCGCAATGATACGGGCGTAACGCTGACATGGACATCAGGCACCAACCACGGCACGGGCAACCGGATAAGCTATACTTTGGAGCTGGCTGAGGCCGGAACAGGCTTTGCCTCGCCGTATGTGGCGGTTGAGAACGTTACTCAGGAATACACCTGGACCGCCACTCAGGAACAGCTTAACAACTTGCTGAGAACCAGTTTCGGCGTGAAGGCCGACAATCATTACGACGTTGAGGCCCGCATCACGGCTACGGTGGCCGGTACTGAAGACGTGCAGACTGCCGAAACAACATTCTCAGTGACAGCTTATGAGCCCGTTTCAACCACCCTTTATATTACAGGAACAGCCACCGAAGGCGGTACTGACCTGTGGCTCGCGACCGAGATGACCCGTACCGACAACGGCGAGTTTACCTATACGGGCGACCTGAAGGCCGGAACGTACAAGTTCATAACCACTCTCGGCTCTGAGCTTCCTTCTTATAACCGCGGTGAAAACGGTGAACTTGTATTGCGTACCTCTGCCGACGAGCCTGACAACCTGTTCGAGATAACCGAAGACCATGCCTATGCCGTGACGGTAAACCTGCTCACCGGTGAGGCTGCGAGCGTCAAGTCAGACGGCATTAAGCCTGCTTACGACCATCTTTACTTCGTCGGCGACGAGAACGGATGGGGCTTTGATGAGATGACCCAAGACCCGCTTGACCCGTTCCTCTTCCGTTACGGCCGTGAGTTCAACGTCGGCAAGGAATTCAAGTTCGGCACGATGAGCCGCAGTTACGAGAACATGTACAAGGCAACCCAGCCCAACGCGCCCTATACCGATACGTCAATGGAATTCATACAAGGCTTCGATCCCGACAACAAGTGGTATCTCAATGCCGACGAGACAGGCCGTGCCTACAAGATATGCGTTGACATCCGTGCGGGCAAGGAGCGCATGCTGATGCGTGAGTTCACGCCTTATGAGACTATCTGGCTGGTTGGCGACGCCACTCCCGGAGGCTGGTCGCTCGACGATGCGGCACCGATGACGAAAGACGCATCCAACCCATACGTGATGACATGGACCGGAACGCTCAACACGGGCGAGCTGAAGTTCACCTGCGACAGGGACGGCAGTTGGAACGGAGCATGGTTTATGGCTGCCGTGAACGGTGCCGCGCCCACGGGCTCGGAGGAGAAGATGCTCTTCATAAACAAGTCTGACGACTATCTGAAGGCGCAATATCTCGACGTGAACGTGAACGACATCGACCAGAAATGGCGCATAGCCGAGGCCGGCACGTACACAATCACCCTCAATCAGCTTACCGAGACCGTAACTATTAAGAAACAATGAAATGACAATACAGGCTCAGCCGCGGGTCGGCGGAAGCAGGGCGGCAGGCTCTCTCCGCAGCTCCGGCTGAGTCTCAAAAAAGCAACTATATGATGAGAAAATATATTTATTCAGTCGTTATGCTGCTGGCCGTATGGGCATGCAGTGACGACGACAATGTGACGGCTGCTCCTGAGCCGGACATTACGGGAGGAGTTACCGAGGTGGTGCAGGTCAACGACGGCCTTAACCTCGACATATCTACCGACAAGGCATGCTATAAGCCCGGCGAGACGGTGACCTTTACCGTTACGGGCAGCGTGCCGGGAGACGCCAAGGTGCGCTACCGCAGCCAGGCCGAGGTGATAAGCGAGCAGCCGCTAAGCGGCGCTTCATGGACGTGGACGGCGCCTGAGACCGACTTCACCGGCTATCTCGTAGACATTTACCGCAGCGAGGCTGACGGCTCGGAGACTGTGCTCGGCACCGTGGGCGTTGACGTTTCGAGCGACTGGACCCGCTTTCCGCGCTACGGTTTCGTTGCAACGTTTGACGCGTCGAAGACCGTTGACGGCGTGATAGAGCAGGAGATGGCGTTCCTCAACCGCTGCCATATCAACGGAGTACAGTTCCAGGACTGGCACAACAAGCACCACTGGCCCCTCGGCGGCACGCGCGAGCAACCTCTGGAGGTGTACAAGGATATTGCCAACCGCGACGTTTATGCCTCGGTAATAAGGAAATACATTGATGTGCAGCATGCTTACGGCATGAAGACGATGTTCTACAACCTGTGCTACGGCGCCCTCTCTGACGCTGCCGCAGACGGAGTTAAGGACGAATGGTACATCTTCACCGACACCAAGCACACCACACGCGACAAGCACGACCTGCCCGACACGTGGAAAAGCGACATCGACCTGATTGACCCGGCTAACCAGGAGTGGCAGCAGTACATAGCCGACAGGAACGACGACGTGTACGCCACCTTCGACTTTGACGGCTATCAGATTGACCAGTTGGGCAACCGTGGCGACCGCTACACCTACGACGGCGGCAAGGCCAACCTGCAGCGGGGCTTCACCTCGTTCATTGACGCGATGAAAGAGCGCCACCCCGACAAGCGCCTTGTAATGAACGCGGTGAGCGGTTACGGCACTTATTCTATTGCGCTGACGGGCAACGTTGACTTCCTTTACAACGAGATGTGGGACAGCGAGAGCCAGTTCAGCGACCTGTATAACGTAATCCGTGACAACGACCTTTACGGGCGGCACAACCTCCAGACCGTCTTCGCGGCATACATGAACTACGGCAAGGAGCAGGGCGAGTTCAATACTCCGGGCGTATTGCTTACCGACGCCGTGATGTTCGCCCTCGGCGGCTCACACCTTGAGCTTGGTGACCACATGCTCTGCCGTGAATACTTCCCTAACAACAGTCTGGCGATGAGCCAGGAGCTGCGCGACGCCATTGTAAGATACTATGACTTCCTTACCGCATACCAGAATCTGCTGCGCGGCGGAGGCACCGTTACCGAGGCCGGCATCACCTCCGGAGGCGATGTTGAGGTGGCAGCGTGGCCGCCGGCATTGGGCAGCGTAACGTCGTTCGCACGCCAGGTGGGCGACAAGAAGGTGGTACATCTGCTTAATTTCATTGACGCCGACAACCTGAGCTGGCGTGACATGCAGGGCACCATGCCCGAGCCGCGCCTCGTCGAGAACCTGCCGCTGCGCCTGAAGGCCACGACTAAGGTCAACAGAATATGGGTGGCATCGCCCGATTCGCTCGGCGGAGCCGTACAGGAACTGCCCTTCACGCAGGCCGGAGGCACCGTTACGTTCACCCTCCCGTCGCTGAAATACTGGACGATGATAGTCGTTGAATAAACAAAAGACGGCAAATGACGTTCCAAAAGGCCACCTTTCGCGCTGCAAAAGGTGGCCTTTTAGCGTGTAAAAGACGGCCTTTTAGCGTGTAAAAGACGGCCTTTTGCAACGCCCTTGATTATCAGGCAGTTACAGAAGGGCAAATTTAGTTAAGAATGAAGAATTAAGAGTTAAGAAAATATGCTTAGTCCATTATTTGCCATATTTGTCCTATTAGTCCTATTATTTTTCTTAATTCTTAATTTCTTAAGCATATCTCTTTGTCTGCTTGTCTGCTTGTCTCTTGTCTGCTGACAAGGCATTTGGCTTTAACTTCTAACGAGCGTAGCGAGTGATAACTTCTTTAACTCCTCTAACTACTCCCTAAATAGAATTTAAGATTTAAAATTTCGCCATACAGTTTTTTTTTAGTATCTTTGCACGCTAATATAATCATTACTGAAGATGGCAGAAAATCAAGTGAACGAAAGCAATTATTCAGCCAGTAACATCCAGGTGCTTGAAGGCCTTGAGGCAGTGCGCAAGCGCCCTGCGATGTACATTGGAGACATCAGCGAGAAAGGACTTCACCACCTGGTCAACGAGACCGTCGACAACTCTATCGACGAGGCGATGGCCGGTTACTGTACACATATAGAGGTAACAATAAACGAAGACAACTCAATAACCGTGCAGGACAACGGCCGAGGCATACCCGTTGACGAGCACAAGAAACTGCACAAGTCGGCCCTTGAGGTCGTAATGACCGTGCTCCACGCCGGAGGTAAGTTTGATAAAGGCTCATATAAAGTGTCCGGAGGACTTCATGGCGTCGGCGTGTCATGCGTCAATGCCCTGTCAACACACATGCTCTCACAGGTGTTCCGTGACGGAAAGATATACCAGCAGGAGTATGAGAAGGGCAAGCCGCTTTACCCCGTCAAGATAGTAGGCGAGACCGAGCTGCGCGGAACACGCCAGCAGTTCTGGCCGGACCCCACCATCTTCACCACGACGGTTTACAGATACGACATCATTGCGAAGCGTATGCGCGAATTGGCATACCTTAACGCCGGCATAAAAATAACCCTTACCGACCTCCGTCCCGATGAGGAAGGCAAGACAAAGCAGGAAGTGTTCCATGCCGTTGACGGTCTGAAAGAGTTTGTAAGATACATTGACCGTCACCGTACTCACCTGTTTGACGACGTAATCTACCTGAAGACCGAGAAGCAGGGCATACCAATCGAGGTCGCGATAATGTATAACACTGACTATTCAGAGAACATCCACTCTTACGTCAACAATATCAACACCATTGAAGGAGGTACTCACCTTATAGGATTCCGCATGGCGCTGACCTCAACTCTAAAGAAGTACGCCGACAACGACCCCGCTATCTCTAAGCAGATAGAGAAGGCCAAGATAGAGATTGCCGGTGAGGACTTCCGTGAGGGACTGACGGCCGTCATCTCAATCAAGGTTGCCGAGCCTCAGTTTGAGGGTCAGACAAAGACCAAGCTGGGCAACAATGAGGTTACGGGAGCCGTGCGCCAGGCCGTATCAGAGGCTCTGACGTATTATCTCGAGGAACATCCGAAAGAGGCCAAGATGATTTGCGACAAGGTCATCCTTGCCGCTACGGCGCGTATCGCGGCGCGTAAGGCCCGTGAAAGCGTGCAGCGCAAGAACCCCATGAGCGGCGGCGGACTGCCCGGAAAGCTGGCCGACTGCTCTAACAAAGACCCTAAAGAGTGTGAAATCTTCCTTGTCGAGGGTGACTCTGCGGGCGGTTCTGCAAAGCAGGGACGTAACCGCTTCACTCAGGCAGTGCTGCCTCTGCGCGGTAAAATCCTGAACGTTGAGAAGGTGATGTGGCACAAGGTGTTCGAGAGTGAGTCGGTAATGAACATCATCCAGAGTATCGGCGTGCGCTTCGGCGTTGACGGCGAGGACGACAAGGAGGCAAACATCGACAAGCTGCGTTACGATAAAATCATCATCATGACCGACGCCGACGTCGATGGCTCACACATCGACACACTGATAATGACGCTCTTCTACCGCTTCATGCCTAAGGTAATACAGGAAGGCCACTTGTATATCGCCACTCCGCCGCTTTACCTCTGCACGTATAAGAACAAGGTCAAGGAGTACTGCTACACTGACCAGCAGCGCCAGGCGTTCCTCGACAAGTACGGAAACGGCGAGGAAGACGGCAAGAACATCCATACCCAGCGTTACAAAGGTCTTGGAGAGATGAATCCGGAGCAGCTCTGGGACACCACGATGAACCCCGAGACGCGCCTCCTTAAGCAGGTAACGATAGAGAATGCGGCCGAGGCCGACGAGATATTCTCAATGCTCATGGGCGACGATGTGGAGCCTCGCCGCCAGTTTATAGAGCAGAACGCCACCTACGCAAACATCGACGCATAACCGCGGAAGTCGCGGACTGCATACAGTTAAGGCGGAAAAGAAATGGCTGATACAAGCCTTTCTTTTCCGCCTTAATCATTTATTATATAATGTAAGGCCGTTGACCTTACGGTTTATTTTACCTTCGTGGCCTTTATGAAGTAAGTTATCAGCAGGGCGTAAGCCACGAGCGCGCATACCTGCGACAGCGGATTGGCCAGCCACTCGGCGTTGACAAGGTTTACGTCAGCGAAGCGCAGCAGCGCGCTTACTACTCCCATGAGCGCTCCTCCGGCAATAAGTCCGCTGGCGATGAGCGTGCCTTTCTCGCCGCGTTCCTTGTTCTCTTCAGCGTTCTTTGAGCGGCTTGTAACGTACCAGTTAATCGCTCCGCCCACGAGCAGCGGAATGTTAAGCTCTATTGGGATAAACATGCCGAGGGCGAAAGCCAGTGCCGGAACCTTCAGCCATGTCAGAATGATTGCTATCAGGGCGCCGATGCCGTAGAGAATCCAGGGCGCGCCCACACCGTTCATCAGCGGGTCGATTACCGCCGCCATGGCGTTGGCCTGCGGAGCGGCAAGCTGTCCGCTGGCGAAACCGTATGTCTTGTCGAGCAATATCATAACTCCGCCCACGGTGGCAGCCGAAACCAGTGTGCCGAGAAACTTCCAAGTCTCCTGCTTCTTGGGCGTAGTGCCGAGCCAGTAACCTATCTTCAGGTCGGTCACGAACGCTCCGGCCATTGACAGTGCGGTGCAGACCACGCCGCCCATTATGAGCGCCGCCACCATGCCTCCAGTGCCTTTAAGGCCTACGGCCACCATAACGACGGAGGCGAGGATGAGCGTCATCAGCGTCATACCCGATACAGGGTTGCTTCCTACGATGGCAATAGCGTTGGCGGCCACGGTCGTAAAGAGAAAGGCTATCACCGCAACGAGCAGTATTCCGACGGCGGCGAAGAGGATGTTGCCCTGCATTACGCCGAACCAGAAGAACAGGAAGGTGACCACGAGCGTAACAATGGCGCCTAAGGCGATAATCTTAAACGGTATGTCGCGCTGTGTGCGCAGCACCTTCTTGCCGTCGTTCTTGCCTCCGCGCATCTCGCGTGCCGCCAGGCTGACGGCGTTCTTAATTATGCCCCATGAGTTTATGATGCCTATTATGCCGGCCATGGCTATGCCGCCGATGCCGATGTACTTGCCGTAAGACGTGAAAATCTGCTCGGGCGACATGTCGCCTACGGCCGTTGTTATGGCCGGGTCCCACTGGTTGAGCACCTGTCCGTCAAACAGTACGGCCATTATCGGCACGATAAGCCACCATACCGCCAGCGAGCCGAGGCAGATAATGAAGGCGTATTTCAGGCCTACGATGTAGCCGAGGCCGAGCACCGCCGCGCCCGTGTTCACCTTGAACACGAGCTTGGCCTTGTCGGCCAGCGTCTCGCCAAGGCCTATCACGCGTGTGGTGAAGTTCTCGTTCCACCAGCCGAAGGTAGCCACGATAAAGTCATACAGACCGCCTATCAGTCCGGCCAGCAGCAGCGGCTTGGCCTGCTTGCCGCCCTTGGCTCCGCTGACGAGCACCTGCGTCGTGGCCGTAGCCTCGGGGAAGGGATACTTTCCGTGCATGTCGCTGACGAAATACTTGCGGAACGGGATGAGGAACAGTATGCCGAGCACGCCTCCGAGCAGTGAGCTGAGGAATATCTCGAGGAACGACGCGCCCATGCCGGGATACTTATCCTCAAGTATGTAGATAGCGGGCAGGGTGAATATCGCGCCTGCCACGACAGCGCCCGAGCACGCTCCAATGCTCTGTATGATGACGTTCTCGCCGAGAGGGTTGCGCCGCTTTGCCGCCGTTGACACTCCTACGGCGATGATGGCGATAGGTATGGCGGCCTCGAACACCTGACCTACGCGCAGACCAAGGTATGCGGCAGCGGCCGAGAACAGCACGGTCATCAACACGCCCCACGTCACTGACCACCCGTTAACCTCGGGGTAAGCCTTTGTGGGGTCCATTACGGGGCGGTATTGCTCGCCTTCCTTCAGTTCACGGAACGCGTTGTCAGGCAGCCGCACTCCGTCTTTTTCCAAGTCTTCCATTTTCTTTATTATCGTTATTAATTATTTTCCATGACACGGATCATAGGCTGCGGGCGTGCCGACGGCCCTCAGCCTGTTATTAAATAATGTGGCAAAATTAAGAAAAATATCGCTGATAGAGAAAGGAAAGCAGATAATTTTGGCAAGTAAGTTAAAGATGTCCGCAAGTCTCCGGATGGCGTTCGGCAGGCGGATTTACCGGCCTGTGCGCCCTTCATGAACGTGCGCGCATTGCAAAATGGTTTCCTGTTGTCAGCGTGTTGTCTTGTCCTGAAAAAAGTTGACACATATAGAAACAATAAAAAACATGTGTCCATTATGAGGAAAAGTCCAAAGAAGTACAGCGAGGAGTTCAAGCTGAACGTCCTCCGTGATTAT